>JAPOVA010000025.1 GCA_026708385.1 Simkaniaceae bacterium | reverse complement strand
GGACTTCTTCGACTATTTGGAACGGGTGTTCGTCCCCCTATTTCCCCGGTTCGCCCCTCTGATAGAGGACTACCGCAGATCCCTTGAAACGGACCGATCATAGAAACATATTTTTCATGTCTCCCTCTCTCTTTAGCAGGATAGATAATTGGTGTTATAATATTTGTCGCCCTCCGTTGAAACAGGTGCCCCGGAATAGTGAGGGCCGCGACCGTCCGTGACAAAGTGCTCCCTCCGATCGGATCACCCGTTCATGGGGAGACATCCGGGTTCATGAGGAGAGGCGCGTAGAGGTCCTCGCGAACGGAAACGGCACTCTCTCGAATTTCTTCGGGAGTCGGTGGCAGGTGACGAAAAGGGAGATCCCGGATCCCGTCGATAACGGCAAGGGGGGTTTGCTCTCCCCCCTCCCCCATACAAAAGACGGCAGCCGCCGCAAGAGCGTCCACGTTGTTGCCTGCCGTACGGCGAAGGGGAACGCCGAAACAATCCGGTCGCCCCACATACCGGCGTAAGGGGTCGAATCCACACCAGCCAAGCCCCACTCCCACCACACCGCGACGCATCGGAACCACGTTACTATCGGTGATCAGAACGCCCGCCTCCCATAACCCCCCCCTCCTCCGTATGTGTTCCCATACGAGACGGGCCGAACGGAATGCATCTTCCGGATGGAGCACGAAAAGCCCCCCCCCGTTCGATTCGTCAATCCCCGCAGAGGGAAGTAGCCGACCGTTTTTGATCGTAAGACGGATATCGCACCCCTCTCCCCCCTCCCAATACGAGTCTGCCTCCCGTTTAACCAAATCTTCCTTGGAAAACCCCTCTTCCGGCTTCACGTAACTCCCCTCACACAGACTCACGATCTTCGAGGTAACGACCAAAACGGTGCGTTCACGGAGTTCGGGTAGACGGTCGTCGATCAGGGAGAGAAGATTGTCGCCCGGTAGAACAAGACGGGTCGCATAGGTCTCTATACGCATCCTATGTGCCGGACCCGGATATACGCTCCATCCGAAACAGCTTGTCAAAACGGCGCGTCTCCCTCGCAATCACCCCCCCCAGTACCAATATGCCGATCAGATTCGGGAAGGCCATCAATCCGTTCATCATGTTGGCGATACCCCACACGGTGCGCGAATGCAGAACGGCACCCGGAATGATCAGAATCACATAGAGAATCCGGTAGGGAATGATCGCCCTTTCTCCGAATAAATACTCCGTACATTTTTCTCCGTAGTAAGCCCAAACGAGAATCGTCGAATAGGCGAAGGGGATCAAGGCAATCGTTATGATCCACTCCCCCCCCGGAATCACTGCCCCGAATGCATGAAACGCGAGAGAAGAACCCTCCAACGCTTTGCCGTCCGGACCGAAAGAACCGAAGATACCGGAAAGAACGATGGTGAGGGCGGTTACCGTACATACAATACCCGTCGTGATGAACACCGTGCACATGGAGATCAACGCCTGACGCCCGGGAACATCCGTCTTGGCGGCGGCGGCGGCCATGGGAGAGGTGCCCAATCCCGCCTCCCCGGAAAAAACACCCCCCGACACACCGAACTCTATCCCCTTCATCACCGTCGCACCGGCAAAGCCTCCGAATGCCGCCTCTCCCGTAAAAGCGCTCCGAAAAATCAGCAAAAAGGCGTGTGGCACATAGCGGTATTTAACCGCAATGATCACGAGACCGCCCACTATGTAGAAAAAGGCCATGGCAGGCACCAAGATTTCCGATACCCGTCCGATGCTCTTGATTCCTCCCAAAAGAACCACCCCTACGACAATCATCAAGACGAACCCGAGCCAAGCAGGAGGAAGGGAAAGGGCATCCCGTAGCGCCACGGCCACCGAGTTGGCTTGCACCATATTTCCCGTACCCAAAGCGGCAATCGCACCGAAAACGGCGAAACAGATACTCAAAAATCTGCCCCACCCCCCGGCTCTCATTCCCCTTTCGAGATAGTGCATCGGACCGCCGCACATCTCTCCCCGCTTATCGGTAATCCGAAATTTGACCGCAAGGATCGATTCGGCATATTTCGTCGCGGCACCGAAGAGGGCCGCCACCCACATCCAGAAGATCGCTCCCGATCCTCCGACGGAAATAGAGGTCGCCACACCCGTAATGCTACCGATTCCGATCGTCGAAGCCAAAGCGGTCGTCAACGATTGAAACCGACTGATGTCGCCCGCTCCCTCCTCGTTTACTCTCTGCTTCGTCAAAGCCAACCGGTGCGCATAGGAGAGATATCTGAACTGCACGCCACGAGTACGAAAAGTACTATAGAGGCCGGTTATGGCCATGAGAATGAGGAGGGGGAAACCCCAAACCAAGTCGTTGGCACGGCTTATGTAACCGGAAAAATTCGCCACCACGGCAAGAGAACCCCCTCCGGACATTACGAAGAATAGCGGCACATGGACTCGAACCATGGACCTGCGGATTATGATTCCGTTGCTCTACCGACTGAGCTATACCGCCAACTCGGACCGCCAACTCAGGTCGCCGATGCAAGCCACCGAAAAAATGGCGGGGGAAGGACTCGAACCTCCGACCTTTGGGTTATGAGCCCAACGAGCTAACCAACTGCTCCACCCCGCGACAACCTTCTCCCCTCCGACGGGGCATATTCTACCCCGCGAGATCGTTTTTCACAACGGAAAAGTCGAAAGAATCCGTCGCCACGTCGATCCGGACGACCCTCTGAGCCGATTTGCAAGGATCCGTCCCTTCCGACCCGAGGCGACGACCTCCGCAGGGCAAGAGAGACATCTGTCGAGAACGGTGGAAATTTCTCGTAAGGAAAGTTGTTTTCCCGCTCCGGATGTCAACACGTGACCGACGATATCCCGTTGCTTTTCCATGTGAGGGCCGAAGAGGACGAAGGAACCCGTTTTAACGGGTTCGAACACATCGTGACCTCCCACACCTCGCAAAAAGCTTCCCCCCACGATCGATATGGCGGAAAGGGCATAACACATGGGGAGAACTCCCATCTCATCGATCAGAATGAGGCGGGGCCGTTCCTCACCCTCCCCTACCCCCTCCGAGCGCGAGGAGTATGTCATATGGGGTACTCCGCTCTTCTTCAAGAGGGAGGCGACCGTCCCGAAACGTTCGGGGTGGCGGGGAGCTATGAGTACCCTGAGTCCGGGATACTTGCGTAAAAGCGGAACGATCGGACGCAAAAGGGCCTCCTCTTCCCGCGGGTGGGTCGAACCCAACGTACATACCACATCGCTCTCTTCAAGACGTAACCCCCGCTTTTGCCTCTCCTTCTCCTCACACGAGAGATGAGGAGAGGGAATATCATACTTCAGATTGGGTATCGTAAAGAGCTTCTCTTTTCCCACACCCAAACGGGAAAATCGATCGGCATACTCCTCCGTCCGGACGCAAAAGAGGTCGATCTCTCGGAAAAGGGGGGTACTGAAAGAACGACATCTCAGGTAACGGGCAAAGGAAACATCGGAGAGTTTACCGTTGACGAGAACGATCTTCCCCCCCCCCTTTTTCACCTCGGTCAAGAGATTGTACCAAAAATCCCCTTCGGTTAGGAGCAAGAGGTCGGGCCGTACCTTCCTGACGAACCGGCGCACCGCCCACGGAAAATCGATCGGCATATAACGAATGGCATCCGCCTCACGGGCATGCTTCCGCACCTCTCGATTTCCCGTTTCGGTTACCGTCGAAACGAGGATAAATGCCTCCGGGTAGCTCTCTCTCACATGTGGCAAGAGGGTTAAAAGTGCTTTCGCCTCCCCTACGGAGACGGCGTGAAGCCAGATCACGGGCCCCTTTGCCTCTACGGAAGGAACGTATCCGAAGAACCTGGCTCCGAGACCGGAACGATGCTTACCGCGACACCACCTGTCGAAAAAGAACTTTGGAAGGTAAAACAAAGCCAAAGTAGAGAGGGAGAGATTGTAGAGGGTATGTAAGAACATCCGCTTCCCTTTCCCCTTCATGAAGCAACGACGACATTGATCAACGTATCCGGCACGAAGATCACCTTGACAATCTTCCCTCGTAGATATTTTGCACAGTGTTCATCGGCTTGCAGAAGAGCCGTCAGCTCCTCTTTCGTCGTCCCCTTCGGCAATTCCTTCTTCCCCCGTACCCTGCCGTTCACTTGGAAAACGAAGGTGACCGAGTCGGTTTGCAGGTAGCTCGGATCGTACTCCGGGTAGGGTTCGTAAGCAAGAGAACCCCCCTTTCCCCTGAGGATTTCGAAACACTCCTCCGCCAAATGGGGGGCGAAGGGGTTCAGCGCCTGCGTGGCCATCACGAGTCCCCTCGTCGGGTAGCTCTCCAGTTTGGAAAAGGCGTTGACGAATTCCATGAGTTTCGCAATCGCCGTGTTGAAGAACATCGATTCGATGTCGTCGGCCACCCCTTTCACCAAAATGTGAGCGAGGCGCATCCCCTCCTCACAAGTAGCATCGCTCCTTTTCCGGGAGACGACAAGTGCGTAAAATCTGTCCAAAAACCTGCGACACCCTGCGATGGCATTGCTATTCCAAAATTTTTCCTTATCGAAAGGACCCATAAACATCTCTTACAACCGCAAACTATCCGCACCGAGTCTCTCCACGATTTCATCGGGAGTCACACCGTTGAGCTTCGATTTGGACATTTTCTCAAGGAGGACGGAGAGTGGCTCGTGCGACCTCCGCTCGAACGCTTTATCCCCTTCCATCACTACATCTTCTCGAGCAACATAACCGCCCCCCTCCCGTTTGAAGGCGTGCGCCGTCACAAGGCCTTGGTTGCGCAACGCTTGAAAAGGTTCTTTCGTTGACGTAAGTCCCAGATCGAAGAGAACCTTATGCCAGAAGCGAGCATAGAGCAGATGCAACACGGCATGTTCGGCACCACCGACATACATATCGACAGGCATCCAGTATGCTTCGGCCTCCTCTCCCCAAGCATACGCATCGTTGAGAGGGTCACAAAACCTCAGGTAATACCAACAAGAACCCGCCCACTGCGGCATGGTGTTCGTCTCTCTCATTGCCCGTTTCCCGGTTTTCGGGTCGGTGACTTCAATCCAATCGGAGACGTTATCGAGGGGGGTTTTCCCTTTTCCCCGCGGCTTATAATCGTCGAGTTCCGGAAGGGTAAGGGGTAATTCATCCTGGTCAAGGGTCCGGATCGATCCGTCTTGAAACCGAAGAATCGGAATCGGCTCTCCCCAGTATCTCTGGCGCGAAAAGAGCCAATCCCTGAGCTTATATCCGGTCTCTTTTTTGCCACGACCATTTTTCACAAGCCACTTCGTGACCCTCTCTTTGGCCTCTTCCATACTCAAACCGTTGATATCCAAACACTCACTCTTGCCATGTGTAGCCTTTCCCTCCCCTGTCCAACACCGTTTTCCCTCGATGACGGTTCTTCTGACTTCCGGATCATCGCTCTCCGGGTCGTAGACGGCGATCACGGGCAGATCATACTTTTCGGCGAAGGCGAAATCCCGTTCATCCGCTCCCGGCACACCCATAACCGCTCCGTAGCCGTAATCGGCCAGAACGTAATCGGCCACCCAAACCGGCACTCTTCTTCCGTTGACGGGATTGATGACGCAGGCGCCCGTAGCGACACCCGTCTTATCGCGGTTCAAATCGGTTCTCTCCAAATCGCTTTTGGAAGTAGCGCAAGCCACGTATCGAGCAACCTCCTCCTTTTTCTCTCCGGTCGTCACCACATTCGTGAGGGGATGTTCGGGGGCCAAAGCAAGAAAGGTGACACCGAAAAGGGTATCGACACGGGTCGTAAAGACGGAGATCTCTTCTTCGGTCCCCTCACATAGAAAAAAAAGCCGGACACCAACACTCTTACCGATCCAATTCCTCTGCATCCGTTTGATATGTTCGGGCCAATCTACATCGTCCAAATCTTGCAAAAGACGTTCCGCATACTCGGTAATTCGCAAGATCCACTGTCGATGGGGGTGCCTCTTCACGGGATAACCCCCCTCACGACTCCTTCCGTTTTCGACCTCTTCGTTGGCCAACACGGTGCCGAGATCGGGGCAATAGTTGACGAGCACCTCCGCCTCGTAGGCCAGCCCTTTTTCGTAGAGCTTGGTAAAGATCCACTGCGTCCACTTATAGTAACTCGGATCACTCGTTGCAAATTCTCGATCCCAATCGTAACTAAAACCCAGGCGTCGGAGTTGTCTCCGGTAGGTGGCGATATTTTCCGCCGTCGTATCTGCCGGTTTGGCCCCCGTCCGGACGGCATACTGTTCGGCCTGAAGGCCGAAGCTGTCCCATCCCATCGGATGGAGGACATTGAACCCCTTCTGTCTTTTGTAGCGTGCCAGAATATCGGTTGCGGTATATCCCGTGACGTGACCTACGTGGAGGCCCGCGCCCGAGGGGTAGGGAAACATGTCGAGGATGTAGTACTTCGGTTTGCTCCGATCGATCCTCGCCCCGAATGTTCCGTTCTTCGCCCAATATGCCTGCCACTTCCGTTCCACGGTGAGGTGATCGTAAGAGCGGGCACGGGGGTGGTCGTTTTCCATCCGTATCGTCCGTGCAAAAGGGAAAAGCCCCACTTTACGTGACCCGGAATGTTTATTGCAATCGGCTACTTCCGGCAAACCCGGAACCGCACGGGCAAAGTCCGAACCCCCCCGCACCTCGTAGTGGTAGTAGCTTGCTCACGGACGCGTTGCGGTGTGCGACACATCGCGTCAGCCCCGTGTTTCTCTCCGCCGCGCTTCCCACACATGTTGTTGTCGATGTAGCAGTCAAGATCCGGGGCCCGACATACGGATCACCCGATACCATCCGGGGTCTCCGTTGCGTCCCGAGCGCCTCCTTCCGGGAAACTCGAGAACGGCACAACACTCCTTCCATCCAACAATGCCCGGAGCAGTGTTCCGTAACGGATCTTCCCCTTCATAATCGCGTTCCGGTGGTCCCTGTAGGCTCTTTTAACATAAATATTTAGAAACGAGCCACTTATGATCGCGCCTCCATCACTGCCGAGGATGGTAGGATCATCTGCCATATCCCGAACACACACTTTGTATGATTTATGGGGATGCTTCTTCACGTAGTCAGCCACCGCCTTTTGCCTTTTTGCGACTAAAGAGATTCGTTTGCTCCGAGCAACGGTGCTACGACGGCGAAACAGGGACCCATCTTCGGGGATGGCAACATTCCCTTCCCGGATGTACCTCAGTACCTTCCCAAGATGCACACGCCCCCTCCGGTTCGGGGGTATTGTAAATGACCCCCTTTCCCTTTCATAGGCCCGTCCGACCCACCTATTGGCAATAGTAGGCACGGCAACCTTGTCGGAAAGAAGCTCTCCGGCAGGTCCATCGGGTTCCCGCACCATCGCATCAACGACCCGCTCTCGTACGCTCTCCTTCTCCTCCTCCGGCCGCGAAGGAACTCCAACGAAACGGTGCCCCGAGGAACCCCGAGCAACCTCGCCGGACCCGGCACTCGGAAGGATGGGGACGGGGATGCGGACCGCGAAAGGGGAGGGGGGAACCGCAAGGGCAAAGGAAGAAGTTCCTTCCTCATACGGGCCGCTCCGGTAAACACACACACCACTTGCCCCTATCGCCGACGCCATGCTTCCCCCCTTGAGAGTAACGAAAGTCCGCCTGCGGACACGTTACGGTATGAGGCACACTATGTCAACGAGAAAATGTCCAAATCGAAGCTCAACGGTGTGACTCCCGATGAAATCGTGGAGAGACTCGGTGCGGATAGTTTGCGGTTGTAAGAGATGTTTATGGGTCCTTTCGATAAGGAAAAATTTTGGAACAGCAATGCCATCCGCCCTCTTTGCTCCCATTCCCCGAGTAACTGCCCGTAGTCGATTGCCTTCTTCATATGCCTCGGGAACCTTATTCGGGGTGTGTATCGTAGATCTCTTTTGCACAAATACCCGGCACTTTATCACTTACATTCATACCTAGAGGTACTTCATCGAGGACGGTGCGGTCGTCTCCGAGATCCCGAACGCATCGCGGACATGATCGGCCTCTCCGCTTCATGCAGTAGTCTACCACCTTTTCCTCTTGCTCCGGGGTCATCTCCTCACTCTGCCTCCGGAGGAAATACCCCGAGAACTCGGTCTTTTCCTCGTTTCGCTTCAACGCCAAGAGCATCTTCCCGTAGTCGATTCTCGTCTTCACATGCTCCGAAACCTCAACCGCGTCGGGGTGACTCTCACGGGCCGTCTTTATGCAAACAACTCGGCCTTTTAACAATAACACCCGTACCGTACGCTTTTTTCGCCGAAGATGGTGCGATCTTCTCTGATATGTAAATAGTCAAACCTCGACCCGGCATACACACCGCCCTACATCATCCGAAGTCTCCACCACGCCCACCTTGCGGAAATTTGAGAACGGGACCACTTCCCTTTCTTCCCACAGTGCCCGGAGTAACTTCCTGTAGTCGACTTGCAACTTCATATCCGGGGGGACCTCAACCGTTTTGGTATGTTTCTCGTAAGCATTTTGTACGCAAACACCTAGCATTCTAGCACTTATATTCATACTTATATTTGCTTCGCCGAGGATGGTGTGGTCTTCTCTGATATCCCGAACACACAGTGAGTACGCTCGGCTTTGTCGTTTCATGCAGTAGCCTACCACCTTTTCCTCTTGCTCCGGGGTCAGCTCTTTACACCCCCGGAGGTAATACTCCGAGAATTCGGTAATGCGCTCGCCCCGGCCCAACGCCAAGAGCATCTTCCTGTAATCGAGCTCCCCCCTCATGTGCTCCGGAACCTGCTTCGTGTCACGGTGGGCCTCGTAGGCCTCTCTGACATACTTCCCCAGAGATGAATTATGTGCGGTCGCACCACCGATGATAGCGGGATTGCCTGCTATATCCCAAGCACACTCTTGGTACGTTCGGGGGTATCGTTGCAAGCAGTAATGCACCGCCTTTTGCTTGTGCAGGAGGGTCAACCGTTTGCGACGGACAACAGCAAAGCCACGACGATGGAACACGGACCAATCTTCGGGGATGGTGACGTTCCCTTCCCGGATGTACTTCAGCACCTTCCTCAAATCCACGCGCCTCCGCTGATCCCGGGGTATTACAAACGTACCTTTTTCCTTTTCGTAAGCCGCACCGACCCACCTACCAACCATAGACGCGGGCACCCCTGCGGGAAGAAGGTCCGAGACATTTTTCTCGGGTTCTCTCACCACCGCGTTGACGGCCCATGTTCGAAAATGCTCCCGTTCCTTTCCTTTCAACCTCGAAAGAACTACGACGGAACGTTGCCCCGGGAAATCCCGCGCAACCCCGGACGGGCACCCGTTGTCCCGAAGAGTACGGACCGCCAAGGGGGGGGTCGGAACCGCGGAGGCCGGAACCATGAGATACGGGGTCGGGAGGTACGACGGGGTCGGAACCGCAGAAGTCGGAGTCGCAGAGGCAAAGAAAGAGATTCCTTCCCCACCATACGGGCCGTTCCCCGTTCCGATAACCACCTGACCACCCGCCCCTACAGCCGATGTCATACCCGCCCCCTTGCAACAACAAACAGCTTGCTCGCGGGCATTCTACGGTGTGAGGCATATTACGTCAATTCGTTTCCTCCCTCCGGACGGAACCGCACAGGTAAAGTCCGACTCTTCCCCACCTGTTCCCGGACGTTCGCCCCGGATACCGAGCTATCCGTGACGTGATGTTCGCACTCTTGGAGAGGACGACTGAAAACACTTAGGAGGGTTTGCGGAAATGTCTGTCCGGATGAGAGAAAGCTATCCGGTCGGACCACCCTCTCCCCGGGAGGGTGGCCCTTCCGGACCGGTTTTTGCCGAGGATCCGGTTCCTCGGTTTCCTCCGTACCGAATACATACCTTACAAAAAGGGCCCCCCTTACGTTTCTATGTAAACAATCACAACGACCCGGGAACGAACCCGGAACCCGGGGCTTACGGTACGATGATCGCATCTGCGAAGCAAGATAAGGTTACACTGCGTAAAACCGTGGTGTTGGAGGTCGTCGAGATATGGTATCGGGGCAACAGCCCGCCGATTCCGTATGTCGAAGGACACGGTGATTATAGCTGAGACTGTTTCCAAGGGAAGACAAGGCCCCCCTTTCACTCCCCATAAAACACCTACGACACGAAATCACAAAGATCGTGACGCTTCGAAAAAGGGCCCCGTGCTTCGGAGCTCGTAGGATTAAGCGTTGCTTCAAGCCGGAAACATCGACAGAGGCTATTCAATACACCCTTCAAGTATACATCGTTTGAGAAAAGGCAACCGGATATCGGGTATCCGACAGACTTCCTCAGAAACGTATCTCTTACACTTACATCACCGGGGACGGCAGGATCGCCCTCGGTACCTCGAGCGCACGGGCATGGTCAACCGGGGTATTGCGCAACAGTCCTTCGCCTTTTGCTTTTGTTCGGGACGCACCCGTCTGCGATAGGGGGGTGTTACGACGGCAAAACACGAACCCATCTTCGGGAATTTCGGTGTTCCCTTTCCGGATGTACTTCAGTACTTTTCTCTTACTCACAATCCCCCGCTTATCCGGGGGAATGTCAAGTGATCCCCCTTTCTTCTTCGTAGCCCGCCTTAAGCCGGTGGCGGGCGGTAGATTCGGGCACTCACGACGCGATCGCCATCCCCCACTCTACCCCCTCCGCATGAAGTTTCGGGGGCGCGGGGTACGACCGTGGTTGTCGCTACGACCCCGGCGCTCCGCCCCTTGAGGAAGTCCGAGAACGGGACAACTTCCCTGTCTTGCCACAATGCCCGGAGCAACTTCCTGTAGTCGACCCTCTTCTTCATATCCATCGGAACCCTAACGGTTTTGGAATGCCTCTCGTAGGCATTTTGTACGCAAAATCCTAGCATTCTGTCAGTTACATTCGCACTTATATCTGCATCACCGAGGATGGCGGGGTCCTTTCCGATATCCCGAACGCATCGCTTATATGATCGGCCCATGTGCTGCATGCAGTAACGTACCGCTTTTTCCTCTTGTTCCGAAGTCATCTCCCCACACTTCTTCCGGAGGGAATATCCCGAGAATGTGGGGGGAATTTGCCTGTGTGCCTTCAATGCCAAGAGTAGCTTCCTGTAGTCGACACCCCTCTTCATATGTTCCGGAATCTCCCGCCTCTTGGGGTGACTGTTGTAGGCCTCTCTTATATAAATCCCTAGAGATGCGGAACTTATGACTATCTTACCGAGGATGGTGGGATTTGTTGCGATATCCTCAGCACACACTTCGTATGATTTAGGGTATTGTTGCAAGCAGTAGTCTACCGCCTTTTGCTTCTGTAAGGAAGTCACCTGTCCGCGACGGATAGTGGTGTTACGACGACGGAGTGCCGACCAATCTTTGGGGGTAGCGGTGTTCCCCTCCCGGATATACTTCAGCACTTTTCTACGATCCACACTCCTACGCATCGGGGGCACTTCAAACACACGTCCTTCCTTCTCGTAGACCTCACCGAGCCATCTGCAGGCAGTAGATTCGGGCACCCCCTCGGGAAGGAGTCTCTTGACGGCTATATCAGGGTTTGCCACCATCCGGTCGACGACCTGTCTCCGCAACTCCTTCCTGTCCTTCGATCCGACAAGGGTTGCGAGGGAACGTTCCCCCAAAGGATCCCGAGCAACCTCAGCCGGATGTTCGGCATCCCGGAGAGTACGGGCCGCAACGAGGGAAGTCGGAACCGCAGAGGCCGGAATGGTGAGATGCGGAGGCGGAACCGCAGAGGCCGGAATGGTGAAGTGCGGAAGCGGAACCGCAGAGGCCGGAATGATGAGATACAGGATCGGGGGATACGGGGTCGGGAGATACGGAGTCGGGGGATACGGGGTCGGAACTGCAGAGGCAGAGAAAGGGACTCCTCCCTCATGCGGGCCACTCTGACGAACACACACACCACTCACTCCCACCGCTGACGCCATGCCTCTCTCCGCAATAATAACAACCCGTTCGCGGACATGCTACGATATGAGGCACATTATGTCAACTCGCTTCTTCCGACCGGACGGAACTTCACGGGCAAAGTCCGACTCCCGCCTCACCTACTCGTCGCACACCCGTCTCCGGACACCGTGCTGTCCGGAACGTGATGCTCGAACCTTTGAGGGAACGATTGATAACGCTGAGGAGCACTGCGGAAAGGTCCGTCCGGGTGAGAGAAAGCCGTCCGGGAGGGCTGATTCGCCGAACAACCGGTGACGGAGAATTCGTAAGAGAACTGCGTACGAAGAGGCTCCGCGACGGTTTGGCGATCCCGATCTTTGTTTTCTTCGCTCGGAACATCCTCACGTCGCAGAGGGAAACGACCGGATTCCGGAAGGAAATCCCCATGACATCGATCTCTCACACCCATCAACTTGGGAAAGAGGTTCCTTCCCACTCGCTTTGAACCGATCCCCCGGCCTCCCCTTCTCTTCCGGAATCCAAGGCGGTGGCGGTGGTGACCGGTCCCTCTTCTCTGCATGAAGTCTCGGGGACTTCATTGGCCGTGGTCTTTTCTAAGTGTACGTACCCGATGCGCCCCTTGCAACAGCGCACGAACAAGTCCGAGTCAACCCGCTCGGTTTGTTCCAATTCACCAAGTAGCTTCCTGTAATCGATCATCTTCTTCATGGTTCCGGGGACCGCAAGGGTTTGGGGGTGGTTCTCGTAGGCATTTTGTACGCAAATGCCTAGCTTCCTGTCAGTTATATTCATACTTATACCTGCGTCACCGAGGATGGTGTAATCTCTTTTGATATCCTGAGCGCATTGCGGATATGATCGGCTTCTCCGTTCCATGCAGTAAGCTACCGCCCTTCTCTCTTGTTCCGGGGTCATTTCCGGACCCTTCCTCACCTGCCGAAGGAGATACCCCGAGAATGTGGGGGGAATTTGCCTGTTTGCCTTCAATGCCAAGAGCATCCGCCTGTAATCGACCATCCCCTCCATACCCGGCGGAACCGGCGTCTTGTTAGGGTGATCCTCGTAGGCGTTCTTGACGTATCTCCCCAGAGTCGTACCACACACACTCAATCCGTCGAAGGTGGTGCAATCTTTTGTGATATCCCGAGCACACGTGTTGTATGGTCGATCCGGATATTGCAAACAGTAGCTCACCATCCGTTGCTTGTGTGCGAAACACACACGTTTGCAAAGGGAAACGGTCTCACGACAACGGAACACGGACCGGTCTTCGGGGATGTCGGCACTCCTCTTCTCCGGGATGCGCTTCGGTACCCTCCTCTTACTCATCCTCTGCGCATTCGGGGATATCCGGGATGCACCCCTTTCCTTGTCGCAAGCCACCCCGAACCGGTTGCGAGTAGTAGTTTCGGGCGCTCCCTCGGGCAAGCATTCCCCAAGCGATTTATCGGGATCAGGTCCTCGCACCATCCGGTTAACAACCTGTTTTCGTATTTGTTCTTGCTCCGGTACACTCCTTCCCCCCTCTTCCCTCGACTCCGAAAAGCCCTCGACGGAATACCACTCCAAGGAACTCCGAGCAACCTCACCTGATCCGGTGCCCTGAAGGACATGGGCCACAAAGAAGGGGGCCGGAACCGTGGGGGGGAGGTCCGAGATAAGAAAAACGGAGAACCCTTTCTCCTGCCGAACTGCGGAACCCCCACCTTCACCTATCGCCGATGCCATGGCCATGCCTCTTCGCCTCCCCTTTTACCCGGTTACCTAGCGACGGCAACCCTTGCTACGAGCATGTTGCGGCTATGAGACATATTGTGTCAACCCGATTCTTCCCGAGGCGCAAGCATGCACGGGCACAGTCCGACCCCCCTTACCTGCCACTTAGGATGCTCGTCCGGATGCCGCACTATCCGCAACGTGATGTTCCCACCCTTTAGAGGGAACGATTGACAACGCTTAGGAGGGTTGCGGAAAGGTCCGTCCGGATGAGAGAAAGCCATCCGGTCGGAATGATTTGCCGAAGAGCCGGCCATCGATATCAAATACGCGTTTATAAGAGATCTCTTACGATTCTATGTAGTAAATCGTCAACAACAATTCAAGGACGAACATGGAACCCGGGATGTTATGGCATCGAGTCAACAGCCCCCCGATTCCGTATGGCAAAGAATAGGTCAAATTATGGCCGAGACGACTCCGGAAGGAAGGAGGCTCCCTCCATCACTCCCCGCAAAACATAACGAAGGAGGTATTACTCGGCAAAAGAGGCTCTCTTCGGTATGAGTCCTCCTCCCCGGAGATCGCACACTCCTTCTTCGGGAAGGGGGGGATGATCTCGCAGGTGCCGAAGAACCCGCAAGAGAGTTATATACGGGAAAGCCCCGCTACGTTCTATTCGATGATCCCTCTCTTTGTTCGCTTCGAACCGGCGCGACCTCCTCCTCCTTTCCGAAATCCGTGACGGTTGCTACCCCCTCTTCTCTGCATGAAGGTCCGTCGGGAGCTCCGTCGGGAACTCCGTCGGCCGTACCTCCTTTGGTCCCCCTCAGCACGGTCATCTCGTTCGGCAGGTTGACCATGTTGCGAAGGCCAAGCGGTGCACTGCGAGAAAGTGTGCCTGCGTTTGTCTTCCCGGGTGCGGAGCGGGGGTGAGGAGCGGCGTGATGGCGAGACCGGCTACCCTCGGGGCAACGGTAGGATACGCATTGGGAGGAACAACGCGGAGATTGGGGCACCTCTATTTTGCGTTGACGATTCTCTTCGGAGGGCCCCGCCCGCACCGAGGCACCGGTTTTTCCGGATTTTCCCTTTACAAAATAACGTATGCACGTGTAGAGTGCGGGGAGCGTGTTCGCATCCGGAGGTGCTCTTTTGCGACAGCAGTTGGATTACACAAGGAGATAGATCATGAAAAAGTCATTTGCCTTACCCTTGGCGGCCCTCTCTCTCGCATGTATCGGACATACCCTTTTCGCCGAACAGAAGGGAGAGGCCGTGCCGATCGTTGAAGCCGAGTCCGCACCCCCCGCCGGACAAGAGGCGAAGGTAAAACCGGTTGTCAAGAAAAAGAAGGGGGAGAAGAAGCCTGCAAAGGGCGATCTCCCGGCGACCGAGGAAGAACGCGATATTCCCGGGTAGGTCACCGAAGCGTTTTTGCCTTTTGGTGGCACGCTCGTAGACATTTGATGATTCCCGACCGCACTTTTTGGTGCTCCAGTTCGTTGAGTCCTTCGATGGTCGTTCCCCCCGGGGACGATATCCGTCTCCTCAATGTCTCCGGGAAGGTCCCCTCTTCCCGCAAGAAGCCGGCCGTCCCTTCAACGGTCCGTAACGCGTAGTGGAGCGCCTCGTGTTCCTTAAGACCTAGGGAGATTCCCGCGTCAATCATCGCTTCGATGATCAGGCAGATGAAAGCGGGACCGGATCCCGTCAGGGCGGAAAAGGCATCCATCACCCCTTCGTCGAGCCGGACGACCTCACCGAGCGGAGAGAGGAGGTTTTCCATCTCTCCTCTTTCGTCTCGGTCGTAGGAAGGATCATCAACAATACCGAACACCCCCTTCCCGCGAGTGAGGAGGAGGTTGGGCATGGTTCGGAAGAGGCGGGTTTCCGGAAAGTGAGACCGGAGCACATCCAAGGTCGTCCCTGCAAGAATGCTTACGATCCTATGTCTGTCTCGTAAAAAGGGAGACAACGAATCGGAGACGACACGTAGATCCTTGGGCTGTACGGCGATGAAGAGAACATCGGCTCGTTCGGTCAACTCCGATACGCTTTCGATAACGGTGATACCCTCTCTTCGTGCCGGAGAACGCCTATCTATCTCCTTGTGATCGTAGATATACACCGAAACATCGGGTACGAGGCGTTCCGCAATGGCATTACCCATAACGCCGGCGCCGAGGATTCCGACTTGCCTTCTCATGACTCGCAAAACTCTCCCTCCATAAGGATCGTATCCAGCGGTTTGCGTTGAGAAGGCACCTCCCCTTTCCGTATCTTCTCCGACGGACCCGGACCTTCCCCCGGTTGTCCGATGGCGACCATCGCCTCAATGGCGTAGATATCGGGGACCCGACACACCTTTCGCGCCGCATCGTAATCGAACCCCTGCATGCCGTGCACGACGAGACCGTCGATGCTACCCTGTAGGGCCAAATAGGCCCACGCGGCCCCCGCATCAAAACTGTGTGTGGGTGAGGGAAGACCGTTATGTTCAAAGAGGGTTCGCGAGAGGATCAGGACCAGAACGGATGCCCCGACGACCCACTCCTTGTTAAACGGGTCGAGAAGGGCAAAGAGACCCTCCCAAGCGACGCTATCTCTCTTTGCATAGAGAAAACGCCAGGGTTGGGCATTATAAGAGGAAGGTGCCCAGCGCGCGGCTTCGAAGAGGGTCATGAGCTCCCTGTCGGCAACCGGTTCTCCCGACATCACGCGAGAGGATCTGCGTTGCAAGATGGCCGAGTGAATGGGGTAATCCGACGTTCGCATGCTCCCACCCTACTCGAAGAGGAGACATTTTGGCAACGCCCTTGAATCTTTCCTCACTTTCTCCGTATAATCGCGCCCCGAGATAGCACCTATCCGGGGCAGTAGCTCAGTGGTTAGAGCTGCGGACTCATAACCCGTAGGTCGCCGGTTCAAGTCCGGCCTGCCCCAATTTGCTTTTCCCCCCTTTAACCGAGGACCGCCCGGTAACGAACCGATTGCCCGTCAGGTAGAGAGGCGGTTTGCACGGATGTACCCGGTTGCCGAAGTAGACGCCTTGCCGTAACGGGCGAATATGGCAATGATGATCCGACTAAAAAGGCACTTTTAACGTTTACCATGAACATCAATTGCTCCATGGCTCAAAAGTAGAAACTCTATTTTGCTGTTCTCTTTGGAAAAGTCTAATGGTCTTCGTCCCCAATAATCGGGAATATTCACCTTTGCCCCCTTTTCTATTAACAATTCAACCATCTCATAGTCATTATTCATTATTGCAAAGTAAATGGGGGTGTGACCGGAAAAATCAGGGGCATTGAGTTCGGCCCCAAAAGTAGTCAACAGCTCTACACAATCGGTTTTTCCGGAATTTATGGCATAAATCACGGGAAAATGACCGAAAGCATCTCTCGTGTTCACCTCCGCCCCTTTTTCCAACAGGAGGGCAACGTCGCGAATCTCTTCCTCTTCAATGGCTTTGATGAGTGGAGTTATGGTGGAACGATTGGTGACCGTATTGAGTGCGGCTCCCAGCAAACCGGCGTGTTCGGGACCGGCAAAAGAGGGTACGGCTAAACCGACTTCTCGCAGAGATTCAACTAAGTGATCACCATAACGATCGACATGCCCACCCGTGAACACGACCGCAGAAGGAATTCCCCGGGAGCGACCAAAACCATCTCTCGTGCCACGATCAATGATGCCGGTTTCAATATAACCTTTCCACCGAGAAGCAAATTGCATAAATGCTTCATCGTCGGCAACCCCACCGTTTTCATGCACGATTTGATCAAATCCACACTTTGATCCGCACGCAACCCACACTTTCCGACCGGTAGAAGGTTCGATGCTCCTCCATGGGTTACCACCGAAAAATCTCCAAAGGTCGTATCGATCGCGAACATTGTGGTCATCATCGGTAAATCCGAAACCGACACCGGTCCCGATGGCAAAATTCCAAATAGGACCTCCGGGCAACTTATCTCCGAGAGTGTGCAATGAAGCAACCAAATGAGCCGCACCATCATCCATGCATCTTGTTCTTTCGGGGGGAAGACCGAACAAAGCAGAAACATTAGATATCGGGAGAGGATTTGCCCTCAGTTTATTCAAGCCGGCGAGAGAAAAGGCAAATAGATAATCAGAACTCATCTCATCATCCGGGCTTTTTCCCGTTACCTCTCGCATGCGTATTCTAATCCATTCGTAAACCTCCAGAGTGTCCGGGCACACACCTAACTGTACTTCAGGCTCTACAAAAGTCATTGTCCGAGTCCCTTCATCATATGCCAACAGGGCTGTCTTAAGCCCGCCACCCCCCAGATCATAGCTCCGTACATAGGTTATGGCTCCTAAATCGGGAATTACAACACCTGCGAATAACAATAAGGTAAAATATATAATCCTGTTCATAGAAGTCCTGCTATAATTTTTTAAGTAAGCAATGCATCACCCGATGCCAAGATCGCCTGTCGGATGCGAAGGCGGTTTGCACGGATATATTCGATTCCGGAATAGGCACGGCAACAGGCAACCATGACGATATCATCCGACTGCAAAGGCGGAGCCGGCCAAGGGGAAGGAGAGCAAACACACGGGGAATATCACCCTCTCGGACAGGACAGCCGTCAAAAACCGGAACACTCGGAACATCCCGGAAGGGCGAGCAAGGTAAAGGGGGAACGTTCGGATACCGATACCCGCACTCCCGTACCGCCGGATCAATAACCGGAACGACCGGCTCCATGAACGTACGCCCCGCCGTGAACGCAAGGGGTAACTTCGAGAAAAACGGACTCCGATCGGGTGAGATGACGGGACCTACGGTCTTTGCTTCCAAGGGAATCTCTCTACCTCACTTATCGAACGAATGCGGGAGCTCTTATACCGGTATCCGGCTAAATCCGAAAGCTTTTTTTCTATCGAGCGACGGACTCCGTAGCAAATAGCCGTGAGGTGAGCGGCAAGATATTGCGGATCCGTCTTCAAGGGGATGCGTGACGATTGCGGTCGATAGATCGTCACCGGCATCCGCAGTAAGCAGTATGTTGCGTAACCTCAAAGCGGAAGAGAGATCTACCGGAATCGATCACCGTAGACAACGGATCCGAGTATCCCTCGGGAGTGTTTGCAACCGGCATTCTTCAAAAGAATCGGACACAAATCACCGAACGCCATATCGAAAAGGTTTTACGATGCTACCCGGAGTTTATGACTGCGTCACCCTACCGCTCCGTGATGCGACGCCCCGGAGAAACTGTCCGTTTCGTAGGGAACAATCGGTTTGCATCCGATCCGCCCCGACCACTCTTTTCTCCCCTTCACCGGTGATCGCCCGATAGCGAACCGATTGCCTGCTTGATATAGAGGCGGTTTGCAAGGATATATTCAACTCCGGAGTAGACGCCGTAACAAGCGACCATGGCGATGATGATCCGGCTGAAAAGGCGGAGCCGGTCGAGAGGGAAAAGGTCGAAGGCATAGGGAATCATGAGGGCCAGGACGGAGCAGATGGCAACCGCCTGTAAAACCGCCTTGACCTTCCCGCTTGTTCTGGCAGCCAACGTGACCCCTTTAAAAGCGCAGATCGTCCTCAACGCGCTGACCACGGCATCTCTATAGATGAATACGAAGACGAGGAAGAGGGGAAGGGCTATGATCCCCTGCGTAAAGGTGAGGAGCATTGTGAGCCGAGTGATGCTATCGGACATCGGATCCAAGATCTTGCCGAGTTGCGTTACTACATCGAATTTTCTGGCCAAATAACCGTCAAAAAAATCGGAAAGCTCGGAAAGTCCCAGGAGGGCGAGTAGGATAAAGGGAAGCGTTCGGATCCCAATGCCCAAACTCCCGTATTTCAGGTAAATAACCAGAAAGATCGGGCTAATGAACATACGCCCCACCGTTAAAACGAGGGGCAATCTCAGGGAAAACGGACTCCGGCCGGGTGAGATAACGGGATCTACGGTTTTTGCTTCCAAGGAAATCTCTTTACTTCGCTTTTCGTACGAACTCTAAAGACCTTTATACCAATATCCGGCCAAGTCCGAAAGCTTTTTTCCCCAAATCGGCCGGTTTTGCGAAAATTTTCCGGCACCGCAAGCGTTTTTCGCTTGACGTTATACGCCCTTTCGTGTCACACTCGTCCCGACCTGCGGAACCGATAGGTGTTGTTGTGATGAAGATAAGCTTACAAAGCGGATTGGCCCCTCTCGTGCCGACCGGTGCGATCGGGCGGTTGTCGCAACTGCTCGGTCAGCGAATGAGGATCTTTTTTTCTTCCCCCGGGATCCCCGGGCGACATCTGCTGTCGGAAGGATACGCGGGAGGTGTGAAGGCCGACGGCGTAGCCCGCGCCTCTCTGAAAGCGACTCGGCCACCCGAAAGGATGGGGCTTCGCTACGGGAACGGGAACGGTTCACGTGCGTACACACTGCTCGGGACTCTACTGAAAGGTTGGCCGGGCGCGGTGTGCGGACAGCGTATCGCGTTGCTCGGGGTGTGGTTTCGGACGGAATTGGCCGGTGGCCCTTATCGTGTAGGGAACCCGAGATTCACATTCGGTTTCGGTAACGTCGACCTCGGGCGCATCCGCCTTTTTTTCACCCTATCCCCCGGGTGTCTTGATCGGGCCCTCCTCGACCCGGCACTCTCCGCGGTCGCCGTGTCTCCGGAAAGGTCGTAAGGGACGGATCACCGACGGGGTGGTGGTGGTTTGTCCGACAAGCTGAAGGAAGAGGGGTTCCCGCCCCGTTCATCGTGAGATTTGCGGGTTTTTGCCTCCGGGAGGTTTTTTCCGGTTTCTCTCTTTGCATCATGAGGCAAGCGCACATCGTCCGTTCTCCGTGGACGGCAAAGCCGGAGACATTGGTCACACAGTCGGAAAAGGCAGTGACAATCAAAAACCCTACGAGGTCCGGACACTCTCGTTCTTCTTTCTTTTGTCGGAGATGCCTCCGTGTATTGAGACGGATATGCATCGCAGCTTCGCATCCTCCCACATCCGGATCGGCAGGGTGGGAAACGATCGTCATGTAGAGCTCCTCGATCTCTTTCGCCATCCGCTCTACAAAACCGGGCACTCCCCTTCCTCCATCGTCTTTTTGCGCATCTCGTCTATCCTGTCAAAGCGGTCTGTTGCTTGCGGAGAGTGTCCCACGCCGCACGGAGTGTCAAAAGGGGGTCCGAACACGATCGGGGTTTCTTTGATTCCGAAAAAGTATAAGCTACCAACACATGATCGCTCACCGTCGTAGTCGGTACGAGATCGGAAGCGGGGGGAAACTCTTCCCGTTCTCGCCACTCTCGCATGAAGCTACTCCGGCACGTGAGGCATCCGTCCATGAGAGATCGGAGTTTGTCCCGTGCCCCCTTTCCATCCCCGGTTGACGCAAGATCCCCCGGGAGCTCTCGGGCCTCTTGAGCCGCATCCTCCGGGGAGTCGGTCATTATTCGTGATCGTACATATCCGAACTTCTTGCCCCGTCGACGCTTTCGCTCCACAAATAGTCCGGATCTTGCAGGAGCACCCTGTGGAGGTCGGGTGCACTACTCCTTACGGGCTCGGGGCCGTATCGAGAACCAAGGGTACCACTCCCTCCGGGGGGGGGGTCCTGCCGACAAACACCCTACCCCCCGATAAAAGATGGGTAAAGCACATTGCACGAGCCTACCGGCTAGTTCGGCCACTCCCCTTACAATTACAGGGAGAATAACGGCACCCGCAACTCGGAGGAAAACGGCATCGATGGAAGGTACGGTCATCCCTTTCTCCTGATAAAAAGGAGCCGCTTTCCCCGCTAATATATGTTTCTCGGGAGGGGGCGCCACCACGCATCCTCGGCTACCGACCACACCGGCAGTAAAAGGGAAAATCGACTCACAACCGGCGCCCCATCCTACTCCTTTTTCCGATTTATCTCAACCCCCCCCCAACATCCCCCTCACGAAAGCAAGCACCTCTCTCTTCTTTCCGGTAAGTCTTGGTGACAAGATCTATCCTCTCCTCATCGGTCGGAGCGTACGGGGTACACGCTACCGACGTAAACATTCCGAGCCCTACCCGATCGCAGATGGTTCGGATCAGTTCCTGCTCATCTTTTCTACTCACGGACTCCGTCCCTTCCTTTGTGATGTATTGCGAGTGACATAAGCCGGATCACCCTCCGGTCTTCGGCGACCTCTGCCCCGCTCACCGCAGACCGGCCTCACTCTTTTTTTGCAAAGGATTCTTGCATTTAATGTCCCGCGTTCGTCTATAATCTATTCCACATCCTGCGACAGACAAAGGTTTAGTAGACCTTCTATTATTAAAAATTAGACTACTATATATGTTATGCCGGTCCGGTTCTCATTGCTTGTTTTCTTCCTCTTTTCCCTACTTTCCTATGCGGAATCGGATCATCGAACAACCGATCCGGATCGGGAAGAAGAGGTGATGATCGACTTCAAAGAAGTGTCGATGCTCGAATTGATCCGCTTCGTAGGTAAGATCGCCAAGGTCAACTGTGTATACGACGAGAGGATGCTCGACTTTCCCGTCGATTTCACCACGGGAAAACCCATCCACCCGAAAATCGTCTTACGCATCATGATCGAAATGTTGGCGAAACGGGGTATCAAGGTGGAAGAAAGGGACGAATACCTCCTCTTCGGAAGGGAGGACGGATATGAGGGTGATTCCGCGATGTCCTTCGCACCGGATCTTCCGGGGGAAGATTCCGAAAAAAGGGTGACCTTTCAAACCTACAAGCTGAAATACCATCACGGGGCCGAAATTCAAGAGACGATCCGCAAGATTGCTACCGACTTAAGTGACCGCAAAGAGAGTGACCCGGAACTTCTGCGGACCATCAATTCGGTACGGTACGTCCCCTCCACAAACTCACTCATCTACAACGGCTCTCGGGGAGGAATCGCCTCCCTGACCCGACTCATTCGCAATATCGACGCCCCTAAAAAACAGATTTTTATCGAGATTCTAGTGATCGAAACCGACGTACGCAAAGCGCTCGACTTCGGACTCGACTGGGGAGGAGGAGGACAATACGAAGGGAAGTGCGGAGTCGGATTCGGCAACTTTTCCGGTAGCACGAAATCGAATACCTTTGCCTCCGCACTCCGATCGATCGGTTCTTCTCCTCCGAAAGGGGCCGGATCGTTTCCCTTAACCAAGGGATTCGATCTCGGCATCATCGGTACCATTATCCGGCATAAGGGGGCCTCCTACCTCTCCCTAGGGTCGCTCGTATCGGCCCTCGAAGAAGATAGTCGGAGCGATATCATCCTCAACCAGAAGATCATCACACAA
Organism: Simkaniaceae bacterium; assembly: GCA_026708385.1. Taxonomy (GTDB): domain Bacteria; phylum Chlamydiota; class Chlamydiia; order Chlamydiales; family Simkaniaceae; genus JAPOVA01. Next base: position 25,966 of record JAPOVA010000025.1, on the reverse strand, counting down.
GACAATCAACCCTCCCACATCTTCGTTGGTGAGAATATCCCCTTTACGGGTTCCGTCGTACGAAATCAAGGTAGCAACACACTCACGAACACCAACCTCGAATACAAGGATATAGGGGTTACACTCGATATCACCCCTCTTTTGGGAGACAACGACATCATCACCTTGGATCTGACTCAAGAGATCACGGAAGCAATCGACCAAAACCGGGGTGAAGATCATGCCGGCGTACGGGGCATCCGGACAACCAAAACGAAGATGTCTACCCGAGCGCACGTCCCCGATAAGAGCTTCCTCGTCCTCAGTGGTGTCTCCCGACATACGAAAAGCAAGGGAAGGCGGGGCATCCCCTGTCTCGGAGGCATCCCCGGAATCAGTGTCGTATTCAGCAAAAACGACACGGAGAGAACCAAACGAAATATCGTGGTTTTCGTCCGTCCGCAAATCGTCAGAACGGCCGACGACCACGGCGCACTCACCACCCGCCAAGAGGAGCGAGCGGGAGGACAATCGGAAGAGTCCCGGTTCGTTCGGGAAAGTATCCGGGAGGCGAAGCATACCTGACAAAAAACCGGTACATCGGGTAGTATGTCGTCATGTCGCCCTCGTTCCAACAGACCGTGCGCACGCTCCACGCGTTTTGGCAGACCAAGGGGTGTCTCGTCGGATACGGGCACGACGTCGAGGTCGGTGCCGGCACGTTCAATCCGGCGACCTTCTTACGCGCAGTCGGCCCCGAACCGTTCAATATCGTCTACGTAGAGCCCTCAAGAAGACCTCAAGACGGCAGGTATGGAGACAATCCGCACCGGTTGCACTTCTTCCACCAGCTCCAAGTGGTCATGAAGCCCTCTCCGGATGCCATCCGGCGATTCTATCTCGAATCGTTGGAGGCACTCGGTATCGATCGCAAGGTCCACGACATCCGGTTCGTCCATGATGACTGGGAGTCTCCCACTCTCGGGGCGTGGGGACTGGGTTGGGAGGTATGGCTAAACGGAATGGAGATTACACAATTTACATATTTCCAATCAGTTGCAGGGTACGCATTGCGTCCCGTAACAGTGGAGATCACATACGGACTCGAAAGGCTCTGCATGAATCTGCAGAAAAAACATCACCTCTTCGACATCATGTGGAATGATTCCCTTTCCTACGGCGATATCTGCCTACAGGGAGAAAGGGAGTGGAGTCGCTACAATTTCGATCACGCCTCCGTCGCCATGTGGCGTCGCCATTTTGAGGACTTTGCAAAAGAGTCCCGCACCCTCTCCGAACGCGACCTTCCCCTACCTGCCTATGATTTTGCCATCAAAGCGTCGCACGCCTTTAACATCTTGGAGGCACGTGGTGTCCTCTCCGTAGCCGAAAGAACGGGATACGTTACGAGGGTGAGGGAACTTGCCAAGGGGGCTGCCAAGACCTTCCTCGCCATACGCGAAAGAGAGGGGTTTCCCCTGTGCGTGGCGGGTGCCGACCCGGATAACGACCTCCCTCCCGAAACATCTCCTCCCCCTTTAAGGAAGGTACCGGAAGGAGAACGGGAAGATTTTCTCCTTGAAATCGGCTCGGAAGAATTGCCGGCCGGATCCGTTCGGGTAGGATGCCACCACCTCAAACAGAGTGTCGAAGCCCTTTTACGAGAAGAAAAGCTTCCCTTTGATAGGATTGACGCCTTCGGTTCTCCCGGCCGTTTGGCCGTCCTCGTACACAACCTTGCCTCCGCAACTTCCCCCGAACGGGAAGAAAAAAAAGGGCCTCCCCTTGCTCTTGCTTTCGACGAGAGGGGTGTACCGACTCCTCAGGGCACCGGATTTTTCCGCTCAACGGGTGTTGCACCCCGGACCCTTCCGGAACTAAGAGAGGCTCCCTACCTTTGCCCTACGGGAACGATTACGATCCGCCTCATCAAAAACAAGGAGTACCTCATCTTCGAAACGAAAAAGAGTGCCCTACCGACGGAAGAGCTCTTACGCAAACGCCTTCCGGAATGCATTACCTCCCTTCGGTTTCCCAAAAAAATGCGATGGGGAAACTCCTCGATTACCTACGCCCGCCCCATTCACACCATCACAGCCCTTCTGGGGAGTCGCGTCATCCCCTTTTCGGTCGGGTCGGTTCTCTCCTCCGACCTCTCTACCGGACATACGCAACGTTCTCCGGGGCCTATCCGGATCAAAAAGGCGACCGATTATGTCGAAACCCTTCGTTCCCGAGACGTCCTCGTCGATATCGAGGAGAGGAAACGGAGCATTCTCACACAACTCCGTTCCCTTACCGATGCAACGGATACCCTACCCGTGGAGAGAGATCGCGTCTTGGAGGAGGTGCTCTTTCTCTCCGAATGGCCGACACTCTGTGTTGCCTCGTTTGATCGCATATTTCTGGAGATGCCGAAAGAAATTCTCATATCGGAAATGGTCTATCACCGGAGATATTTCCCCTTGGCGAACAGAGACGGCTCCCTTTCCGATCGCTTCGTTATCACAGCCGACAACCGGCCCGACAAGACGATCAAAGAGGGCAACAGTTGTGTATTGACAGCCCGTCTTGCCGATGGCAAATTCCTCTACGAAAACGATCTGCGCACCTCTCTCGACACCTTTGCCAAGGAGTTACACACCATCACCTTTTGCGATACGCTCGGTACTATGGCCGATAAAACGGAGCGCATGGGCCGGATCGCCCTTCTTCAGGCACAATCTCTACACTTGGATAAAGAGACCGTCGCCAAGATCGCCCGAGCCTGCGAACTTGCCAAAGCGGATCTCGCCACTTCTCTCGTCCGAGAATTTCCCGTTCTGCAAGGGGTCATCGGCGAATACTACGCCCTACACGGGGGCGAGGAACCGGAGACGGCCGGAGCCGTTAGAAAACATCTCCTCCCCCGGTTCGAGGCGGACGAGCTACCGACCGATCCCGTCAGCTACGTGACCGCCCTGGCCGATAAGCTACATGATGTTGTCGGCTACTGCGCAAGCGGTCGCATGCCGAGCTCTTCCGGAGATCCCTACGGAGTGAGGCGTCACGTATTCGGCATCATCAGGATCCTGATCGAAAATAACTTACACATAGATCTCGCCGACTGCATAGGTAAGATCCTCCCCCTCTTTCCCGGAATCGAGAACCCCGATCGGGTGAAGGAAGAGTTGCATATTTTCATCGTAAACCGATTGCAACACTTTTTGGAGGGTTTTCGGCAGGGCTCCTTTGCACCGGATGAGATCCGGGCAGTCGCATCGGCCACGATCCGGGGGATCGACCCTTACGACAGGTTGTTGCGAACCGAAGCGTTGAACCGATTTCGCAAAACGGAAGATTTTGCCAAACTCCACGAGATTTACAAGCGGGCGAAGGGACAACTCGAAGGCCGGACCGACCTCCCCGAAGTGAGGGAAGGGGCGTTCCGGGAAGATGAGGAAAGGGTGCTGTACCGCACTCTCGGATCGGTCGCCTCCTCCTTAAGCACCTCCTTGGAAACAAGAGACTATATCGTAGCATTTGAATCTTTACTATCTATACGTCAACCACTTAGTAAATTTTTCGATGCACTGCGCATTCTCGCCCCCGACCCCGCAGTAAGGAGGAATCGCCTGGCCATGTTACGAGACATCGTATCCCTTTTTCGTCGTTTATCGGACTTTGACAAGATACGGAAGGGGAGAGGTTAGTTCATAAACTATTTATTTTCAGTAATTTATTATTTTATATATTTTTTTTGACACGGAAAATGTCAGTTGATATAATCTTTCTTGTAGTTGATCAGACTACACGACAGTAAGAAAGACCTTAATGAGAGCCCGGGAAGAATGACTTTTTCCGGGTTTTTTTTTATCTCCGAGTGAGGTAGGATGGGATCCTTCGACGATAGCCGAAAGAGAAAGGATCGGGACATGGCAGAGGAGATTACGCTATCCATCATCAAGCCGGATGCCGTAAGCCGGGGGCACATCGGTGCCATCCTGTCCAGGTTTGAAAAGTCGGGACTTCGCATTGTGGGTGCTAAAATGGTCAAGCTTTCCGAAGAAGAAGCAAGGGCTTTCTATGCGATACACGAAGGGCGCCCTTTCTTCAATGATCTCGTGAAGTTCATGATATCGGGTTCCGTTTTGGTCTCGGCCCTGAAAGGGGAAGATGCGATACGAAAACACCGAGATCTCATGGGGGCCACCGACCCGGCACAAGCCACTCCGGGGACAATCAGAGCGGACTTTGCCAAGACGATCGATGCCAATGCGGTACACGGGTCGGACGGTCCCGACGTCGCGCGGACGGAGATCGCTTTTTTCTTCTCTTGTCGCGAGCTTCACTCTTAACCCCCCCCTCTTCACACATTTCCGTGGCGCCACTCCCGCATGCGTCATGCATATACATGATCGTATACCCGATTTCTCTTTCACCCATCGAACCCGATCGGAAAGTGCAAACAAATAGGTATTGTTCATAAACGACGGCTCAGGCAGTGCATACGGTTCGGCATGCGGATCGGATCAGTCGGAAGATTGCACAACAGACGAACCGGATAGAACGACGGATAGAGGAAACGGATCGACAGACGAGTCTGACGGAGCAGGAGCAACAGAGGGACCGGCAATCGATACATCTGCAGGAGACAACATGGCGACAAGGGAACGGGCTCGGCAAACAGCTCAATCAGATGGTCCGGCAAACCTATTATCCACAACGACCGGATCAACGGACTCGTCCGGAGTCATCCTCGATCCCCCCCCCCCTATGGTCGTACTCCGGTTTGCTCACCCACGTACCGCTTCCAAGTCCCGGTTACGGCACCCTTCTCCTTCTCGTACGGGGTGAACGAGTCGGTCGAAGCGCCTCCCCAAGGATCGAGCCGCTACCATCCAACAGAGGACGGCAGCCAAGAGGATCAACCCGGACCACGGTGTCGCATCGGCCATTGAGCCGAAGGCAACCAAGAGCAGGCTCTGTAGCAAAGAACTTCCCGACTTACCGATACGGGATCCCAACCCGTCGATCACCGCCTTCCCCTTCACCTGTGATTCGGCGCTCAAAGGGATAAAGGCGATCTCCTTCGTCGCATCGAAAAAGGAATACTTGCAACTACGAGATAGGACGTTGTGCACCGAACCGAAAAGGACACACATCGTAAGGGGGTTTGACCCGACCATCGCCGTCCACCGGACCAAGAGCGCACTATCTTTGTAGAGAATAAAACCGAAAAAACAGATCCCCGTCACGAACACCGCCACCGGTGTGGTCAACGCACCGAACGTCCACCCGAAACGACGAATCAACCGGTTGCAGAGAAATAGCCCCGCAATCGTTGACAGCCACCCGTTGGCGATGAGCACCTCCCCCATATACCGGTTATACCCTTCGGGATGGGGGTAGAGTAGCTTAATCTGCCCCTTCCATATCACCTCGGTAATGTTGATCGTAAAGTTAAACCCCATGACCAAAACGGCTATACAGATAAGATACTTCGATTTTTTGAAATAGGAAAAATTTTTCCGCACCCCCAACTTCTTCTTCCCGGCTCCGTTACCCTGTTCAAAGAAAGGATCGCGAGTCTTAACATGACGAACAATAAAGCCACGGTAGTACCGGTAAAACATCATAACGGTACACAGTCCGACACACACGACGATCACCGTTATCGTCTCGAGGTACCGCCCCCAGTGATCGCCGTTCACCCACCCGAATACGTACGCGGAGAGGTTCGCAGTCGCATATCCCGCACAAAGTGTTCCGATATTCGCCGAGACACCGAGTATTCCGTAATGTTTTTTTGCCTCATCGACCGAAATGACCGAATTGGCAAATCCCCAAAAAGCAAGCGACATGATGATCGTCGTCCACAGCTCGGCCATCACATAAAATAGAGCGTACGACCAATTCCGGATGATCGCGACAAATCCGTGACACCCCCCGGGTAACATCTCCTGCAATCCGACACCTAAGCGATGGGGGTGGATTGCGTCGCGGTGGGGATAGAGTACGTAGGCAAACAGTACGAAAAACGCCAGAAAAATGCCGATAATTATGCAAAATGTCTTCTGTTGACTATAACGATTAAATAGACGATTAAACAAATAGGTAATGCCCAAGGCCACGGGAAATACGATCCAAATCTTCATGAAGGGAATCGCCTCGGCACCCGATCCGGGAGCCGTAATCATCAGGGCATCTTTAGCTGCCTTCAAAACACTGTAGTTGAAGCAAATCAAGAACAGGATGACATTCAAAGGAAGAAACTTCCTCACCTCATGCAACCGAAAAGGTCGCAGAAGCATGCCCCATATCCCCCCCCCGGAGGGTGTTGACGAAGACATAAGTACCCGTGCAAGCGAAGTAAAATGATTCTACGTGAAGGGGCAATTATCTTACAAGAAGACGACCTTATCTTCTAAAAAGCAGGTATCACCGCCCCTTTATATTTTTTTCTGATGAAATGGCGCATCTCCTGAGAGGTCATCGCTTCCTTAAGCGCCAACAGGTCGGCTCGCTTTGCGTCTTCTATCCTAATGGCAATGATATTGACGTAGGCGGAATCCGATCCCTCGATCACCAATGCATCTTGTAAAGGAGACATCCCTGCCTGCAATACGTTGTTCGTATTGATCACGGCAATGCCCACATCCCGCAAAAGGCGTGGCAAAGCGGCCGCATCGGCCTCCTTGAACTTGAGGTGCAAGGGGTTATCGACAATGTCCAACGGAGTAGCAGAGAGCGATGTAGAGTCTTTCAACGTGATCAGTCCGTGCTTTTGCAAAAGGAGAAGGGCACGCCCCTCGTTCGTCGGATCGTTCGGCACGGCAACCGTAAATCCCTCTTTCACTTTCCCTATATCACGAATCTTGTCCGAATAGACGCCCATGGGTTCAAGCTCGATTTTGGCAAAAGAGCGAATGGGATAGTGAAAATGTTCGACCTCTTCATCGAGAAAGGGGAGGTGTTGGAAAAAATTCGCATCCACCTCCTTTTCCGCAAGTTCCCGGTTCGGAAGGCGGTAGTCATCCGTCACCAACACCTTCAACTCAATCCCTTCCTGCCGGAGAAGGGGCGCGACGAACTCAAGCATCTCCGCATGAGGTACGGGGGTCGCCGCTACCTTCAACTCCTTTTTCGATCCGGACGAAGAGGTGCAACCCTGCAAACAGAGAAGGAGAGACAAAAGGTAAGCGACTCCGGAAGAGGCAAACGCAACACGACCGCATCTACACATATGCCATCCCCCTTCCCACGACGATACGGCGATACGATATACGTCCCACCCATTCAATGAACCATACGATCACGATCAACAACGCGATGGTCACGATCATCACAAACGTGTTGAACCGGTTGTACCCGTACCGGATCGCCACCTCACCGAGCCCTCCGCCTCCGATCAGCCCCGCCATCGCACTATACCCTACCAAATTGACAACGGTCGTGGTCAGTCCGGAGCAGAGCATCGGTAATGCTTCGGGTATGAGCACCTTCATGATCATCTGCCTCGCTGAAGAACCCGTCACGCGCGCCATCTCCAACACCGCTTCGTCGACCCCTTTCAAGCTCGATTCCACAAGTCGCGCAAAAAAGGGAGCCGCGGCAACGGTTAAGGGCACGATCGTCGCCGTCGTCCCCAAGCTCGTCCCCACAATCCACCTCGTCACGGGAATCAACGCGACCATCAAAATGGCAAAAGGAAACGAACGTCCTACGTTTACGAATGCTCCCAGTACCTTATGTATCACGACATGCTCCCTGATATGCCCCTTATCCGTCACGGTCAGGATCACCCCGACGGGCAACCCGATCAAGAGGGAAAACAACGCCGAGAAGAAGACCATGTACACGGTGTTCCACAATTGAAGAGGGACCAACCGACACGTTAGAACCAGGTTATCATACATCACTTTTCATGACCTCATAATAGACCTCTTTTTCGGAGAAATAGTGCAGTGTCCGCTCAATTTCCTCGGCAGACCCCGTGAGTTCGATCAGTAAATTCCCGATGATCTGCGATCGCATCCTATCGATCCGACCCGACAGAATGCTGATGTAAACGGCAAACCGTTTGACCGCTTCGGCAATCACGGGCTTTCTCGTCTCATTTCCTATAAACCTCAGCTTCAAAAAGATACGATTGGAATTTCCCTTGCGTAACAGCTCAGCGGGAATATCGTGAAAGGCATGTTCCAAAAAACGACTCGTCGTCTCATGCATCTTCCCGGAACACATCTCCTCAACCGATCCGTCGTCAACCACACGCCCCCCTTCCAAAACGGCCACCTTCGTGCAGATCCGCTTGACCACATCCGGTTCATGGGTAATGAGCACCATCGTGATACCGAGAGCATCGTGAATATCCTGCAAAAGAGCTAAGATCTCCCGGGTGGTCGTGGGATCGAGAGCGGAGGTCGCCTCGTCACAGAGAAGTACCTCCGGATCGACGGCAAGAGCGCGGGCAATACCGACGCGCTGCTTTTGTCCCCCGCTCAGTTGCGACGGATACGACTCCTCTTTCCCCTCCAGTCCGACAAGGGAAATCAGAGTTGCGACCTTCTTCTTCCTCTCCTCTCCGACAACCCCGGCAATCTCCAAAGGGTATTCGATATTGCCGACCACGTTGCGCGAGGAAAGGAGATTGAAGGATTGGAACACCATTCCGATCCGCCTCCTAAACAGGGCGAGCTCTCTCTTCGTCATGGTGGAGAGATCCTCGCCGTGAAAGAGAACCGATCCGGATGAGGGAGACAACAACCCGGAGAGCAGGCGAACGAGTGTCGATTTACCGGCACCACTGAACCCGACGATGCCGTAGATGTCCCCCCCGTATACGGAGAGCCGGACATCGTGTAACGCACCCACCGCACCGCGACCCCGTCCGTATCGTTTGGAAACGGAACGCAAAGTAAAAACCGGCAAACCACGTTCTTCCATTCCGATACGCGAGGGGGATCTATCCGCCCGCCCTCCCGGCCTCGATATACGCGATCACATCTCCCACGGTCTTCAGTTTTTCCGATTCCTCATCGGAGATTTCATGGTCGAACTTCTCCTCGAGAGCCATAATCAATTCGGTCAGATCGAGAGAGTCCGCACCCAAATCCTCCACAAACGACTTTTCCCGTGTTACCTCAGCTGCATCCACACCGAGTTGTGCTACTACGACCTCGATTACCGATTCTTCTACCGACATATCCTCACTCCTCATTTCTTCCTGGTTGTTCCATCGTTTTCTAAGCGGTCATCCCGCCGTCTACGGTCAGCACCTGCCCCGTGATATATCCCGAAAGATCGCTCGCCAAAAAAAGAGCGACACGGGCAAGCTCCTCCGGATCCCCGAAACGCCCCATGGGAATACGCCTAAGTATCTCCTCTCTTTGCTCATCGCTCAAGCTGTCGGTCATAGGGGTAGCAAAAAATCCGGGGGCAATACAGTTAACACGGATATCACGCCTTCCCAGTTCTTTGGCCAAGGATCGGGTAAACCCGACCATCCCCGCCTTGGAGGCTGCGTAGTTGGTCTGCCCGGGATTTCCCACCAACCCGACGACGGAAGCAACGTTGATGATCTTTCCGGAACGCGCCCTCACCATCGGTTTGACCAGTGCTCGACACAGACTATAAACCGACTTGAGGTTAATGTCGATCACGCAATCCCAGTCCTCCTCTTCCATCCGTAAGAGCAACCCGTCCCGGGTAATCCCGGCACAATTGACCAACACGTCGACACCCCCCCACATGCCCAGTAAACAGTCGCACGCTTTGCGTACCTCATCGGTCCGGGAAACATCGACCTTTTCAACCACGACATCACCCCCTCCCGCCCGACCGATTTCCCCTTTCGCCTCCTCGAGTCGCTGCCCGTTCGTGCCGAAAATGGCGACGGACGCGCCCTGTTCCGCAAACAGGACGGCAATGCGTCTCCCTAATCCCGAACTACCGCCCGTAACCAACGTCCGTTTCTCTTTAAGCAGTCCCTTCATACGGTGACACAACCCACGCACTTCGCCAACTCTTCCAGGTCATTCACCTTCTCGATACTGATCGTTTTGCCCGAGGGTCCTATCCTCCCGTTCATACCCCCGAGAGAACGTCCGCACCCGATCTCGATAAAGAGCTCCGTCCCCCGCTCATCCATCCTCCTGATCCCTTTCTCCCAGAGAACGGGAGCGACGACCTGATCAATCAAACACCGTCTGACGGTATCGGTATCATACACGTACTCTCCCACCGCATTGAGGACGACATCGACATCGCTCTCTTTGATCGGAACGACGGCAAGTCTCTCGGCAAGCCTCCCTTTTGCCTCTTCCATAAGTCCGCTATGAAACGCACCCGCAACATCGAGGGAAAGCACCCTCTTGGCACCCCTGCTCTTCAGCATTTCCCCCGCCCTCTTTACCCCTGCGGAGGTACCGGAGATGACGATTTGTCCGGGACAGTTCAAGTTGGCCATCCAAACGGGGTGGGTCGCCCGGATCTCATCGATCACCGCCTCCACGACATGTTGCTTCACGCCCAGACAGACAGCCATCGTCCCCGGATGTTTCACCGATGCCTCATGCATGTATAAGCCGCGTGCACGCACGATATCGATACCGTCGACGAATGAGAGGCGACCGGCTCCCGTTAACGCAGAATACTCTCCCAGGCTCATTCCGGCACACACGACGGGACGAATCGTATCGTACCGCGCACGAATGACCCGCAAAATCGCCATACTGACTACGTAGATGGCCACCTGACAGTGTTTCGTCAATGTCAACTCAGAGGGCGAACCTCCGAAAATCAGCTCGGAAAGAGCAAACCCCAGCAGATCATCGGCCTCTTCGAAGGTCTCTCTCGCTTCCGCAAAAGAGTCAAAAAAATCCCTTCCCATACCCACGTACTGAGACCCCTGACCGGGAAACAAAAAGGCTATTTTTCGGTCCATACTTCCTCAATCTTCCACTTCATAAGACATGGTCGCCGCCCCCCAAGTCAATCCGGCACCGAACGCACACAACACGATATGATCCCCCGATCGTACACTCCCCTCTTCCATCAACTCATCGAGAGCAATCCCGACGGAGGACGCGGAGGTATTCCCGTACTTGCCGATGTTTACGAAAACCCTATCCATCCCTATTCCCAACCTCCTCGCCAGTGCCTCAATAATGCGAATATTGGCCTGATGGGGCACCAAACGATCGATCCGCCCCCTTTCCGAACCGGTTCCCCTCAGACAATCCTCGATAGCGCTTTCCATACGTCGGACGGCCTGCTTAAAGATCTCCTTCCCTTCCATCCGGAGATAATGCAACCGGTTCTTCACACTTTCTTCCGTTGCGGGAAAGGTCGACCCCCCTCCGGGAAGGATGAGCAAATCGGAGTGTATACCGTCCGCTCCCAAAGAGATCCGATTGATCGCAAGCCCTTCACCTTCTCTCTTTCCACTCACGACACAAGCACTCGCACCATCCCCGAAGAGGATGCACGTATTTCTGTCGGTATAGTCGACGATGGATGAGAGCTTTTCCGAGGCAACGACGAGGACGGTATCGTACATACCCACCTCCACGTACGCCTTAGCTGAAGAGAGAGCGTAGAGCATGCCCGTGCAGGCGGCCTGTATGTCGACGGCAACCGCCCGAGAGGCACCCAAACGACTCTGAATCAAACAGGCGGTACTCGGAAAACCGTAATCCGGAGTAACCGTCGCCACGATGATCAAGTCGATCGATTCGGGCAAAACGGAGGACCTATCGAGTGCCTTCACAGCCGCCATGTACCCCATCGAAGAGGTCGATTCCTCTTTCCCGGCAATCCGCCTCTCCTTCATGCCCGTTCGGGAGACGATCCACTCATCCGAAGTATCGACCATTTTCTCCAAATCGGCGTTCGACAGGACACGTTTCGGGAGATACGATCCGAGTCCGGTTATTTTTGCCCTGACAACCATGCGACAAACAATCTTTACTCGAGGGCCTTTCCGGCAAAAATCGACCGGAGAGACCGTGTTTTTAACGGATTAGAGTGTATACAAAGGCCCATTAAAAATCCAAAGATTTTTTTGGGAAAGAAGGTTTGAAAAAAGGAAAAGATTTTGGTAGTATGCGGGGCTTAAGCGTCAAGTGTTCTTTAGGAGATGCAAAGAGATGTTCCTTCCGATCCGCCACCCCCGACTTGCCTTGTTCTCGGTTCTGTTTTCGACCCTGCTCTCGGGCTGTAACACCCGACACCTCGATTCCGTATCCGGCCCCGCGGCCATCCGGTACCAAGGTAACGACCGTGCAAAACCCGCTATCGCCATCGCCCCCGTCCTCCCTCCCCGCGAGGCACCCCTCTCCTCCGGCCTCACGGAAGAATTCACCGAACACCTACGCCAATACTTCCTCAAACGGCGCAATCTCCGCTTGGCCACTGCCGAATCGGAAGAGTTCGTCGCCCGTACCGAACTCATCGAACACGACATCGTACCGAAAAAACCGACCCGTTCCCTTTTCGATATGCTCACCCCCTCCCGTGAATTGGTGATGACCATGCGCATACGGGTATTCGATCTACGAAGGAAGGCACCCCTCCTCATACTGCAGGAAATCGTTCGACAGAGCTATCTCGTCCCCGAATCGGCCCGTCTCGAAGAATCCGATCCCGACCGGTGGAGAAAGGTCTCCTTCGCCGTTACCCCGATCGGATTGGCCCATGCCCGGTTTGCCAAGGTGGTGGCCAAACGGATCGAAGAGTACGTTCTTTCGGCCAAGCATTCCTGATCCGACACCCGATCTTAAAGGGAGATTGCATCTTGTGAATCCGTTACGTTTCACCCTCAAATCGTTCGGTCACTCCGATATAGGTCTTGCCCGCCCCAACAACGAAGATGTGTGGGACCGGCTAATGGAGAACGGATTTTTTGCTCTCGCGGACGGAATGGGGGGGCACAGAGCAGGAGAGATCGCGGCACAAGAGGCGATCCGGTTCCTCTGTGCGTCGATCGAGGAGTTGTTCATTACGAAAAAAAGGGAGTGGAATATCTTCGATCTCTGTTCCCTGACCAAATTGTTTATCGAGAGTGCCAACAGTCGCATCTACTCACTGAGCCATAAGAAGAAGCAATACAGGGGTATGGGAACGACCATATGCGTCCTCCTCTTTCACGAACGTTTCCTGATTTACGGCCACGTAGGGGATAGTCGCATCTACCGGTACAGGAGGGGAAAGCTGGATAGACTAACCGTAGACCATTCTCTCCGAAACGCCCTGACGGAACGCAATACCGCCCTCCCCGCTCCGGAGCTACCCTTCCAACACGACCATATCCTCACCCGCGCCCTCGGAACACAGGGCGAGGTAGATGTAGAGATGCATATTACCCCCGTAAGGCAGGAGGATGTCTATCTGATGTGTTCGGACGGTCTGACCGATGTCGTCTCCGATGTCATGATCGCCTCCGTTCTCGAAGGACATCCCGACCCCGAAGAGGCGACGACGTCCCTGATCAATATCGCCAAATCAAACGGTGGCCACGACAATATCACCATCATCAATGTGCGGGTCGATGAAGCGTATCTACCTCGATCATAACGGACACGCTCCCACGGACCCCCGGGTCATACGCGCCGTAACCGAACAGATGGCTCGCTACGGCAACCCCTCCGGAATCCACGAACGGAGCAGAACGAGTAGGGCCGTACTCTCCCGTGTCAGAGCAAAGATCGCCACATTTCTCCGCGTACGCCCCTCGGAGGTCCTTTTCACTTCGGGGGGGACGGAGAGTATGAATCTCCTTATCCGGGGTTTCTGTGCAAAACGGCCGGGCCGAATCATCACGACCGACCTCGAACATCCCGCCATTTTCGAGAGTGTCCGAGAGCTCGCCTCTCAAGGGCGCCCCGTCACCTTCCTCTCACCGGGGCTCCGAGGAGCACCGACGGTCACATCGGTGGTGCGGGCGATCGACACGGATACCACAGGTTCCGGTACCGCATTGATCGTCTTGTCGGGGGTCAATAGTGAGACGGGGATCAAACTTCCCTTGGCTCCCTTTGCCGACGAAGCACGGAAGAGAGGAATTCCTCTCGTAATCGACGGGGTAGCTCTTCTCGGCAAAGAGCATTTTACCATACCCGAGGGGGTAAGCGGGATCGGCTTTTCCGGACACAAGATTCACGGTCCTCCCGGCACGGGATTTATTTATCTGAGAGGAGGATCATCTCCGTCCCCCCTTTTTACCGGAGGACCGCAGGAATTCGGATTACGGGCCGGGACGGAAAACCTTCCGGGAATCGTGGGTCTCGGCGAGGCGGTCTCGATTCTGGATACCGAAGGAGAGCTCTCCGCAACCCGTATCCGGCACCTGAGGTCCCGTTTCGAACGCTTACTCAAAGAGGCGATTCCCGAGGCAATGATCAACGAAAGTGATTCTCCGAGAGAGGTCACCAGAATCTCCAATATCTCCAACATCTCCTTCCCCGGTATTGACGGAGAGTCCTTGGCCATTCAACTCGATTCGGAAGGGGTCGCCGTCAGTCAGGGGAGTGCCTGTGCATCGGGGATGCGCGAACCTTCTCGCGTCCTGCTCAACATGGGCTTTCCGAGAGAGAGAGTAGCCCGAGCGGTACGTTTTTCCTTCGGACGGACAAACGATGAGGAAGAGACGGTACGCGTTGTCAACATTCTCAAAAGATTATGTTACTTATATTCAACATGATAGTGTATAAATATACATTTTAGTCAAAAAATATATTTGATCGTTTAAATATTTTTTTATAGAATGGAGACATACGGCTCGGTTGTTTGTGTCGGAAACACTCACTACCCCTGCCTCGTGCCCCTGATATACCTTGAGGAGCATTACGATGCACGAAGAAGAAATGATAACACTCCTGGTGGAGGCACTGGAGAAGGAAGCGGCAAAACGACTGCCCGAACAGGGAGATCGGAGATATCAGCACTACAAGGAAGATCCTTCCTTGAAGCATTATCCCGTTCGGTATCTGAGAGGCAATCATTAGTAGCTAATCCACCGAGCGAATGGAGATCGTACCGCCCGTAATTCGTAAACCCCCTTCAACCGTAAGTTTCATCCGGCCGAACCGACAGGAGTCTCCCTTCCCCGGCTTGCGTCCTATGGTCCTTGCCATCAGCTCTTCGAGCGATTCCCCCCCTTTTTCCGGTAAGGAGAGGCCGAACCGGGCATTGACTTCGGAGACAAGGGTCGTCTCGGGAAGGCAACGATCCACAATCACTCTCCGCTCTTCCATCTCCCCACGGCCCACATCCAGCAACGTTTCCAAGACCGCCTTAAAAGGGAGAAAGCCGACGGCAAACCCTACCCGGTTCAGCACGATCGCAGGACCCTGATTGCCCCCTCTAAAAGCCTCGATGAGCCGAAAAAGAGGCTTTCCCTCTCCGACAAACCAAGGGGGTCGCGCCACACGAATTACGGGCGTGTCCTCTTGCATACCGAGTAGATGACGAATGAATACGACCCCCGCAATAGTATTCTTCGTCTTCTCAAAAAGGAAAGCGAAGGGGGAGGGTTCGAATCCTAAAAGAGTGCGCAGATCACCGACCGTCGCATCGGCTCGAATCAACCGGGCCGATTCGATCGGTTTCATAAAATCCTTGGCTCGCCTCCGCTCCAGAGAGAAGAGATCGGACAACACGGGATCGAAACCGGCCCCCCTCCCCTCCTGTTGCGCACCCTTGTCATCGCGCTCTTCGATCGCCCGTTTCAACTCTTCCCGGGAAAGGGGGGGTGTGGAGGATTTGACATGAAACAATGTATTGACACAAAGTGATATACGCTCCAAAACCAAGGTGACGGGTCGCAGGATGGCGGAGGTAACGTAAACGACGGGAATGCCGATCATGGTAACGCTCTCGGCATAACGACGTGCCACGAACATCGGGGGAAGTTCTGCAATCAGCAGGACAAGAATGACTTGAGATAATGTCGCCCAGTCGGGACTAAGGCCTAAGGAGGCAAAAAAACGGCGGGCACACTCCGAACCGAACTGCATGGCGGCATTGACTCCGATGAGGGTCGTGCCGAAAAAAGCTGCGGGTTGGGCAAGGAGTTTGCTCGTCCACGCAGCGCGCAGAGAACCTCGGCTCACGTAGTATTGCAATCGGACCCGATTGAAAGACATACACGCCATTTCGAGCATGGAATAAAACCCCTGTACGATCAGGGCGATCAGAAGCAAGAGCAGAAAGAGGTACGGGCCTTCCCTCATACCTTGCCCACCCTGCGCACGTAGACTCTTCGTACCCGCTTACGATCCGAAGCCAGGATGTGGAAGGAAAAGCCGGCATACCGATCACGTGCCCCGGTCTCGGGAATATCGCCGAACCGCTCCGTCAGCCACCCCCCGACGGTCGTCATGGTGTTGGGACTCTCCAAACGGACGTCGAAAAGCCGCTCGAACTCCTCCAACGTCATTTTTCCGTTTGCCACGATCGCATCTTCGGAGAGCTTCGTGTAGGTACCGGCGGGATCTCTTCTATCCGCAATCTTGCCGATAACCCGTTCGTAGATATCCTCGTGAGTGACGAGTCCGGCAACCGACCCGTACTCATCGATCACGATCAACATCCCCCCCCCCTTTCCGGAGAGAGTCCGCAAAGCGGAAGAACAGGTCATCGACTCCGGAACGAAGAGTGCCTTGCTCAAAAAGGGCACTACATCCTGCGACCGTCGTATCCTGTTGCCGTGCAGGAAGAACCGGTCCGCTTCCATGATCCCCATGACATTTTCGAGGGTACCGCTACAAACGGGCACCCGGCCCCTTTCTCGGCGAACAAAGAGGGAGAGGAGCCGATCCGGGGGGGTGTTGATATCGAAAAAGAGAATCTCCCCGCGCGGGCACATGACTTCTCTTACCGGATCTTCGGCGAGGTGGGGGTGGCCGGGGAGAAGTGGTGCGGCGCGGGCGGCGACGGTACCCCGGTTTTCCGACGTAGCGCGGGCATGTCCCAGCCCCGCAACGGATATATCCCTCTCCTTCCTGAAGAGGAGGGAAAAAAGGTAAGCGATCGCCCCCGTAATCCGGATCACGATGAGGCGTAGCGGTTTGACCGCTCTTTGCATGAACCCGATCACGGAACCCATCGTACATGCGATCTCTTCGTTCATCGGATAAGCGATCGATTTCGGAATCACTTCTCCGAAAATGAGAGTCAGTAAGAGGGGAAGGCCGACGGTGAGGAGGTATCCGGAAAAGGTGCCGAACAGTGCGGAAACGATATTCTGGATCAGAATGTTGGCCAAGACATTGAACATCAAAAGGGTGACCAATAGGTCTCGGGGACGGAGTAAGAGATTCGCTACCACCTGCTTTTTCCGATCCGGAGAGTGTCGATAGCTCAGGATACGCATGGAGGAAAGGGAGAAAAAGGCAGTTTCGGAGGAAGAGAGAACGGCCGAACAGAAGAGGCAGAAGATGAGCAGGATGATCAACGCAAACCGCACGGTGTTTTCCGTAAAAAAAGAACCTTCGTTTCTCCCTCTTCGACCACCCCCAACTTCTCCTTCAAGACCAGGGCGGTCCACTCGGGATCTCCCTCCCCCGCAAGGCGGAAGAGGAGAGACTCCCGTGTTGCAACAGCCTCCCGTATTTCTTCCTCAAGAAGGCGGATCTCCTCGCGCAGCACACCTTTCACGCGCTCCGTTTCCCGGGAAGCACGGAAGTAGAGGGTGGTTGCCACCGAGACGAAGAGAATCACCCAGAGGTTTGCAACATCTCTTGCGCATCGCAAAATAGACATCTTACATGGCGGGAACGGTGATACCCTCCTGTTTCATATACTTGCCTCCCCTGTCGGCATAGGAGGTGAGGCAATCTCCCGCCCCCTCGAAAAAGAGCACCTGAGCGATCCCTTCGTTCGCGTATACCTTGGCGGGCAGGGGGGTCGTGTTGGAAATTTCGATCGTCACGTAACCCTCCCACTCGGGTTCGAAGGGGGTGACGTTCACGATGATACCGCACCGGGCATAGGTAGATTTACCGACGCAGAGGGTCAATATATTGCGGGGAATCCGGAAGTATTCGACGCTCACCGCCAAGGCAAACGAATTGGGGGGAATCACACACGCATCCGCTTCGACATCGACAAAGGCATCCTCACAGAACCGTTTCGGATCCACGACGGAATTGTAGACGTTCGTAAACACCTTGAAACGGGAGGACAAACGGAGATCGTATCCGTAACTGGAGAGGCCGTAGCTTACGACCTTCCCCCCCCCCTCCCGGGAAATCTGACGATCCACGAAGGGTTCGATCATCCCCTCTTCCCTTACCGTTTGCCGGATCCATCGATCCGATTTCAAAGTCATTTCGCACTCCTTGGCATGACGGTTTTTTTCCTTTTCCACCACAAGATATAGCGCCTGAAATCCTTTTCCTGCTACCCTTTTCCCATATGGGCCATCACCGACCCGGAAGCGAAAATGACACATTCACCCCACACCCGCTCCTCACTGATAGGATCTTCCTGGTCGGAGCGCAACCACGGCTTGGAAAGACAACTCCGACCCACCCGTTTGGAGGAATTCGTAGGACAACCTTCCCTCCTCGAACAGCTGGAGGTGTTGGTCGGAGCGGCCAAGCAACGTGAAGAACCACCGGGTCACGTGTTGCTCTACGGACCTCCTGGATTGGGCAAGACGACGATTGCCCACATCATTGCCGAAGATATGGGAGCCGGTCTCGTCGTCTCCTCCGGGCCGGCGATCGAGAAACCGGCCGATTTGATCGATCTTACCAAGAAAAGGGATAAGAAAGATGTTCTCTTCATCGATGAGATCCACAGACTCAACAGGCAGATCGAGGAACTCCTCTACCCCGCAATGGAGGATTTTGTCCTCGATGCAAAATTGGACATGATGGAACGTATCCAACTCGAGCCCTTCACCTTAATCGGCGCCACAACGAAGATCGGCCTGATCAGCAACCCCATGCGTTCCCGTTTCGCCTTTACGGGTCGCCTCGAGTACTACGATTGCGATGCACTCTCCGGAATCCTGACCCGTTCCGCCCGGATCTTGGAGGTCGACATCGATCGGGAGTCTCTTACGGAAATTGCCAACCGGTCTCGGGGAACCCCCCGCATTGCCAACAACCTCCTGAGGTGGGTGAGGGATTACGCGCAAATGCGAGCTTCCGGAAAGCTCGACAGACTTTCTACCCGGACCGCCTTGGAAATGTTGGATATCGATTTTCGGGGCCTCAACGAGACGGACAAGAGGCTCCTCACCCACATCATCGATCACCATCAAGGGGGACCCGTCGGCATCGATACGCTGGCCGTCGCCATAGGTGAGGACCGCTCCTCTCTGGAGGAGGTGAACGAACCCTTCCTCATCATGCAGGGTTTACTGAGAAGGACCCCTCGAGGCAGGGAAGCAACGGAGGCGGCATTCGAGCACTTCGGGCGCCCCTATCGGAAGAGAGGGGGGGGGGATTCATGCACATAAATCGACTGATTCCGTTCGCCTTGTGCCTTCTCCTATCCCTTCCATCGACACTGCGGACCGAGGGGGTAACGAGAGCGATCGAACCTACCGACGTGAAGTCGATTAAAGTACTTATGCACAAAGATAAGGATAGCATTCTCTTTGAGGCTAAGGGGCCCTTTTCCGTCTTTGATCCGAACAAGGGAAGGAAGGTGGGGTCGGGCCGGTACGGCAAGAGATTCCGGATGGTTCTCCATGAAGAAGGGATCAAATGGGGCGAACATTTTTTGGGTATCTTCCAATTGCGCATCGTCCCCGAGAAACCCGGTACGACCTTTCTCATCAACGGTGTACAGGTCAGGGGTGCCGTCGCCGTCTACCACGTGGAGAACAAACTGGCCATCGTCAATGAGGTGGACATGGAACACTTCCTGAAGAGCACGTTGCCCGCCCGTCTACCCGCCGACAACCTACTGCCCGAGGAGGTACTCGATGCCGTTGCCATAGTGGCCAGAACCGATGCCTACCATACGGCAGTCAAAGGGCAGGATCTCTTTTACCACGTCGATGCGGAAGTAGCCGGCTATACGGGATGCGGGTTGACCCTACGGGAGCCCCGTATCGAACGGGCCATCGACGACACGCGCCGGTTGATCATGACGTTCGAGGGCAGGTCTTTCCCCGCTACCTGGACCGAACATTCGGGAGGCAAAACCGCCCCGTACGCCCGCATATTCGGTAAAGACGTAGCAACCCCCCCCGGAGTGACTTCGGTGTTTTCCGCAAGAGGCAGAGCCCTGACAAGGTGGAACTATTCCATCTCCACGGAGAAGCTTGCCGAACTGATGCGACTGAACCGGATAACGGGAATCGACCCGTTCGTAGATAGTAGCTCACGGAAAACCTACGCCCTCCGTATCCGGGACGGTGTTCACCCGAAGGACATCGATTTCCTCTCCTTAAGGGCACTGCTGGGAAACGATGCGTTGCGTAGCAACGACTTTACCGTACGTCTGCAGGAGGATCACATCCTGTTCGAGGGATACGGCCGAGGAACGGGAACGGGGCTCTGTCTGTACGGAGCCTCCGAAATGGCCGAACGGGGAGACGATGCTCCCGCCATCCTATCGACCTTTTTTCCGAAGGCAAGGATCGAAAAGATTTTCTGCCGAGGAGACGTGGAGGAACCTTGAAGAATCGGGACCGTTCCGTCACCCGTCCCTGCAGCACATCGGGGGGGGGGGGAACGCTCTTCGGAGATCGGGCGTGTTGCGACACTGACGGAGATGCTTTTTCTTGCCCCCTTCCCGAGCGGGAAATAGCCGGGACGCATGCCCTCCGAACAACGGGACGGGGGGCGATGCCCCCCGTTATCCCCCTTTTCTCCGATAGGGGGGAAAGGATCCGGAGCACCTTTAGCGCGGTACGCTACGGAGTGCCCCCCTGACCGTTTCCGGTGAGGGAGTATGCAACGATTCACGTGCCACTTCCGCACGCAAGGCATCCCTCCGTCGGCCCTTTCGGCGTTTCCCCTTTGTCCGTTCTCCGGCAATACGATCTTCCACCCTCTTAAGGGCCGTCTCGTGGTCATAACCCTTCCGTCGCTCCACAATGTACAGGTAGGAGACTCCGTTGTACTCGTCGCTACCCGCGGAACCCGTCGGTTTCGCACTGCTTAGTCGAGTCTCGGATGACGTATGCCGCTTGGAGAGGACGGGATGGAAGTTACGCCTCCATTTAACGAAGGGATTCGCCGCATTCGCAATACTTTTGTCCTTATCGTGTTGTGTCTTTGCCTCACGCGCAACAGGAACCGTCCTACCGAGAACCTCCATGAGGGTCTCTGCAGCTCGACTTTTCATTGCTTCCGCCTCTTTCTCCTCCGACACGCTCCAAGCCTGACCGCGAGCTATGGTCTCCAGAGGGGTGTCGTGAAACATTTCCGCACCCGCAACGTCCGTTATACTTCGGCCGAAACGCTTCCTACGTGGCCTGATTGCCTCTTGAAGGGTTCCCGTCTCACCCCAAGCGGAAGCGGAACGGGAGGAATAGACCGCATCCACGGCACCTCCGTTGAGGTGATCGCGCATCTCCTGCCGAGCAAGTTTACCGGCTATCTCCCGCTTCTTATCGAGAATGGTACCTTTAAGCTCGTCCGCCTGCCCTTCCAATCCGTCGCGAATCGTTTCCCATGCTTCTTCCTTCTTCCTCAACCGTGCAAGGGTACTCCTTTTTTTCGCGAGTCGCTTTTCGTACTTCGCCATCTTCTCTTTCACATCGGTGAGTTGCCCGGAGACCTTGTTCCATTCCTCGGAAGCATACAACCCCTTGCCCCGTAATCCGACCCGGGTGTAATGCACACTTCCGCATAATTGGTCCAACGCATGGACATATTTCCCCTTAGCATCGGCATAACGCTCACATTTAGCGGTAAGGGTCTTTATGTCTCCCTGCAAACGGCGTACTTGCCCATCCACACGAGCCTTGCGTTGTTTTCTCTCCGGATCGGCTAAACGGCGCCGATAGTACCTAACCTCTTCCAGATACGGTGCCAAGAACGCATCCTCTATCGATTGCGCATTTTCGCCGGGAAGAAAGAGAGATCGATTGTGGATGTCATGCTCGACGAACTTACGTTCGATCAACCGCGACAACACTCCGGATGCGTCATACTGAATCCAGTTCTTCACTTTATCGATCTCTTCGATCGAACGTAGGTGCCTGCTCTCCACCCCGTCTGTCTCTTGCTCCGCACGCGCCCTACGCACGGCTTCCGATAGGCGTTGTTCTTCTGCCTCATCCTCCTGTCGCTCACCTCGTGCAACACCTTCGCAATAGTCGCGATAAGCGGTCTCAGCCGCATCACACCGTATGCGAAAGTCCTCTTTCCTATTGCATTCCCACTCCTCTATGCATGGAACAAGCGCTCCGGACTCGACGGACTTGATGACACTCCCGAAGTGCGATCGCATTGTACTCAGCTTATCTTCCGCCTTCCCAAGCTCCTCCTGCAAATACCCTTCATCCAATCCCGTACTTTCCTTTTCCCTCCGTTGTAGCATTCCCTCAACCTTCCGCAACTCGAGAACGGTGTTATTGCAAGCGATGCGCGCATCACGCAAAGCCAACGTTGCGAAGGCCATCCGTTCTTTCGTGTTCACCAAGATCGCTTGGGCCATCCGTTCTTTCGTGTTCACCAAGATCTCTCGCGTTTCTATTTCCTGCACACCCTCGGGAATGGAAAAATCTTCTTCCAATCGGGTGAGAATATCCGCACGTTCATATTCCTCACCGAGACGTTGTATCTCCCGACTCATTGTTTTTGCCCGAATTTCCAAATCGTGTTGCATATGCCCGTGCAACTCCTTCTTCGTTTCCTCGATACGGGCACACTCTCCCTGCGCCTCATCCAAAGACTCTCTTATATGCTTAAGTTCCAGAACAGTCCGATGTTCCTTTTCCAAGGCCCTCAAACACGCCATGTCTTCCCTTTTTCCCAAATAAGAGACGGCAACGCGTTGCTTGATCAACGCATCCGCCCGCCCTTCCGAAGGAGGCTCGTTCTCCAACATGTCGATATCGGCAATACATGGAGAGAGTTGTTCCGATAACGTACGCGCATCGAACTCTCCCGCCTCTTCGGCTCCCCGTGTCACGGAAGCTGCCTGCGCCCGCTCATGTATCCGGTCGGAGAGGGGAGAAGGGAGAACACCCTCTCGTTGTTGCGCAAATTCGGTCAAAGAGCGAAACTCATCACAACATATGTCACCTCCGATCTTCAGCGTACCGGAGTCGATGGCCTCTCCCATCCGAATAAGGGTTTCACGACCTTCGCTATCGCCGAATTCATCATAGTTCTTCTTGCGGTCCGCCATCTCCCTGTGCAGAGCCTCGGAAAAAGGGCCGCACTCGGCGTCCATCGCCGTTTCCATGTATGCGAGAAGATCTCCGACAGGTAATTCGTGTTCCGTTCCCTCCAAAGATACGGATAGGGTCGCCCGCATAGGGTCCCTTCCCTCGTTCCCTTTAGGATCGAAATAATCCCACACGGGATGACGTTTCTCGTCCGTAACGGTCCAATCAATCGTGAAGGAGGCAACATGCCTCTCCCCGTCGGGATCTTTCACGAACAATGGAATGATAAGCACCGTCTTACGGGGCTCGTCACCCTTTTTTACGTATCGATTCATCTCACGAGCAATGGCATCCATGATAAGATTACCCGTGGCCTTGGTGAGATTGGACCTCTCCTCATCCTGCATATCGCAAACATGTCGCACGGGAGTGATGGGGACACTGTCTCCGCGCACGAAATCATTCATGATCTCAACACCGTGTGCGGCATTGTTCCCCAGAGTTAAAAAGACATTCCTGCCAATCGACACCTCCCCTTTGACCAATCGATCAAATCTTCGAGAAAGATCGGCATACTCCCTCCGGTCCTGCTCCGGAGTGTTGGAGTCGGCAGCACGCTTGCCACAGAAAAAGCGTCGCGCCTTTAAGCGAACGCGATTCATGACCGAAAATGAACATCCCTTCATGTGGCCTTGTGTCAGTACCCTGCCACACAACGTACCTTCACCTTCGGATGCGCTCTTACGCAAATGTTCCAAACTCAGATTTCCCACGAAAGGACGGTAGAGCGCCGTACGCAATAAGTCAGACATCTTGGCACCTCCTCATCTCGTAATTCACTACTCAATTACTCAGGCGACCAACACACATTATAACACGTCTACCTAAATAAACAAAATAAACTACGATATGACAGGTAAATCAAATTATTTAATATAGAAATAACTAAAAGATTTTAAGATATTTAAGTTTTGTCAAGACTTATTAACAATAATTATAACGACGCAGTTTTGTAAGTTGCATCAAGCACTTTACGAAAAAAATCCGGAGAGAACAGTGTAAAATGTTTCTAATCAATAATATAGAGAGGTTTGTTACGCAGGAGCTTCGCTCATGTCGCGTATGTAACGGAACATTTTTTTGTGACGACTTTCCCCCGCCTCGAGCTATACACTCGAAACGCGACCATCAGTCTCTTCCTCTTCCGGTCGCACACCACGGAGGAAGGGGGGAGTGTACGAATAGTCTACCCGCTCTCTAAGGTCTGCCTCAAATCTCTCTATCCGTTCCTCATACCCCCGCGTCTCACAGAGATATTCCATAGCCATACCGCCACTACACCGAACCTGTTCTTCCTCCCGTTCCGTCCGACATTTACCCATCAGCTCGCAGTATCTCTCGGCCGCGCCGCTACTCTGACAGGTTATGAGATAGAGGATCGTATGATATTTTTGAGATTCTTCGGGCGAGGGGTGCAACACATGTATGCAGAAGTCTACCGATGTCAGAGCCGTCCATTCTTCTTTATCGGGTTGATCCACAACGACATTCCAACGGAGTAGCAGGGCTACGACATCCGGGTGTCCGTGGCGACTCGCTTCCACAATGGCCACCCGCCCCGCTTTATCGGGTCGATTCACATCGTAACCCGAGGTCAGTAGGCAGGCCACAACCCCCGCCTTTCCCCCGGCACTCGCTCGAGTAAGGGCCGTCCACCCGTTCCGGTCGGCAAGCTCCGGGTCGGCACCACTCTCACACAGAAGTTTCACAACCTCCGTGTGTCCCCGGAACGCCGCCTCCACAACAGCTATTCGCTTCCGGGCATCGGGATCGTTCGCACCGATACCTTGGTCAAGCAGAAAACGTACACTCTCCCCTTGTCCTTCAGCACTTGCTCTCGTAAGTGCCGTCCATCCATCCGAATCGGTAAGGCACATGTCGGCACCTTGTTTACGTAGAAACTCCATAATCTCCACATGTCCCCCTCCTGCCGCCTCTACGACCGCCATCTTCTGCCCCTCGACATTGTGAGCAAACATCGGCATCCCGCCTAACTGCATAAAAGCCACCCATAAGGCCCTGTCCGAACAGTGCACGCGGGCACCGCGTTTGCACAGAAGTGCGACAACCTCCGTGTGCCCCTCCCTCGCCGCTTCTACGACAGCTATTCGCCCCTTACCGTCAAGATCGTCCGCGTCGACACCGCGATCGAGTAGAAAGCACACGCTCTCCTTTTGCCCTCCAACACCTGCCTTCGTAAGGGCCGTCCACCCATTCTTATCGGTCTGATGCGGATTGGCACGACATGCACACAGAAGTTTCATAACCTCCACATGTCCCTGACCGGCCGCCTCTACGACAGCTATTCGCCCCTCGCCGTCGGGATCGTTCACACCGATCCGATGATCGAGTAGAAAACGCACAACTTCCGCACGACCTTCAAAACTTGCCCGTGTAAGGGCCGTCCACCCGTCCCGGTCGGAAAGACCCGAGTCGGCCTTGTGTTTAAGTAGAAGTTCCATAACCTCCACATGTCCCCGACCGGCCGCCTCTATGACAGCTATTCGCCCCTTGCCGTCGGGACCGTTCGCATCGATATGCCGGTCGAGTAGAAAGCGCACAACCTCTACTTGACCTTCAAAACCTGCTCGTGTAAGGGCCGTCCACCCGTCTTGACCGGTGCGATTCATGTCGACATGA
>JAPOVA010000047.1 GCA_026708385.1 Simkaniaceae bacterium | reverse complement strand
GGATTGTGGCTGTGGGCGGTGTTCCTCCGGATAGCGCAAGCGAGAAAAATCCGTTCACGCGGAGCGCCTCTTGGGCACAGTTGACAAAATGCTCGGCGCTAAAGGCAATTGTCGCATCACTATCTCCCGGATGGGCTATATCTCGTCGCTCGTCCCACGAGAAAAAATGGAGAACATCGCCATTATTTGCCATCTCGTCTCACAAGCTCCTCCAACATATCCGTGTAGTGCCGACTCGTACCTCTGTAACATATTTCTTTGATAAAGGCCTGTCCGTAGAGCTCTCGATCGAGCATGAAAAGGGTGGGTAAATAGCACCTATCTTCGGTCCCCCTATTGATGGTAATCCGGTGTTTTATGACCTCATCTCTTTCGAAGTGATACCGGACTCCCGTTTGCGTCTCTATTTCCACACGGAGGATATGCCCCGGCTGTACGGAATCGGTCACTAGGGGAAGGAAACGCACGTGAACCGGACGGGAATCGACCTCGTAGACAAAGCAAGGCCCCCCCTTTTCTCTTTTCATACGGACCCAATGCCACTTAAGGGTGCAGGCAAGCCAGGTGCGCAAATAGATAGCTTGAGTCCGCTCGTAAGGAGAGGTCGTACCGGTCGCGCAGTAGTGGATCCGGATATCGGCTCCGCTGTTGAGGTGTGATAGATCGTCGGGAGGGCGAAAGACATTGGCAAACAGGCGACGCCACCCTTCGATGCGCCCCCAGTGGAGGTCGGCTACGTCTACCCCCGTCTCTTTCTGTTTTTGCAACACTGTTTTGGCAAAACCGGCGAGATCACCGGCCCCTTCCGCGTCAAAGACCAACCGGCAAGCCAACCTTTCCAACCGGCCTGAAACGGTCCCCGCTTTGACGGGATCGTCAGCTTCGATCATGTGGATCGGCAGATCGGAAAAAAGGTGGGGAAGGATGATGAAAGGTACGCAGGCAACACTTTGATCGGAAACGGTTATCCGAATCATATCACACGGCACACAGATGCGACCTTTTTCCGGGGTCAGCAAAGAGACGGCCGTTTCGGGTTCGACCTCTCTACGTTTCCTATCGTGTACGATCAGGAAGACCCTGGAAGGAAATTTCATGATCACGTTTTTCGCAATCTTCTCCAAATAGAGACGTTGCCCCGTACTTCCGGAATAGATAATCAGGTTGAGAAGACAAGCTCGCATCTTATCGCTACCCCGGTACGCTTCCCAAAGTGTCTCGAGTGCGGACTCGATCCGTTTCGGGTGAATCGTCTCCACTAGATCAACCTCCACACACGCCCGCTCTCACGCATCATTCGGTCCGCTTCCTCGGGACCCCGGCTTCCTGCGGGGTATCCGCATACAGGACTCGCCCTTTTGTCGGCCCAATACTCCAGTAGAGGAGTGAAAAAGCGCCACGAAGAGAAGAGTTCATCCTGTCTGGCAAAGAGTGTACCGTCTCCCGCAATGCAATCACAGATCAACCGCTCATAGGCTTCGGGAGGAGAGGTTCCGAAAAAGGATCCGTATTTGAAGTCCATATTAACGGGTTGCAACAAATTATCCGATCCGGGCACCTTGCAATTGAGCTTCAGGGAAATACCCTCATTCGGCTGAATTCGGATTGCAAGAACGTTCGCATCAGGAGCATGGTTTGAGGGAGCATGCCCGTGAAAGAGGGTAGGGGGGACGGGCTTGAAAACGACGATGATCTTGGTTCCCCTTTTCGGTAAACGCTTACCCCCTCTAAGATAGAAAGGAACGCCATCCCATCGCCGGTTATCGATATGGAGTTTGATGGCGGCGTAGGTCTCCACATCGGAATCTTCGGCAACATTTTGTTCTTCCCTATATCCGGGCACATTCTCCCCTCCCACCCATCCCCGTTCATACTGACCACGCACCGCCGAACGGGCTAATTCTTCCCCCTTAAGGGGACGGATGACTTCGAGCACTTTGACTTTTTCATCGTGTATCGCCGATGCGGAGAGATTACCGGGAGGTTCCATGGCAATCAAAGAGAGGAGTTGCATCATATGGTTTTGCATCACATCGCGGACAAAGCCCTGTTCTTCATAGAAGTTGCCCCGCGAGCCGATCCCGATATCTTCCGCTACGGTAAACTGCACGTGATCTATATATTTGTGGTTCCACAGGTTTTCGAAGATCGCGTTGGCAAATCGGAAAACCAAGAGGTTTTGGACCGTCTCCTTACCCAAATAGTGATCGATCCGGTAGAGTCGCGATTCCGGGATATGGCAGGTGAGTGTTTTCTGTAGTGCGAGAGCGGAAGCGTAGTCGCGTCCGAATGGTTTTTCAATGATAATCCGGCACCACCGGGTCCGGTCTTCTTCGAGAAGTCCGTTTCTCCGCAGTCTTTCCACGATGTCGGTAAAGTAGCTCGGCTGCGTGGAGAGATAGAAGATCCGGTTGCCCTTCGTTCCGTACCGGTTATCGAGTCGTCTGAGATATCCTAAAAGAGATATGTACCCCGCATCGTCGGTAAATTCGGATCGATGATAGAAGAGATGGTGTGCAAAGACCTGCCAGACACTCTCCTCAACGGGAAGTATCCTCGAATGTTTGCCGACGGCCTCTTTCATCTCACTTCGAAAGAGAGCGTCGGTTTTGAACCGTCTCGCGAAGCCGACGCAGGCGAAGTTGGTCGGGAGAAGTTCTTCTCTTTTCAGATTATAGAGGGCCGGAAGGAGTTTCTTTGCCGTCAAATCGCCCGTGGCACCGAAGATGACGAGAATACAGGGATCGAAGGTGCGACCGGTTTGCGTCGGTTCTTCCAAGGGATGGTCGAAAAGAGGCATAGTAATCCCGCTCGCTTCCGATACACATCACACTATGCAACGGATCGTTTTCGGTCAAGCAACCCCGGAGGGGCACCCGGACATATGAAACCGGTCTTCTCATGTTCCGGACAATCCGGTACTCGTACGGGATAAAACGACCGTAATCGCCTAAGATTTTCCTCCCCCCCCTTCTCATCATATGCACTTCGGAGAGGTCCGTCCGAACCTCGCCCGTCACTCCGTAAGCCAATCGGCAATATCGGCAATCACGTTCGTTCCGTCCGGGAATCGTCTGCCCCTTAGCATACAGGTCCAAATCACCTTCGTGCGCCATCCGGATTGTTCGAGAAGAGTGATCTGTTTCGCATCTCTTTCTGCGTTTTCGGTCAATTTTTTTCTCCAAAATTCTCTGTTCGTACTAGGTAGGGCACCATATTTACACGTATGTCGGTGCCAAAAACAGCCGTGGATGAAGAGGACGGCCTTGTATTTCGGAAAGATCATGTCCGGTTTTCCGGGTAGCCGAGGATTATGGAGCGTATACCGAAAACCCCGAGCGAACAGGGCTTTCCTAATGTGGATCTCCGGTCTCGTATCCCTTCCCTTAATGGAGGACATCACACGGCTACGACTCTCTGCATCAAAAGGATCGGTCATTGCGGGTGGGGGGATTACGGTTTTCCCATGATGAAGACGGCCGGTCTTTTACCGAATCCGTGGCACTCTGCCTCACGCCACCGAGAAACCGGTTTAACGATGATCGACCGGCTCTTCAATGTCAGATCGGCCGCAACACACAACGTCCTATCCGGAGGCAAGGTCTTCAGGAGCGTTCTCAGGGTTTTCTCCGTCTTGTAGGGTGTTTCGATAAAGAGGTGAACATATCCGACCTCTCTACGGATGAGGACCGAGATCTTCTTGAGGTCGGATAGGGAGCGAGGAAAATAGCCGTGAAAGGTAAATCTTTGCCCGTGAAAACCGGAGAGCATGAGGGCCAGGATGATCGCGGAGGGACCGGGGTGTGCCTCTACCGGAATACCGAAACGTCGCACCGTGGCAACCAGCCGTGCCCCGGGATCGGCCAGAACGGGAAGACCCGTATCGGCGATCAATCCCCAACGCCCTCCTTTTTGCCTGATGGCGGAGGCCAACGCATCCGTCTGATCGGGAGAAGAATGTTCGTTGAGGAGGGAGAGGGGCACATCGCGAAACGTCCGGGACTCTCCATAGACAAATCGTTTGAGGAAGGCGTAGGCACCCCTCGTACTCTCGGCAATCAAACCGGAGAGACCGGGAACGAGTCTTGCTACCTCGGGGGTAAGAAAGGTATCGGAAGAGACCGAAGAATCCAACCCGTTCGGAAGGAGAACCAGAGCACCGGATTGCCGTGTATCCTTATCCATCGCGGAAACGATTCTACAGCCGGTCGCCATTCTCTACAAGCCGCCACACACCGTTCGGGTCCGGACACCGCCACGCCGGCACGTGGCGATAACCCGCGTTACCGACGGAAGGGGGGCGGATACGATGAATGAGAATTCCCCTTTACCTTTTGGAGGGTCGGTGCCTACTCTTCATACTCTTGTTGCATGGCCGCCTCTTTTGCCCGCCGGTGCGACGCGTCTTTCTCCCCTTCGCCATCATCGCCCTCTCCGCTACCTTTTTTCTCGCGGACAACGGAAAGAGCGCATCCGCCAATGCGAGCTCCTCGAGTGTCCAACCCGCATCATCCGAAGGTACCCTCACCATGGCCATATGTTCGGCACTTCGTAAACGACGGTCCACTCTATCGATTTCGTGCTTATTTGACAAGGAACGCAGGGTATCGCAACCGATAACGTATATCCTTCTCAGCACACCGTACGCCGAGGGGGCTACCTTTTTTACGACACGTTTGAGAAGAGAAAATCGTCCCACCGTACATACGGAAGTATCGGAAGGGGCAAAACCCGGAGGCATGATCCCCGGAAGGGGTTCTTCCGGATGGACGATCGAAGGAATGTGCGACCTAGTCAAAGGCGATGACCCCCTTGCGGTCCCCTCTTCAATCACCCTCATCGTCTTTTCGGCCGTGGCACATACCGAAGTACCCGTCGTAGTCTCGGAAGCCTGTTCTATCCGTGACGGGTGCGTAGTATACGACGCTATCTTAGTAGGATATGTGGTCATGTCGCCCTCCGGTAATAAGTTCATCAAAACATCACAGTAACGCCACATCCTCATTTTAATTTGATAGAATTAAAATGTAAAGGTTTATTGTTCCATACGAAACATATCTAGTAGTAAAAAAATCTTCAATGTCGATTGAGTACGTAATCGTAATTCCAGAAGATACAGCCTCCGCAACGACGATAACCATCGATCGACGGGTATGCGAGAGGCCCGAGCCGTATAGTATGCCATCGCCTTGGCCGAGAGTTTGGGATAGTCCCGTGTGATCTCCTCTCCCTCTCCCTTCTTCAGAGCGGAGGAAAGGACGAGACCGAGTTGCATATGAAACCGGAGAAAGGTCACAAGATCCTGTAAAGCCCTCTCCTTCCATCCGTACAGCCGAGGCCATTTACCTTCCCAGACAATCTTTTCAGCCACCTTCCACGGGTTGGCCGAAGGAGAGACGGAGGTAAGAGCACGGATCATCCGGCCATTGATCTCCCCGTTGTTGCCCGCAAAGAGGGCGAGCTTTTCCACCTCTTTGCAAGCCATACCGAAATGTTCCCGGCATATCGGTTCCAAATCGCGGAGAGCATCCGAGGATAGGGTCGTTCCCTCCTTGCGTGCGACAAGACGGAGCCATCTGCGCAGTCTCGCATCCCGATGTTTCCATTGTTCCGAAGAGAGATCGACGATCATCGACCTCTCTATTTTCTTATGGGGAAAGAGAAGGGTGCGTCCCGTCCGAATGATCGAAAGATCTCCCGGTATGGCTTTAATTTTGTGTGCGAACACCCCTTTTGCTTCTTGCGCACCGACATGGCGACAGAGCAACACCTTCCTCGCGCTCAACATGCTCGGAGAGTCGAACTCTTTGGCGAAAGTTTCCGCAAAACACCGATCCGGGTCAATCCGGACGAGATCTCCTTCCAATTTTTCCAAAAGAAGGGAGAGGAGAAACTCCCCTTCCCGGGGATAAGGGGAAACGATTTCGTAAAAGGAGAAAGGAGAAGAGGGCAACTCTTCCGCAACATGTTCCTCAAAGGGTTCGCTCTTCGTCACCCTCATCGATGGCGGGGGCCGAGCATCTTGGCGGGGTCGACCGCTTCGTCAAATTCCTCCTCGGAAAGGGCATTGAGTGCCAAGGCCGCCTCTCTGAGAGTGATGTTTTCCACGTATGCCTTTTTGGCGATGGCGGCCGCCTTATCGTAACCGACAACGGGATTGAGGGCGGTCACCAACATCAACGAACGATCCACATGCTCTTTAATCTGCAGTCGATTCGGTCGAATACCGTCCAAACATCTCACGCGAAAGCTCTCGACGCCATCGGCCAAAAGATCCATGGAGCGCAACAAGTGGTAGATCATCACCGGACGGTATACGTTGAGTTCGAAGGCACCCGACGCTCCGGAAAAACCGATGGTTACATCACTTCCGAACACCTGCATCACGATCATGGAGAGTGCCTCACACTGGGTGGGGTTCACCTTTCCGGGCATGATCGATGAACCGGGTTCGTTTGCGGGGAGAATCAACTCACCGATTCCGGATCGGGGTCCCGAGGCCGCGTATCGCATATCGTTTACGATTTTCAATAGTGATCCCGCCACCCTCTTCAAAGCGCCGCTCATCTCCACGACGGCATCTGAGGAAGCGAGGGCCTCGAACTTGTTGCAGGCTGACAAGAGGGGGATATCGGTCAGCTCGGAAAGAACTTTGGCTACCCGATCGGCATACTCGGTCCGAGTATTGAGACCCGTCCCCACCGCGGTGCCGCCGAGGGCGATTTCGGAAAGGTGAGAGAGGGCATTCCGGATCGATGCCATGCCGTTGCGTATTTGCGAGGCATATCCGGAGAATACGTGACCGAGAGTGAGAGGAACGGCATCCATGAGGTGTGTCCTCCCGATCTTGATGATGTCGGCGAATTCCTTCTCCTTTTCTTCCAGATCGTTGAGGAAGACACCCAACCGGGGTAGCAACTTGTCGTGCACCTTCAAGACGGCGGCAATGTGCATCGCCGTCGGAAAGGTATCGTTGGAGGATTGAGAGAGGTTGACATCATCATTCGGGTGGAGAGGCCGTTTCGAACCGAGTGGTTCCCCCTCCTCGTGCGATGCGTAGTTCGCAATCACCTCATTGACATTCATGTTCGTCTGCGTACCCGATCCCGTCTGCCATATGAGAAGGGGGAAGTGGTCATCGAGCTTTCCCGTCAGAATCACATCGACCGCCCGGACGATCCGATCTCTCTTCTCTCCGGAAAGAAGGCCGAGTTCCGCATTGACAATGGCGACAGCTTTCTTGATCATCGCCTGAGCATGGATCACCTCGACGGGCATCTTCTCCGAACCGCCGGGAAAATTACGGAGGGCACGCTCCGTCTGCGCACCCCAGTATCGATCATCCGGGACTTGCACCTCACCCAGAGAGTCGCTCTCAACCCGCATCCGTCTCATTGAAACAGGAGAAAGGAGAAGACAAAGGCAAAAAGAGAAAAAGACTCGACAATACCGAGGGTAGCCATACATTTACCGTAGACCGAAGGTTGTTTGGCTGTCGCCTGAATCCCCGTTGCGGCACACATGCCCTGATAGATAGCGGAGAGCATGATCGAAAAGCCGACCGAAATGCCGATACCGATCGCATTCATCGCAGTGAGTTTACCTCCGTCGATCGCCCCCTTCATCACGAGCATCAAGACAAATGCGTAGATCGCCTGACTGGAGGGTAACACCGACATACCGATAAACTTTCCGTGATTCTCCTCCATCCTGCTCATCACACCGTGGGCTGCCATCCCTCCGATTCCGCACCCGACGGCACTCCCTATGCAACCGAGTCCCAGAACTGCGGCGGGTCCTATCATACCATACGAAACCATAGATCCACTCTCCCCGACTATTCTCCTTGCGTCTTGAGTAACTTTAGGGGATGGAACAATTTGCCGCCACCCTCAAAACAGTGGTGATACCACTCGATAAAATTCAAACGCAACCCGTGAATGACCCCTCCCATCACACCTACCGCGATATTCATTGCCTGTCCTAAAAGGACGATGAGGAAACCGCCGACAAATCCCACCCTCGCACCTAATGAATTGAATGTCTCCGCCAAGATAATACCGGCTATGCCCAGCGCATAGAGACGGAGGTAGGAGAGGACATCCGCAAATACTTCGAGCGGTTTCATGATTTCCGCAAACCCCTTCCACCCGTGTCGGATACATCCCGTGATACAGGCGAGGAGGAGACCTCCGCAGAGTAGTTGCAGACCGATCGTAAAAGCGGTCTGTTTGGAGAGGCCGAAGCAAAAGTGTACGATCGACGTCGCACCGAGGAATTTCGGAAAGTAGAGGTACCCTCCCGCCATGGCTAAGGCGTGGCCGACCCCCTCCGGATGGCGCCGGGCATACCGGAAAAATGCCAAAAAGAGATGGAGTATACCGACCAGGATAGCGATTTCCATGAAGAGATCGTTGCGCAACTCCTCGTAGATCACATAGGTCTTTGCCCCCGTCATCTTATCGGTAACGAACCCCTTTTCGATGACCTCTTCACCCGAAGAGGCTTCTTTCAAGAAAGGGAATTTTTCAACCCACTCATGATACTCCCCTTCCCGATGTTCGAGCAAGTAGTGCCCCTTTTGCACGCTCAACCCGTGCATCAAGGCCACCTTGTGTAGGGGATTGCTCGGAGCCATATGAAGACCGAAGTAGGAACCTGCCAACACACCCCATACGACGACACCGACCGCCAAAACCGTGCCCAGACGGAACATCCGTTTCATGACGGGACTCTTGCCGATCTTGCGAAAAACCGAAAGAGCCAACAGGTAGAGCATGCCGTATCCCGCGTCCGAGATAATCATCGCGTAGAAGACGGCAAAGGACCAAAACACCCAAGGAGAGGGATCGGCATCGTGGTTGGCAGGAACATCGTAGATCCTGACGAGGTCTTCGCCTACGCGGGCAGAACCCGTATTTTCCATATGGGTGGGCACCCGCTCTCCCTCTCGCACGATCACCTCTTCGATGTGGACCGCCATCCCCTCAGGCAAGGCGTGTAATGCATCGACCTTGTTGGCGGGTACCCATCCCGTTGCACTGAAGAGGCGCTCCTCCATATGGGATTGTGTCTCCTCCTTCACCATATTGAGAGAAGAGAGGTTGTGTTCTTCCATGAGTGCTTTCCGCAAAAAGGAGTCGTAGACCTGCTCCTTTTTCAATTCCCTTTCGAGTGTGCCGATCTCGGTGCGCACTTCGGCTATCCGTTTTTTCACCTCATCCGGCGATCGATCGACCCGGATCTCATGCATTCCGGAATACCGTTTCTTCTCGTCGTCGATACTCATATAGTACTCGACATCATAGACGGTATTGATCCGGATCAATTCATCGATGTGTCGTACCTTCTTCTTGCGCGATTTTCCGGTGCAAAAAAACCGAACATACCGTTTGCCTTCCTTTTCAATCGCCATAATATCCTCGACCGAAAAGGAACCCAGGGGGAGAAGGAGGTTGAGTTCGGCATCGAGAAGGCGAAGTTCCTCGGTAAGACTTTCCCTACGCTCCGCCTTTGCGATGAGCGTGTCGGCCACTTCGACGGGATCGAGTTCGCTCTCCAAGACCTTTTTTCCGGAAGGGGAGAATTTGGCCAACACCCTGAGCGCTTTGACAAGCTTGTGTTCCCTTTCGGAAAGGGGAGAATTTCGAGATCTCTTCTCACTCGTAAATTCGATGAATCCCTCCCTTTGCGCTACCGTAAAAAACCGATCCAAATCGGCGCGCACACCGACGAAGAGGTATTTTTTCAGGGAAATGATCACGACACGGCTTCCTGTTCTTCCATCATTTTTCGGCGGATAATCTTATTTTTCGTCACCTTTGCCTGTGCGACGGAGGATAGTTCCTGGTCACCCAAGAAGATCTTGATCTTCTTGATATCGCGCTCCGTTCTCGGAATCAACACCTTTTCGAAGAGATTGACCCGGATCGCAACCTCCCGCAGTTCCTTTGCCAAGACAGCCTGTTTTTCCGAGGCCACCTTGCACTGTTCGCGAACCGTAACCAAAGAACGCAAGGCAATGAGGGCATCATCGATCCAGAGGGGAGTATCGAAGAGGGAGTAATCGGCTTCTCGAAAGAGCACCTCTTCAAAAAGGGGAATTTCCGCCCCCGCAATATTCTCATATTTTTTGGCCACGGACCGTACCTCCGCTCCTACGAAAAGGGAGACCGCATCCCGATCACCCAGAAGAGACCGGAAGTGGGCGACTCCCCCGCGCACCTCTTCAAACGCCCGGCTCAGATTCTCCGCCTCGATCATGGCTTGATTGACCTCGATCTGCAACATGGCCTTTTTCAGTTGTAACGTCGGCAAATACTTCCGCAACTGCCTGAGTCGGTATTGTCGGCTCCTCAGCTCGTTTTTCGTAAGCTTCACCCGTGACATACGATTTACTCCGGCCAATAGGTATTGATGAGATCTTCGCGAATACCGGTTTCGTGGGACTCGAAGCACTCTGCAAGAGTTTTCCAACCGAGGTTGAGCGCCTCTTCCGGAGGAATGTTCACTTCCAGGTTCATCATCCGCTCTTCAAAAAGGTGCGAAAAGCGAAGGAGTTTCTCATCCCAAGTCGATAGACGAAAGCCCATACTCTGCCTTTCACGTGCCTTTTTCGATTCGGCATAGAGGCGTACCTGCGCATCGGCCACATCTCCGTGATCTTTCCGAGTCACCTTACCGATCACCTGTTGTTTAAGCCTCGATAGCGAACCGAAAGGGTCGATGCAACCGTCATGCAAGTAGAACTGCCCTTCGGTAATGTAGCCCGTATTGTCGGGAACGGGATGGGTTACATCTCCCCCCGGCATCGTGGTTACGGAGATTACCGTGATCGACCCGCTTCCGTCGATATCGACCGCCTTTTCATACCGAGAGGCGAGATCGGAGTATAGGGAACCCGGGTAGCCCCGGTTGGAGGGAACTTGATCCATAGTGATCATGATCTCTTTGATCGCATCGGCAAAGGCGGTCATGTCGGTCAAAAGAACCAACACGTTTCGATCCTGCACGGCAAACCGCTCGGCAACGGCAAGGGCCATGTCGGGGACGAGAATACATTCAACGGGGGGATCGATCGCTCTATGCACGAACATCACCGTCTTTTCCATGGAGCCGGATTTTTCCGAATTATCAATAAAGGCCCTATAATCGTCGTAACGCAACCCCATCCCTCCGATGATGACGACATCGGCATCGGTTTGGTTGGCTATGCGCATCAAGAGGGCGTTATACGGTTCCCCCGCTACGGAAAAGATGGGGATTTTCTGTGATTTGACGAGACAGTTGAAGATATCGATCATCGGAATATTGGTGCGGACCATCTTATTCGGAACGATCCGCTTCACGGGATTGAAAGAGGGCTGGCTGATCGGTACCTGTTTTCCGGTTACCCGGGGACCGCCATCCATGGCAATGCCCGCACCGTTGAGTCTCCTTCCCAAGAGCTCCTCGCCCGACACCGTTTCCATCCGTTTGTTGAGGAAGGTAACCCGATCGCCCGTGGAGATACCGCGCGGATTTTCGAATGCCTGCAAGATGGCTCTATCATACTCGATACTCAACACCGAAGCCAAAGTATCCCGCCCGTCTTCTCTCGTGATCCGGGCGAGTTCGCCTAATTTGACCCCTTTGGCCGGAACGGTGAGGAGGTTCCCGCGGATATTCGTAATTTTATCATAGACCTTCTTCATGAATGACGAGCTATTCCCCCCCTTCGATCTTCGATGCGACGGAATCGAGTGCTCTTTCGTACGCATCCGACGCAAACGGAATCAAATTCATGTTCTTAATGCTATTTTGCAGAGAGAAGAAGTAATTACGCGCTTGATCCGGGCCGGAAAAGGAGAACGTCTTCCGGAATACCTTTTGGATGAGGTCGAAAACGGCGATCTGTCTTTCGAGGGGACAGTAAGCATCTTCCTTATCGAAGGCATTCTGTTGCAAATAGCAGAATTCGTAGAGTTCGGATTTCAAGTAGACGATCATATCGTCCATAGCGATCCCCTCTTCTCCCACTACCTCCATTCTCTTACCGATATCGTCTCCGGAGCGTAAGATCGATCCGGCAAGTTTACTCTTCTCGGCCCACCCCTCGACACGAGTGCTGAGATTGTGTCCCACATCGTCGACATACTTCGACCAAGAGATCAGGGGATCGATGGCAGGGTAGCGTCTCGCATCGGAGCGCTGTCTTGAAAGACCCAGGAAGGCACCGACAACGGCAAGAGTTGCCTGTGTCACGGGTTCTTCGAAGTTTCCGCCCGCGGGAGAAACGGTCCCGGCGATGGTGACCGACCCTCGCGAACCGTCATGTGTGACGAGTACGCCGGAACGCTCGTAAAAATTGGCAATACGGGATGCGAGATAGGCCGGGAAAGCCTCTTCCCCGGGAATTTCTTCGAGACGACCGGACATCTCCCGCATAGCCTGCGCCCATCGCGATGTGGAATCGGCAAGAAGAAGGACGTTCAACCCCATCTGCCGGTAATACTCGGCGATGGTCACACCCATATAGACGGAAGCTTCCCGGGCGGCAACGGGCATCGAAGAAGTATTGCAGATGATGACCGTTCGGCTGATCAGGGGATCTTTCGTATGAGGGTCGGTGAGATGGGGAAACGTTTTCAATACCTCTACTACCTCTCCCGCCCGCTCTCCGCATGCCGTCACGACGACGAGGTCGACCGCAGAATACTTCGAAAGGTGGTGTTGCATCACCGTTTTACCCGCTCCGAAGGGTCCGGGGGTGCAGAAGGTACCCCCTTTCAGGATGGGGAATTGCGTATCGATGATCCGGAGTCCGGTCTCCATCATCTCGGACGCCTTGACCTTCTTGCCTTCGGAAAGGGCCATTTTGATCGGCCACTGTTGCAACATGGAAACCGGATACTCCCTCCCCTTCTCATCACTTACGGTAGCGATCACCTCTTCTACCGTGTAGGAACCCGAGGGTGCCATCCGAGTGACCGTATATTCGCCGTGCATGGCAAAGGGCACCATGATCTTATGATGAAATCTCCCCTCCATCGTCATACCGAGAACGGTGCCCCGTCGCACCCTATCCCCCTCCGACGCTTTGGGGTGATAGTCCCAGTGTTTGGTCCGGTTCAGAGGAGGAAGATAGATGCCCCGTTTGAGAAAGAAGCCGGCCTCATCGGCTACGTTTTCCAAAGGGTTTTGCAATCCGTCGAAGACCGATTGGAGAAGACCGGGGCCGAGCTCGGCGGAGAGGAGGTGTTTCGAAAACCGGACAGGAGATCCGAAAGCCACGTCGTAAGCATCTTCAAAGACCTGTAATTTGGCAATATCTCCCGCAATTTCAATCACCTCCGCCTTCAACGATTCATCGCCTACATCAATCATGGCAACGGCACCCTGTCTGATATTCCCTTCGAACCGGACTTGGACCAGGTTACCGAAAGCTTTGACCACCTTTCCCGTACCCACGTTATCCACTCGCTATCTCCTCCAGTTTGCGTTGACCCTCTTCCGGATTCGACACCACCGAATCCTGTACGAGAAGATGTCCGACAAAGTAGACCGACAAGAAGTCGGATGAGAAGGGGCGGTCCCGTACTTCGCGGAAGATCGTATCGAACCGGTACCGAATCATGGCCCGATGTTGCTTCATCGGATCATTACCGACCTCGTTCAACAGTTCGGAAAGTTCTTCATACTCCGGGGGGAAAACGTATTGCGATTGCTCTTTTTGTCCTATAATCATGGCGACCAAAGGATCTTTCGGATCTTCATCGAGTAGCTCTTTTGTCGGGTCGAGATGCAATCTTCGGGCACGAAACCCCGCCATAAGCAATCCGAATTCCCTTTCGAAAGTAAAGTAGAATCGGAGAAATCCCCCCGACGAAGTACTTTTTCGTGCCATCTCATCGAAGAAAGCCACGAACACGGCGCCGAAGCGCGCTACCCTGTCCGCAGTCGTATCATATCTCTTTAGGTGTGCGATGAGGTAGTCGGGAAAGTCCGGAGAAGGGGAGAACCGGTTTTCCAGAGCGTTTGCCAGATCCCTTTCGGTCATGTTACCCCGTCCGTCGATTGTTCTTCCCATGAGAAGTGCTTTGGCATTTTTCATATCGATGAAACGTCTGACGGCTCTGATATTTTCTCGATCTCGTTTGCGACCGTTCATCTCAAGGAGGAAGAGAAGTTCGTCAAAGCGAATCGGAGGAGAGATGCCGATCCTGAGGGGGGGTAGGGCGGCTCCCGAATAGAAGTAGCTCATGGGGTGGCGAAGAGAGTTGCGCGGAAGTCGTCTCCGATGAAGGTGGCGACCATCTCTTTGATCGCCTCATCGGTCACATCGATCGTCACGTTTTGCGAAGCAATCCGGACCCGCACCCCCCCGGCAAAATCGGCCACTTGCACGCTCCGCTTGTCCAATCGATGCAATGCCTCTTTGGTGAGTGCTTTGTTGACCTCCTCTTTCGATACGAAGGAGGGAATGAGGGCCGTCAGCTCACCCTCTATCCCCTCTTTTTCAATACTTGCAACAATGGCATTGAGAAGCCTTGCCAACACCTCGGATCCATCCAATCCGGACCGGATCCACTCTCCCAAGACGGGGGAAAAGAGTCGATCTTCGATCTCCTGTTTAAAGGCGGAGAGGCTCTGCTTGCAAGCAAGATGAATGGAAGAACGGAAGATATTTCTCTGTTCTTCAATCTCTTTCTCCGCTTGTCCGACAAGAGATTTTGCCTCCCTTTTGGCGGCATCGATGATCTCACTTGCCTCCCTACCGGCGCGCTCTACCACCCTTTTCGCTTCCTCATGTGCCGGAGTGAGGGCCTCCTTTCTGAGCGTATCACAGATCTCGCGGATCTTGTTTTCACTTGTCCCCCTCTTGTTCCTCTCCGTCGGGTGCATAGTCGCGAACCTCACTTGCCGTCCGTAGAGGGTATACCATAAACCGGAATACGAAGAAAGCCCCCCCCTCTCCGGAACCGGACCCCGTAATGTCTCGGTTGCGGCCGAAATGTCTCGGTTGCGGCCGAACGAGATGATGGTGAAGAAGGCCCGACATCGGCTCTCGGTAGTGAACCTGCGGACGGATCATCCTTCTGATGGCGGCCCGACTCTGCCGGATCTTTACCGAGAGCCGGTCGGACACGAGCCTAAGCGGGAAGCATCCACGGGGGTGGCGAATATTCCGGACCGTGTCCCGAGTACGGGGGTGAAGGTCGGTTTCGGATATAACCGAACTACGGGGAAGGTAGATGGTGGTGTAGACGGTACGGGGGCGGTGACAACGATCCCGGATGGCACGACCCGATTGATTTTTGCAAGGCGCTTGAAACCGGAAAGACCCATTGCGTTTCTTTCAGACCGTCTAAAAAAGCACTCGAACTCGTGGCGCAGGAAGCGTGGGAAAGGGAAAGCCGAACTATCAAGAGGTAATCACCGTGCAACCGAAATCCCCTTCACCTTCTCCCGAGCCTGCCCCAACCATACCTGAGTGGCGGGAACCTCTCAGCGGACTCTTCAGTAGTTGGGAGGAAAATCCTGAGCGTACAAGGGAATCGTCCGTCTAATAGGACTTCGAGAGGGCATGGGATAGCAAGATATGAGTCGTGATAGATGGATCTTTTGGGTTACATTCGTTCCTACAATCGGTGTTCCTTCCGTCGTCGGGACGTTCGTAGATAAGCTCCGGTAGCTAAAGATTCCCGCGTGGATGGGGAGTTCGCTTGGCGTCTTCTTGATCCATTCTCGATAAGGGGTAGGGTGTTCCACATTGTTTTTGAAATCCCGGCTTTGATTATTTGTATTCGGTGTTGCATATCAGGCAGAATCTTTAAAATAGTCGGAAAGACGAGTCCGTCCCGTTCCCGACCACTTACGGAGATCCGCCAAAAGCTCTCCATAGAGCTACTATCTGCTTGGAATAAACTCCGGGATTTGTGTTGGCCACTTCAGGACAGGTTTTACACTCATCCTTGATCCGTTTCAACACAGTGGGTCCGGAAAGATCGCAGTCTTTGACGCAATCTTCGACACGCCTTACCTTTCTCATTTTCACAACGCAGTCTACGACATCACTCCGTTCCTGTTCGGAGTACACCTTACACTTTTTTGCAGGGGGGACTTCGACCCGAAGGGGCGACACTCTCCTGCCCTGATCGATCACGTAGCATCCTCCCGTTCCCCGACCGTGGGCAATAAGGGAATCTGCCCTTCGCCTATTGCCGATGTCATTCCATCTCCTGTCCAAAAATCTAATTG
>JAPOVA010000018.1:140325-173065 GCA_026708385.1 Simkaniaceae bacterium | reverse complement strand
AAGGCATTGTTCCCGTATTGTACCGTCGATGACGAGTCCGATGGCGAAGGTAGCATGCTCTTCGTGTCGGCGGCTGATCGTGGCCGTTGCGGCACCGTGGAATCGTTACTCCGGGAGAACACCGGTGCCCGGTTGACGACCCGAACGTATGAGATGGCACTTGCCTGTGCAATTGTGGGGAGGGAATCATTTGCGTATCGGACCGATGAGGCGCGGAGATATAGGCAAATCGTGAAGATGCTTGAGAATAAGATCGGAGCCCCTTCCCGTATCGCTATCTCCAATGTCATTGACGATATCGATTAATCCATCGAGCTTTGGAGGGGTTTGCCAAGTTGCTATTTTTCGCATGTTACCCCGCGTTTCTCATCTTCCGAAAAAGTGCGTGTGGGTGGCGGATATCGTCTAAATTGTAATTCGAGTATAATCGCGGACCCGGTTTTGTTGATTTTTTGTTAACGATTGATTTTAAAGATGTCCGTATCGACCATATTCGGGGGGGTGCCCGATCGTCTTCATGAAAGTTCGGCGACTTTCCCCCGAGGCGGGGGATCGTACGGGAGGATGCATTCCGTTCGGACCGTGGCCACGCACATGTTTCACCGTGTATGCAACACCGCTTGCAGGACGTTGACCGTGTCCGTAATCGGCACGTCAAGAGGTGTGGTGCGGGGGTTCTCGACGATCTATGCGTATACATGCCGGACAA
Organism: Simkaniaceae bacterium; assembly: GCA_026708385.1. Classification (GTDB taxonomy): domain Bacteria; phylum Chlamydiota; class Chlamydiia; order Chlamydiales; family Simkaniaceae; genus JAPOVA01. Next base: position 172,356 of record JAPOVA010000018.1, on the reverse strand, counting down.
GGTCGGGGCGTGCGTTGAGGGAAGTAAGTGTGGCGGGGAATGGGGAGAGTGTGGGACGACCGTGTGAGAGTGGTGCGCGTACCGACGTTTGCGTAGCCGGGGATTGGGCAGTGTTTATGTATGCCGTTCGTGTGGGACATGCGGAGACCGTGAGGACGTTGTTACTCAAGTCGGGTGTCGATCCCAACGAACTTGATGGCGAAGGTAATCGACCCCTCGGGTTGGCGGTCGGAGGCGGTCACTTGGAGATCGTACGGGAATTGCTCTACCACGGTGCCGATACCGACGGACGTAATGCCAAAGGTCGCACACCTCTCATAATAGCGGTCGAGGGCGGCTTGGAGGTTACGGAGGAATTGCTCGGGTGTGGTGCCGGTGTCAACATACCTGATGCCAAAGGTCGCACACCCTTCGCGATAGCGGTTGAGGGCGGTCACTCGGATATTATAAGAGCGTTGCTCAAGCGTGGCGATGTTGATGTCGATACATGCGATGACGAAGGTCGCACACCCCTCATGTTAGTGAACAAAGGTGATGATGCGGGGGAAATATGCAACCCGATCTTACGTCGTGTCGTCGAGTCCCGTAGCGTACCCCTCTTCCAAGCGGTGGTGAAAGGGGACCTGCAAAGGACCGAATCGCTACTTCGGGAGAATACCGGTGCTCGGTATACGGCCCGAACGTGTGAGATGGCACGTGCCTGCGCAATCTTAGGGGCAAGATGGTTCGTGGGGCGACCGGATGTGGCACGGAAATATAGGCAAGTTATGAAAGTGCTTGAGAATAGGCTCGTTACCCTTAAAAGAGAACAACAGGTAACATCCGACTCCCCTATTGCTACGAGTTCTCCGGTCTAATCCTTGAGAACCGGTCCGAGTCCTACGCCTTCGTGAGTCGTGCGACGGTGGTTGATGTAACGAAACATTTTTTGCGACGACCCCCCCCACCTTGGGCTATGGGCGTGGATCACGACCCGGTTTTTCAACACGATTGTAGATCGATCTTAACTACGGCTCTTTTTTCGAAGAAAAAGAATTGCCTAATTCTGATTTAGCGTATGGCTGAGGAGGAGAGGGGGTCGGATTGTGTTTGTCCGGTTTCGAAAACATGTAAGTGGCGGATAGCATTTAAATCGCAATTCGGATATAGTAATTGTAACTGATTTGTTGGTTATTTATTTTTAACAATTGGATTTTTAAAGATGTCTATTTCGACCATATCCGAAGGGAGCGCCGATCGCTCGCATGAAAGTCCGGCGATATTCCCCCGAGACGGGGGACCGTACGGGAAGATGCGTTCCATTGGGGCCGTAGCCACGAACATTGTTCACCGTGTATGTGTGGGTACCGCATCCGGAGGAGGCACCGGTCGTCTGCATGGAAGTCCGGAGGTGTTCTCCCGAGACGGGGGATCGTACGGGAAGAGGCATTCCGTTCGGGCCGTAGCCACGAACATGTTTCACCGTGTACGTGTGGGTACCGCTTTCGAAACGTTGAACATGTCCGGAACCGGTACGTCGAGGGATGCGGTACGGGGAGTCCCGACGATCTATGCGAATATACATCGGACAAAGTCGGGGCGTGCGTTGAGAGAAGCAGGTGTGGCGTGGGATGCGGAGAGTGTGAGGCGATTGTGTGAGAGCGCTATACGTACCGACACTTGCACACCCGGAATGCGGGAAGTGTTTACGAACGCCACTCGTGCGTGGGATAGGAAGACCGCGAGGACGTTGCTCGAATCGGGTCTCGATGTCAACGAACCCGATAGCGAAGGTAATCGACCCCTCGGGTTGGCGGTCCGAACCGTAGGAGGTTGCTTGGATATTGTAAAGGAATTGCTCCGCCGCGGTGCCGGTATCAACGGACGTGATGCCAAAGGTCGCACACCCCTCGCGATAGTTGTCGAGGAGGGCACGCGTTTGCATTTCATGGAAGAACTGCTCAGGTGGGGTGCCGATGTCAACATACCTGATGCCGAGGGTCGCACCCCTTTCGCCATAGCGGTCGAGAGTGGCTGCTTGATGGCCGTAGAGGCATTGCTCGCGCATGGTGGTGTCGATATCGATACACGCGATCGCGAAGGTCGTACACCCCTCACGTTAGTGAGCAGAGGTGATGATGCGGGTAGAATACACGACCTGATCGTAGAGTATGCCCTCACACGGTATGAGATCGGACGCTGTGAAATGTGGCTTGTGCAATTGGCCATGTACGCTGATCCGGCAAGGTTGACATTGCTCATTCGGGGGAAGATCGATGCTCGGTGGATGGCCCGAGCGTGTGAGATAGCACTTTTCCATGCAGTCGCGGGGTTGGAACAGTGCAAAAATCAGCCGGAACGGGCATGTCGGTATAGGCAAATTATCAAGATACTGGAGAATGCGCGTGATACCCTTAACCGGGACCGGATAGCGTCCGACCCTCCCGTTGTTGCGAATTCTCCGGTCTGATCCTTGAGAACCGGTCCGAATCCGATGTCTCCGTGAGTCGTGCGACGGTGGTTGCACCCCGATCGGGGTGATTCCGTTGTCCGGTCCGATCAAGGGGTGTTGCCCCTATGTTCTTCATAGGGTGTCGGGACCGCCGTCCGCCTTCTTCCTGCTTTCCCGCCCGGGGTCGTTGATGTAGGATGGATATCTCGGCGACCCTTACGTGTCGGTTGTGCAACCGTTCTCTCATGATCGGTGATGGGACCGGTTACGGCGACAACTCCTCGGAGTCATCCCGGGCTTCCTCGGGAAGGGGATTTTTCCCCCACGTTCTGCCCCTCCGCTCTTTGTAGCGTGTTGAGATCGTTATCCAATTTCTTCCTATTTTCCCGACTGGGGTCGTTGATGTAAGATCGGTAATCGGTTGTGAGTCGCTTCGTGGGTTCGATAAGACCGGCTACGTGGCCCGTCCTGCTTAAACTCAGGCTGTGTGCTATGGCACCGTTCATTGCCGCAAGGGCGGCATCCATTGCCTCTTTAAGGGTACTCTTTTGATGAAACTCCGCTTCGGGTTTAAATGCCTTCAGTGCCTTCCGGAAGGCGACCAATCCGGCATCATATTGCTCTCGGGAATATCTGAGTTTCTCATGAATGTTTCCCCCCGGTTCTCCCTGTTCGCTTCCCCTCGCACCCTCTATGTTCATACGGTCACACCTTCGTTTCTTTCACCTATTTCCCTTTTATGTATAATGCATTTTTTTGAACATAGAAAAAACCGGGTACCTATCGTCATGTCCGTGAAAGTCTTCCGTACGCTCTTTTTTGTAGTGACTCTCTCCCTGTCATATCCTTCTCCCTCGACGTGTGCGGAGGACATATCCGCGAAGGGGGTCGTCCCTCCCGAAGCCCCCCCTCCCGATGCCTCTTTCGTTCCCGTGAATCGCCGGCTTTTCGAAGCGCAGGCCAAGTTCGAAACGGCAAAGAGGATGTTCAATCCCTATTACGCGGGTCCCCTACTTGCCCCCTCTGCCCACAACATACCCCCCGGCCATTTCAACGTGCAACCGTACCTGTTTTTGACCGACACGTACGGACGATTCGACAGCAAGGGAAAGAGGCGTTCCCTGCCTCACAACGTCTTTTCGGTTCAGGGATTGGTCGCCCTGCAGCTGGGATTGACCGATTGGCTCGACTTTACCGCCGTTGTCAACGCCACGGAAAATCTTCGAAACAAGCAAAGCGCGGGAAACATTGCCGACACCCAAGTCGAATGCGGATTGCAGATCGCTCGAGAAGAGCCGTACCGACCGGCCGTCCGGGTGACGGTGTCGGAACTTCTTCCGACCGGTAAATATGAAAAACTCAATCCCTCGAAAGCCGACCTGCAATCTTCGGGTTCGGGGGCTTACACGACGGTTCTCAGCTTCAACCTGACGAAGGCGGTATGGTGGCTTTCGACCCATCCTTTCAGTCTACGGGGTATCTTTTCCTATGCCATTCCCTCCCACCCCCATGTGGAAGGGTTCAATACGTACGGAGGGGGTTTCGGAACGGAGGGGAAGGTCCGACCCGGGAAGGCCATCAGTGCCGACACCTCGATTGAATTCAGTTTCGCGCAGAAGTGGGTTTTCGCCCTGGATCTCGTCTATACCTACCGAAATCGTTCGAGTTTCAGGGGGCGCCGGGGGGTCACGGCGGAAGGAGATCCGGCAAGTACGGGTGGGCCCTCGTCGGGTCTCTTCAGCATAGCGCCCGCTCTCGAATACAATCCCACGCCCGCCCTGGGCTTTGTGGCGGGCGGTTGGTTCGGCCTTGCGGGACGTAACTCCGCCACCTTTGCCTCGGCCCTATTTACCTTCACCTACTTCTGGTAGTCGGGATTCCGGGTCAACAAGGCAACGACGGGGATCCGGGTCCCTTACCCTACCGTTTGCCTTGTTTGCGCCTTTGTACCCCTTTGCCGAAGGCGATGTGGCCGATCATCGCCACTCCGAATACGACCGCAATAATGCGGACAACCCATTCTTGACCGAACACATATGCTATGATGTTGACGTTACATGCCGCGATCAATCCCCAAATGATCCCACCTACGATCAGCAGAATCGTGGAGAGGTTATGCAATTTCCTTAACATTCTTATATCACTCCACATAATTTACGAGTTCCAACGTTTCTTAATCAGTTTCCAGCCAACCGCTTGATAAATTGCCGAGGCACCGATCAACACATAAATCAGACAATCCAACCAACGTTGCACGACAAAGTACTCAATGATGTTTATCCGAAAAAGTCCGTACACGCCCCAGTTAAACCCCCCCAAACATAGAAAGAAACACACAAGGATATCTAGCTTCTTCATAAACACTGCTCCTACACATAATCCACATGCCTTAATCTCTAGTTAATTAATTTTAGTATTTATGTAAAGCCTTTTAGGAAAAATTATCTAATAGTACGGTATTCCTTACAGGAGGGCTTGCTCGTCGTTCCAATCGATATCGAAGGTGAACATGGCGGGAATGGGAAGGCGTAGTTTGAGGCTACGCATGAGGTAGGTGATGAACAGGAAAGGTTGCATGCAGAAGGGTATGGGGTCGGTTTTCGAAAAGACGACATCCTGTGCACGCAAGAGGCGACTCACGAACTGTCGACACTGTTTTTTCTTTCCGGCACCCCTCCACCCGTACATCAGCATACCGGCGGCAATTTGCTTGGCAAAGCCGAATTGAGGTCGGATCGGGGAGGGGAGGGTATCGAGGAAGGCGGAGGGGAGATTGTCATCCCTCTGAAAAAGATGTACACCACTGGTAGCGCGGGGGTTGCACTCAATGGCGTATAGATTTCCGTCCTTTGCCTCTATAAAATCGAAGCCGAGCTGTCCCGTGAGTTTTTCGCAACCGGCAAAACGGGTAACCCACCTTTCGACCCCCTTGTGGTCGATCGCCGAAAAATTCAGACAGGAGCTATCATCGATGGCAAATTCCAACGCATAGGTTGCGTGTGCGGTGAGTTGTCCTCGTTGCACGATGCTGTACGAACAGAACTTTTTTCCCTCTACCCATTCTTGGGCGACCAAGGGGTTGAGGGGGTCGACCGGAACGGAACGGAGTCGTTCTCGATCTACGACCTTCAACACTTTGGCGGCTGCTCTTGAGTAGCAGGGCTTTAGGATATAGGGTAGCGCTAAAGGCACCTCTCGTAGCTCTTTGGCGTTCCGGACGAGGTACGATTCGGGCGCTTTAATTCCCATCTCGTGGAGCTTACTATTAAACAGCCATTTGTTGTGCAGGTGTTTTAGCGACGTAAAGGAAGCGGAAAAAAGGGTGCAGTAGTCGGGAAAACGGTCGTGATTTTGCGAAAAACAGAAGATTTCCTCAAAGGTCGGGATGATCATGTCGATCTTTTTTTCTTCAACGATCTGCAGGAGTCTCGTAATGAACCCTTCGGGGTCGAAGCGAGAACTCGGTACGAGAAAATTGTTACGTACCGCCCCGGAAAAGCGACATACGTGGTAGGGGACCGAATCGGCGGTGTAAACGGTGTGCCCCTTTTCGTGAAAGCGCCTTGCCAAATCAAGGGTCGGAATCCATCTTCCACCCGTGAAAAGTATCTTCGTTCCGGAAATAGTACACCTATCGATTCGTCGCTTGCTCATCCGTTAATATAGTTAAACCGATTTTTCGGATGTACACAAATCCTCGGCCGGCTTGTGTTCGGTTCCGGGGGCTTTCCGTGAGCACGCGGGAGATCGCCGTAGCGGATTACCGGTTTCGAATCGATCCGTTTAGGGTGACACCCGCAAAATGCAAGATCTTATCGCGGTTCATTTTTTTCTTCAGATCGTTTTCGGGGGAGGAGGGGACATCAGTCTCTGCAACATCCTGATTTTCAGCAATCTCGGAGATGGTGCGTTCGGGAGGTTCCCCTTGCGACGACACCGCCTCTTTCAGGGCAATGAGTCGGTCGGTCAACTCTTCCAAAGAACGGCGTTTGGAAGATCGTATGATCTGCAAAAGTAGCGTTGCCAAATCCTGTTGCTTGAGAAAGCCCTTGTGGTAACTCTCTTTTCTCTCCACGATCTCTCGAAGGATGTCCAAACACTGTTCACTCGTATATTGCCGTCCCGCTTTCGTATAGGCCGCTTCTTCCCGTTTATCGCAGAGGGGGAGCGAGGCGTGCTCGCCTTCTTGTTGTGCGAGTAGCACACGGTGGTAATGTTGCGTCAGTGCGTCGAGAAAATACTCGGTATGTAGTCCTAAGTCATAGACCTTGTCCGCAAACCGGAAGGCAAAGGGGAGGTCATAATCGGCAACTGCCTTATCCAGATCGAAAAAGAGCTCGGCCGGACAGAGGCCCAAGCTTTTCGAGACGGTGTCGGCATCGATCACACCGTTGCAAAGGCAACAGACGCGGTCCAAGAGAGATTCGGCATCTCGCAGACTTCCGTCGGAGGTAGCGGCGATCAAGTAGAGGGCCTTTTCTTCCGCCTCGTATCCCGCGATATCGACCATTTCCTTCAACCTGCGTACCGTTCCCTGCAGGGGGATTCTTCGTAAATCGAAGCGCTGACATCGACTGAGGACGGTCTCCGGAATCATGTGCGGTTCGGTGGTCGCCAGAAAAAACACGGCATGTTCGGGGGGTTCCTCCAAGGTCTTTAACAGCGCGTTAAAGGCCTCTTTCGTCAACATGTGCACTTCGTCGATGATGTGGATCTTCCGCTTACCGTCCGAGGCGCCGTACACGCTCGTTTCGGTAAGTTGGCGGACATCGTCGATGCCTCGGTGGGAGGCCCCGTCGATCTCGATTACGTGGAGGGAGTGGCCCGCATCGATCCCCCGACACGACGCACACCGGCCACACGGTTCGGGACCTGTCGGTTCGGGACCTGCCGGTTCGGGACCGTTGACGAGCACATCGCAGTTGATCCCTTTGGCGAAGAGGCGTGCCAGAGTGGTTTTACCGACTCCCCTCATGCCGGCAAGAAGGTAGGCCCGGGAGACCCTTTGCCTCGCCAAGGCGTTTTGCATCGTACGCACCACCGGTTCCTGACCGACCACCTCGGCGAATGTTTTGGGCCGGTACTTTCGGGAAAATCCCTGATAATTCGACATCTCCACATGTTCCGAAGCCACACGGCAGGAGGCTCCATTCTCGGAGGTTTTGTGAACAAAGTCAAGATTCTTGCCTTTGCACTCGTCGGAGAAAAAGAGTAAATGATTCTACACAAGTACGTTGATCTACTCTTTGAACATGTCGTGATAGACATCAAACAGTGTGTCTCGGGTGACTTGTCCATCTGTTTATGTTTCCGATCGACCGGAGCCGCCCGGCAATCAGATGTTGCATTTACTCCTCGCGGTCGGGTATACGATGGGTACCATGAGCATTCTGGCGCACGTAAAAGCATTACCTGCGGATCCCATATTCGGATTAGCTAAACAGATTGAGAGCGATTCGAGAAAAGGGAAGGTTGACCTGACGGTCGGTATCTACTACGACGAGCATCTCCGCAACCGGAAGCTCGATGTGGTGGCGGAAGCGGAGGCGCGACTCCTCCGGACGGAGGAGAACAAGGCCTATTTGCCGATCACCGGAAATTCCCGTTTCATCGATAGTAGCAGATCCCTGGTGTTCGGTGAGGGGTTTGCCTCCGCGGAAAGGGGGCGCTTTATAGGCGCGCAAGCCGTAGGGGGGACCCACGCCCTTCGCTTGGGTGCGGAACTGTTGAAGCGGGAGGTGACGCACCGTCTGCTTCTCTCCTCGCCTACGTGGCCCAACCATCTCGGCATTTTCGGTGAGTGTGGGATGGAGGTGACCGAATATCCCTATTACGACCCGGTTACCCATGCGTCGGTGCTCTCAAAGATGTCGGAAAAGCTCGGGTCGGTTCCTGAAAGGAGTATCGTCTTGTTGCACGTGTGTTGCCACAATCCGACGGGGTGTGACCCGACGAAGGAGGAGTGGAAGGCCCTTTCCTCTCTTATGTTGCGAAAGCGGTTAATACCCTTTTTCGATTTTGCCTATCAGGGCTTTGCCCGAGGACTCGAAGAGGATGCATGGCCCGTGCGTTACTTTGCCTCGGAGGGGCATGAGCTTTTTGTTGCGCACTCATTTTCCAAGACCTTCGGGCTCTACGGAGAGCGGGTCGGTGCCCTACACTGTTTGCTACGTGATCGGGAGACGGCCGAGCGGGGTGATACCGTTCTGCAGAGATTGATCAGGACGACTCTCTCCAACCCCCCCCTGCACGGAGCCGCCATCGTTACCGAGATTGTGTCGGACCCGACTCTCAAAGGGCGGTTTGTCGATGAACTTGCCGCGATGCGCTCCCGTATCATGGCCGTACGCACCATGCTGATCGAGGCCCTTGCCACGAGATTCGGCGAAAAGCACTTCGCTTTTTTGAGGGGTCATCGCGGTATGTTTTCGATACTCGACCTTTCCGACGAGACGATGCGAGCACTTCGGAAAGAGTGGGGTGTATATCTTACGAGGGGGGGCCGGGTAAATCTTACGGGGCTCAACGAGGTAAATCTACCCCGCTTTGTCGATGCGCTGGCCCGAGTGATTGCTTCATGAGGAGATGTGGGTTTCCTTTCCCTCGGCTCCTCCTTCTCGTTCTTATCGGCCTTTTTTTGTTACCCCCTCCCGTTGTGCGACCCCTGCGGGTGAAGGCCATTGCACTCGGAAGCTTTTTGCAAAACGGGCCGGCAACAAAAACCTCCTCCTCCGAGGGGGGGGGGACCTTGCAGGTTCGGGTTGTCTATCGGGAACCCGCTACGTGGAATAGTGTGCTGTGGATCGATCGGGGATCGGATGATCATGTGTCCGAACTTGCCGAAAAGAGTCCCGTGTTGTCGGAGGGAGACTTGGTCGGTGTGGTCGATCTGGTCGAACGGAAGCGTAGCCGGGTTCGACTGATTACCGATTCTTCCCTGGTTGTTTCCGTAAGGGCCGTCCGGGGGGAACCGCAGAGACGGAAGATGGTTGCGCTACTCGATCGATTGATGCGAGAGCTACACACTTCCGGCGAGGAGTGTGTGGAAGAAAAGGGGGTGTTATCTACACTGCGGGAACGGTTGGCCGGGAAGACGAAGGGGTATTACCTGGCGAAGGGGGAGGTTTTCGGTACGAGCTCTCCTCTTTGGAGGTCGCGCGCTTTGTCTCTGAAGGGGGTCGGATTCAACTACGACTTCGCAGACGACAAGGGGCCTGCAAGAGAGCTACGTACGGGAAAGCCCTACGATGCCCTGTTCGACGATCCCGGTCTTTGTTTGCTCCGTCCGGGGGACCTCCTCGTTACGACGGGGATGGACGGGGTGTTTCCGGCGGATATTCCCGTGGCGTCGGTCTCTCACATCGACCCCCTTGAGGAGGGGGCGCCCTCCTATTCGATTCGAGCCGATCCGGCTTCCCCTTCTCTTCCGGAATTGATGACGGTTACCATCCTCTCTCCTCTGAAATGAGACTTCCGTCGATTTCGTTGACCCGTGGGGGCTCCCCCCTATGTTTGTGAAGGGTCTCCCTGAGGAAATGCGAGAACGAGGTAGTGAACTTGTTCTCCGGCAATATTCCGCACATCTGCCGGCAGCGGACTTGCTTCCTCATATCCTCCGGAATCGGCTTGTGATTGGGGTGGTGCTCGTAGGCATCTTATACGTAAATAACTAATATTGTATAACTTAATCTATATCACCGAGAACGGCGGAACCGTCCGCGATATCCTGAGCGCACAACACATGTGATCGATGCTTACGTTGCGCGCAGTGATCCGCGATGTTTTGCTTTCGTAGCGGGGTTGCACGATTTGCCGGGTTTGGGACATGACAAATAAGATCGGAACGATTCGTCAATGGGCTGTTCGGCGTAAAGTGTCACGAGCATCTGCCGGTAGTTGACTTTACCGACCAGATCTTCGGGAACCTCAATGCGCCGGGGGTGTTGTTCGTAGGCGGTCCTGACATAATCTCTTAGAGATCTGGAGCTTACGGTTGCACCTCCGAGGATGTCGGGATCTCTCGTGATATCCCGAACGCACAGTTCGTACGATTGAAGGGGTAATCTCGTGCAATAGCGCACCGCTCTTGCCTTTTGTTCGGAGGTTATTCGTTTGCTATAGACAACGCTGTCACGGTAGTGGAACTCGGTCAGATTGTCGGGGTCGGGGACATGCCCTCTCCGGATGGCGTTCAGTACTTTTCTAATACTCACAACCTTTCGCTTTCCCGGAGGTATCTTAAACGAACCCTTTTCGTTCCGGTAAACCTCGTTGAGCCACCTGCGGGCAGAAGTTTCGCTCACCCCCGCGGGAAGAAGGTCCGGCGGACTTACGCCGGGACTTTTTACCAAGAGATCGACAACCCGCTTCCGCAGTGCCTCCCTCTCCGCGCCCGTGCCTTTCCGAGCTCTCGGATTTCGGGAATCCGAGGGGTGCGGACCGCCAAGAGGACATCCTCCCCCGTTCGGGTCGCTCGGACGAACACACATCTCGCCAACTGCCGACGCCACGTCCTCTCCCCTTCGATTACGCAAAGCACGCGCGGGATGTTACGATACGGGACTCATTATGTCAATATTCGCCCGTCTGATGATGTTCGCCGTTCTCATCGACCAAGCGCGGGAAGAGATGTGCCGACTTTTTCAGTCCGCTATGTACGCAGCAAAGAGGAGAACGTACTTTTGGGAGAAGGTACGGGTATTTTTTAGCTTGTACGTGCTCGACGTGTGGTCATCTCCGTTAAGCGCCGTAGCGAGCAAAAACGACGGTCGGGGATTACCGATTGCGGTACGTACTCGATAGCTCTTAACGAGGTTCATGCTTAAAGGGGTTCCCGGTTTTTTGCACGTATGTACGGCGGACGGGAGAGAGAGAATCAACACGATAAGGGAAAGCGTTGAGATGTTCGTGGCCACGAATATGGCGTCTGCCGTTTCCCCGTATTAAGGCGCCCGTTCTCTTTGACTTGTTTAAAGTGGTGTGATACGCTCCCCCCCCGTAAGTGCATTGAAGTTTGGAGAAGAAACACCGTGGCGTCGGCGGTAGGTGGAGCACCGGGTGTTGTACGGCCCGTGTGTTCCGTGAACGAGGACGGCGGGACTGCTCATTGGGTCCTTAAGGTGCCGGGAGAGCGGCCCCTTTGGTTTGAGCCTCTTCCCGAGGGGAAGAGGAGACGTTTTACCAAGGGGGAGAAGGATGCTCTCTTAGACTATGTACTGGAGGTGAGGAAAGTAAAGTCTCTTGCACAGTGTGCCGGAGAGTGCGGTATCGAACGGAGTAATTTTTCGGTATGGTTAAGGGAAAAATGTGCGGCTCATCGGGAGGTTGATTCTACGGAACTGGGTTCTTACGGGCCCGGGACCATCGATTTAAGAGAGCTTTTGGCAGATCTTTGGAAGGGGGTAGCGAAACGACCGATTCCCCTTTCCGACTACCTTGTCTCGAAAACGTCTCCCGAAAGGTTGTTTTCGGGACATAGAACGGTCCCGGCGCAGGAAGTAATTCGAGATGGTCATCTCTATTTCTTGCCGGTGCAAGGTGCGATGCAACGTCGCTTTAACGCCGATCAGAAAAAAAGAGCGGTAGAATATTGGAGAGTTTGTGAACGTGAAGGAGATTCGCTCAATCATTGTGCCCTGAGTTGCGGTCTCCGCCGGCATGTTCTGGACACTTGGGTAAGTAGATCGTGTAGAAGTAGTTCGAATGGGAGCGGTCTGCCCGATTCCCTCAAAGATAGGGTGCTACCGGAATCATCGTCGGACAGTGATAGACCTTTGCCGGACATACCTTTGGGTGACCTGGAGTGGTTGTTGCCGGACCGGTTCCCGTCGTACCCCCCATGAATATAGGGTCTTCCGTTTAGTTGGTCGGCTCCGTTCTTTGTCATGAATCACGGTGCATGTTACTCTCTCCCGGTCAAACTACCCGATAAAGGAGAAAGCTGTGGTAACGGAAGGAATCACACGTACGGCCCCCAAAAATATCATCACACCGATGGAGCACATAGATCTTACCCCTGTCGTCACGAAGCAACCTGTCGTTGCCCCCGAGGGAGCTAATCAACAGAACTTCGGAGATGTAGCCTTGGCACCCGTTGCTATGGCCAACAACGTGGCTCAAGGACGATGGGGGGGGTGGTAAAAAGGGAGTCATGATCTCAGGGGCTGTTGCCGGTGAGGGTGTGGTAGTTACCGGTTGCTCGGTGGGGGCGATACTCGGTGTGGCGGAGATGGTTACACAAATGGGGGCAACGGCTGCCGTCATATACGGGGTATCTGCGACAACGGGTCTTTCGGTGGGCCTTTGCGGGGTCGTGGTTGCGAGCGTAACATCCGGGTATTTATCAAGCAAATAGCCAACTTACTTCCGGAACTTGTTGCGAATCTCAATATCTCCGGAGCTTCCTACGTAGCGATGTATTCGTTCGGGGAAAAACCCGTTTCATCTACAAATCACTAGACATCAACTAGTTAATGTAAACTAGAAATGAACACGTGCATTACCGTTATCACCTGCAATGACAGAATCTCTTGTTTTAAAAAAAACTATTGTAATTTCCGTATACATTGTGTCAGAATAGAGGGAAAGAGAGAAGAAAGTTATGGTAAAGGAGGAAATCACATGCCCATGCCTATGGTAGAACACATAAACCGTCTCCCCGTCATCGCGCATCAACCTGCCCCCGTCGTCGCGCATCAACCTGCCCCCGTCGTCGCGCATCAACCTGTCCCCGGGGGAGCTAATCAACAGAACGTCGGGGATGTAGTTTTGGCACCCGCCGTTGCGACCAACAATGTGGCTCAAGGACGATGGAGAGGTTGTAATTGTGGCGGGAGAGGCGGCAAAAGGGCGAGCATTGCCATAGGGGCTGTGGTTGGAGAGGCCGTGTTAGGTGTCGGTTGGGCAGCGGGGACGGCATTGGGTGGAAAGGCGATAGCTACGCAAGTGGGGGCAACGGTTGCCGTCATAGACGGGATCGCTGTGGGAGCGATTGTTTCGGGGGGTCTCGGTGCGTCCTTAGCTGCGCTTGCAACACTCGGGTGTTATGTAGCAGCCAGATGACCGACTCACTTTCGGAGCTTGTCGCGAAAGATTGAGAGGTGGCAGCCCGATCGTCCGGATTCATAGTTTCTTTCAACAAAACACAAAAAAATCACCAATCGCAACGAACCCAAACAACCGCTTACCGGGTAGATGTATAATTATTAAATAATAGATACCCGGAAACCCCGACCGCACGTATAGTGTCGCAACCGGTTCGGGGCGGATGTTCCGTGCGTAGTGTTTTTTCGGGTGCACCACCTTCCGGATCGGGTTGCTTCGCCCTCCCCCGACTCCCCAACGTCGTCGTTAGCCACCAATCCGCGTCCGTAGCCTCGTGGCCCGAAAAAACCTAAAACGAACGACACCCCGTTATTACCCTGTTCGAAGCAATCTCACGGTCCTTTGGGTGAAACAAATCAAAGAAAAAGCCTAGCGCCCGTTCGTGTCCCTGACAACAATACCTTCTCGGACGCTCTCTACTAACGGTCCCGGAAACGCATTCCGGCGGTTAGGCAGGGTTTCAAAGAAAAACCCGTTAGACGCCACCTATACCCCCCCCCCCCCCGGGGAGACGGAAGAAATCACACGCACAGTACCTGAAAACACTGCCATACGAGAACATAGACCCGGGCCCCGCCATCACAAACCGGCCCGGTTGTTGTCCCTGAGGGAGCTGATCAGCAGAATTTCGGGGATGTAGTCTTAGCACCTGCCGTAGCTGATCAACGACATAGCTCAACGGAACATAGGGCCATTTGGAAAGCAGGGAGAGGTGGTATGCGCTGTTGCCGCTTGGGCTACGGCAACAATCGTGACCGGATCATGTTGTGCCACGGGTTGCATGGTGGGAGGTTGGCAGGTGGCGTGGGCAGTCGCGGGAACTTCGGGACATAGTTGCGACGACGGGGGGTACCACAGGGGCAATTCCGGGAGTGGTCTCATCCCTTACGGCTTGTTTTGCCCGTGGAGCTATATGTATTCAATCGCGCAGGTAGCGAATCATTTTTCATTAGGGGGGTGGATGACGGAATGACCCCATAAGGAAGGTCGGGCCACCGACTGATACGGAACACATCCCGCTCTCGGATGATGATCCGGAAGAGGGTGACGGTGATCCGATGGAAAGCAAACTCGAACCGCTCGCGCCACCACCGTCCGAAGGAACAAGGATCGGACAGTTCGAACCGGGGTTGCGTTGTCGACCAAGCCAAAGGATGGAAAATCGGCCAACAGCCCCGAAGAAGTACTCGTTCACACAGGTCACGGATACGGGGAATGTGAAACCCGAATGCAGACGAACGATTCCTTAAAACGATAATCCGGGTGTACCGAGGATGCGCGTTGCGACAAGCGAAATGACCAAGAGAGATACGGCAGCTCCCGGCCCGATTCCGCTAAGCAAGCGTGGTCGTCCCAAACAAACGCCGGACAGGATGTGTAGTACGGACAGAGTAACCGACGCAATCTTCGTGACCCGACTCAATTCTCCGAGGTAGCCATGCACCCCGGACATCGTCGGTCTCGAGCTTGAGAAAACAACAGACAACAACAACTCTTGTTTCGGGAGGAGGACTACTATCTATGTGGGGCGCTTTCTTATTCAAGAAAAGATTTGTCTTCCTCATCCGATGGCTGACGTCCCTAGCGGACGTTCTCGTCTACCTCAATTCAGGTTCTCTCGGACAAGCTGATCGACTACGGTTTTAAAGGTCTCGACCTCATTGCGCTTCAACACACCTACGGTAAGGGTATCTGCCCGATCACCTTCGTCTTCGCCAATCACTTCATCCACAGGCTCTTCATCCCGCACGACCTCATCGGGATCCCCTTTGCACCTCCGATCAGGACGAGCTTCGGAAACAGGGGGCACATTCTCTTCGGGATATACCTCCACGCAGAGAAGCTGTTGTACGTCCCGATCGACTTCTTCCGGCTTTTCCCTCTCTCGCTTCTCCTGCGATGCTTTAGCCTGTTCGTAGAGCACTCGTCGCATCCCTTCATCGACGTGAGCGAAGTAAAACCGATGACAGTAGGGAGTGGTCGGCGCAGGCTCGGGCGAAGGAGACTCGGACTTCGGCTGTTCGACAACAACTTCTTCAAGCTCGGGTGTTGTTCCTTCCTTCGACCGCTTGTCCCGGCAACGCTCCATACACCCGTAGTTTTTCGCAAAGAGCTCCTTATACACCTCACGCCTCCCCCTCGAACAAACCACACAGGAGAAGGCCCCGCAAACTACCCCCATAGTCGGAACGGCCGTAAAACAAGTCCCCAACGCCAACCCTGTCACTCCACCACAAACCGCACCAAGAGTCCCCGCAACGACTACGGAGGGTACCCCTAAGACACCGCCGGCAACAGCAATACCCGTGGCAATAGCAGACCTCTTAAGCGACTTGTATTCCATATCTTCCGAACTCGTCCTGCCGAAAACTTCTCGGGACACCCCGTCACCTTTGCGAACAACTTTAGTGTCCTTTGCGGGAAATGACACGGAAGCATCCGCACCCCTCTCAAGCCGATCCGAGACGATAGTGGCATCAAATTGGGTTGCCATATTTATTTTCTCCAAAATTTATATTTAAACCAAGGCATTATTCAAAGAGGTTTTTATAAAAACTTCAAATAAGATAATATCACATATCTAATTACTTTTCCGGTGACGTCGAGGGGACGCTTGCAAAGTTTTTCCTTTAATCCCATCAGCTCTTACGGTAAGTTTCCTGTCTTCCGGGTCGAACGCTCACCTCCACGTGACCACCGGCCCGGGGCTTGCTACCCCGCGACCAAACTCAGACAAATCAAAGAGAAAACGGCTTACGAAGGACACACTGCCTTTCGGAACGGGCTCGGGACCCGGCTACTTGATAGAGAAGAGAACATCGCCCTCGTCATACCCAACTCGGCGAGGAGCTCCCCCATTCCCGCTCCTCCGAGAGCACCGAAACCGACCGGAACGGCTATCCACCGACCACGGGACTCGGGAATCACCTGTGCCAACGTGATCGTGTTCCTGTTGCGTTGAGTAGCCATGATACCGGATGTCTCCATGCCTTCCTCCACCTAAACCGATGACGCACTCACAAGTTCGTCGCCTCACCTTGCCCGAAAAACCACCCACTCAATCATCCCGACATGGCAGGCTCAGGTTCGGATATAGATAGCTTGACCTCGGATGAAGCGGGTTCGGGTGAGGGAAGGCGCAGGCTCAAATATAACGGGCTCGGATTCGGGAGTAGTAGACCCGGATTCGGATTTCGGTTGCGCGGTGATTACTTCGTCCGGAGTGTACACTATTGCTCCTTGCGGACGGAGAGCAATCTTGCGATATTCCGCCTCGGCACAGACAGCATATACACAGCCCGACACAGTGATTGCCACAGGAGGAGGATAGCTCAGACACCCCCCGATACACGCCCGGGTCACACCACCAAAGACTCCCCCTAAAACCGTCGCCCCGACAAAGACGGAAGTTCCCGATACACCGCCGACACACACAGCGGACCCGACCACACAATTATCCCTCCTCGAGACCGGAAAACGACGAAAGGTACAACACCCCGCTCTGTCGACTTTACGAACAACTTCAGCCTCCCCCTTGGGAAAACGACGCGGGAGCATCTACATCAGACTCCTTAGGAATCACCCCCGAGGTAATCATAGTATCAAGTTGCGTTGTCATAAACCGTTCTCCTCCAATTTTTGCATCTAAACCGACGACTCGTCCACGGACTCGGTCGCTCCATTCGGCTTGGCAAAGAACCCACCGAAAGGGTTCCACCATGCGGGAGCGGTCGGCACGGGCTCCGGTGAAGGAGACTCGCACTTCGGTTGCTCTACGACTACCTCCTCAAGCTCGGGTGTTGCTCTTTCCTTCAGCCGTAAAAATCCGATAGGCTTCACATTCCTGCTTTAGCCGGCTTGATAAAGAGGTTGGGGTAATGCCGATCTCTTCGGGACATGTGTCAATGCTCTTAACCCCTCTTACTTCCAAAGCATAGTCTACGATCGCACGTTTCTCCGCCTTAGTATACCTCCCGTGCCTCATCCCCTTTAGGTGTGGAATGAAACCAAAGAGGGGGGCCTCCCGGAGTTTTGTACATCCACACGGCCGTACCCCCGTAGTCGTTCACAGGCCACACGGCACCCCGCCACGGCATATCGGGTAAAGGGGTTTCAACCGAATCGAATTTGGCGCGGGATAAAATCAAAGAGGGGGCCCCCCGGAAACTTACGGCCCCACACGGCCGTACCACCGCAGTCGTTCATAGGCCACACAGCACCCTGTCCCTCACCTATCGCCGATGCCATAGCACCCTCCCCAAGAAAAATGCAATCGTTTAAAGCGGAAGAGCATACCACATCAATTCCTCATCTCCGAAAATCATACTGCCGAACCCTCCGAAGTACTCGCGCCGTCCTTGCGTTCGGTTCGGGGCAGGTTCCGACGCGGGAGGTTCTGCCTGCTCGGTATCACGTTCCGGGGAAGGAGGGCTCAATGACAGTCCTCACGTCGCATTCTTCCGGTTCGATAGCTTCCACGAGCTCGTCCGTTTCGTCCCTCGTGGTCGGGGTTCCGAAAGCCGGACCGCCGAAGGCTCCTACCCGATCTTGCTTTCGGGTCGGGGCAGGCCCCGATCCGGAAAGCGCCGTCTGTCCGGTGACGGGCTCCGTAACAGGGGCCGACTCTACTCCCTCTTCAACCCTTCATATTCGGCCGAGATCGATCCCGAATCCTTCGGAGGCGGTTGCGTGACAACTTCTTTTTCACGTTCGAGTCGTATCATGTCGTTCGGCCGTTCGGCCTTGTGACGTTCTTCACAACCACACACCCATGCAGGGAGTTTCGAGAGCTCTCTGCAACCCTCCCTTGCGCAAGTCACACATAAGAAATTTCCGAGACCCGCTCTCAAAAACGGCGCACCCGCAAAGTCAAGTCCTGATCCGCAACCCGTCACTCCGCCATATATTGCCCCCAAGACCGTTGAGGCGCACATGAGCGGACCTCCCGCCAAGAGGTCGGCCCCCGAGATCAGTACACTCATTCCAAACTTTCCATCAAGGGCATCCGGTTCTTCCCGCTTCGCCCTTACCCCGTCAAACGCATCGCGGGACACCCCTTCAACTTTGCAGGCGACATCAGCTTCCCTTTCGAGAAGCAATACGGGGGTGTCTACTTCGGATACCTTCGGGGCCGTCTCCGGGATAATGGTGCCGCCAAACGTTGCCACGGCTTCTCTTTCTCCAAATGCTTCTCCGAGCGACAGCATACCACGGGATGGTACGGCGGAACAACCGTTAAAGACACGTCCTTCAAAGATACATCAACTTTTGCGGGCCATGCAATCACACCGCGGGGGGGTGTTTCCGTGAACTCCGGGAACGCTTACGGTTACGTTGCGGGTCCGGCTAATTTTTTGACTACGGAGTCATCCCGACGATCTTTGCTCTGCCGGACGAAAACAACCTCACCCACCTCCCCGTGTCGACCCGGGGTTTGTTTCCCTCGAACGGAGAGGAACGAATCAAGAGAAGAGAGGCAGGGTTCAGGTACCAATGTGGTGACGGGCCCTCCGTATCGCCGAGCTCACGGCGATAGACACCATCGATGCAAATATTGCATCCTCCGTTGCGCCCCACGTCGCCGCCGTATGTCCGAAACCGACCCTCATGGTCACCTGATCCACTAAGTTCCGCATCAGCCTTCCGAACTCTTCGTCCACCTGAGATCCGATACGGCGTTGAGCGACATGATTGACCGTACGAGGGACGGCCACCCGCCGACCACGGGACTCGGGGATGACCCGGTCCGGTGTGACTATATTCCTTCTACGTAGAGTAGAGCTTATACCTGCCGTCCCCATCATCCATTCCCCTTAGTGCTCCGTCCGGACGATGACTCACCCCGACGACATCCGGTACGTCCGTGCATCGTGGCAAGCGCTTTACACACCTCCCGCCCACAGGTGGATACAAAATACTCCCCGGAGCTATCCCCGTGGCCGGGATACGGGTAAGACCCCCCCCCACGGCAACTCCCGTTACTCCTCCACACACCCCTCCCAAGATGCATGTCGCGATAAAGACGGGGTGTCCCACGCAAACATCGACACGGAAAACGGTGCAGGCTATTTTATTACCCCGGGACAAGGCCCGGAAAGAGTTGAGAACCCCGCGGGCACCGCCGATCTCGTGAGTGACATCGATCCTCCTCTCGGGAAGAGGTACGGGGGTACCCATACCGGATACTTGCAGAACCGGCTTCGAGATAACGGTGCCGTCTAATGAGGTTGCCATGATCTGCTTTCCTCCGGATTTCACGTTCCTCCGGGCGACAGCGTACCACAAAACGGCACGGCGAAGCAACCATAAGCGTGTCCTTCGGGAACACATCAAAGAACGAATTCGGTGGTCGGGTTCGCCCCCTTCATTTCGCTCCCTCTCTGCGGGTGTACCGCCCGACACAACATTCGGGCGTTTTCGAGCCGTTTCCCCCTTCCCCGACGGGGAAGCTATGGACCGTAACATTTCTTATCGGTCTCGGGGCCGATCCGAATTTTGCCGACGCAAAAGAACGCACACCTCTCGGGATGGCTATCCGTGCGGGACATCCGGAGTCCGTGATTTTTCTTCTCAAAAGTACCCGTTGTGCAAAAAGGGAGGACGCCGTACCATGCGACCCCTTGAGTCCGGTGCCTGTCGGTTTTGTTGGTTGGCTTGTCGTGATGAGCAAGCGGAAGGTGCTGTGAGGTTGTCGTAGGTGCATTTCCGAGAATGGAGATTGAGATGGGTTGCAAAAATGAAAGCCCCGTTAAGTGCGAAAAATCACGCGGAGTCGGGTCGAAACTCGGAAGGGGTCGAGCAAGAAGGGGAAGATCGGTGAAAATGTCGATTCTCCCCCGGTTTTTTCTGCTTGTGTTATCGGTTTCGGGTATGGTGGTGCGGGCGGAAACCGAGACGACCATCTTTCCCATCGCGGATACGGACATTGCAAGGTATGTAGAGTCCCGGCGAGCACGACGGGCGATCGACATGGACAACATTGTCAGGAGATACATCAAGCGGAAGTATCTTCATGACGAGAAAAGGTTTAACAACTTCCTTTGGCGGTGTTCCGCGGGGACTCAGAGAACGACAATGGTCGATGAGAGTCGAGGTCTGTACCCCGAACGCGGCTTGGTTACCATCGGTTCCGGAGGTGAGCGGTGTGTCGTGGTGTATGCATCGTTTGACACGAAGCCGGGGGGAGATCGTACTTACGCTCAATGTGTTGAGAAGATCATTGCCTCGCTGGAGAACGTAGGGTTCAACGGTCATCTCTACTATCGAAAAGGTGGCTATCCGGAGCCCGAAGGGTGGGAGCTCGAGTACGCCGATGTACCGTATGCTTTCAAGATTTGGATGTTCAAAGAGGCGTATGAGTTGGGGTTTTCCTCTTGTCTGTGGATTGATTCCGTCGACATGGCCAATAGACCCGTAGATCCTTTGTTTGAAATCATTGAAAAACAAGGTGCATTCTTCATAACCTATCCCTCTATCCGTGCCGGTAGACAGAGTGAAGATTTCTATCTATTCTTTGATAGGTACGTGTTTCCGGAAGTGCAACAAGTGCTGGAAAATTTCGTAGGAACGCCGATCCGTCATTGTATATGGGCTAATCTATTCGGATTGAAAATGGGCGACGAACGTGTTCGAAGTTTCATAGACCGGTACGACATGTTGGTGAAGAGGCGCATCCCTTTCTATTCGGGTGCGCCCGAAGAGATCGTGTTTTCGGCGTTGTGTTCCCTTCCCGAATTCAACCCCTGGGTGATCTGTCTGCGTACGGCTGTTGCAAACGTCGAAACCGAGATAACGAAGGCACGACGCGCTAAATACTACTTTTCCCGTCTCTGCTTGGAACGCCCGGAACTTGACTCGGTTGTGCGGAGCCTCAAGGGTCCGGTTGTGTTTGAACAAAAGCTACGCTCGCAAGGGCGGAGGAGAAGGAAAAAGATGGATCGGTATGAGTAGCGCATTTACCAAGGGTATGGTCGTTGCGACGGATTGTCGGGAGGTGTTTTGCCGAAAGGGCGGAGAGGAGCGAGTCTTTTTCTGTCCGACAGAGCCTTCGAAACGGGGGGTGGATGTGGCGGAATCGGTTGATGATAGTTTGCTTATGATATATGACGGGAACGTTACCCATAGCAATGAGGTCTTCGATGAGAGTCTCGGGCAAAAGTGCCGATCCGTAGAGATGTCGCCATGTACACGTGTCAAAATCGATCACTTTGCTACGCAAGAGCCTCACCCCTTCCTTCTCGGCCCGCAAAAGTTACCGGTTATCCCCGAGGAAGACGATGTAACTTTTAGGAGCAGGGGCTTTCCGACCGGAGACGGGAAACGGGGGCGAACACGGGGGCGAACGGTGCTCCGCCTTCTTAAGGCCGGGTTCGGGTTTCTGATGAAATGCAGAAAAGGGGGGTCAAAACAAAATTACACTTGGCGACGGATGCGCATGGTATGCCGATTCGTACCATCATTACACCGGGTACAACAGCGGACTGCACACAAGCAAGCGCTCTCATACGGGGAATAAGTACGGACACCTATTCGTCGACAAAGCGTTTGAACAGCGACGCGATCGTTAAGGAAGTCCAAGATCGAGACACGCAGGTTGTGATTCCTCCGGGAAGACATCGAAACGCAAAGAGGTCATATGACGATTACCTCTAAGAGCCAAGACACTTAGTGGAAAATACTTTTCTATTTTTGAAGCGATGGCGTGGGATTGCAACGCGGTACGCGAAGCGCGCAACTTCATTTTTAGCCACGGTACGGATCGGATACATTATGATGTGGGCTCGCGTTTTATGACGACATCCTCCAGTCTCATAGGTTATTCCGTACGATCCGTACCCTATCGCAATCTTACCCTCATTTTTCATCGAACTTCGTTAGCGGGAGGTGCCGGAAAAGGGCTTGCCACATTGACATCTACCTCAGCGGTGTGTACGGTGTCCGCGATCAGAGGGTGATGTTCCTTTGTCTGCCGCGGAGCGGTGTGGGGCATTGTGTGGCAGTGGGAACCGTTTGGAAGAGGAGGTACGGAGAGTAGTGGTATGGGAGAGTGATGGTATGGGGGTGTTCGGACACGTAGCGAGGATGGTTAGGCAGTTTGCTGACTTTACGGGGATCAAACCGGATGTGCCCGCTCGCTCGTTGCGATCGGGGCGTATAACCGAAGTGGTGAAGAACGGGGCGGGTGGGGCCTTGGTTAGTGGGCAGTCAAGGTGCGGATTCGTTCGAATTATGACGACAATCTCCCGTGTTCTTTTGGCTACTGGGTTTTCAGGTGCAGTATTTTTTTATGGTGTGGATCTGCTTGCTGATATGGAGAGAACGATTTTTCCGCACACTGAAGAGGAGCTTGCGCGATACGTGGTTTCTCAACAGCAAAGAAGAGAGATGAATATGGAACCTGTCGTTCGTACCTTGGGCAAGCCAAGGCACTTATGTAATAAGAGTGTGTACGAAGAGTTTCTTCGCAGATGTTCTACCGGAATTTGGCGTACGACTATGCTTAATGAACAGCTCGGATTTTATCCGGAGCGGGGGCTTATTCGAATTGGTTCCGGGGGGCCACGTTGTGTCGTCACTTACGGATCGTTTGACATGATAGGGGCGACGACTTATGCTCACCATATCGATAGGATGGCTAAATCATTGGAAGAGAACAATTTCGACGGTAACCTTTATTACCGCAAGGGTGGCTACCCACAGCCCGAAGGGTGGGAACTCGACTATGCAGACGTGCCCTACGCATTCAAAGTGTGGATGCTAAAGGAGGCCCATTCGTTGGGTTTTCCTTCTTGCATGTGGTTGGACTCCGTTCTGACGGCTAAGGGGTCAATCGACCCTTTGTTTGAGATCATTGAGCAAAAAGGAGCTCTTTTCGTAAGGGCTTTTGGTCTCACGAAGGATCCGAAAGCCTTTGCCGAACAAATGGATATGATCATCTTTCCCGAGTCGTTGTCTGCATTGCAGGAGTGTGTGGGCGTTCCTGTTAAAACACATATAACGGGATGTGTATTCGGCCTAAGGATGGACAGTGGTTATACGACTGTCTTTCAAGAGATATACGATAAACTTGTGAAAATGCGATTACCTTTCTATTCTCGCTTTCCGACGAGTGTGTGCTTGGGGCTTTATGCTCTACCCCGACGTATAGTCAGTGCGTGGTTGAGTATCTGCCGGATCTCCCAAGATCACAGCACGTTCGGGGGAGGTGCACATTTTACGATTACTTTGAATAACAAGGAGAGGATGTGAAACGATCGCTTTTTACCTTCGGTGTTTTTTTAGGCTCGTTGCTCGGTTCTGTGGCTCTTCGGGCTCATACGGAGGCAACGATTTTTCCCGTAACCCAAGAAGAGAAAGCCTGCTACCTTGTTTCTCAGGAGAAGCGACGGATGATGGACATGGAGCCTGTTGTTCGTGCCCTCATCAGGCCGGAATACCTGTGTAATGAGGTCGTATTCGGTGATTTTCTCGGGCGAGTGTCCACCGGCACTCAACGTACGACGATGATCGATGAAAGCCGAGGTTTGTATCCGGAACGGGGGCTTATTCGAATTGGTTCCGGAGGGAACCGTTGCGTAGTTACTTATGGGTCATTTGATCCGGTTGAGTCCTGCCGAGAAGATCTTCATCCGGACTGGGACGGACGGACTTACGCTCACTGCATCGATAAGATGGTCAAGTCGTTGGAAAACAAGGGATTTAATGGTTATCTTTACTATCGCAAGGGTGGCTATCCGCAGCCCGAAGGGTGGGAACTTGGTTATGCAGATGTGCCCTACGCATTCAAAGTTTGGATGTTAAAGGAGGCCCGTGATCTCGGATTATTCTCCTGCATGTGGGTGGATTCCGTTTTTGTGGCCAACAGGTCTGTCGATCCTTTATTCGATATCATCGAGGAGAGGGGTGGCTTTTTCATAGAGGCGCCGGTTAATGCGGAACTTGTAGGACGGTATATTTTTGACGAGACGGTAAACCTGTTGGAAGATTTTACGGGAGAACGCATTAATAACGAGGTGGCGGGAGGTCTATTTGGTTTGCAGATGGACAACGATCTTGTTCGGGCTTTTCTTAAGAAATATGATGAAGTGGCAAAAGCACGTCGTCCTTTTTATTCTTGTTCTTGTGACCAAGCTGTTTTTTCTGCTTTGTGTCATATGCCGATGTTTAGTCATTGGAGAGTCGGTGCCATTAACCTACCATGGGTCATCGGAGCCGAGGACGATGTTCCGTGGGCAACGCGTAGTTCCTACTACTTTACCAGACTCGTTATAGACCGAACGCAATTAGATCACGTCGTCAAGAGTCTTAACGGACCCGTTATATCGAAACGAAAGAGAAATCCACGAGCAAGAAAGTCGTGAAGAAAACGGACTGTGTTGAAAAACCAGCGCTTCCGCTCCATAGAAATTTCTGTCTATACGATTGGCATTCCAAGAAATATTGGCTACGCTGTCTCTCCCGTAACGATGAACCCGCAGGAGGTGGCAAACATGAACAAGAAATACATTGTACGTCTCACAAAGGTACGCAGAGTTTGGATCCTACTAAGGACGGATGTGAACGGACTAGAGGGTGTCGTCATAAAACGCGAGCCCACATCATAATGCATCCGATCCGTACTGTGGCTAAAAATGAAGTTGCGCGCTTCGCGTACCGCGTTGCAATCTCATGCCATCGCTTCAAAAATAGGAAAGCATTTTCCACTAAGTGTCTTGTTTCTTAGAGGTAATCGTCATATGACCTCTCTGTTTTTCGATGTCTTCTTGGAGGAATCACAACCTGCATGCCTCGACCTTGAGCTTCCTTAACGATCGCGCCGCTATTCAAACGCCTTGTCAGCGCGGCGAGTAGGTGTTCCGCACTTATTCCCCGTATGAGAGCGTTTGCTTGTGTGCAGTCCGCTGTTGTACCCGGTGTAATGATGGCACAAATCGGCATACCTTCCTGCCTAAGTATTTTGAAAACAACTATTTATGTATTTTTCTGCTTTACGAAACAATTGCGAAATAAAAGAAATCATAACCTATATACTTAATTAGTAAATATTTACAAAATAAAATAGAATTTTTTTCTGATTTTACTTGTTTTGCTGAACATATTTGATAAAATGGAGAGTGTGGGGGCGGTGTGGTCTTACAACAAGCAGCAGGTAAGTACCGCGAGAATCGCCCCCCGAGCATGCATTGCTGTTGTCGTGCCCCCCGGAGGGCCGACGTGCAAAAGGTCTCTTATGTCGGCACGACCCGACCGGGTTTTTTACCGGACGGGGAACGGTCTCGTATTGCCTTTTGCCCCGTGTATGCTTTTGAGAAGAGACGGACGGAACCCGTGCGCGTCGGTGCGTCGGATGCGTCCGCATAAAACATTATTGGTCTACGAGGGATTTGTCGTTTCTTTTTTCTCCTCCCGATAAGAGCGGCAGTTGCGGTATGACCGCTCTCGCAAGGTGTTCGCACTTTCTCCTCCCCACCGAGCGTGAGCCGTACCTATCCCTACTTAAGGGGTAGCTTACTTCCCGATTGTCCCTATCGGATGTAAGCTCCCCGGGTTTTTTATGGAAGGAGCGGGATTGCTCGTACGATGTTGCTTCGGAGAAGGGCAGTCCGGGTGAGGATTTGTAAGTTGTGGGGGGTTGCCGTCTTTCTCTCCTCCCGAACGGCGACCGTGGTATGTTCGCATGCCTTACCCTGCGTAAGGGGTAACTCGTATCCGGATCGTCCCTATCGATGCGAGTTCCCCGGGTTTTTTATGAAAGCGGTGGGATTGTCCGCACGGCATGGTGCGAACGAGGCAATCCGTACCGGACGGTTTGTGTATAAGGGGGTTTCCGTTTTTCTCTCCTCCCGAACGGTGACCGGGACATGACCGTGGCACATACGCTCTCTCGCACCCCTCATTTTCCTCCCTATCGGGTGCGGGTTCGTGTGGCTCGGTATGTCTTAACCTTATTCTGAGGGGTGGTTCGCGTGTCGGGCCACCCCGGTTTTTCTCGTTATTTGTCGGTAGAGGGCATGAGGATGATCTTCTCGATATTCCTCTCACTCGAGCTGAGCACTTCCAAATCAAAACCTTCTCCGTGCATCTTCCATCCCTTTCCGGGAATGGCGGCGGCTCTGTGAAACACGAACCCCCCCAGGGTGTCGTACTCGGAACTCTGCGGGATCGTGATTCCGAGTTCTTTTTCCACATCGGTAACGGTCATCTTCGGATCGACAATCCACCCCCCCTCCGGTGCGACCTTATAGAGCGTCTCCTCCTCGATAATATCGTGCTCATCGGCAATCTCTCCGACAAGCTCTTCCAAAATATCCTCAATCGTAACCACTCCCTCGGTACCGCCATACTCATCGACCACTATGGCAAGGTGCATCTGTCGGTTGCGCATCTCCTGCAATAAATGGAAGATTTTCTTCGTCTCGGGGGCATACAGCACCGGCTTCAAGAGCTTCTCCAAAGGGGTGTTCATCGGCGACATGTTCCCGTTTTCCAGGCACCGGAAGTAGTGTTCGATCACATCTTTGGCCAGCAAAACGCCTCTGACGGTATCCAAACTCTCATCGTAGACGGGGATCCGACTGTATCCTTCCGATAGACACTTGCGCACCGCCTCATGGACGGTCTGATCTACCGAGAGGGCAAAGATGTCGACTCGCGGTACCATAATCTTGCGCACGATCCGATCCCGAAAGGAGGCTACCGACGTAATCAAGCGACGATCTGCCGGATCGAGCGTTTCACTGAGTTCCGATTCCTGTGCCAACTCGAGAATTTTTTCCTTCCATTTGCCCTTCAATTTGCTCTGATCGTCGGGAAATGTATGTCGACGAGTCAGGTAGGTATGCCCTTTGAGGAGAAAAAGGGTGAGGGGAAGTAGGAGTAGCAGGAGAAAAACGGCGGGGGGAGTGACCACCCTTAAAAGAGCAAGGGGATAGTTATAGGCAAAAGAACGGACGAGAAACTCAAAGGAGGATCCGACTACGAGGACGAGGAGAAGGCTACACCAAACGGAAGATCCGAAAAAGGAGGGAAGAGATCGGTAGATATAGTAGAACATCGTAACGGTAAGTAGAATGCGTAGCAGATATTGGGTAAGGCTCAGCAGGTAAAAAAGCCCCTCCCACGTTCTCTCCGGAAACAACTTATTGACTATGCGGTAGAAAAACCGGTACCCGGTATTGTGCGCGAAGGCCTGCTTGAGCCGGATCCGGTCGAGTGCCCGAGAGGCCTGAATAAGGGAGGTAACGAAAAACAGGGTGCTCAAGCAGATGAGAGGGGTGGCGATATGGATGAAAATCATCGGGGGTGTGCGCGCCTTCTCAATACGTATTTC
Organism: Simkaniaceae bacterium; assembly: GCA_026708385.1. Classification (GTDB taxonomy): domain Bacteria; phylum Chlamydiota; class Chlamydiia; order Chlamydiales; family Simkaniaceae; genus JAPOVA01. Next base: position 144,493 of record JAPOVA010000018.1, on the reverse strand, counting down.
GGGTCCGGATCGGCCAGAAAGGAACGGATGACCCGGACGTTTGTCAGGTCGGCGGGTTTTTTTCCCCCTTTCGTTTGTGCCGAAGGATCGGCCCCTGCTTCGATCAACAGCTTGACACAGGCAAAAACGGTAGGGGTATCGGGATTCATGACGGCGCAGTGCAGGGGGGTGAATCCTTCGTACGAACCCCCGACTATTGCTCTTTTGGGGTCATATTGCGCATCCTTCACAAGGCGCTTGGCAATTGTCGATTGTCCCTGCATGGTCGCATAATGTAATGGTGTGGCTCCGATAAAATCCCCCGAAGATTGCTTCGGTTCCGGCCGGATACGCGGATGCGCAAGGAGTATCTCCACCGCCTCATCGTATCCCCACTTGGCAGCCAGATGGAGAGGTGTCAAACCTTCGCCGTTCTCACGATTCGGATCGATGTTGCATGCCTTCAAGAGGAGCTTGAGAATGGGGAGAGATCTCACCCGTATCGCGTAGGCCAAGGGTGTCATATCGACCGTATTCAGCGCATTCACGTCCGTTCCCGGATCCCGCATCAGCCGCTCGACCCCCTCCCGGTTGTTTGCTGCCACGGCAAGGTGGAGAGGGGTGGAAAGGTAGCGGTTGGTCGCATTCGGATCGGCACCCTCCCGTAGCAACATGTCGATAATGCGTTCTCTTGTCCCTCCCCCTTTTTCTCCCCCCCCCTTATCGGACAGTACCGCAATGTGGAGGGGAGTATTCCGATCCTCATCCCGTGCGGCCAAGTACCCTTGCCCGTTCTCTCGGAGCTTGTCTTCAACCTGTTTTTCTTCCCCGGAGAGAATTGCCTGCAGGAAGGAGAGGGTGGGAGGAACGGCCACACAGGTCGAAACGAAAAAGAGGGAAAAAACAACGACCGGCTTCATGGAAAGAGACAACGGACCATGCCTTTCCAATCCTCCATAAAGACATACCTCTCGATCACCTCCGGTTGGGTGCCGACCGCATAGGCAAATTCCGGAATGAACGGCCGTAGGTTTCCTCTCGCCTTTTCCTTACTGAGGCGCTCTCCCAAACCCCCGATAAAGTACCCCCACGTAAAGTAACGACGCATAATTGTGCGCATACGCCTCCTCAATTCATTTTCCTCATAGATGTATGCTATGAAGCGCAAGGGGTGGACAGGTTCGATCTTATCGCCCAGCTTGCGCAATTTTCGTTGCTTCCGTATCAGCGTGGCAATATGCTTGTCGGCCATGGTCTTGATAAGCTTGAAAATATGTCGCCGGTCACCGTCCGACAGACGGAGATCGTAGAACGAGATCGCTCGATGAGGTGGCAAAGGGTCGGCGCGAAGGGTGTCGACAACGGGCAACAAACAACCGGCACACAAAAGAGATCCGAGAACGTATTCCATGAAGACAAACCCTTTCCACAAGACCATACCCGCAGAGCAACCCCCACGTCAACCCCATTCCCCCGATACGTCGGAACCGCACGTGTAAAGTCCGGTCTCCCTTGAAGCGGGTTCCGAAAACAGGGCGGTTTTTCCGCCTTTAGTCAAGTTGCATTGCGCCCGGGAATGCCGGCCGGCAACCGGGAGGTATGTTGCCGTGAAACGTACGCATTGCAGAGGTATCGGCAAATCCCCTCCTACCATCCATGTTACGAGTCTCCGGTACGGCCTCCGGCATTCCGCGACGCATAGCCGTACGGATGTCTCGGTAGTATTTCTTCATTTCGACCCCCCCCCCTTCGAGCCCGGCCTCCCCCTTCCGGGGAACCCGGCGGGTCGGGCTTATCTCGCGATCATGCAGAGTCCGGGTCCGGCAACTCCCACTCCGGGACGTTCGGCATGTAGAGATACGGACCCGGCGCCCCCTCTTCCGAGGAGCCCGGTGGGTCGGACTGATCCGCGATCATGCAGAGATCCGGATCCGATAACTCCCGCTCCGGAGCCTTCGGTGTGTAGAGATACGGATCCGGCGATCCCCCCTCCGAGGAATCCGGTGAGTCGGGCTTATCGACGACCATATGGAGATATTGACCCGGCGGTAGGTCGGGATGATTCACGACCGTGTAGAGGTGGCCTTGTACTTCCCGAAGGAAGATGCTAAGACTGTCGACCTCATCCACACCCTCGCCCTGTTCCGTATCATCGCCTTGTTTCTCCCTCTCTCCGGTTCTCCCGATCACCCGGCATGCCGAAGCATTCCGATGGAGATAGTTTTGTACTTCCTGAGAGAAAGAGAAGGTGTTACGGCTATAATCGACCCCGTCTACACTCCTACCCTGTTCCGTATCATCGCCTTGTTTCTCCCCCCCTCCGGTCTTCCCGCCCGCAGGGAACGATCCTCCTTCCGAAGGATCCCGACTTCCGGAGGAACCTTTTTTCCGGTTCGCACGCGCTACGCTGTCGGGAACGAGGTCTTTGTAGTATTTGTCAATGTTATCCCTATCAAACTCCCCTGATATGAAGCTTTCCAATAATTTTCGCCAATCAACCCTGCTTCTTTGCTCCGGATCTAACTGAAAATGTATTGTGCTCATATACCTATTACACTCTTCTTGTATCCAGCGTGAGAGTGTACCGTATTGCTCCATACCTAATTTTTTGGCGCATGCCTTTACGGTTGTGCGTTTGTTATCGCCCAGACAAAACGTAACAGCCCCTTTCCGTGCCTCCGGTATGGTCGGCCGTGCTTCCGGTCTTTTTTGCTCGACTTTCAGAGCAGTCTGTCCGGTTTCCAAGACGCGGTAGGCATCTCGGTAGTAGTCCTTAATGTTGTCCTTCACTTCATTCGGGGTGACCCCTGAAGTAAGGCCTTTCAACAATTTTAGAGAATCAATCTTGCCTTTTTCCTTAGCCGGCAAATGTAATTTGCGCATGCTCGGATGTTGAGCAAGTGCCTCGTTTGCCCATCGCAAGACCTTCTCGTATGAGATCCCCTGTTCTTCGGCGCAACGTCTTGCGCTTTTTCCCTCTATGTTGTCCAGACAGTATCCGATAACATCTCGCCTTTGATCCCGCGCCGTCTTTTGCCTCTTCCTCGGTTGATTCTTCCCGGAACAAGGAGGCCGAAGAGAGGGGGAGGGTCGAACGTCGTCTACCTCCGTTCCCGTTGCGACGGCAACCGATCCCCCTCCCGCAAGGTTCCGGCCCTCCGAGGAATCCGGCCGGTTTCTTCCCGGAAACCCTATCCCGGTTGCAACCCGGCACGCGTTTCCCTCTCCCGTTATCGATGCCACGATCCTGCTCCGAACATGCAATCACACTCAATCCACAGGCCGGGTATCGTAACGCATTCGGGCCATTCCTTTCTACGGGAAACCCACCGTGATAAGGAACCGTACGGGCAAAATCCGACCCCCACCCATGCGTAGGATATTCATCCGGATACCGTGCTATCCGCGATGCGGCGTTCGCATCCTTTCCCCTTCCGGAGTGTCCGGCGAGTCGGGCTGATCCGTGACCGTGCGGAGATGGTCTCGTACTTCCCGAGGGAAGAGGCTACGGCTATGGTCGACCTCGTCCGCCCTCTTGCCCTTTTCCGTATCATTGCCTTGTGTTTTCCCACTGATTTTCAATGTGATATATTCTTTTTCCAAGAAGCGATAGCCACCTAGGTAGTCGTCCTTAATGTTGTTCTTCATTTCGTTCGGGGCAACCTTTGAAGTGAGGCCTTTCAACAATTTCAGAGAGTCCGTCTACGATGTGCCAAACCTGCAATGCCTTCGCCGGAACCACTTCAGTCGTGGTTCGTCTCCTTATCCTCGTTCTCGTCGTGCCCCGCCCCTTCCGTTCCTTCTTTGTCACACGTCGTGTGGGTCCGGGATCCTCCCTCCTCCCCGGGAGACGATAGGGAGGCATGGTATAGGGCGGAACCCGATGTCACCCCCGCCAACAGGAAGATGAGGGGAGGAAGAAAAAAGGCGATGATGATACCGACGACGGCCAATATCAAGCGGGTGGTTCTTTCTTGTTTATTGACAAACCGGAAGGTCGATTTCATGAACCGATCGATCTTTACCGGCATCCAAACGCCTACGATTCCTCCGATACCCGTTGCCCAGATCACGGTCTGGTTTGAGGAAAATGATATGGGGGCAAAGACCGTAGCCAGTACGAAATAGAGGACGAAAAAGATCTCGAAACGGTGCTTTTTGCCGAAGTCCTCCAATTCCCGGATACTCA
>JAPOVA010000018.1:108883-140291 GCA_026708385.1 Simkaniaceae bacterium | reverse complement strand
ATCCATCACGTAGCCCCGCCGTTCGATATAAACCACTACATATCTTCATAGTTTGTGTACGTTTTTTTTGCAAATTTTTTATTATATGGGGAAATTCATTAAACTGATCTTCCGAAAAACTTGTTGTGCTTTCCAATACCCAATCTCCGGCGTCGAATTCCGGGAAAAATCGGTCAACCGGTCGGTATGCCTCCACCTCCGTTATGTAGAGGAGCGATGCTACGTCAAGAGCCTCCGCAAAGAGTGCTTCTCCCCCGATCACGAACACTCGTTCCTCTTCTCCGACACGCCCGAGTGCTTCTCGTAGGGAGGGGTACGTTTCGACCGGACGGGCCCGGACCGGGGTCCTCGAGATGACGATGTTTCTCCTATCTTCCAATACTCTGCCGATCGACTCGTGCGTTTTTCGCCCCATAATGACGGTGTGCCCGGATGTGAGTGCGGTGAAATGGCGTCGATCTTCCCTTAAGTTCCACGGCAAACGGTTCTTATATCCCATGCCCCTTCCTCTTTGGTAGGCGACGACGATCGCGATTTCCCGATCTAGGTGGAGGAGTTCGCGCACGACACCTCCCCCTCCCGGATGCCGAATCCGACCTTCAGTAGGGCGATTACCCTCTCTTCAAGTTCGTCGGGAGTGCGTAGGGGGGGGAGCGTCGTACCGGAGCGGATCGTTTCCTTTCCCTTCACCCTCTCAACCACCAGCTTACCATCTCCGAACCTCAAGAGGGTAAAACCGTGGCGGGCGGCAAAGATCCGGACACGACTTAAGCGATACAGCCATACCGCCTCCTCGGGAGGAGTGCCGAACCGGTCTTTGATTTCGTCGAAAAGGGCGTCCACCTCTTCTTCCGAACCGGTCTCACCGAGTCTGTGGTAGAGTTCCATGCGGAGATCGGTCTCCGGTATGTACTCTTCCGGAAGACGCGCTTTGTGGGGAAACTCGACCCTCGTGTCGTACACACCGGGAGAGGCCCGGTTTTTCATGGCGTCGATTGTCCGCTTCAATAGCCGGCAGTAGAAATGGAAGCCGACCGTAGCGACCTGTCCGGATTGTTGCGTGCCGAGTAGGTCACCCGCCCCCCTGATCTCCAGATCGCGCATGGCTAACTTGACCCCCCCCCCGAAACCGGATGTCTCGACGAGAGCCCGAAGCCTTCGACGTGAGATCTCGTGCAACTCCCGCCCTTTCGGAATGAGGAAGTAAGCATAAGCCGGGCGATTCCACCTCCCCACCCTCCCCCGAAGCTGATAGAGTTCGGCCATGCCGTAGGTGTCGGCTCGATCGATGATAATGGTGTTGGCATTCGGTATGTCGATGCCGTTTTCCACGATCGTGGTCGTTACCAGGATCTCCTTTTCTCCCCGCTTAAACCGGTGAAATAGGGTGTCGAGGGCGTGCGCATGCATCCGGCCGTGTGCAACGGCAATACGTGCACCGGGAAGCAGTCTCCGCACCTCGTCGGCAACCCGGTAGATCGACTCCACCCGATTGTGAATGAAGTAGGCTTGCCCGTCTCGTGCGAGCTCGCGCAGAAGGGCGTTTTTGATCACCCCGCTCTCTTTTTCGGCCAAAACGGTCTTGATGGGAAGTCGATCATGGGGCGGCGTGTTGATGATCGACATATCCCTTGCTCCGACGAGGGAAAAATAGAGCGTCCGGGGAATCGGTGTTGCGGAAAGAGTGAGGCAGTCGACACCCTCCTTCGCCTTTTTCAGATACTCTTTCGTGCGCACACCGAAACGTTGCTCCTCATCGATAATGACAAGCCCCAAATCCTTAAAGGCAACATCTTTGCTAATGATCCGGTGTGTTCCTATCAAAATGTCCACCTTCCCGTTCGCTACCTCCTCCAGGGTTTGCCGTACCTTTTTGGGCGTGACGAACCGGGACGCCACGGCTACGCGAACGGGAAAATCGGCCATCCTTGCCGAAAACGTTTCGTAATGTTGCATGGCCAGAACGGTTGTCGGTACCAGAACCGCTACCTGCTTGTTTCCGTCGATCACCGCTTTGAAGGCCGCCCGCATAGCTATTTCCGTCTTACCATACCCTACGTCGCCACAGATGAGTCGGTCCATCGCCTTGTCGGAACACATATCCCCTTTGACCGCCGCGATTGCCCGAATCTGGTCGGCGGTCTCGGTGAAGGGAAACTCCTCTTCGAAAAATTGCATCTCCCGCGAATCGGGAGGGTAGAGCACACCCCCCTTGGCACTACGTTCGGCCTGTACCCTGAGTAACTCCCGTGCGTACCCGACAACCGACTTTTCCGCTTGCACCTTGGCATTGTGCCATTTCTTCGTTCCCAACGTATGGAGAGGAGGAGAGGTTTCGTCGGTCCCTATATACCTGCTGACGAGGTGGGATTGAGAAAGGGGGACATAGAGTTTGCTTTCTCCCGCGTAGAGGATCACCATGAACTCCTCTTCCTCGCCCAAGTGATTTTTCCGCTTTTCCATTCCCGCGAATCGACCGATTCCGTTTTGGAAATGGACGACCGGATCACCGGGTTCCGGTCTGTGGAAGTCGGAAACGGGGATATGGGTGTGGCAGGAAGAGCGTTGGCTCTCCCTTCGGATACGATATCTGCCCGTCAAGACCGAGTAGGGGGCGACGGTGATCGTTCCCAGCACGAATCCGCTCGATAGGTAGCCGTTGTGAAAGGTGACCGAGCGGGTGGCGGTGGGGGAAGTCGGAAGGGCGGAGAGCCGTTCTTTCAAAGCTTGGGTTTCGGCATCCGATCCCGTGATGAAATGTACCTCATCTGCCCGTGTCATGAGAGATTGCAGGCGATCAAGCGTTGATGTCCCCTCAAAGTAGGCGTGTTCCAAGGGAATGAAAAGATGTGGGATGCGCCGGGCTCGTAGGGAGCGACCGAACGCTTCGAAGGAGACAAGTACTTCGTGTTCGGCACGGTGCTCTTGCTTCACGCGGGCGGAAAGCACTTCGATAGCCTGTGCGGCAAAGTAGATCTTCCGCAACGGTTCGGCCCGTCGCAACAAGGCGGAAAGGGAGAGGAAACGTTTCGACGAGGTGCCCGGCATATCCTTGATCGATACCCACTTGTCTTCGATTGAGACCAAATCATCAAAGATGACCGTCGTCTCGTCACCCAGATGGTCGAGTAGTGTCGACCCCCCCCCCGTCCCCTTCGATTGCTTCGGTCTCATTCGCGGGAACGATCAGAAGGTGCTCTTCCTTCTTCACCGATCTTTGACTTGCCGGGTCATAGGTGCGCATCGATGTGATTTCATCATCGAAAAACTCGATCCTGTAGGGAGCGGGAGCCGAAAGAGAAAAGATATCCAGGATTCCCCCGCGGATGGCGAATTCTCCCTTGTCGACCGCGACGTGTTCCCTTCGATATCCCCTTTCGGTCAAAAGGGTCGCAAGGGAATCGAAGGGGACCGATTCTCCTTTGTGCCAATTGAGAACGCGACGACGTAACGGATCTTTGCCGGGTACTTTTTGTAAGACGGCCTGTAGGGGAGCCAAGAGGATGACACGCCTCTCCTTTTCCAACGCATGTAGGATTCGCAATCGCTTACCTACGGTATCCGGACTCGGGGCGATCTTTTCCCCGGGAAGGGTTTCCCACGGAGGAAAGGCAAAGACGGGACGATCGGAAAAGTAGGCGAGATCATCGAGCAGACGCATTTCCCCTTCCCCGCTCGTGATCACGAGTACGTTGTGGTCGCGCGCTTTAGCGGTCAAAAGGGCGAGGAGTGCTTTGGGAGAGTCCCACAACCCCTCCACGAGAAGTGTCCGTTTCTCCCGCAACTTCTCTCTCGTCTCTCGGATGAGCGGATGTTTCTCTATCGTATCCCACATCTGTTCGGGACCGGTGCCAAGAACAAAAAAGTGCGATTCGAGCTGGAGGGAAAACCTTACTCAAAGTGCAAGTAAGGAAAAAAGAAACTCGAACCGCACACTCTCTGTCGCATGCAACACCTTCCGTATCATATGCTCCGGAGGATGCGACTACGACATGGCCCGCATGGTACCGGTTTCCGCCATAAAAATGGAAGATGTGAAGTGATCGGTGACGGAGTTTTTCGACGGTTGTCTCGGGAGGTACCCGCCCGAGCGATCGCACATACGTTTCGGCAACGGGCGACAATGTGCGGATAAACGGATTGCAAAAACTCTCCGGTTTTGCTACGGTTCTCCCTAGGGAGCTTTCTACCGTGTCGGGTGTAAAGATGGCGTTAAAAGAAGACGATATATCCGTGGAGGTGGCCGAAATCTATCCCAATTACAATCGTCCTCTGCCGAATCGGGTCAAAGAACAGGGTAGTTGTCATGTAGTTCTGACCGTCGGCCCGGTGACCATGGAGATCAAAAACATCCGGTATCGTATCCGGAGGCAGGGAAGTATTTGGATCGGACCTCCCGTCAACATGTATCCGGATCCTACCGGAGAAAAGGAGAAGATCTCCGTTCCGACGATTACCTTTCAGGATCCGGCCGTCTTTGAAAGGATTCGAGAGGCCATACGTCGGGATCTGGTCAAGGTGGTGAACTAGGGAGCCTCCGTTTGCGTCGAGATCCGTTGCCGGTCGGGCGAGATTGTGTTACGATAGCCTCCCCGGAGCCGTTTTCACGAATCCCGGTTTGACTATGCGGAGACCCCCCTTCTTCCGGATCTACCGGAACATCGGTTTATTGAACCTGTCGACGATACTCTTATTCGTCGGTGCCTACCTGTGGTGCGTCGGGGAGACCTTTCCGAAGGCAAATCCCCGCGACCTTTCTCCGACATCCGGCGTGCGGAAATCGACCGAGACTCCCCGGCCGGCCACCCCTTCATCGGATCGGCTCCTTCCCCTTTTTTCCCGCGTTCGCTCCTTTCCCTTCTTTGCCCTCGAAAAAGAACTCTTTTTGCCGGCATGCGATGCCGAAACGGAGACCGAGGGTTCCTGCGTTCGCATAGGGTTTGCGACAAGTGGGCGGATTGAAAAACTACGGCTCGGCAAGAGGGTCTATCTCGCCTACTCGGACCCGTCCGGGCCGTCCCTCTCGAAAACGATCACCCCCCTGTGGATCATTCCTCATTTCGAAGCCCCTTCCGGAATCCGGATTGAGGCGGGCTTGCTTCTTCCGGACGAAGGGAACGGAGAGGGCCGAAGGTTTTGCGAGCGAGCCTTTTTTCATCCGGCACGATCTCCGGGTATGCACCCTACGAAAGAGGAGGGAGCCGACCTCTCATCGATGCGGGAGGCTTTGGCACGCGGAAAGGCCTATGGCAGAGATCTTCTCTTTGCGACGTACGGGGGAGCCTTTTACCGACAACGTACGACTCACGAACGGGTGGAGCCGGGAGATGCGACGCATACCTCGTTTTACCTAAAACGGGGGGATGGGTTGGTTTGGAAGGAGGCTCGCTTCGTGCGGGAAGAGCCCGGATCACACCACCTCCCCGAGGCACGCGTACGGGCGATTACCGACTCCGAAATAGAGTGGCTTCTCAGAGAGGTCGCCGGGGAAGAGGGGACGATCTTTATCCAAAAAAAAGAGAACACCCCTCCCCCCGCAAACCTTATGGAGGAGACCTTTTCGGAGGTTCGCAAACGGACCGCTTCTCGGACGTCGTGTCGACTCAAAGGCAAGAAGGTCGTTCTCAAGCCGGGTGATTGGCTCTTACACACTCCCCGAGGGTGGCACGTGGCCGATACCCTCAGGGAGGTGGAGGCCGTTTTGCATTTCCGATGGGGGGGAGAGCTCTTCGTTTTCGACGGTATCGAAGAGAGGGGGGGGAGAAGTTGCATTAAAGGCACCCTCTTCAACCCCCCTCGCACGCAAAAGAGGGTGATTGTCCTCCCTATTCCCCTGCGGGGAGACACAAAAAAAACCGATTCTTCTAGAATGTGACCGGATTTTCACTTCGAGACATAATGAACCGGAAAGGTCGAACCATACCGGTGATATTCCTTTGGGTTTGTCGCCTCATCTTCGCTACCGAAACGATTGAGGAGAAGTTGGTGCGATTGCGTGCCGACCGGACGAGCGAGCATCTTGTTACCGGATCGGATATTCTCAACAAGCGACTCCGGACGTTGCGCCATGCGTTGGAAAAAAAGCACCTTCTCGTGAATCTTTACCACGATAAGGGAGAACCCGAGGAAAAGTTCGTTCCCCTTTTGGAGGAGGTGGTTCGGATTCGGGAGGAAATCACCGCATTGGAAAATGATTGGCGCAAGACGGTCGTTGAAGCGGCCGATGAGGGGGGCGAAGGCTATGCCTTCTGGGATCGGGAAGAGGTGACCCTCTCGGAACTCATCATGGAGTACGGTTCGAATGACTATCTCTACGTGATTCCTCCCGAAATCGTGACGATGAAACTCCATGTCCACTCTTCGATTCCCGTTCCCAGGGAGTCGTGGAGTCGTCTTCTGGAAATTCTCCTATCCCACAACGGTATCGGGTACAAACAGCTCAATCCCTACACGAGACAGCTCTACCTTCTCAAGCAGGACTTGATCGCCGTTGACGGCATCGTCAACCGGAAAGGGGATCTCTCCCGGATCCACCCGAAAGGCCGGATCGTCTACATATTGACCCCCCCTCCCGAGAGGATCAAAGGAGTGGGACACTTTCTCGAACGGTTCCGAGACCCCAAGACGACCTTTGTCTACCAAGTAGGTTACAAAATTGTCGTCGTCTCCTCGAAGGAGGAGGTGGCAAAGCTCCTGACGCTCTACGAGGCGGTATGGGAGGCGAGCAATGAGAAGCAGGTGCGCATTCTATCCATGAACCGGATCGACCCCGAGGAAATGGAGAAGATTTTGACCATCTACTTCGGAGATGCTACGAAACGGAGCCACGCAGGTCTTACGAAGGGGGAGGGGGACGATTTGGTGACGATGCCTCTCCGGAGGGAGGGCTCCCTCGTTCTGGTCGGCCCGAAAGATCTATTGGAAAAGGCTGAAAAACTGGTCGGTGAGGCACAGGGACAGGTTGAGGATCCGATGGAGATGACCCTCTTTTCCTACACCTGTCGACACAGCGACCCCATTGAGATCTCCGAAGTATTGGAAAAGGCGTACGCCTCTCTGATCTACTCGGGAACAAGGGGTGAGGCACCCAAACCGGACCACCATCCCCGCCCTCCCGTCCGGCCCGAAAAACCGGAAAAAAACAAGTCCTCCGTTCCCGACCTCTACGGCCCCCCCCCCCTCTCTCCCGTCGTATCTCCCCTTACCGCCGTTGCGGGAAACATCGAGACGCAAAAAGAACCCTCTCGCACGACCAACTTCATTCCGTTTCCGAAAACGGGGGTTGTCATGATGGTCGTACGTCGCGATACGTTGGAGAGGATTCGGACACTGCTCCGGAAAATCGATGTCCCGAAAAAAATGGTCCGGATCGAAGTGCTCCTCTTTGAAAAGAGATTGCTCAACTCCAATAGCTTCGGCCTAAATATTTTCCGGTTGGGGTCGGCCGCCACGCGGAGTCGGGCGACGGGTGCACGTTTTGTTACGGAAGATCGTCCGGATAGATCCGGCAACGGATCCCTTCCCTCTTACAGGCGGGGCCTTTTCGATTTCTTTTTCTTTCGGAAGAAAACCGGGCGATTTTGGCCCGCATTCGATATTGCCTACAATTTCCTCCTCTCCCAAGAAGACATACGAGTCAATGCCGCCCCCTCGATCACGACGTTGAACCGGTGTCCCGCGCAGATCTCCATTGTCGATGAAGTTTCGATCGCGAACGGAGCTTCCCCCGTAGACAGCAACAAGGGGACGATTTTCAGAGAATCCTACTCCCGTGCCGACTACGGCACGACCGTCGTCATTACGCCGACGATCCATGAACCGGAGTTGCCTGAAGAGAGATCCCATTTTATTACACTTTCGACAAATATCAGCTTTGAAACCATTAAAAGAACTTCTACGGACAAAGTGCAGAGTAGGCCGGATGTGTTTAAGAGAAAGATTGAAAATGAAGTGCGCGTTGCCGATGGAGAGACCGTAATTCTAGGGGGATTACGTCAAAAAACGACCGAAGATTCGGGCAATCGCATCCCCTTTTTCGGTGATATTCCCGGTGTGAGGAAACTTTTCGGCGAGTCCGGAATGTGCGATACGGAAACGGAGATGTTCGTTCTCATCACCCCCAAGATCCTCTTCGACGGCGAGGAAGAGCTCCGGAGGCTCCGTTTCGATGAGCTGAGCAAACGGCCGGGGGATACCCCCGAATTTCTCGAGAGGGTGGAAGAGGCAAAGGAACGGGAGCGAAAAGGGCTCTTTGCCACTACGTTCGAAACCGTTTTCGGTAGAAAACATGGGTGAGGAAGAGTCCGAAAGCTCGTACCTTTCCTGTGCGCAACGACTCGGATTGCCCATTGTCGACGATCTGTCCGACTACCCCTTCGTCAGAGATAGGGTGCGCAAACTTCCCTACGGAGTGGTCAAAAAACATATGATTCTACCCCTTGAAGAAAAAGGGGGTGTCCTCGTCGTTGCGATAGGGCATCCCGGAAAGAATACGGGGCAAGAGGAGGTGCGTTGCCTTACGGGAATGGAACAGGAGGAGGTCTTCTGTCCCGAAAGGCGGATCTCGGAGGCGATCGAAAGTTGTTACCGGCAAGGTGATCGGGAAGCCTCCCTCTACATCGAGGGATTGAAAAAAGGGGGGGCGACAACCTCCGTCGAGTCCGAGAGTGTGATCGAAGAGGATGGTGACCTTCTCCACGTTGAGGACGGTTCCCCCGTCGTCCGGCTCCTGAATATGGTGATTGCGGAAGCCGTCCGACAAAAAGTGTCGGATATCCATTTCGAACCGACCATTGCGGGTCTTCGGATCCGGTACCGGATCGACGGCGTCCTCCAAACGCGTCACACGCCCCCCGCCGATATGCACAAACAGTTGATCACGCGGATGAAGGTGATGGCCAAGCTCGACATCGCAGAGCAAAGACTGCCTCAGGACGGTCGCATCAGATTGAACATGGGAAAGCGGGAGATTGATTTTCGTATCAGTACCTTGCCCGTCGTTTTCGGTGAACGCATCGTTCTCCGGATTCTCGATAAGAGCAACATTCTTTTCGGTTTGCAAGATATAGGTATGGAGGAGGAGATGCTCTCTCTGTTCAGAAAACAAGTCGGGGCGAACCGGGGACTCATCCTCGTCACGGGACCCACGGGCAGCGGTAAGACGACGACGCTGTACGGTGCCGTTTCGGAGGTGGACATCACCTCTCTCAATCTCATGACGATCGAAGATCCCGTCGAGTATAAACTACCGGGCATCGCGCAGATCGGGGTAAACGGTAAGATCGGCCTCTCCTTTGCAAGAGGGCTCCGCCACATCCTCCGCCAAGATCCCGATGTGATCATGGTCGGTGAGATTCGCGACAAGGAGACGGCCGAAATTGCCGTGAGATCGTCGCTTACGGGACATCTCGTCTTAAGTACCCTCCACACAAACGATGCTCCCTCGGCACTGATCCGTCTCGCCGACATGGGGGTGGAGCCCTACCTCATCTCCTCCTCCGTTTCGGCCGTCCTTGCGCAGAGGCTGGTCAGGAGGATTTGCCCGCACTGTAAGGTAGAGTACGCACCTTCCGCCCAAGAATCAGCCGATCTCGGCATGGATGCTACCCCTTCCCCCCCCCTTTTCAGGGGGGAGGGGTGTGGCGCCTGCTTCGGTTTGGGATACCGGGGCCGTTGCGGTATCTACGAACTTATGACCGTGCGGCGGAGGGTGCAAAACGCGTTGCTGGACTCTGCCGATGCGGGTGCCATGCAAAGGGCGGCCCGCCTTGACGGGATGCGTACTCTCAGGGAGTCGGCCACGATGTTGGCCGTGCAAGGGATTACTACCGCATCGGAAGTGTTTCGTGTTACTTAGCTGAATAACAAGTAGATTAAATTTAACATTAGTACACGGCACAATCTCTGAAAAAAAACACGAAAAAGAGAAATTTATCTCAAAGAGAGTGCATCATATGGATTGACTTAATTGTTTATGTTTGATATACTATTCGTCGAATGTAAAAAAAGGAGAAATTTATGTCCGGACGGGTGAGTATTCCGACGTATCCGCCGGCAGAGAGGTCGGTCGGATCCGTGAGCTTTTCGTCCTCGGTGGGTAGCCGATGTAACGGGATGGCAACTCGGGTCACCGCCACGGTATCGATTTTGCTCGAGACGTTCCTGACCCATCCCCGCCTGACCGGAATAACAATCGGTAGTTGGATAGTCTACGCGAACCTGTTGCCACCGGTCTTTTCGCCGTACATCATCGCAATGCCCTTTGTCATTGCACTCGGTAGGGCGTGGCAATTGGCAGGATCGGTGTGTGAAACGACCCCGGACACCGCTTATGTGTCGGTTCATGTTGAGGATCCTTCACAGGAATGATGTCCTCCGGATGCTGATCGGCCTTAGTCGATACGGGAGGGCACGGAACCCTACCTCATCTTCTCCTCTCTTTCGGTTATCTTTGCGGGGAGGCCGATAAGGGGGATGCGGGTGCGCCGTACGGTAGGGTGCGCGCTCCCCTTACCGGGGGGGGGTACCGCCCGCTCCGGTATGCGCGAGTATATGATCGTGCAAGGGCCGGTGATCGCATCGGAAGTGTGTCACACTACTTAATTGAACAAAATTAGATTGATTTAATTGTCCATGTTTGGTATAATATTGGCCAAATATGAAAAAAAAGGAGAAATTATTATGTCGAATCAGGTTAATAATTCGACTCAATCCTCGGAAAAATCGTCCGGCCGGCTTGCCGGATTTGTGAAAGCTTCGCTTTCGATGGGTAGCCGGTGTGTCAGGATCGCAACCCGGATCGGCCTTATGGTGCCGGCCACTTTTTGTGTGTTATGGAATCACCCCGTGACTACCACACTATCAGCCGTCGGTGTCGTAGCCTTCACTGCCTACTCTCCGACCTTGGCACCACTCGTCATCGCAATACCTCTTGTCATTTTACTCGGTAGAGCGTGGCAACTGACCGGATCTCTATTTGAGATGACATCTTGGTTGCCGAATATTTCTCCGGGAGCTATCGGGAAGTCTTTAGCGAATGGTTATAGTGTCGCACGCACATATCTTTCCTCCGGCTTGCGCTCTTTGCGGGATGCCGTGATAGCCGGGGGGGCAAAAGGCGTTGCTCCCCTATTCACCGTCTATGCGGCTGCAAACCGCTTCGGTTCTGCCTTGTCGAAAGGTGTGCGCAAACACATCAAAAGAGCTCGCCACTCTACGGTGGTGACACCGGTACCTGCGACTACCCCCCGCAAGCCGCTGACCGATCCGAGCGTCGGTAACAGGCTGACGGAGGTCGAAAAGGACCGGGGGGCTTTTGCAACGGGAGTGCTTGAGCCGACGCTCAAGACGCCGTTGTGCCAACGGGCCATTATGAAGGCGGCATCTCGTGCCGAACCGAAGGAGGGCGGAGAGTTTCTCGGGACACGTGAGGCGCGTGCCGAAGAGGAGAGGCTCGCAGAGCACTTCAATACAACGTACGAGGCAGCTACCCGTTCGCCCGAATATCAACATATGTTGAACGAGCTCACTCTTCGGTACGAAGCCGAAAAGGCGGCCGAGGAGGCGGCTGAAAAGGCGGCCGAGGAGGCGGCTGAAAAGGCGGCCAAGGAGGCGGCTGAAAAGGCGGCCGAGGGACAGGGTCCGACTTTGCAGGATGCCACGGCCGGCGAGGAGAGGGAAAGCGTTGCTTCTCCATCCACCACCCCTGACGTTGCAAACAACTCCGACTCTTCCTTGTCGGGAGGTGTGCGCGACCACATCGAAGGAGCTTACCATGCTACGGCGGCGACATCGGTGCCTGCGGCTACCTTCCGAAAGCCACTGACCGATCCGAGCGTCGGTAACAGGCTGACGGAGGTCGAAAAGGACCGGGGGGCTTTTGCAACGGGAGCGCTTGAGTCGGCGCTCAGGACACCGTTGTGCCAACGGGCCGTTATGAAAGAGGCATCTCGTGCCGAATCGAAGGAGGGCGGAGAGTTTCTCGGGACACGCGAGGCGCGTGCCGAAGAGGAGAGGCTCGCAGAGCACTTCAATACGACGTACGAGACAACTACCCGTTCGTCCGGATATCAAAAACGAATGGCTCTGATAGCCATGCGGAATCGAACCGGAAGGATGGCCGGTAGAATAAGTCCGAGTCTGCTCGCGCCGATGGGTGTGGAAATATCCTCATAGGCCGTTCCGGGGGGTCGTGCCCCCGGATCTCTCTCTTGGCAACTTATTTTTTTAACCGGACAAACAGGCCATGATCGGTTATAATCGACCTTAGAGAGGTCTCCCTGACGGGGAAGATCTGTAAGGTTTTTTTTAATACTTAAAAAATAAAGTAGGTGATTCAGGGGTGATTGTTTTTGCTCAGTTCCCTCATCCCCGTGCGACGTGCGAAAAAAGTGAGAGACGGAGGCCCTTGGGTCTTCGCCTTCCTCGGCCTCTGATACGTTTAGTGGCGATGGTTGTGTTGGTCGCTATGTGTATCTTTTCGAGTGAGGCGCGACGCGAAGGTAGTGTTGCTCGACAGCGTTTGAGTCGGGTGTGGGCTGACTTTACGGGGAGGGAGGCAACGGTTTCGAACACGGATCCGGGTGGTAACCGGGAAAGCACGTCGGAGTACGAACCGACAACCTCCGGTGTATGGGATGATACGGATTTGGCGTATCATGCGACGGCATGCGACGTGCCGGAGAGTCGAGGGTGTCCGGATGCGATGGTGCCGGGTGGAGTGACTGCGGGTGGCGGATGCGAACATGCGGCCTCGGAAACTCCGATTTCGCCGGAGCGGAATGATGTGCTCGGTAGCTCGGTCCGGCCCGGCGAAGGTGCTGACGAGGGGTACTGTGCGGATGTTTCGGACAACGAGGACGATCCGGTGACGTTGGCGCAACCTTACGAAGAACCTCCACAGCAGGTTTTGGCGCAGCCTTACGAAGAACCCGAGATCTTCAGATTGTCGTTGAGTGAGGATGAGGCGCCCGGTGGCGGAGATGACGTTCACGTGTACGATTCCCTTCACATGTACGATTCCCTTCACATAGAAGAACCTCCACAGCAGGTTTTGGCGCAGCCTTACGAAGAACCCGAGATCTTCAGATTGTCGTTGAGTGAGGATGAGGCGCCCGGTGGCGGAGATGACGTTCACGTGTACGATTCCCTTCACATATACGATTCCCTTCGCATGTATGAACCTTTGGGATCAACGGCTCGGAACATGGGAAGACCGGCGCATGAGAACATGCCTCCTCCTTTGCAACCCGTCCCCCCTCCCCTGCCACCCCCTCGCCTCCCGGTAGCGAAGAGGGGAAACGGCGGTTTTCCTTCACACGAATCCGGCAAGTAGGGGCCGTTTCCGCAACCCTGCCCGATTCGAAACCCGCAACCGTTTCACTTCCCTTGTCGTCTCTCCGTCGGTTCCGCGTGGGGAGAATCGTTTCCGATCCGTACCGCGAGGACGGTCGGTGGTAGTTGCGCAATGGCAGAGGAGTAGCGATTTGAGCGTGAGAGCGATGAGGGTTAAGTAGTTCGAAATAATTCGGCGTAATCTCACGGAGCGACCGCGCGTACGTTCCGACATTGAGCAACGAATAGGAGGCCTTCTTTTGTGGGTTCCGGTAGAATCACACATCCGGATAACTCGCGGACGATATGACACTGTTTCAATACGAAGCTTTCGACGGATTCGGCAGGAAGAGGAGGGGGGTTCTCGACGCCGAATCGCTCGATGATGCGAAGGAGCGGTTGCGTAGAGGCAAACTGCTGGTAGCAAAGTTGACGATCCACAAGAACCGCCCGAGAGAGTATACCCTCTCTTCGGCTCTCCTGCTCTCTTTGACACGAGACTTATCCACCCTTTTGCACGCCGATCTTCCGTTATACGATTCCCTTCTCACTTTGAAGGAAAAGTATGCGAGTACACGTGCCTCTTCCCTTTTGGCAAGCCTCTGCGACGGCGTTAAGGGGGGTCGGACACTCTCGTCCCTTCTGGCCACCTACCCCCGCATATTCAATGAGGTCTTTCTCTCCGTTGTCAGAGCGGGAGAGGAGTCCGGCTCCTTGGGAGATGCTTTCGATACGCTGCTCTCCCTCCTTTCACGTACGCAACGCCTGAAGAAGAGGCTCTCGAGTAGCATGATCTACCCCGCCTTCTTGGGGTTGTTCTGTTTGATCATGGTCGGTGCCCTTTTATTCGGATTGATTCCCTCGATGTCGGAACTTTTTGAGGGGCGTTCCCTGCACCCTTGGACGGAGTGTGTTTTGGCGGTGAGCCGGTTTGCCAACGAACACATGTCGGGTATTCTCTTTACGGGAATTGCCGTTTTTGTTGTGATTTTCGCACTCGGAAAATCTCCTCCCGTGAGAAAGGCAATTCGTAGGCGACTCCTTCGTGTTCCCGTCATTAAGCACATCATACGGGAGGCGGTCTTCAACCGCTTTTGCCTCGTTGCCTCTACCCTTGTCGGAAGCGGCGTTCCCCTCCTGGATGCGCTTCGTCTCGGCAGACGTACGATGAACCACCCCCTCTTCGAGGAGATCATTGCCCGTGCGGAGGCGAGGGTGATCGAAGGGGAGAGCTTTTCCCGTGAGCTCATGGAACACCCCCTTGTCCCTTCCCTCGTTGTCCGGATGTTCGGTATCGGGGAGAGGTCGGGCGACATGGCGAAGATGATGGGGCATGTTGCCGCGATTTATGAAGAAAGTTTGGAGCGTAGCTTAACCCGGTTGACTGCCTACCTACAGCCGGCGATCTTACTGTTTTTGGGGCTGATCGTTGCCGTAGTCCTCCTGGCCGTTCTTCTTCCGCTCACCGATGTCGGTTCAATGATGTAAACGTAAAAGGGAGATTGTCAACGAAGAAATGGACACGAAAGAGAAAAAAAGGGCCTTCACCCTCTTCGAGGTGATGATCGTGCTCTTTATCATAGGGATTGTCGGGAGCGTTCTCAGTTACAACATGCGCGGTAGCATGGAGAGAGGAAAGGCGTTTAAGACGAAAGAGGCTATTCACAAGATCTATCAGATTGTTTCCCTCGAAATGTCGGAAAGGGGGGAGCCCTATCGCTCCGATCAAAATGCGACGGAGTATATAGTTGCACTCCTGAAAAATTCCGGCTTCATCCGAAAAGTCGATGACTATGTGAGAGACGGGTGGGGAGAGAATATGAGGTTTTCCATGAGAATGGTGGATCGGGTGTGGGAACCACGTATTTATTCGTCTCACTATGAGAGATTTTGTCGTAAGAGAGGGAAACCGTTTGACTACCCGTGGGAAGAGGAACAGGAAGAGACTCACTCTCCTTGAATTGCTTCTCTGTATCGCCGTCCTCGCCCTCGTGTCGTCACTCACGGCGACCAAGGCAAGCACCATGATTGCCTCTTATCGGTTCCGAAGGGAGGCATCGAGGTTGGAAGCGGAGCTTCTGCAATCCCGTGAACTCGCCGTGACGGCCGGGATCGATATCGAGTTTACCGTCAAGAAAGATAAAAATAGGTTGTTCTGCGACATTACGACCGACGATTTCGTTTGTGCCGGTGTGCAACGGACACGCAGGGTGATCCTAAGAGAGGTGCGAAGGGTGTTCCTCAACGATCGGGAGGTAAGAGAAGGGCGGATCCTATTCGATCGTTCGGGAGAAATCGATCCGCAGGGCGCGATGACGTTGCACGGTGCGAGGCAGACCGCTACGGTCGTTTTGCCGGAGCCCTACCTGCGCCGGATGCCCGGTGTGTGATTGTATTGGGGAAAAATCGTCCTTTCCGTATATTCAAGTTAAACATTTAACGTATTACCCACGCATGGAACGCCCGGCGCACACCGTATCCTCCACGTTCAAGGCGGAACTCGCCACTCTGCGCTCGATGTTGACATGGGTGCGCGAGCATATCGAGCACACCTCTTTCGATAAGATGCGGAAAAGACACGTTGAGCTTGCCATGGAGGAGACCCTTGTCAACATCATCTACTACGCCTACCAACCGGGAGAGGGAATGGTGGAGTTGACCTGTTCCGTCTGCCCCGACAAATATATCGAACTCGTCGTGAAGGATTACGGAAAGCCTTTCAACCCCCTCGAGCAAGTGACGGGGGAGCCGGATCGTCACGCGTCCTTGGAAGAGAGGGAACCCGGGGGGCTCGGTATCTTGTTTATCAAGAAGTTTATGGACAAGATCGAGTATGTCAGAAAGGGAGATGCGAACATCCTCACCCTCAGGAAGGAGAAGGGGCAGGAATAGGGGGCGTTCCTCATCTACCGCCGACACGTACCTCCAAGACGGTTCCCGTTATCCGGTCGTTTTGCAGCACCCGGACAATATTTCGTGCCACTTTGAGGGGAGAGAGAAGGCTCTTCGGATTTTCCCGGGGAAAGTGTTTCCTCCGCATGGGAGTATCGGTTCTTTGGGGAACGACGACATTGATGTGCAAGTCGGGGTGTTCCTCGGCGAACCCTTGCGTAAAATTGACGACGGCTGCCTTGGTTGCGGAGTAGACGGCATACTCCTTGCGCCCTCTGGAGAAGGAAGAAGAAGAGAGATTGATGATGTGCCCCCCCTTTTTCACGGATGCATAGAGACAGCTGTAGAGGAGGGAATGTAGGTTTGCCCTGACAAGGGAGTCAATCTCATCCGGAGACAGGGCCCTGAACGGTTTGATGCGGATCGTTCCCGCGCAATTGATGAGTCCGTCCAACGGACCGTGGCGGGTTCGGATCTTTCGGAAGGTGGTGGCGGTGGCTCGGAAATCGGTCAAATCGACGGGATAGTCGGACGAGGAGCGGGAGAGAAGTAACGGTCGGGCACCCAGATCGGACAAGAGGGTGGCGAGATGTTTGCCGATGCCCCCCGTCCCCCCCGTGATGGCATAGGTTTTTTCCTCAAGAGAGCGGAGTGATCGGGGAACGGAGATCGCGTCGAGACGTAGCAATTGTTCGGCGAGAAAAAGATCGGTCTCGCTCGTGATCTTGATGTTTCTCGGACTTCCGAGGACGATGCGGATCGGTCGTCCTGCGGAATATTGAAGAAGAGAGCAGTCATCGGACGCCCCTTTTAAGGAGGTGTTCTCGTGTGCCTGCAAGATGAGAGAGTAGGCAAAGGTTTGGGGTGTCTGTCCGGAAAAGTACCGGGTCCGATCCGGAATGGAGGTGACGCTCTTTCCCGATTCGGTGTAGACGAGGGTGTCGGTGGAGGGAATGCAGGTATTGACCGCGCCGTGCTTTTTCACCTCCTTACCGTGTTGACGTAGGATTTCCTGCGATACCAAGGGGCGGACCGCGTCGTGAATCATGACGAAGTCGGTTGTTTCTCCGCACGCCACAAGTCCCGCATAGGAGGAGAGTTGGCGCGTTGTTCCTCCGACCACTGTTCGAACGAGAGGGGTAAAAGGGGTGGTCTCCCTTCGGACGGTGTCGATGTGATCGGCCGAACAGACGAGGATGATCTCCTCGAAAAGGCGGGAATCGATAAAGGTGGCCAGCGTGTGCAGGTAGACGCTCCTTCCTGCCAAGCTGAGAAACTGCTTCGGGATTCGGTCTCCGAAGCGCTTTCCCTCTCCTCCCATGAGTAGTACGGCCTTCACAAACTCTCCGATCCGTTTCCGGCAAGCCCCCCGTCGGGAGCATAGCAAAAACCGGGAGATTGTTCAAAAAAAGCTTCGAGACCCTTCCGGTCCGGCGACGATGCTATCTGTTACGGGATACGTTCCTCCGCGAGACTTCTCTCCGGATCCGTGCGGCAGCCGCCGCTTTCTCATCGGCCAAGCGATTCTTTTTGGCCCTTGCAAGGCTCTCTTCCGTCCATTTGTTCATCTGCAAAGAACGGTCGTAGGAACGGAGAACCTCCTCATTCATGCTACCTGCTCGTTGCGAACCGCCTACCCCGGAACGGGCCGAGGAGGTGACGGAGGAGGCGGAGTGCCGGTCGGACCGTCCGTTATCGGAAGCCCCTGCCATCTGTCTGAGATATTCCGAAAGTCGTGTTACTTCCACTATGTGCGCGGCAATCTCCTCATTTATCTCATCGATCCGGGTGCCGAACGTGCTTAGTTGCCGCACACCTCTTTGTAGTTCTTCCTCCAACAAGAGGGCGACCGGCTTTTGCCCGGATCCGTGTGTGCGCCGTACGACCTGTTCCATCCTCGCCAAATGTGTCGAATAGGTCTCTCTTAGGTCCGAGTCGATCTCATCGATTGCTCGGAGTCCGGATGCAACCCTAGCTTTTGCGTGACGGATCTTGTCGGCAGCTGCGTTACGTGTGTGTTCGGGTAAGGATGTCGGGATGGGTTGTTCTCCGTATTCCACGAAGGAGCGACCTTCGGCCCGGCACCGATCCATACGTTCGAAGAGCTGTTCCAAGGTCTTTGCCAACGCATTCCTTTCCCGGAAGATAGCCTGCACCCGGGCTATTACTTCGTCTCCGGATGATTGTCCGAGTCTTTTCAAAACGATCGCTTCCACTTCTTGCGCCGTCGCCCTGCATCGTGCTTCTCTTGAATCGGGGGTTGCGGAAAAGGGTTTCACATCTCTTCCGGATCCGAAGGTACCTACCGTTGCCATAGCCATACTTCCTATATTCACATTAATTAAAAATCATTAACGGTCCGATTGTATCAAAAATATCATTATTTTGTAAAAAAGGTAGATTTTACGCAAATATAGTGTAATTAATGATTTACGCGATTCGCTACGGGTATTGTCTTAAAAAAATGTACGCGGATGTGTTACCGTCCGGCTCGCAAGGAGGCCGTCATGAAGATATTCGTTGCACAGATCAATCCCACGGTAGGAGCTATTAACTTGAATACTCTCAAGGTTTTAGATTATATGGAGCGGGCCAAAGAGGTCGGTGCGGAGATCATCCTTTTCCCGGAGCTGACCCTTTGCGGATACCCCCCGGAAGACCTCCTCTGCCATAGATCCTTCATCGAGGCAATGGAGTCTCAACTATCACGCATTGCCAAGGCCTCTTCGCACCTCACCGTCATCGTCGGATTGGCGAGGAGGGTAACCCGGAAAGGAGAAAAGCACCTCTATAACAGTGCCGCCGTCATAGAGGGGGGCAACGTATCGGGCTTTCAGGATAAGTGGCTTCTACCTACTTATGATGTCTTTGATGAGAAGCGTTACTTTGAGCCGGGCTTAACGACCGGGGTATGGAAGATCGGAGGCAAGCGGGTGGGTATCACGCTCTGCGAAGATATTTGGCAACATGCGGGATATATAGAACAAACTCGTTATGAACGAGATCCGATCTTGGCTCTAGCTTCTTTTCAACCGGACATTCTGGTCAACCTATCCGCCTCTCCCTACTGTTTTGAAAAACCGGATATGCGCATCAACGTCTGCAAAAAGGCCGCCCGCACTCTCCGTTGTCCCGTCCTCTTAGCCTGTCAGGTAGGGGCAAACGAGCAAATCATATTTGACGGTTATAGTCTGTATGTAAATCACGTAGGAGATCTTTGCCGGATAGGTGAGGGTTTTTCCGAAGAAGGTTTTCTCGTTGATACGGAAAAAGAGCATCCTCCCCTTCCCTTTCACTACGATCCTATGCATAATCTCCTCTCTGCCCTCACGTTAGGGGTAAAAGATTACTGTAGAAAGTGTGCGTTCGAAACGGCCTGTTTGGGCCTTTCGGGGGGGATCGATTCCGCTCTTGTCGCCTATGTTGCGGTTAAGGCCTTGGGGCAGGAATACGTTTCGGGTATCGGGATGCCCTCTCGCTATACGAGCGCGGATAGCAGGAGGGATGCCGAGCTTTTCGCCGGTACCTTGGGCATCCGGTTCACGGAGGTGGAGATCGAGTCGCTTTTTCGTACCTCCCTGGAGGTATTGGCACCCTCTTTCCAAGGGAAGGAGCCGGACACGACCGAGGAGAATATCCAATCCCGGATTCGCGGTATGCTCTTGATGGCTTTTTCCAACAAGTACGGCCATATCGTATTGAGTACGGGGAATAAGAGTGAAATGGCTATGGGATTTACGACCCTATACGGCGATATGTGTGGCGGACTCGGCGTGATCGGCGATGTGGTCAAAACCCGTGTTTACGCCCTTTGCCGGTATATCAACCGGATGGAAAAGAGGGAGGTGATTCCCGAATCGATCATACGGCGCCCCCCTTCCGCCGAGTTGAGAGAGGGGCAACTCGATTCGGATGATCTTCCCGAATACGGCATGATAGATCGGGTACTGGAAGGATATGTCGAAGACTACCTTTCCATTGACGAAACGGCCGAA
This sequence comes from Simkaniaceae bacterium, assembly GCA_026708385.1. Lineage (GTDB taxonomy): Bacteria > Chlamydiota > Chlamydiia > Chlamydiales > Simkaniaceae > JAPOVA01. The sequence continues at coordinate 120,072 of JAPOVA010000018.1, read as the reverse complement.
AAATATAACATTCCCAAAGAGTCGGTAGTCGACTTGGTGAAACGCATTCATGCTTCGGAATATAAAAGAAAGCAGGCCCCCCCCATCTTACGGGTTTCTAAAAAATCGTTCGGGATCGGCAGGCGGTACCCTGTCGTACAGGGGTGGCTTTAGGGGAAAGTTCCGTGACCGGTCAGTTGTTCTCCTGTTTTTATGGGGAGAAAGGAACGCTCTCTTTCCTCCGTGAGGAGACCGAAGGATGTGGCAAACGGGAAGAGGTCGCACAGAAAGGTCTCGAATTTGCGTACGAAGAGACGCTCCCCCCCTCCCCCTTTTTTTTTTCGGACTGCCTCTTTCCGGACTACGTGCCACCGCATCTCGTCGACGTAGGATAGGGCTACGCGGACAAAGTCGATCGTACAGGAGAAGATGCCGGTGCTTCCCAAGGGGTAGGTGAGATGCCCCCCTTGCCCGGCATGTTTCATCTCCTCGGATGCTTCTTCGTACTCCACGACGGTAAGGCGTCCCTCTTTTTCCGCGACAAGGCCGATCGGTTCGTTCGGCCCTTCCCGGTAGACACACCTGAGGATGAGGTCGGCTCGTTGCATTTCGAGAGATGCCGTAAGAGCCGGGTCGAGCGGATCGGCCAGAGGGTTGTCGACGGGTACCACCTGTACGTAGGAGATCCCCTTTGCCTCCCATTTTTCCAAAATACGGGAACGGTGGAGGTGAAAGAGTGCTTTGCCGTTTCCCGCGGGAGCAAAACCGATCCGTCCCGGCTCTTCCTCAAAAAGCGTTCCCCTCTCATCACAGATCGGAGCAAGGGTCTGTCGGAAAAGGTCGACACAACCCCGGGGTAGGCCGAAAAAGGCGTTGTTCTTGAGATAGGTCACCGTTTCGTCATGATTCAGGGGTGAGGTCATGATGGCAACGGAGGGAGAGGGAACCCTTTTCGCCCCGACCTTCTCCAAGAGGATCCGGAAAAGGGTGCCCCCCCCCGCCCACGCCGGCGTAACACACCCCTTCGGACCTGCGTGACCCAGACGACTACCTTGGCCTCCCGCCAAGATCAAGACTCCCGTTTTTGCCGGAATCGTTTTGCTTTCCGCGTTGCGCACCCGACTCCGGTCGAAAATCGATCCGGGCCGGGGGGGTTGATAGGGGGTCTCCTCAGGTTCCATCGGTCCGATCCGTTCTCCTCAGAATCGATAGGATACGCTTCGTTACTTCCTCTACCGTGATCCCCTTCATGCACCGGAAATCGATGGGACAGATCCGCTTAAAACAGGGAGAACAGAAGACCGGCTTCCGGAGGACGGCATCGGGTTGACCGTAGGGCCCCGTCACCGAAGGATCGGTCGATCCGAAGAGGGCTACGAGAGGAACGTGCAGTGCATCGGCAATGTGCATCGGTCCGCTGTCATTGGTCAACACAACGGAGCAGAGGGAGATCAAGGCCATGAACCGGCGTAAGTCGGTCCGGCCTGCCAGATTGATCACACGCTCGGCAAAAGGGGCACACAGATAGTCGGCCTGTCTCTCGTGCGCCGTATCACCGAATACGAGCACTACATGAGAAGGGTCGGTATCGAGCACTTTATCGATAACCTCACGGAACCTTTCGGGAAGCCAACATTTCGCCGGTCCGTAGGCCGCACTCGGGCTGATGCCGATCCACTTCAACGATGCGAAGGGGAGAGATCGGATTGAGGTTGAGGCCTCCTCGAGGTATTGTCGGGCCTTTACTTTTTCCTCGTAGGTAACGTATAGATGGGGCGGAAGGCTTTTCGATTCTCGGATGCCCAAAGGGTGCAAGAGCGATTGGTAGGTGAGGACGAGGTGTTGCGTTTGTTTGGGCAACGGTACCGATCGGTGCATGAGCAGTCTTCTACCGTCTTTGCGAAATCCGTACGTATTGCGAACTCTTCCCTGCCAAAAGAGCCATGCGGAAGAAAAAGAACCCGTTAGTAGAATGCCGAGATCGTAGTTGTTCCGGCGCAATCTCTCTATCCGGTCACGCTCATCGGCCCCCTTGGTGAAGGGGAGCAGGTCATCGAGCGCGGGATCGTGTTGCAAAAGGGCTGATGTTCCCCTCCGCATCATGGCGGTAAGCGACGCCTCCGGATAGGCTTTTTTGAGTAGGGCGAGAACGGGTGTCGCCATGACGATATCACCGACCCAATTCGGCATCCGAACAATGATACGTCCGTAGGATTGCTCTTTCACCCCTCCGGTATACCACGGATCCTCCTCTTCGGCCAACAGGATCGTTGCCATATCCCGTAGCGTTATGTGTCGACAACGGTGCGGTATCCCGATGCCGTTCCGGACAACCCCCGATCTTTTCCGAACGGGTAGGGTTGCATGTGCCGGATATCTTGCTCGGAAGGGCACCTCTTTTTTCGGACATGTGGTAGAGTGAGTTCGTAAGCGATTGCATGAGTCGGATGCAAGGGCGTTATGTCGGAAGGACTTCGGATGATCTTGGGTGTCGATCCCGGAACGCGGGTTACGGGGTATGGGTTGCTACGCACCGACGGATGTCGTTACGAGGTTGTGGATTGCGGAACGATTCGTCCCCCCGCCACCCTTCCCCTATTCGAACGCCAGCTGATCATTCACCGAGAGGTGGTGGGGTTGGTCGATCGTTTCGCGGTTGACGTAATGGCGGTCGAGGGCCAATACGTATCCAAAAACCCGCAGGCGGCCCTTAAGTTGGGAATGGCAAAGGGGGTTGCGGTTCTGGCCGGCACCCGAAGGGGGATTCCCGTTTTCGAATATGCCCCGAGCCAGGCCAAGGTGGCCATAACCGGGAGGGGAAATGCCACCAAGCAGGAGGTAGGGAGGACGGCCCGGATGCTCCTCTCCTTGGAGACGATTCCCTCTCCCCAAGATGCCGCCGATGCGTTGGCCATCGCCCTTTGCCACGCGCACAGGATGAGGAGGAGCGTGCGCGATGTTTGAGTACGTGAGGGGAACCTTGGCAAAGAAAACTCCCGAAAAGGCCGTCATCGATGTCTCCGGTGTAGGATACGGACTCACCATCTCCTTGCGTACCCACGCCTTGCTTCCCGAGGTCGGAACCTCCGTCAAGCTCTATATCCACTCCGTTATCCGGGAGACGGTGCACAGATATTTCGGATTTTTTTCGGAAGAGGAACGTACCCTTTTCGAAACGGTGATCGGTGTTTCGGGTATCGGCCCTAAAACCGCCCTCGCCCTCATCGGCCATCTACATGCATCCGATATCGGTTCCGCCCTTTCCCGGTCGGATCCCTCTTCCTTTTCCCGTGTTCCCGGTATCGGGAAGAAGAGTGCGGAACGGTTGCTCGTCGAATTGAAGGACAACTCCTTTTTCGGAGCCGATTCGGCAGAGTGCGAGCTCGTCCGTAACGCCGTACGAACGCTCACCCGTTTGGGCTATCTCCGTTCCCGGGCGGAAAGGGTGGTGAAAAGGGAGGTGAAACGGATCCGTGCGGAGTGCTTGCCGGACCCTTCTCTCAGCGATCTGATCACCGCATCGATCAAGGCTATTTGAATTGCCCGTAAATCGTCGTTTCGACTACCATGGGCGGGGTCGGATCGATGCACCGGTAGCTCAGTCGGATAGAGTACTTGGCTACGAACCAAGAGGTCAGAGGTTCGAATCCTCTCCGGTGCGACACCGAAACACGGGGGGCAAACGGGAAGACAAGTAACGGGAAGATATATATATGAGTCGCCTACTTATCGGGAAAAAAGCTCCCCGGTTTACCGCAAAAGCAGTCGTGAACGGGAACATCGTTCCGGATTTCTCTCTTTCCTCGTTTTCGGGGAAGTACGTGTTGTTTTTTTTCTATCCCTTGGACTTCACCTTTGTCTGTCCGACCGAGTTGCACGCATTTCAGGAGCGAATCGAGGAATTCGAAAGGCGGAATACGGAGGTGGTCGGTTGTTCCGTAGATAGCCCCTTTTCCCATCTTGCGTGGGTAAATACGCCGAAAAAACGGGGGGGGATCGAAGGGGTAACCTATCCGATCGTCTCCGATATCAACAAGACGATTGCGGAGGGGTATGGTGTTTTGCATGAAGAAGAGGGCATTGCCTTTCGCGGCTTGTTTCTCATCGATCGGGAGGGGGTGATTCGCCATATGTTGGTCAACGATCTGCCCATAGGGCGTTCGGTCGACGAAGCGATCCGGGTACTCGATGCCCTCCTCTTCCACGAAGAACACGGGGAGGTTTGTCCCGCCGACTGGCATCGGGGAGAAACGTCGATGCAACCGACCGCGCAGGGACTTACCGATTACTTCGACCGGACGGCCGTCAGATAGTCGTATAGGTCGCGCTCGGTTGTTACGATGAGGCACCGCCGTCTCCCACACACCTTGGCCGTAGAGTCGATGATGCGTGGGTCGCCCACTCCGGGAAGGCAGATGCTCTTTACCGGTTCGGTTCTCTCTTCCTTCATCAATTCCTCCATCCCCCTTAGGTAATCCCCTCTGCTGAACCCCTCCTCTTCTACCCGGATATAGGTCAAATCGTACCGGAAGAGAAGGAATTGCACTGCCAAAAAGAGTCCTACGCTATCTTTCGGAGGATCACCGAGTCGCTCGCGCAATTCGGGCAAGGTTTTCACGGGGGTGGGGATGGCAAAGCCACCCCTTTCGGCCTCACCGAACAGGGCCACCGATCGCTTCATAATACATGATGAGATATTTACATTCTTCTTTCTCAATACGTAAAAGTAAAATTTAATTCAAATATAAGTAATTACCTTATCGAGATTGTATCAATTCTTCTTCTATTTTGAGTAGACGATTATACTTTACGATACGTTCCGATCGAGAAAGAGAACCCGTCTTGATCTGTCCGGCTCCCGTCGCCACGCACAGGTCGGCGATAAAGGGATCTTCCGTCTCGCCCGAGCGGTGAGAAATCACACTCTTATACCCGTGAGCATCGGCAACCCGGATCGTTTCCATCGTTTCGGTCAACGTGCCGATCTGATTGATTTTGATCAAGACGGCGTTGGCTATCTTCTCTTCGATGCCCTTGCGGAGAAGAGTCGGATCGGTTACGAAGATATCGTCACCGACCAGTTGTATCTCGGATCCCAGTTGCCGCGTCATCATCCGCCACCCTTCTCGATCCGATTCACCGAGGCCGTCTTCTATCGAATCGATCGGGTACCGGTCACGGAGAGTAGCGAGGTAAGCAACCTGTTCTTCCGCCGTTCTTTTCCGGGTCGGCCCTTTTTTCCCTCCCTCCACGTAGGTGCCGTCAACATGGAATTCGGATGCCGCGCAATCAAGGGCGAGAAAGACCTCCTCTCCCGGGCGATAGCCGGCCTTCTCTATGGCATTCGAGATGAGTGAGAGGGTCTCTTCGTTCGACTCGACATCGGGGGCGAACCCCCCCTCGTCACCGACCGACGTGGCATACCCCTTCTCTGCCAAAAGCCTCTTGAGAGTGTGAAAGATTTCCGCCCCCATGCGCAGGCTTTCGGCAAAACCGTTCCCGAGGGGGCGTATCATAAATTCCTGGAAATCAAGGGAGTTATCGGCGTGCACTCCTCCGTTGATAATGTTCATCATCGGTATGGGGAGGGGGCCCGGCTTTCCTTCACAAAGATCCTCGCAGAGAGAGAGGTAGAGGGGGACTTTCCGCGATGCGGCGGCGGCTCTTGCCGTTGCCATGGAGACGCCGACGATGGCGTTGGCACCGAGTCGGCTCTTGTTCTCGGTGCCGTCCTCCTCGATCATCAAGCGGTCGGCGCCGGCTTGATCGATTACGGGTCGGCCCGTCAGGAGCCGTCGGATCGGTCCGTTTACGTTCCGGACCGCTCGGAGCACCCCTTTGCCCCCGTATCTTCCGGGATCTCGATCCCGGAGCTCGACCGCTTCGTAGGTGCCCGTCGAAGCGCCCGAGGGTACGGAGGCTATCCCTTCGGCCCCCCGTTCGGTGACCACCCGTACCTCTAGGGTGGGGTTGCCTCGCGAGTCCAAAATCTCCCTTCCATATACCTCTTTGATCCTATCCGTCATCCCGACTCCCGCAGTTGCCTCGAGGATCAACGTAGTCCGGTATCCGGAAAAAGTCAATGTTACCGAATAGAGAAGAAATCGTGGGTTTATTTTTTATTTAAAACATTAACTATTATATATTTGAAATAATTCAAGCATTTACTTTAAATTAATGGGTGATTGTATGTATAATGGTCGAGTGAGCGGGAGGATATTTTGCACCTTTTGGTGGTTTCCGATGAGGGCCACATGCGAAAGGGACGACGAAGGAGGGGAGTGTGGTCGGACGATCTATCCTCCTTAAGCTCTTCTATTTTACTGAACAGTTCCCATTAGATGCTTTTCGGGGGGCACCGGATAGGGGTGGAGTGCGGTGTGTGAACGGGGGGCCGTGTTGAAATACTCGGACCACAGCCCACGCTCCGACCAAAGAGTGTCTCGGAAATGTCTCTTCAGCCACATGATATGGGAGGCTTTCGCGTACCGAAACAGCGACACGGAGCGCTTCTAATGGGTAATCGTGGTCGGATAGGGGATAACCGATAAACGGGTACACGGGGAAGGTCGGACTTTGCCCCTCCGGTTCCGGTCCGAATCCCCGACTTTCTCGACTAACGAACGGGCGAAATAGGTGCCGGGAAAGATCCGGATGTTCGGGGGGGGGGTGTCGACCCGTCGGCCTTGTCATAGTGCGGAGGAAAGCGATTGCCTTAGGAGTGGCGGCGTCGGTCATGGCGGGCAAGATTCCCCTAAGAGAGGGTGCTCGGGAAGCATGAATGCCCTATCCGGTAGTTCTCGGAGTTTCCGTCTCTTGAGTGGTGCGAGATTGTCGGGCATAGACGTAGGTAAGCATGTGTTTTGTCGCCTTGCGGAATGGCTTCCGTGTGCCTGCCCCCTACGCTATTTTGTCGGTCTCTTCGGAGGGAGGTATCGTGCTTCCGTCGCCTCGTGGTGCTGCGGAAGGCGGGATTGTATCGGAAACACATTGTTCGTTGAGCTAGGATGACCTATCACCGTTTCCCGGGTGAATGCCCTTTGACAAATCCGAAAGAAAGGGTGGAGATGAATTGTTGTGTGTGCCTCTTTTGCCATATGTGTTGCTTTTTTCCACAGGTGTTGTATGATGCAGGGCGATAGCGAAGGTGTCCGCTATCCTTCCATAGCCGGCACTTCTCCGGAGAATAAAATCAAAAATTTTCGTGTTAGTCGCTTAGGAAAGTATATCCTTATTCGTCTCTGCGGGCGAGACGGCAACCCCCGGATTGAGCGTGGAGCTTTTTCTGTTTGCGTCGAAATCCGGTGCGTGCTATCCTTCCCGGGGTGCGTTGAGTCGAATGAGGGAGAAGAGATGTTCTGTTGTTTCCGTTGCTGTCCTTCTCCGAGCCGAGAATACCCCACAGCTACGACTATGGTCATGGAGGGGCGTCCCCCCGTTTACCCGGTCACGAAGCATCACGGAGGGGAGGTGTATGTCTTCCCGGGTGTGAGTGCGGAGATGGCGCAGACCCTTGTGGCTAAGACCAAGAAGCCGACCGGTTCGGTCATCGTCCCTCCCGATCAAACTCGAGTGGTCGTGGGTGGGGCCCGCAGGGTCGCGGATGAGTCGGGATTATCTACCCGGGCCGTCACTCTCCCTTCCGTGGTAGAGGAGAAAGTTGATCTTGTTCCGGGCACGGACAGCCCCTTTGCCGGATTAGAGTCGGAGAAGGCGAGGCTTTCTGCCGAGAAGTCGGAAACCGTATACCGGAAGCGGTCCCGGGGAATTTGCAACGAAGTATGTGTGAGTGCGGGAGCCGTACCGGACGCGGACCGGCCCCCCGTTTCCGTCGTCCCTTCAGCGGTTCCCGAGCAGGGAAGAGACCGAAAAAGAGGTCGTGGGACGACGAGGTTGCGTTTGGAGATCATCCTGCCGTTGCAATAGCGACAATGGCGGGTGCGTTTTGTAGAGAGGTAGGAGCCTTCGAGGTGACGGCATAGGGAACCCCGGTTTGGCGAGTATTTTATAGGGAAAGTATTGCTTGATTGGCGCAGATGGCGTGTCGCGACCCCTTCGGTCGGGTGTCGTTTGACAAGGCCGAAATAAAGGGGGGGCCGATCGTTGTGTCTCCTTCTTCCGTTACGTGTGTTGCTTTTCTCCGTCGGTGTTGTATGACACAGGGTGATGTGGGGGGTTCTCCCTCCGTAACCGGTGTCTCCTCGGCGAGTAAAACCAAAAACTTTAGTATTGGTTACTTCGGACGATGCGCCCTTGTGGGTTTTGTGTCGGGTGCGGTCATGGGAGCGACGATCGGAAAAGCGGTCGCACACCTTTCCGGGACGCCGATAGGGGCGACGATCGGAAACATTGCCACGTACCTTTCCGGGACGCCGGTGGGGGTAACGGTCGGAAAAGTCGTTGCGTACCTTCCCGAGACGTCGGTAGGGGCGACGATCGGAAGAGCCGTAGCACACCTTCCCGGAACATGGGTGGGGGCAACGATCGGTGCGACATGCGGCACCGTGGCGGGTCTTGCGCTCTGCGGGGTGTGTTACGGGGCCTCGGGGAAGAGAACCTCTTCCGTATCCTCTCCATTCGTGGTCGATCAAGAGGGCTTGGCGGAGCTGAGACGGGCGGTGATCGCGGGAGACCACGAAACGGTCCGGGCGTTGGTGGAAAGTGCATCCTTCGACCCCTTCGAACTCAGGGTACGCAATACGAGATACGATACACCGTTTCACCACGCCTGTAAAGCCGGGTACATAGAGATTGCCCGGTTGCTCTACGAATCCGAGCATTTGAAGCAAAGGGGAGCGGTGCCGAACAAGGCCGACGTGTCAGGAGCATGTGTTGTGGCGGCCGGAGAAGGACATGAGGACATCGTCGCTTGGTTGATCACTTCCTGCGGAGCTGAGCCGGACCGGCATGACGATTCCGGACAAACCGCATTGATGGCTGCAGGTCGGAAAGGACATCATGGCATCATCCGGTTACTCATAAGAAACGGTGCTTCGATAAACGAAGTCGATCGGCAGAATTCGAGCATAACGGCATTCGGATATGCATGTATGAACGGACATATGGTTGCTGCGCAGCTACTCTACGCGGAGGGTATGGAGCGACATGGTCGGGTGAAAAGAAAGGGATCGGCGTTTGAGTTTGCGGTTCGGGAAGGCCGGGAGGAAATCGCACGGTGGCTGATCGAAACCTGTGGCGTTAAGCTGTCGGGAAGGCACGGAAGGGCCGCGCTGAGGACGGCAAGTATGCGCGGATATTCGGAAATTGTGCGGTTGTTATTGTCATGCAAAGATTTGCATGTCAACACGAAAGATGACGCCGGCCGGACACCGTTTCTGCATGCGTGCGGAAGCGGGTATATGGGGATTGCGCGGTCGCTTTACGAACGTGACAAACGTGTAGTCGCGGCGGTAGACAAGGTCGGGTGCACGGCACTCATGTGTGCGGCCGGATATGGCCATATGGAAATCGTGCAATGGCTGATCGAAACCTGCGGTGTTGACATACTCCGGAAGAATCATCATGGAAGGTCGGCGTTTTGGCATGCATGTACGGGCGGACATGTGGATATCGTAAGGCACCTGCTTCCCTCCGTGGAAAATCTCATCTTTGAAATCGGTCGTGCCGATGAAAAGAGTTGCACGCTGTTCGGATCGGTGGCTTTTGCCGGGTGTGTGGAGGTGGTTCGGCTATTTTTGCATGTCGATTCTACATTGGGGGGGTTACTTAAGCAGTCCGGACGGGTGGGATGGCCACCTTTGGTGCTTGCAAGCATGAAAGGGCATACGGAGACCGTCAAGTTACTTTTGGATGCCGGTGCCCCGGTAAACGGTGTCGTCGGAAGGTGGCAAGGAGCGACGGCATTGGCCTACGCGGCCGAAGAAGGTTGTCGGGAGGTTGTGCGGCTGCTCATTCAACGTGGTGCCGACGTAGATCCGCATTGTCCCGGAGCAAATCCTCCGGTTGTCCGTGCGGCCGGAGGGGGATACACGGAAATCGTGCGATTGCTTCACGATCACGGGGCCGATATCCGACGTACCGGTTGTGAAGGGTGCACGGCACTCGGCCTTGCCGAAGCAGGCGGGTATGCGGAAACCGCGCAACTGATCAAGGAATTGCTTGCCGGGAACCCCGCCGACGGAACGGGAGCCGAGAGGCTGAGCAAGGCGGGCCTTTCCGGAGATACGGAGTTGGCCGGGAGGCTATCGGACAACGGTGTTGACGTGAATGTTGCCGATCCGGTCACCGGTAAAACGACTCTTATGCTTGCGGCGGAACACGGTCGCACGGAGTTTGTGCGATGGTTGCTTAGCGATGTCCCCGATGTCGACGTAACTCGATCCGATAGGGAGGGACGTACGGTGCTCATGTTTGCGGTCAGGGGGGGGCATAAGGCGATCGTTGAGCTACTCGTACGTCATGCCGGTGCCGATGCGTTGTTGTTACGCCGAAGTTATGAGGGGTGGACGGCACTCATGTACGCCATTGAGGGGGGAGATGGGGAAATCGTAGAACTACTTCTCTCCGAGATTCGTACGATGCAAGCAGTTTCCCGCGATTCGGATCAAGCCGGTATCCCGGGGGTAACGTCACTGATGATGGAGATCGGATCGAAGTGCGAGCGTATGTCTTCGGATGAGATGAATAAGACACTCATGCGCGCGGTCGAGGAAGGGTGTGCGGACTCCGTCCGGTTACTCATCAAACAGGGAGCTAAAGTAGACCACGGGGATGAGGGGGACAACACTCCGGTTATCCTCGCAGCCTCGAGAGGGTATGAGGCTATTGTCCGGCTACTCCTCGATGCCGGTGCCGATCCGACCCTTTACAATGCTTCGAGGCAAACGGCATCGGGTGCGGCTCGGGAACACGGATATGATTCCATTGCAAAACTGATCGATGAGCCGGATACCGGGAAATAGCCGCAATCGCCTTCCTTTCCCGCTTCCCGCCAAACATATCTTGCAAAGATGGGTGAGGTGTGCGGCTCGGGGCACGATCGGTTCGGAAGGAGTTTTTTTCGGGGGAGGCGGTTCGGGCCGGTATCCGGACAAACATCCGGGGGTAGATAGGGGGGCGGACCGTGCCCGTTCGGTTCCGTCCGTTTTACCCTCTTGCCTTGGCCGGAAAGATCTCTTTGCGGTAGAATGATGCCTTTACGTCTTGCTATTATGCGGGGATGGGGATTATGTTCGGCCTATTGAAAAAAG
>JAPOVA010000018.1:0-108873 GCA_026708385.1 Simkaniaceae bacterium | reverse complement strand
ATTCGGAACCGATCAAAGTCGCCGGATCGGCAAATTCAAGAAGGTCGTTGAACAAGTCAATCACATCGAAACTTCCTACGAGGGACTTTCCGACGAGGAGATCAAAGGCAAGGTCGTCCTCTTTCGTACCGCTCTGCAGGGGGGGAAGCTCCTTGACGACCTTCTTCCCGAAGCGTACGCTCTCGTCAAAAACGTCTGTCGCCGTCTCTGTGGCACGGAGGTGCGGATTTCCGGCTACTGTCGGAAGTGGGATATGATCCCCTACGATGTGCAGATTTTGGGAGCGATTGCCATGCACTACGGCAACACGGCCGAGATGATGACGGGAGAGGGGAAGACATTGACCGCTACCATGCCTCTTTTTCTCAACGCCCTTACCGGGAAGTCCGTGCATCTCGTAACGGTGAACGATTATCTGGCCAAAAGAGATTGCGAATGGGTCGGTGCGATTTTCCGTTTTCTCGGACTGACCGTTCATCCTCTAACGCAAGACGTCCCCCTCGAAAAAAGGAAGGAGGTCTACGAGGCCGATGTCGTGTACGGTACCGCCTCCGAGTTCGGTTTCGACTACTTACGAGACAACTCGATGGCACACTCCGTTGCCGAACAATGCCAGAGGGGTTTCTACTATGCCGTGATCGACGAGGTGGACTCCGTTTTAATCGATGAGGCTCGCACCCCTTTGATCATTTCGGGCCCTTCGGCCGACTCCTTCCAGATGTATGACGAGCTACGCAAACCGGTCGAACGCCTTGTCCGGTTGCAACACGCACTCTGCAACAAGTTGGCGGGTTCGGCATACAAAACCCTCGAGCAACTCGGGAAGCTGAAAGAAGAGGCGGATCCTCCCCGGTTGTCCAAAGAGGAGGCCGGGGTCGTTTCCGACGCACTCAGAGATCTCTGGCTCGTCGGGAAAGGTGTTCCTCGCCATAAAATACTGAAACGGGTGAAGGAACATCCGGATCTCCGTTATGCCCTCGAGGAAGAGGAGACCTATCTGCATGCGGAGGCGAACAAGAAGGAAAAAGAGGAACTCTTGGCTAAGCTCTACATCGTGATTGATGAGAGGGCGAGCGATTATGAGTTGACCGATCGTGGCATCGAACTGTGGACCGAAGGGAGGGAGAATGCGACAAACGATTTCATCATGTCGGACCTCGGACACGAATATGCCTTGATCGATCAGGACGAGGCGATGACGGAGGCCGAAAAATTGGAAAAGAAGAACGCCGTTCGAGAAGAGGATGCACGATGTAAGGAGCGCGTCCATAATCTACGGCAACTGTTGCGTGCCCATCTCCTCATGGAGAGGGATGTCGACTACATCGTGGAGAAAGGTAAGGTGATCATCATCGACGAAAATACGGGTCGTCCTCAACCGGGACGTAGATTTGCCGACGGACTGCATCAGGCGATCGAGGCGAAAGAGTCGGTTGCCATTCAGCGGGAGACGCAGACCTATGCGACGATTACCCTGCAAAATTACTTCCGTATGTATGACAAATTGGCGGGCATGACGGGGACGGCGATGACGGAGGCCAACGAACTCAAGGAGATTTACGGCCTCGATGTGCTGGCCATTCCGACCCACCGCAAATGCCTCCGGAAAGATGAGGATGACGCCGTCTACATGACCGAAAGGGAAAAATACGGTGCGATCATCCGAGATATCCGGGCACTCTACGATGCCGGACGCCCCGTCCTGATCGGTACCGAGTCGGTCGATGCTTCCGAAAAGCTCTCCCGTATTCTCAAGGGAAACCACCTCCCCCACACCGTGTTGAATGCCAAAAACCATGAGACGGAGGCGGAAATTATCGCCAAAGCCGGCCAAAAAGGGGCTATCACCGTTGCTACCAATATGGCGGGGCGGGGGACCGACATTAAGCTCGAAAAGGGTGCCTCGGAGGCGGGCGGACTACACGTCATAGGCACGACCCGACACCGATCTCGTCGGATCGATCGGCAACTACGAGGTCGATGTGCACGACTGGGTGATCCCGGATCGTCGAAGTTCTATATCTCTTTCGAAGATTCTCTGATCCGTCTTTTTACCTCGCCCAAGCTCACCGCCTTTTTGAAGCGGTTTCGTCCCCCCGAGGGAGAGCCGATCTCCGCCAAGGTACTCAACCGCTCTATCGAGACGGCACAAAAGCGGGTGGAAGAGAGGAATTATTCCATGCGCAAACATACGCTCGAATACGATGATGTGATGAACAAGCAGAGGAAGGAGGTCTATGCGTTTCGCAATGAGATCCTCCGGGAAGACAATATGCTCAAAGTGGCCTATGAAGTGATCGAAGCCGTGTGTTCTCGGACCGCCTCCGACTATTTTCACTCCCGCCTCACCGAGGAGGGGTGGGATCCCGCGGGGTATCGGCGACATCTGATGTCCTACTTTCCCGTCTCCTTCGAAGAGAGCGATTTTACGCAGGATGGCCTTACGATTGAGGAGATCGAGACCGGAGCCGCGCAAAAGGTCATTGCCGCCTTGGATAGGAAAGTTGAGTATGAGGCCGGCCTCATTCTCGCCGTTCGACATGATCGGGAGGAGATGCCCCCCCCCGAAACGATCGTCAGGGAGGTTATTCGGACCGTTCTCCTCGGTTACGTAGATCGTCTGTGGCAAAATCATCTCCTTGCCATTGATCACCTTCGATCGGAGGTGATGATGCGTGTTGTCGGACAGAAAGATCCCCTCCTTGAATTTAAGCACGAGGCGTTTGCACTCTTTGATGAGTTCAACGGGGAGTTGCGTTTGAAGATGGCGCAGGGAATGTTTACCTTCGGCATCGTCGGCCATCCTCTCCCTCTCCCCCCCTCCCCTCCCCGCTCACCGGGGAGTGTGAAAGGAAGGAGAAGGAGGAGCGCTAAAGTGCGTCGTTAGCAGGTGCCGGTTTTTCCGTAGACCCGAGATGAGATTCCGGACTTCCACGTGTGCCCGCAAAGCTCACACAACCACGTGATCTTTTGGCGACCGGTGCGTATCAGGCTGTTTCGGTCTAAACCGGGGTCCGGTGTAGGGTGGGTCTGTTTGAACGGATCCGGGCGACGTTCGGAAAATAGGGGAGGGCGGGAGTTTTTTTTAAGCAGGAAGGACTGCCCCGATCGCTGATTTTCTTTCTTTGGTTTGTCCGATCCCGGTGCGAGTCGTCTCGCACTTTATCTTCCGCAAGGCTGTCGTTGTTCGCGAGGGGTTGATGTGGTACACTCTTCCGCTTTACGATTGAATTCTTGAGAAGGACGCTGTGGCATCGGCAATAGGTGGGGGATGGAATATGGTGTGGCCTATGGGCGAGAGGGAGGGTACGGCTACGTGGTTCTATAAGATGCCGGGAAGGCCGCCTCTTCGATTCGACCCCCTTCCGGAAGGGAAAAGGCAGAGGAAGTTCACTAAAGAGGAGAAGCGTGCGGTCGTAGACTATGCTTTGGAAATGCGGGAAATACAATCTGCCGGTGAGTGTGCCAAAGAGGTCGGTGTCAGTGCCAGTACCTTGTCGACCTGGATAAGGGCGGAGTGTGCGACCTATCGGGTTTTCTCCTCCTTAGACTTGGACGGTCGGACCCTGTGGACAATTGATTACAGGGCGCTTTTGGTAGACCTTCGGGAAGGGAAAACGTCGATATGCATTTCCGACTACACCGACACCGATAAGCATTCCAAGCGGTTCTCCGTCAGTGAGTTGAATTGTAATAGGGTAGATACTACGGCATCGGCGATAGGTGAGGGAGAGGGTACCGTGTGGCCTGCGAACGACTACGGTGGTACGGCCGTGTGGCATTATAAGCTTCCGGGGGAGCCCCCCCTTTGGTTTAGACCCCTTTCGAAGGAGCACGGACACAGGGACTACACCGAGACGGAGAGATGTGCGATCATAGACTATGTCTTGGAAGTAAGAAAAACCAAGGGCATTACCACATGTGCCAAGGAGATCGGCATCGGCCGTGCCTCCGTATCGCGTTGGCTAAAGTCGGGGTGTGAGGCCTATCCGATTTTTTCGAGCTTACATTTGGATGCCCATACCCTGCGAGCAATCGACTACAGAGAGCTTTTGGCAGACCTTCGATCCGGAATAGGATCGGTCACCATTTCCGATTACACGGGAGGCTTGAAGTTCTCCTCTCGAAAGAGTACGCGGGGGATAAGGATGAAAAATGTCCCTGCGCAAGAAGAGGTTCGGAATGGCCATCCCTACTTCGTGTCGCCGGGGGAGGGGCAACGGCGGGTTTTCACCGAAGAGCAAAAAGCAAGGGTGGTGGACTACTGGTCTGACGAGTTCGATGGGAAATCGGCCTCGGAATGTGCCCGGGAATGTAATCTCCTTGCGAACACTCTAATCGATTGGGTGTTTGAACGTGACTCGAAGCAGGCTTGTTCGGGTACGGCGGGACTGTCCGAGAGCCCCCCTGAGGGAACCGCTTCCGGTCCCCGGTCGAAGGTCCCTTTACCTGATATTGCAAAGAGGAAAACATATGCCGGGGAGGGCTTTGGTACGGCTACATGGCTCCCTAAGGTCCCGGGAGAGCCACCTCTTCGATTCGAACCCCTGCCGATAGGAGGACGGCATAGGTTCACTGAGAGGGAGAGGAATGCGATCATAGACTATGTCTTGGAAGTAAGGAAAACGAAGTTCATTAAGGAGTGTGCCGAAGAGATGGGGCTTAATACTGCTACCATATCGTACCATGTAAGGACCGAATGCAAAACCGATGAGGCTTTCTTGCACTTAGAATTAAATGATCAAGATCTGTGGGGGGTCGACTACAGGGAACTTTTGGCCGATCTCCGGGACGGCAAAAGCTCGATCGATATTGCCGATTACAACGAAGACCGGTTGCCGGGGACGGAGCGGATGAGTGTGCAGGCAAAAGAATGCACTCGCGACGGCCTTCCCTGTTTCGCGTCGGCGGGTGAAGGAGAAGGGCGCGTTTTTACCGAGGAACAAAGGAAGAGAATAGCGAGCTACCGGTCTCATGAGTTTATGGAGGGATCGGTTTCGGGGGATTCCCGGGAACGTAATCTTGGCATGCCAACTTTAAGCGATTGGTTTGACGATACGTATGGATGTGCTTCGAAACGGTGTTGTCCGGATACGACGGGACTGCCCGGGAGCTCTTTTGAGGAAACCGCTTCCGATTCGGACGAAGCCCCTTTACCCGGTATAACGTGGGAGGAGGCGGTGGAGTTGTGTCCGTGATAGCTCTCCGTTGACCTTTTTGGGCGTCCTCCTTCGCAAGGTTGTCGTTGTTCATGGGGGGTGGTGGTGTGGTATGTCCTTCCGCTTCGGGTGATCGGATTGTTGAGAGGGATGCTATTTGATGTCACTATCGTCTCGGGGTCGATTCCGAAGGGGGTCGATGCGGATGCTCCCGTGTCGCTTCCCGCAAATGAGGCTGAAGTTGCTCGCGAGGGTGACGGGGTGTCCCGAGAAATTCTCGGTAGAACAAGCTAGGAAGGATCAGAATACAAGTAGCTTAAGAGATCCTCTGCTGCCGTGGGTGTTGTCGTTACCGGCACTGTCTTGGGGGTGGTCGCTTTTTCGACAGCGGGGATCCTTGGAGCAATTTATGGTGGAGCTACGGGGCCGGCGCCGGGGACTTGTTTTATGGTTGTTCCGACTATGGGGGTGGCCTGCGGAGTCTTCTTCCGTGTGACTTGCTCGAGAGGGGGGCGTGAGGTACCTAAGGAGTGCTTTACGGCAAGGTGTGGATGTTACACGGCGTTGATAGTCGCCGGTGAGTGCATGTGCTCAAAAATATCCATCCGTGTTAGGGTGGCGGGTACGGAGGTCGACGGTGCTCATGGATGCGGGTTTGAAGAAGATATTGTCTAAGACGGCCGGAACGATTCGTCAGCTGTCGATGGAGGCGGTACAAAAGGCCGGTTCGGGACATCCCGGCCTTCCCATGGGATGTGCGGAACTCGGTGCCTACCTGTACGGAGTGCAGCTCGAGCATAATCCGGAGGAGCCGTCTTGGGTGAACCGAGATCGAGTGATTCTGTCGGCGGGGCACGGGTCGATGTGGCTTTACTCCTGTCTGCACTTGGCCGGATTCGATCTTTCACTCGATGAGATCAAGCGGTTCCGCCAACTGCACTCCAAAACGGCAGGTCATCCGGAGTACGGAGAAGCGCCGGGAATCGAAGCGACCACGGGCCCTCTGGGACAGGGAGTCGGTAACGCGGTCGGCCATGCCTTGGGGCTTAAGATTCTCGCGACAAAATACAACAGGCCGGGACAACCGGTCATTTCCGCCAAAGTCTATTGCCTTGCGGGAGACGGCTGTTTGATGGAGGGGGTCTCCAACGAGGCGAGCTCCTTTGCGGGACATGTGGGATTGGATAACTTGGTGTTGATCCACGATGATAACGACGTGACCCTGGACGGTCCCATCGAGGAGTGCTCTTCCGAGAACGTTGCTGCGCGCTACGAGGCATACGGATTTGCAACCCACACCGTTAACGGCAATGATTTGGACTCGATCGACGGAGTGATGCGGGTGATCAAGCAACCCCAAACCAAGCCGACCTTCATCTCGTGCAAGACCGTTATCGGCAAGGGGTCGCCACATAAACAGGGAACCTACAAGGCGCACGGTGCCCCTTTGGGCGTGGAAGAGGTGGCCCTTACGAAAAAAGAGCTCGGCCTTCCGGAGGAGGAATTTTACGTTTCCCAACAGGTGAAGACCTTCTTTGCCCACCGGCTCGTCGGCCATAAAAAGGAGTACGAAAAATGGTGTACCCTATTTGACGAATGGAAAACACGGTTTCCGGATGAAGCGGAGGAGTTCGACTCGTGTATGGCGAGAGAGGTACCGAAAGATCTCGTCTCCGCCGTGGAAAGGCTCGATATTGCGGGGCCGATATCGGGAAGGAAGGCGGCTCAGGCCGTCTTGGGATTGCTCGGGGAGAAACTGCCCTTCCTTTACGGTGGTTCGGCCGACCTCTCCGGCTCCGACTGCACTATGATGGGCACGTTTTCCCTGATTGCGTCCGGTAACTTTGCGGGGCGTAACATCAAGTACGGAGTGCGTGAATTCGGCATGGCGACGATCGCCTCCGGCCTTTTCCAAACGGGGGCATTTCTCCCTTACGTCGGCACCTTTCTGACCTTCTCCGACTATATGCGTAACGCGATCCGACTTGCCTCCCTCTCCCGTTACCGGGTGGTCTACCAGTTTACGCACGATTCGGTCTTCTTGGGGGAAGACGGACCGACCCATCAACCGATCGAACATTTGGCCGCCCTGCGCGCCATGCCCCACCTCCGCGTACTACGCCCCGCCGATGCTCATGAAGTGAAGGGGGCATGGTTGGCAGCTCTTTCTTATCAGGGGCCTTCGGCAATCATCCTCTCACGTCAAAACCTCCCCGTCTTGGATAAAACCGATGTCCCTTTTCACGAGGGAGTGGCTAAGGGTGCCTACGTACTTGAAACCGATGACGGAGAGCTTGACTTTACCCTTTTCGCTACGGGATCGGAGGTCACCCTTGCCCTCGATACGGCGCGGGCCTTGCGGGAACAGGGGAAAAGGGTGCGGGTTGTCTCCTTCCCCTGTTTCGAACTCTTCGAAATCCAAGATGAGGAGTATAAGGCGAGCGTGGTTGAGGGGAATATCGGCAAGCGGGTCGTCATCGAAGCCGGAAGCCCCTACGGGTGGCATCGTTATATCGGTCGTGACGGGCTGACCGTCTGTATGGAGGGATACGGCCTTTCCGCCCCCTTGAGTGACCTCGCACAGGAATTCGGATTTACGGTCGATGCGGTTCTCGATAGAATCCTCACGGCGGGATAGCCTCTTTTTACGGGCCCTTGCATGCCAAAACCGTTCTTCTCGTCCTCCCGTTTGGATCATGAGGCAAGCAGGAAGATACCTTCCCGAATACCAATCCCTTAGGAAGAAGCACTCCCTCGAGGCCCTCTTCCGAAATCCCGAGTTGATTGCCGAAATCACGTTGCAACCCCTCCGCCGTTTTGCCTTGGATGCGGCAATTGTATTTGCCGATATCTTACATGTCCTCCTCCCCTTGGGGTGTCGGGTTACTTTTCCCGATACGGGTGGTCCCGTCGTCTCTTACGACGGTGTGTTGCGAGAGAAAGAGGTGGTCACTACTTTGCACTTCGTAAAAGAGGGTATCAAACTTGTGAAGGAGTCTCTGCGGGTTCCTTTGATCGGGTTTTGCGGGGGCCCCTTTACCGTGGCGTACTATCTCCTCAACAAAAAACCCGAACGTCTCATGTACGGGGATCCCTCCGGATTCGGCGCCCTTTTACAAGCCATTGCACGTGTGAGCCGAGATTACTTGCGTATGCAGGTGTCGGCGGGTGTCGACGCGATCCAAATCTTCGATTCGTGGGCGGGCCGGCTCTCTCGCAAGGAACTTACCGAATTCGTCCTTCCCGCCCTGAAGGAGTTGGTCGATGCGGTGGAGGTTCCCGTGCTCCTCTTCTCCAAGGGAATCTCTTTTCACATCGAAACATTTCTGCAAGCGGGTGCCACGGCGTTGAGCTTGGATGCCGGCCGTCCCCTTGCCGAGATGCGCCGGGAAATACCCCCCTCCGTTTCGGTGCAGGGAAACTTGCCTCCTGCTTTTCTGTACGGCTCGAAAGAGAAGATTCGGGAAGAAACCGGAAGGCATATTGCATCGATGAGGCGACCCGACGGTACGCTCGACCCCGGGTTTATCGTCAACTTGGGCCACGGTGTCCTTCCCGACACTCCCCATTCCCATGTAGGGGCCTTCATCAACGCGGTACACGACACCGCCCCCTCCGCGACGGGTACGGGAATTTCCTAGATACGGAAAGAGACCGAGAGTCTGGCTCCGTATTCGTACCGGCGGTCGATGCCCTGTCCCCGCTTAAGGGTACGTAAAAACTCAGGGGCAAGGGTGATACCGCACGTACCGTCACCGAACGGATACCAAGAGAGGGGAACCATCAATGCGATTACGTTCAGTCGCGGTTCCGCTTCTTCCGTGAGTCTATCCTTCAATGATCGCAACTCGGTACGGATGCCGAGTTCCGTATTGTTCGCGACGAGGAAATTGAACCGGAGACCGCCTCCGCAGAGGGTGCGATCGGAGGGTTTGTTAATATATCCCACCCCCACATAGGGAGCCATGGCATAACTGCCGGAATCGTTGCCCAAAGTGTACCCGATGCGTACGTAGCCGAAGCCGAACTGCAGGGAAGAGTCGGTCTCGGTTCTCCATCCCATGTCCAAGTAAGGTCTGTTTGCGCAAAGATACTCGTAGCTGAATCCGGGTGAGAACCGGATCCCTTCGGTTATTGTTTTTTTCTCTCGTATGTGGGTCGTGCTATGCGTGCCCAAAGCGTGGCCGACGAGAATTCTATGGTGCCGGGAAGGTTCTCCGGCACGCAACCGGGAAGAGCCGAATCCGGCCATCATCACTAAAGTGGTAACAAGGGCCGAAAATACGGGCCGCTTTTTTGTGAAAAACTCAAACACTGTCCTTAAAACCCCATGTTGTGGTTGGTGGGTGATCCGTAGCAAGAGCATCGTACGAAGAAGAAAACGATTGCGCAAGAATTTTTTCTCCGAAGGAGGAAAAACTCCGACGCTTCCCTCCCCCTCCGGAAGAGAGCGTCGGAGCGATGTGTCGATTCCTTTAAACGCGGAGGGAAATGCCGAGCGTAGCCCCATAGGAGTAGCGCCGGTTGATCCCTTGTCCCCCGTTGAGGGTGTGTGAAAAAACGGGTGTAAGAGTGATGCCGCATTTGCCCTTGTCGAAAGGGTACCAAGAGAGGGGGGCCCGGACCGTGATCGTGTTCAGAGGTAGTTCCTTCCCGTGCAGGAATTTTTTATTCGATGAGTCAACCTCGGTGAAGAGGCCGATTTCCATGTTGTCCGCAACGAGGAAGTGGCACCGGAGGCCACCGATATAGCTGTAGGCATCGGAGGGTTTATTGACGTATCCCACTCCTAAATAGTAAGAAAAGACGTAGCTTCCGTTACCGCTACCCACAGAGTATCCGATGGCCGCATAGCCCTTGCCGAACTGTAGGGAAGAGTCGGTTTCGGTACTCCACCCCATGTGAAGGTAGGGTCTGTTTGTGCGAAGGTACTCGTAGTCAAACCCGGGTACGAAACGGGTCTCTTTCCTTATGTCCTTCGCTACTTTTTGCCGTTTGTTCACACCCTCCTTTGCCTTTTCCTGTCTGTGGGTTACGGTATATTCACCCGCGACCCGGCCGAAGGTAACCCTATGGTGATAGGGAGGCCTTTCGGCATGTAATCGGGACAAGCCGAAACCGGCCGCCACCGATAAAGTAGAGAGGAGGGCCGTAAGGGTCGGCCACCTTTTCGTAAAAAACTCGAACACAGTTCCTAAACTCCATGTTGTTGTGCGTAGCCAAAATCAATTCCCCGAGCCGATTTTTCACTTGCTATTTGTACATCCTTGTACGAAGAAGAAAACGATTGCACAAGAATTTTTTCTCCGAAGGAGGAAAAACTCCGACGCTTCCCCCCCTCCGGAAGAAGAGCCGTCGGAGCGATGTGTCGATTCCTTTAGACGCGGAAGGAAATGCCGAGCGTAGCCCCATAGGAGTAGCGCCGGTTGATCCCTTGTCCCTCGTTGAGGGTGTGTGAAAAAACGGGTGTAAGAGTGATGCCGCATTTGCCCTTGTCGAAAGGGTACCAAGAGAGGGGGGCCCGGACCGTGATCGTGTTCAGAGGTAGTTCCTTCCCGTGCAGGAATTTTTTATTCGATGAGTCAACCTCGGTGAAGAGGCCGATTTCCATGTTGTCCGCAACGAGGAAGTGGCACCGGAGGCCACCGATATAGCTGTAGGCATCGGAGGGTTTATTGACGTATCCCACTCCTAAATAGTAAGAAAAGACGTAGCTTCCGTTACCGCTACCCACAGAGTATCCGATGGCCGCATAGCCCTTGCCGAACTGTAGGGAAGAGTCGGTTTCGGTACTCCACCCCATGTGAAGGTAGGGTCTGTTTGTGCGAAGGTACTCGTAGTCAAACCCGGGTACGAAACGGGTCTCTTTCCTTATGTCCTTCGCTACTTTTTGCCGTTTGTTCACACCCTCCTTTGCCTTTTCCTGTCTGTGGGTTACGGTATATTCACCCGCGACCCGGCCGAAGGTAACCCTATGGTGATAGGGAGGCCTTTCGGCATGTAATCGGGACAAGCCGAAACCGGCCGCCACCGATAAAGTAGAGAGGAGGGCCGTAAGGGTCGGCCACCTTTTCGTAAAAAACTCGAACACTGTTCCTAAACTCCATGTTGTTGTGCGTAGCCAAAATCAATTCCCCGAATCAATTTTTCACTTGCTATTTGCACATCCTTACCGATCTACGTATCAGCGGGACGGAATCATAATGAAGGAGAGGGTTATTGTGCAAGCGTTTTTCTTTGTAGAACGGAACACCTTAGCTTACCCTACTTGGCTCGGAGGCTAAAACAAAGGGGTGTCCCCGTAAAACGATATTCTTCCCGGAACCGGTTCATGAGGTATTTCCCATAGGTATCGTGCATTCTCTCAGGGTCGTTTACGAAGAGAAGAAAACGGGGAGGGGCAACGGAGATCTGTGCCATGTAGTAGATGCGGAGTCGCTTTCCACCAACCGCGGGAGGAGATCTGCGTGCTACGGCACTTTCGAGAAACCGGTTTAACCGGCCCGTCGTGATGCGCTTGTTGCGGTTTTGTGAGATTTCCCGCAAAAGGGGAAAGATCTTTTCCGTATTGTGTCCGGTCTTTGCCGAACCGAAGAGCACGGGGACGTGACGTAAAAAACCGGCTTCGATTGCCAAGCTTTTCCGGCAATGTTCCATGCGTACTCCCCGCACCTTGTCCCATTTGTTGAAGAACAGTACGGCCCCTTTACCCCTCTTCTCGATCATCTTGAAGATCCGCTTGTCCTGATGGGAAAGCCCCTGTTCCGCGTCGGCCATGACGATACAGATCTCCGCTTCGTCGATGGCAATCTCGGTTCGGATTGCGGCGAATTTGTCCGGTACTTCACGGGTTGATGTTTTTCGACGTAAGCCCGCCGTGTCCACGAAGGTGAAGAGATGTTCTCCGTACGTGACGGCGACATCGACCTTGTCTCGCGTCGTTCCCGGCACATCGCTCACGATGCTCCTTTCCTCGCGAAGTAGGGTATTGAGAAGGGTCGATTTGCCTACGTTGGCCCGACCGATGAGGGCGACCGTCCCCTCCGGGGCGGAGTCCCGGGGGGCCGGAGAGGGGGAAGGGGAACAGATCGACAACATGTGTTCCGTAAGTTCGACCACCTTTCTTCCGTGCATGGCCGACACCGGGAAAAGGTCGCGGATACCCAACCGGTAAAAGGGAACGAGTAGGATTTCCCTGTCCTCCGAGTCTATTTTGTTGACGGCCAGACAAACCGGTTTGCCGGCTCTCCGTATGATCCGGACTACCTCTTCATCGGCCCCGGTGATGCCTGTCGTGCCATCGACCACTACGATCAGCCCGTCCGCCTCTCGTATTGCCGTTTCCGCCTGCTCCCTTACGACATCGGCTAAAAACCGATCGGAAGGGGGTGCGATTCCCCCCGTATCGACGATGTGAAACGTCTTTCCGAAAAGTTCTCCCGTCGCCCGGATACGGTCACGCGTAACCCCCTCGACATCATGTACGATGGAAATCCGCCTGCCGATGATCCGATTGAAAAGGGCCGACTTGCCCACGTTCGGTCGACCGACCAAAGCAATCGTGACACGGGCATTCCGCGCACATGTAAGGGGATCGTCCATTCTTCTCCTCCGGCCACGGGCCCCTATCATAACCGTTTTGCACTCGGAAGGAAAGGGTTCTCGAGTTATCGTATGCGACCGTCCGTCACCCCGTATTTTCGCGTTTGTCGTATATGGTATCGTCGTCCGTAACGCCTCCGATGGTTAAAAAATGAAGAATGGGAGAATCACGGCTCATCCGGTTGTATCCGACCAATATTTTACGTCGATCTCTCGGTTGTCCGTGTCGACGAGCGTCACCCTCTTAACGGCCATAGCGAACCCGCGAGCAATTGAGGCGATGCGAGTGCGAGAAGGGCGTGCGGACACTTTCGGACTCGTACATTCTCGCTATGCGGTCGCTCCCATTGCATGCCGTAGCGAGCAAGAACAATCACCGGGAGATACCGGTCGCGGTAACAACCGGTAAATCCCGGGATGATTACTCTCAGCGGGGATTCCCGGTTTTTGCGTGTGCGTACGGCTGAAAAGCCGTCCCCCGATCTCGCAACATTCCCTTGGGGACCGGAAATCAGAGGTTGGGGATTCGGGATCGGAGGTACGGTTTCGTTACGACGGATACGACACAAAGGGCAAAACGTGCATTACTCTATTCGGTCCGCTCCCCGTGGCGTTACCACAACCCGGACATGAGATCAAGAGAAGTCCGATGTTGTTGCCCCACTACCCCCTTTCTGCCGGAGGGTACTCGTTTCACTGCGGTCGGTACGACATGAAAACACGATATGTAGATCCCCATGTATATCCCCCTTACCGACTAAGCCGAAGCGCCCTCCGTCTTGCGGATCTTAGCATCAAACAAAAGTACCCTCAGAGGCCGGTCCGGACCCCAAGGGAGGCCGTTTTCGGGATCGCGTCCCGTCCTCCGAATGGTCTCCATTCTCGAGAGGTTTTCGGGGACGAGCGCCGGATTGCTCTCCGAGTTTACACGAAGCATGTTCCACCCGTCTTTCGATCTCGCGGTACCTACTCGAGGCGATGAGATTACCGGGTTCGGACTCGATGCACTTGCACTACGGTGCATACAACATGAAAAACAGAACATACGCCCCTCAGTAAGATTTTCCGGAACGGACGGGCACAGGGTAGTGCGGTTCGGATTATTAAACAAGTCGGGTCCGATTTTGCCAAGGAAGCGTACGGGCGGGTTGCCGAACTATCCCCCCGACCGGTATCCTTGCCCGGGAGATGGAGACGGGGACGATTATCGGGTACCTTAAGGGGGTGAAAAAGCGGATCGTGGCCGCTTTTGAGTCCCTATGCGTTGAACGGTTCGTGCATACTCCTTGGAAGCATCCCTTCGGGGGAGGGGGCGAGATGAGCGTTCTGAGAGGTTCGGTTTTTGAAAAAGTGGCCGTGAATCGCTCCGGAGTCTACGGCACCGTCTTTCCTCTCGACTCGAGTGAGGGTCCTTTCTTTGCAACGGGGGTGAGTGTCATTACCCATATGCACAACCCCAAAGCACCTACCGCCCACATGAATCTTCGCTTCATCCGGACCGAAAAAGGGATGTGGTTCGGGGGGGGGTACGACCTGACGCCGATGGGGTTTGCCTATGCAAGTGATACCGCTCACTTTCACCGGGTGGCCAAAAAAAGCTTGGACGAAATCGATACGAGTCTCTACCCTGCGTTTGCAAGGCAAGCCAAGGAGTACTTTTTTGTCAGACACAGGAATAAGGAACGGGGTGTCGGCGGAATCTTCTTCGACAGGTTGGCAACCGGTTGTTTCGAGAGGGATTTGGCCGTCTGGAAGGCCGTCGGAGAGAGCTTTCTGCCCGCCGTCATGCCGATCTTCCGGAGGCGTATCGGACAGCCCTATACCCGGGAGGACAAGACCCTCCAAAACAGAGCACGTGCTCATTACGTCGAATTTAATCTGCTCTATGACAAGGGGACGCAGTTCGGGTTCCGTTCGGGAGGAAATCCCGAGGCGATTCTCTGTTCGTTGCCACCGACGGCGTGTTGGTAAGGAGATCCCGTGGGGTGTGGTGCAACACACGTAGATCGTTACCTCGAGGAGGTATTGCCCGAAAACCGCCATCCGGGAGTCCTCGCTTACTTGGCAACGCTCGACTATTTGCACCGGGATCACCCCCGCGTTGCCGAGAGGATCGCTGCCGAATTGCGCAGGCAACGTACCTATCTCAAGATGGTTGCCTCCGAAAACTACAGTTCCCTTGCCGTGCAGCTCGCCATGGGGAACCTTCTGACCGACAAGTATGCCGAGGGGTACCCGGGGCACCGTTTTTACTCCGGCTGTGAGAATGTGGATGCGATCGAAACGGAGGCCGTCGCAACGCTGAAACGACTCTTCGGATGTGATCATGCGTACGTACAGCCTCACTCGGGTGCCGATGCCAACTTGGTCGCCTTTTGGGCTATCCTCGTGCAAAAAGTGCAAAACAGGGAGGTGGAGGCACTCGGCAAAAAATCGATCGACACTCTATCGGAAGAGGAGTACGAATCGATCCGCCGGCTGATGGTGAGCCGAAAAATCATGGGTCTTGCCCTCGATGCGGGAGGCCACCTCACCCACGGGTTTCGCCACAACGTATCCGGGAAGATGTTCCGATCGATTCCGTACGGCGTCGACCGGAACACGGAGAGGATCGATTATAGCGCCTTGAAAAAACGCGTGCAAGAGGAAAAACCCACCATTCTGGTCGCCGGCTATTCGGCCTACCCCCGTCTTCTTCACTTCCCCACCCTGCGGGAAATTGCCGATAGCGTAGGTGCGGTGCTACTCGTCGATATGGCTCATTTTTCCGGCCTTGTTGCCGGAAAAGTCCTCCGGGGAGAATGGGATCCCGTTCCTTACGCCCATATCGTTACGTCGACGACACATAAGACGTTGCGTGGCCCCAGGGGGGGGATGATCCTCTGCAAGGAGGAGTTTCGGGAGGTGATCGACAAGGGATGTCCCCTCGTGCTCGGAGGACCTCTGCCCCACGTGATGGCTGCCAAGGCGGTCGCTTTTCGTGAGGCGGAAAGAGCTTCTTTTCGGGAGTATGCACATCGAGTGGTTGCCAACGCGCGCACCTTGGCCGAAGAACTCCTTTCGCAGGGAGTCAAACTCTTTACGGGCGGTACCGAAAACCACTTGGTCGTTTTTGACGTGGCGCACACTTTCTCCTTGACGGGGAAACAGGCCGAATCGGCCCTTCGTGAGGGGTTGATCACGTCGAATAGGAATGCCATCCCCTTCGATGAAAATGGGTTTTGGTATACATCGGGCGTTCGATTCGGCACCCCTGCTTTGACCTCGCTCGGTATGGGAGAGGGGGAAATGAGGGAGATTGCCCGCGCCGTCGTTACTCTCTTGAAGGCGACCGAGCCGGCTCCCTCAAGGAAGGGGCCGGGTTTGAGTCGGGTGTCGGCCATCACCGATCCTGCCGTTGCGGAAGGGGTGCGCGCCACGGTTTCCGACCTGATGAGGCGGTTCCCCCTCTATCCGGAAATTCCGGATCGGGTATAACATCGTGGGTACTACGTGTAAGTCGGAGAGCGGTAGATGACATCGGGAGAGCATGAAGAGGTAGAGAGTGAGAAGGGGGGGTTTGATCAAAAACTGGAGCGGTTTCTTCTGGAAAAAAGGCGCATATTCCTCTCGGACGGTGTTTCAAGCAAGAGTGCGAAGGAGATCATCCGGAAACTTTGGTATTTGGAATTTACCGACCCCGGCAAGCCGATTCTCTTCGTGATCAACTCCCCCGGAGGGTCGGTCGACTCCGGGTTTGCCGTTTGGGATCAGATCAGGATGATCTCCTCCCCCGTAACCACTCTCGTAACGGGACTTGCCGCTTCCATGGGATCGGTGTTGGGTTTGGCCGCCGCTAAGGGAAGGCGGTTTGCCACCCCTTCCGCCAGAATTATGATTCACCAACCTCTGATTGCGGGGGTCATTCAGGGACAGGCTACCGACTTGGAAATCCAAGCTAAGGAGATTATAAAGACCAGGAATCAGATTGTCACCCTCTATGCACGGGCAACGGGTAAGGACCCGGAGTTGATTGAAAAAACGATCGACCGGGATACGTGGATGTCGGCCGGAGAGGCGTTGGATTTCGGTTTGATCGATACCATCGTCGGTTCCTACGAAGAGATCGGATTTGTTTAAAGAGTGGCGTCATGTGAGTGGGAGCCGGTTCTATAAGTACCAGGGGGCGGGTAACGATTTCATTCTGTTTGAAGAGGTTGTTGACCTTTCTCCCGTCGTGATTTCCCGCCTGTGCCACCGACGCAAGGGGATCGGAGCAGACGGGGTGATCGTTGTGGACATCGAGTCGGACGGTGAAGCGCGGATGCGTATTTTCAACGCGGACGGCTCGGAAGCGACTATGTGTGGTAACGGACTCAGGTGTGTGGCACGGAGAATGGTCGATCGGATCGAGACGAGGGGGGGGGAGCCGGTCCGAGACGTAGTCGTTGCCTGTGGAGGCAAGCGGTACCGGGCCTCCCTTGTCGACGGGGAGATTGCCGTCGGCATGGGATGGCCCTCCCTCGTGGAAGAGGGTCCGTTTTCGGGCCGGTACGGTTACCGGATTGATGCGGGGGCGCCCCACCTGATCTGCATCACCGATAAGATAGGGATCGGCGGATTTTCCGAGAAGGCCCGGGGTTTGCGTTATCACGACCGTTTCGCTCCCGAGGGAGTCAACGTCGGGTTTGCCTCTTTTCTGGCAAAAGATCATATTCGGCTTAGGATGTACGAGAAGGGGGTGGAGGGGGAAACCCTTGCGTGTGGAACGGGGGGGACGGCAGTCGCCTTTTTGGCGTGGCGAAGGTATGGTGTAACGAGGGGAATCAGGGTTGAATTTTTTTCGGGAGAGTTCCTTACGTTCGACGTAGTCGGGAAGGACCGTTCGTCATACGACATTCGTATGTCGGGGCACGCCGTCCGTGTCTTTGAGGGTATGCTAAGTGACGTTTCCTTTTCGAGACAAGGATAAACGAGCCGGAGAGGCTCTCATCGCCTCCGGAGGTATCAAAAGCGTTCTCTTTTCGGAGGGCACCTACCAGATTGAGGTTGCGAGTGAAGGAGGGGTGTCGTTTTGGCCCTTTTTGCAGGTGAGCGAAGAGGGCGAACCGGAAGGGGGTTTTTGTACGTGTGAGAACGACGGTTCCTCCTGTCCCCATCTGGCGGCGGCCTTTCTGTTTATCTGTAAAGGGGAGCCTCTTCATGTCCGCTTCCGAAGTTCTCTCTGGCACGTTCTCTCTTTCGATGCCTTTACTCGCTCTTTTATCGAGCCGGAGGGATCGCTACCCGTCCGGGCGAAAACGGGGGTCGGGAGGGATTTTTTGCGAGACTACCTCTTTGAAAGACAACCCGAAACGGAGGAGAATTCGATCAAATTTTCCGGCCGTTCCTCCGAAGAGTTGGCCCTTTGGAAGAGGGGAACGCCGACGCGTGCATTGCAGTACGAACTCTCTTTTTGGTCCGATCTGGCAAAACGGTTTTTTATCGAACAGACCTTCGGACGGCCCTACACCATCCGTTTTGAGGGGGAAAAGGAGATGCTTCCCGAAGGAGTAGAGATCGCTTGCTCCGATCTTCTGTGCCGGTTCTCTCTGAAGAACATCGATTGGAATAAGCTGATCGTAGCGTTGAGGGATGTCGCATGCGACCTCCGGGTTTACGACGTAAAGGATGTCCGGATCAAGAAGATGTCTTACGATCCGGATCGCAAAGAGATACGGATAGAAAAAGAGCTCCTGACCGATGCAAAAGAACAAAAGGCCGTGGTTGTGGGTCGATGGGTATTTGTCCATGGCGTCGGATTTTTCCCCTCCGAGACGAACAGGTTTATCAAAGAGGGTACGATCACGGCCGACCGGATCGGGGCCTTCCTTTCCGAAAACCGTTCCCTTGCGGAGAAGTACTTGGTCGATGCGAGGATCGTTCCCGACGCGCTCTTTTTATCGCAGAAACCCCACTTCGATGAGCAGGGAAACCTGCACATCAGCTCCTACGCGTTCCGCGAAGGCGATCTTAACGAAGGGGGGGTGGGATTTTTCTCTCCCTGGCTCTATCTCCCGGAGAAGGGGTTCGTTCTCGTGCGGAATCCCGACTTTGACTCTCTCGAAACGATGATCCCCGTAGAGGGGGTAAGGCATTTCGTAGTCGCTCGGGAAGAGCTTCTCAATCGATATGAGGGATTCGTAACCCATCTTTCCGGCGTGGAACTTCGTCTTACCTACCGGTTTGACAACAAGGAGGGACTCTCTTTTGCCTACGAATCGGATTTTTCCGTCAAAGGTTCCGAGGTGATCGACTTCGGTGACAGGATCTACGTATCGGGGAAGGGATTTTATAAGAAGATGCATCCGAAGGGATTTGTAAAAATTACCCCGGAAACACAGGTGGTCCCTTCCGAAATCCCCTACTTTATCCATTCCCATAGGGAAGAGCTGGAACAGGTCTCTTCCTTTTTTAACGCCTCGCAACCGATTGCGTCGGCCGGGGTCAGGATCTCTCTCAACGATAGGGGACGGATTACCGTCCGGCCCGAATTTACCTACTTTCCCGGTGTGGAAGCAGAGGAGGTGCGCTTCATCGGTGACTTTACCTATGTGGAAGGTGGGGGTTTTGCGGAGATTCCCGAAGCGGCTCGCCTTCCGGAAAAGTATCTGCGTCCCCTGACGATCAAGCCGAATGAAGAGAGCGGGTTCGTCACGGTGGAACTTCGTAGGCTCAAGCAGTTCATTACGGAGATCGACGAGCGCTTGATCCCTGCCGACAACCTACGTCTAGTGATTACGGATCTGAAAGAGCGCGAGGGAAAAGAGGGGAAAGGGTGGGAGATCAAGTTTACCTACATGAGCGGTCGAGGAGAAGAGCCGGTCGGAACTTTGAAAAAGGCGCTCGACCGGCATGCCGGGCATATCATGACACGGGCGGGGTTGATCTTCTTGAAAGGGATGCGATTCAAGTGGTTGGAGCGTCTTCCGAAAGGACGGATCCGGAAGGATGGGACGAGCGTCTTTCTCACAACCTTGGAATGGATCCGGCTCAGAATAGATGAGGAGGAGATCGTTATTCGGATTACGGGACGTCGGAGTCGGGCCGTCCGGAAGCGTTTGGAGGCACTCGACCGGGTTGAGCCTGAGGAAAAGCTTGACTTAAGCGCGTTGCGGAGTGTTTTGCGTCCCTATCAGGATACGGGAGTGAGGTGGTTGAAGTTTCTCCATTCTTACGGTCTTTCCGGATTGCTATGCGATGATATGGGGCTGGGTAAGACCCATCAGGCGATGGCTCTTTTGGCATCCGTACATGCGACCGGAGCCGGGAAGAAATTTTTCGTTGTCTGTCCGACCTCCGTGATTTACCACTGGGAAGATCTTCTCAAGCGTTTTTTGCCTTCGTTTAAGGTTGTGGTTTTTTTCGGGACGGGGCGTAAGCTGAGCACATTTGCGGAGGGTAATGCCGACCTGCTTTTGACCTCCTACGGGGTTTTGCGGAGCGAAAAAGAGGCCCTTTCGAAGATAGAGTTCGATGTGGCCGTTTTGGATGAGATGCAGATCGCCAAAAACGTGCAATCCAGAACTCATCAGGCGCTCGTAAAGATCCGGGCGAAGATGAAGGTGGGTCTTACGGGGACGCCGATCGAGAATAGGCTTACCGAGATCAAATCTCTTTTCGATGTGATTCTGCCCGGCTATCTGCCTTCGCAAGCCGAGTATGGGGAGACGTTCGTCGTTCCGATCGAGAAGTATCGCGACGAGGGTAAACGGATACGTTTGCAAAAGATTATCCACCCCTTCGTATTGCGTCGGAAGAAGAGCGAGGTGCTGGAAGATCTTCCGGATAAGTTTGAAGAGCTGGCTTTTTGTGATCTTTCGGATGAGCAAAAGAAGCTCTATGATCAAGCCTACCTCCGGTCGCACGGTACGTTGACGGAGGAACTGGAAAGCGGCAACCGGACATCCCGCATGCATCTCTTTGCCCTTCTCAATAAATTAAAACAGATTTGTAATCATCCCGCTCTTTTTCTAGACGATACGGAAAATTATGCGAAGTATACAAGTGGGAAATGGGATCTCTTTGTCGAATTGGTTCAGGAGGCACGGTTGAGTGGTCAGAAGCTCGTCGTCTTCACACAGTATCTGGGGATGATGAAGATCATCGGTCACTATTTTACGGAAAACGGGATCGGATTTGCCGCGATCCAAGGGGCGACGAAAAACAGGCGGATGCAGTTGGAGAAATTTCGAGATAATCCCTCCTGCGAGGTCTTCGTCGCTTCGTTGAAGGCGGCCGGCACGGGGATTGATCTGACATCGGCATCGGTCGTCATCCACTATGACAGATGGTGGAATCCGGCCAAGGAGAATCAGGCGACCGATCGGGTCCATAGGATCGGGCAGAACAGGGGGGTGCAGGTTTTTAAAATGGTGACCAAACACTCGGTCGAAGAACATATTCACGCTTTAATTTTGAAGAAAAAGGAGTTACTGGAAGGGGTGGTAGGATATGATGACCGGGAGCAGGTGAAGAGACTCAGTCGCGAGGATTTACTGGTTCTTTTGCAGGCGATCGGGAAGGATGTTACCGACTAATGCATTTTTCCGGTATGGTCTCCGGAGAGGATATGATACGCCTATCCGACTACTGATGGATTCCGGAAGCAACCATACGAAGAAGCGATTTTGTCTTTTTCTTATTGCGTCGATGCTTTGCCATTGCATGATTATGGCCGACGTAACGGTTTCCAAATCGGCGATCAATTCGATTTTTCTTACTCATTTTTCCTCCGAAGGGTATCCCTATGTTTGGGGATGTTCCCTCCCTCTCAACTTTTTCGTTCTCTTTCTCTACAACCGGTTTCTCAAGAGGGTCGGGTGTTTTCGGCTATTTGCCTCTACCGTCTTTCTTACCCTTTGTCTCCATATCTGCCTCGCTCTTCGGGTCCGGCAAGAGCCTTGGCTCGCTTTTATCGCCTACATGTGGAAGGACATTTACGTACTCTTGCTTTTCCACCAGTTGTGGGCGGTGATCCACTCGACGATCGGGGAGAGGAAGGCGCGCTACCTATACGGAATATTTTTCGGATTGGGTAGCATCGGCGGTGTGGCGGGGGGGGTACTTGTCCGCGTCCTCGCCGTACCCGTCGGTTCGGAGGGACTACTCTTCGTATCGATCCCTTTTTTCGGGATCATGGTTCTCTCCTACTATTTCGTCATCCGGTTTAGCGGAAAAGAGGGGGGAGCCGTGTCCGCCTTGGGGGAGGTAAAAAGGGGGGATCTTGCCGGGTTCGGCCTGATCGCAAGGTCCCGCCACTTACGGCTTATTTTGGTCTCCGTTATTTTCATGCAACTTGCGGTGACTATTATGGACTATCTGTTCAACCGATTTTTAGAAACGACTTTCCCGGATCAGGATCTTCGCACCCGGTTTTGCGGAAAGATGTGGCCCTGCGTAGAGGCGGCGGCGTTTATATTGCAATTCTTTGCCACGTTTCTTCTTGTACGTCTTTTAGGAATGGAGAGAAGCAGATTGTTGCTACCCCTAGCCGTGATATCGGATGCGATCATCTGCTTGATTTTTCCGGGGTGTACCGTCTTTTCGTATGCATTCGGCGCCGTCAAGGTACTCGACTACTCTCTTTTCCAAGTGATGAAGGAGTATGCCTATGTTCGTTTAACGGAGGAGGAAAAGTTTAGGGCTCGGTCGGTTATCGATGTCTTTGCCTACAGGGCGGCAAAGGGCATTGCGGCCGCAACCGTTGCCTTGCTCGGTTTTTTGTCCTACCGGTTTTTAACGGTAGCCGTTTTATTGATCGGTCTTCTATGGTTTCGATCGACCTATCGTTTGACCTATGAGGTACGCGATGTTCGAGAAAAGAACGTATAAGCCTGTTTTTGTTTGGGTATAATTTCCCGTACGGAGTATAGAAAAAGAAAACGAGTAAATAGACCTGAATGAATGGCACGGAATGAGCAAAAGAAAGATCGACGTAGAAAAGTTTAGGACGCAACTTGAGGAATTGAGGGGTCGTATCAACCGGATCTTGGGTAAAGTCTCCGAGGAGGTGAAGAGTAAGGAGGAATCGAAGGGATATTCCCAACATCAAGCGGATGAGGGTACCGATGATTTCGGGCAGACGATCTCACTTGAGATCCCCGGTAAGGAGCAGTCGATTCTCAAGCAGATCGAGCGTTCTCTTGCCAAGATAGATGAGGGCACCTATGGTATTTGCGATGTTTCGGGAGAGGAGATTCCGTTGAAGAGGTTGGAGGCGGTACCCTACGCGAACATGACCGTGCAGGCGCAGGAGAGATATGAAAAGGGGCTTTTGTAATGTTTCGGGACTCCTCTTTGTCGTGGGGGCGGCCCTCCTTCTTGCAGTCGATGCGGGGCTGAAGTACGGGATCTATGCCCTCCTTCGTCAACCGATCCCCCTTTTCCGGAACGTGTGGGGGATCGACGGTTTCATCGACCGGGTATTGAACTCGGGGGGTGCGTGGGGTATCTTGGAGGGTCATCCCACCCTTGTCCTTGTCTTGCGCATAAGCGCTTGTGCCGTGGTGGTCATCCATGCCTTCCGGATGCGCGGGAGCGGCGATCGCCTTCTGCGAGGGGCCCTCTTCTGCATCATAACGGGTGCGCTCGGCAACATTGCGGACGGCTTTGTGTACGGGTGTGTGGTCGATATGTTCCGGGTTACCTTTCGGGGATATACCTTTCCCGTCTTTAATGTCGCCGATATCGCGATCTCGGTGGGGACCGGCCTTTTCATTTTACACGCCTTTTTGCGGAAAGCCTGATACCCTACCGTAAAATATTTGTGTGATCACCGGGGAGGGTCCGACCGGCCGGATACTTCCGGAATCCTCCTACGTGCTTTCGATGGCTCTTTCAAGGATGCGACATCACATCACGGGTACCGTGCACTCTACGTATTGTAAATGAATGTCGATACATGATATTATAATTAATGTTCATGATGAATAGCAATTTTTGTTTATGAATATAGTAACAGGTTCTTTATTTGATCATTTCTTTGGAGAGCCCTATCACACATACGTGGCAATCCGTTACGGAAAGCCATACTTTAAAGTCTGTGATGCGTCGGGTCGTGTCATCACCGTGTACCACAGAAATCTTCAACGTTCCGGCAAATCGGATTGGTTGTTCCCCGGTTTGCAGGTTAATAAGCAACAGATCGTGGATCGAACGGGTATCCGAAGAAACATCGTGCTCGTAGAAGGTATCTTTTACGGCGGGGTATGTTATGCGAGGTCATTGCAAGAATCCGATTCCGCTATTGGTTTCCCTCATGCCCTCCGATTGATTGACCGAGAGAGTGCGGGTTTCTTGGTGAATCACGAAATCAAGCATGCTCTATCCGACGACGGCCTCATGATAGGTATCGCTTCCGCGGTCGGCGGTGTCGTCCGGACGGTACTGTCGGGGATAGGATTTTACAAAGCGATGAGTGCTTTTTCCTTCTCTTGGGGGGGAGCGATCGCAGTGGTGAGTTCTTTGTCCGGAGTATTTTTCGCCCGTCGCATTTGCAAAGAGATCATTGCCGATCTAAATCGATGGAGAGAAAGGAAGGCGGACGACTTTGCGATAGCGCATGCAAGCGACGAAGAATTGAAAGGGGGGTGGAGGCATTTCACGGTCGCAAAAAGGGTGGCGGATGATGTCGATAAGGGTATGTGTACACGACTGCCTTGGTACGGAACGGCAACGATGTTGGTCCATATGGTTTGCGGTCCGTTTGAGACGCATCCGACACTTGAAAGTCGGATTCGGAAGATTGAGAAAGCCTTGGTTCATCGAGGTATCGTTTTGGACGAGGCGACGGAGGCAAGGCGGTTGGAAATATTGCGCATCTACCGTATGGCATCCTTGAGGTTATGGCATGATATGGGGAAGGAGAGCGTGCCGGAGATAAGAGAGACCCGAAGCGATGTATACAACAGTATGATACCCGAAGATTTACGGGGGACACACCGGAAGGATAGCACCCCCGAAGAGAAAGGGAGAGCCTTTTGGCATTGTGTGGCCGGTCTATGCAAGGAGGATGTCACAAAAGATCTTCGGCGGACCCCTTTCCCCGAGGCTTATCGTACGTCGTCATGAGTGTGGGGCGCCCTCCTGCACGGAACGGTACGTGATCTCGACTGCGGAAGCTACCTCAAAACGTGCCTCGTACCGTGTTCGGCGCCCGTCTCGCACATTTCCGCAATTCTTCCACGTGTTTTCTCATTGTTCCTTCAAGGATGTGAACATCGCGTCGCGGGTAGCGCGGTATCCGAACGAACGTCCGAGAGTAGGCAGAGGAGGGGATAGGATTCGGCCTGCACGGTTCCGCTCACCGCGGAAAAGGAGTTGCTAAGTCGTTTGCGTACGTGGTATGCTCGCCCGTTCCGAGAAGGCGGTAACCCGTTTCGTACGTCATGCATCCTCGTTTTCGCACGGGTCATCCCAAGACCGAAGGGACGGTGCAGGGGTCCAAGTGGATCGTGCTGTCCGTTTTGCTCGCCGGAGATGAGTTCGAGAGGGTGTTTGAAGAACTTTTGCCGTTCTCCCCGTATAACGCGTCGCAACTCGTGCCGGAGTCGGAGGTCGTGGTCGATCCGGATGTCCTTGTGCGCGCCTATACCTCCTATGTAGGGTCTCTGCAACGGGGTGAGGGGGCCGTTTTGGACGAGGTGCTGTTCTCTTCGCTCCTTGCCACGGCGTCGGACTCCTTCTATGCGATGAGGAAGGGAGATGAGGTGCTGTTGCGGATGAGCCGGCCCGTGATCCGGATGGCCCCCTTCTATCTTAGATTTTCCGAGGAGAGAGATGCATTCATGGCGACGATGAGCGGGGTGACCGGTTTTTCCTGGGGTCTCCGGTTTTCCTATCCGCGCATCTACGCGAATTCGCGCGAGGGCAAGGTGATCGAGGTGATGAAGGAGCAACATGAACCGGAGGCTCGCCTGATGAAGAGACTCATTGCCCTCCTCCGTCGTATAAGTCGACCCGCTTGTTTTTCGGTAGAGGGGAGAAAGATCATTGCGGATGCCCGACTGGGCCGGGGGTGCCGGGGGTGGATTCATCGCCATCCGGGATTATGCAAGGGGGGGATCCGTTCGATCATATGAATATGGAAATCGTATCGATAGGGGATGAGCTACTTACGGGTCGGACGGTGAACGGCAACGGTGCCATGATCGCCAAAGCTCTCGTACGCGAGGGGTACGAGGTGCGCGGGATCACGACCGTCGGGGATGATGCGGGAGATATCGAAGAGGCGGTAGCCCGGGGGATGGCGAGAAGTCCGGTCGTCATCGCGACGGGGGGACTCGGTCCGACTAAAGACGACCTGACACGCCCTGCCGTGGCCGGGTTGCTCGGCAGATCGGTCGTCCGGAGCGACCCGTGGAGAGCGGAACTGCAACAGCGGTACGGCATCCTTTCCGACATCCTTAACGACCAGGCTCACGTGATTGAGGGAAGTGTGCTACTTCCCAATCGGAGCGGTACGGCCCCGGGAGAACTCCTTACCCGGGACGAGAAGGTGGTTGCTCTCCTTCCGGGAGTCCCCTCTCAGATGGAGGAGATCTTGGAAAAGGCCCTTCTACCCGAACTGAGAAGACGTATTTCCGGAAAGAGGATCTTTCGCGCCCTTTTCTTTGTCCTACTTTCCGAGAACGCGATCGACCCCGTATTGCGTACGTCGCAGGAGACCTATCCGGAGGTGAGGACCGGAATCAGTCCCGGATACGGCTCCGTCGCCACTTATCTGAGTGCGGAAAAAGGCTCCGAAGAGCGACTCAACCGGGTAGCGAACACTTTGCGCGAGGCGTTCGCCTCCTACTTATATTCCGAGTCGCATCCCGGAATCGAAAACGCCCTCCAAGCTCTCCTCATGAGGAAGGGACTTACCCTCGCCGTTGCGGAGTCGTGTACGGGGGGGCGCATCGCGGCGAGATGTACTCGAATGCCCGGCAGTTCCCGGGTCTTTCTCGGTAGTCTCGTGACCTACTCCGATGCGTTGAAAAGGAGGGTGCTTTCCGTCGACCCGGAGTGCCTTGTCGAGGAGGGGGCGGTAAGTGAGATGACGGTGCGCCTCATGGCCGAAGGGGTCTTCGGATTGAGTGAGGCCGACTGTGTGCTCGCCACGTCGGGCATTGCGGGGCCCGCCGGAGCTACGGAGGACAAGGCCGTCGGCACCGTCTGCGTTGCCGTAGGTGTTCCGGATAGAACGATTTTTACGACAACCTTCTCTTACCCCGAACCTCTCGGAAGAGAGGTGATCATGGAGAAGGCCGGAACCGAACTGCTGGCCGAACTGTGGCGCTATCTCCGGTTCGGCATATTCCCGTTTGTCGATCGATGAAAGATGATGAGTACGCGTTGATCGATACCGGATCACGGAAGAAGTTGGAACGGTTCGGTCCCTACCTGCTCGTGCGTCCCTGTCCGCAGGCTCTCTGGGAGCCCCTTTTTCCGGATAAGTGGCGAGATCCCTCCGGCGAATTTGTTCGTAGGCCTCGAAATGTGTGGAAGAAAAAAGAGCTCCCCCCTTCTTGGGTGATTTCGTTCCGGCTGCAGCGTTTCAAGTTGGTTCCCACCGACTTCGGTCACCTCGGTATCTTTCCCGAACATGGGATGCATCGGGAGAAGATGTGTCATTCCGGCATACGGGAAGGGGATGAGGTGTTGAATCTCTTTGCTTACTCGGGTGGTGCTACCGTAGCCCTCGCCAAGAAGAAGGTCGCCGTCTGCCACGTGGATGCCTCCTCCGGTATGGTCGATCGAGCTAAAGAGAACGTCGCCTTAAACGGTGTGGGAGATGCTTCCGTCCGATGGATCGTCGATGATGTGTGCACCTTCGTGAAGAGGGAGGTCAAAAGGGGAAAGAGGTACCGGGGAATTATCTTGGATCCCCCCACCTTCGGAAGGGGGACGAAGGGGCAGGTCTTCACGGTGGAAAGGGATTTATATCCGTTACTCCTGTCATGTGCAAAACTCATCACCGATCCGGGTCGTATTCTACTCACTTCGCACACCCCGACCCTGACTCCTTCGATCTTGGGTTCTCTCTTGAAAAGGACGCAAAAAGGGGGAAAGGTTACCTATGGCGAGACGGTGATTTCCTCTCCCCTCTTCTCCCTTCCTGCAGGGGGGTATGCGTGGTGGGAAAGGGGATGATGAGAGAGAAAATCACCTCCTTCGGCAACCCCTGCGTCAAGGCGACGGCCGGATTGAGGAATAAGCGGGAACGGGACGGGAGGGGGCATTTTCTTGTCGAAGGGTATAGGGAGCTCTTACGTGCGACGGAAGGGGAAGTATCTTTTCATACGCTACTCTACTCTCCCTCGCACTTTCTGGGTGTCAATGAGGAGATGCTCATCCGGAAGATCGAGGCAACCGGTGCGCGTATTGCGGAAGTGGATAGGAGGATATTCGACAAACTCTCCTATAGAGACCGGCCCGACGGTCTTCTCGGGATTGCGATCAGGGAAGAGCGTACTCTCGAGAGTGTCGAACTCGGCCACAATCCCTTCATCTTGGTAGCCGAAGGGATTGAAAAACCGGGGAACCTGGGTGCGATTCTCCGTTCTTGTGATGCGACGGGGGTAGATGTCCTCTTCGTGTGCGATGGACGGACCGATATCCGGAATCCGAATGTCGTGAGAGCTTCCGTAGGCACCCTCTTCACCGTTCCGGTCGTCGAACTCCGGAACGATGAGGCACTGCGTTATCTCCGGGAGCGGGGCATCCCCCTTTTTGCTTCCTCTCCCGGGGGGGGGCTCCTCTACACCGAAGCCGATCACACGGGCCCCGTCGCCCTTGCCGTCGGAACCGAGCAGACGGGACTCTCCTCCGGGTGGATGGAGAGGGCGACCGAGACGATCCGGATTCCGATGGCGGGTGCCGCCGATTCGTTGAATGTGGCCGCCGCGACGACCTTGCTTCTCTACGAAGTACTCCGTCAAAGAAGCATTGCGAAGAAGGGCCGGTAAGGAGTATGATAACCTCTGTCGGAAGGGTAAGTCGAGGTGTTAGATAGTGAGCGAGAAGAACTTAAGAATCCACAGCGAGAATATTTTACCGATCATCAAGAAGTGGCTTTACACCGATCGGGATATATTTTTACGAGAGCTCGTATCGAATGCGTGTGATGCTATCGGCAAGATGAGAATTTTGCGTGATCAAGGGAAGGTCGACGTGAAAGACGAGGAGTTTCGTATCGACGTCGATATCAACACCGGGAAAAAGGAGATCACGATCACCGACACGGGGATCGGAATGACCGAAGAAGAGGTGGAAAAGTATATCGCCCAACTCGCCTTTTCGGGCGCCGAGGAGTTTGTGGACAAGTATCGATCGAAAGGGGAGAATCACGGGATTATCGGCCATTTCGGTCTCGGTTTCTACTCGGCCTTTATGGTGAGCGATAGGGTGGAGATCGATACCCTTTCCTTCGAAAAAGGTGCGGAACCCGTCTTTTGGTCTTGTGACGGTTCTTCCTCCTACGTGACGGAGAAGGGCACCCGGGAAACGAGGGGCACGGTGATTACCCTACACCTTTCGCAGGAAGAGGGGAAAGAGTTTGCCGACGAAGGGCGACTCCGGGCCATCCTGCTCAAACACTGTCGCTTCCTACCCTATCCGATCTACCTCAACGGTAAGAGGATTAATGATAAAGAACCTCTGTGGATCGACGCCCCTTCCGATCTGACGGACAAGGCATACATCGATTTCTATCGGACCCTCTACCCCCTTGAGCCGGATCCGGTTTTTTGGATTCACCTCAACGTGGATTACCCCTTTAGCTTGCAGGGGATTCTCTACTTTCCGAAGCTCAACAGGAGGTTGGATCCCGATATGCCTTCGATCCACCTCTATTGTAACCGGGTCTTCGTATCGGACTACTGTAAAGAGGTCATTCCGGAACATTTCAGCATGTTGAGGGGGGTGATAGACAGCCCGGATATTCCGCTGAACGTATCGAGAAGCAATCTGCAAACCGATCCGACGGTGAAAAAGGCCGGGGCCCACATTTCCAAGAAAATTGCCGATAGGCTTCTCTCCCTCTATGAGTCGGATCCGGATCGCTTCATGAGTAAGTTTGTCGACATCGAACCGGTTATGAAGATCGGACTGTTGCGGGATGAGAAATTTTATGAGCGCGTCAAGCCCTGTCTGATCTGGAAAACGTCGAAGGAGGAGCGTTCCACGATTGAAGAATATCTGGAGAGGAATAAGGGAAAGGGAGGGGGGACGGTCTTTTACCACCACGATCAAGAGGATCGCTCCCCTCTCGTTGACATGTATGGGGAGAAGGGGATCGAGATCGTCTACACCTCTTGCTACCTGGATATACCCGTCATGAGCTTTTTGGAAGGCAAGTTGCCGAACGTGAAGTTTAAACGGTTGGACGGTACTTTGGAAGAGGCGATCTTGGATAAGAGTCGGGAACGAAACGTGCTCGATGCCTCCGGCAAGACGGAGGCTGCCGTCATGGCCGATTTTATCCGGCACAAGCTCGATAAGAAAGAGGTCGAGGTGGAGGCGAAGAGCTTGACAAGCGATGAGGTGCCCGCATTTGTCGTCATTCGAGAAGAGATGCGTCGGGTGCGCGACTACATGGCCCTTTCCGGACAGAAAATGCCGACCGGGTCGGAGGGAGGGTACACCTTTGTCGTCAATACGAACAGCGAGCTGATCCGGTCGATTACCAAGATCGGCGAACGTGACCCCGCCCTGGCAAAGGAGATGGTACTCGATCTCTATGAGCGTTCTCTATTGGCCCAAAAAGAACTCGACCCCGAGGCGGTACCCGGTTTTTTACGGCGATCCAATGAAGTCCTCCGCAAGTTGTCCGCCCGGATGGCGGAACAGGTAGTCGATCAAACGGTTACTTAATGAAGCGTTTCGTTCGCATTACGGACTACTCGCGCAAAGGGCACGGTGTTGCTTCCTTGGTCGAGGGATCCGGAAGGCAGGGGGAAATTGTCGGGACCGTTGTCGGAGATGAGGTGGAAGTCGCGGTCGGAAAGAGGAGGCGACGGGGACTCTCGTCCTGCGACCTCCTTCGCGTCGTGACCCCTTCTCCCGACAGAGTCTCTCCCCGTTGCATTCATGCCGGGATATGTGGTGGATGTTCGTGGCAGCAGGTGCGCTATGATGCGCAACTTAAGGTAAAAGAGGACACGGTCCGTCGCCTTTTTTCTCCTTTCATCCCCGCCCCCCGGATTCATCCGATCATTCCTGCCGTCGACCGGTGGGAGTATAGGAACAAGATGGAATTCTCCTTTTCGGAAAATAGGAAGGGAGACCGGTTCCTGGGACTGATCATGGCGCAATCCCGGGGGAAGGTGCTCAACATTACCGAATGCCATTTGGTCGGTGGGTGGTATGCCGACGTGTTGGATGCCGTACGTGATTGGTGGGCCTCGCGTGATCTCAGGGCGTTTCGGCATGCCTCCGGTACCGGTACCCTCAGAACCCTTACTCTTCGGGAGGGAACCTGCCGTTCCAAGATGGTGATCCTTACGGTTTCGGGGACCCATGAGAGTTTCGTCGACGGTAAGGATCTCGGAACATTCACAGAGGCTGTCTTGAGGGTGCTTCCGGAAGCGGAGACGGGTATTTATCTGACCATTCACCAAGCGAAAAAGGGGAGACCGAGCAGAGTGTATGAGATGCACGTACACGGTAGGAATACGTTGGAAGAGGAGATCACCGTGAGAGGGAAGAGGTTGCGCCTTACCGTGAGCCCTTCTTCTTTTTTTCAACCGAACAGGATACAGGCGGAAAGGGTCTACGAAAAGGCCCTCTCTTTCATAGATCCCGACCCCGCCATGCGACTCTACGATCTCTACGCCGGGTGCGGTGTTGCGGGGATGCTCTTTGCCCCTTTTGTGAAAAAGGTGGTCGGTATCGAACTATCGGCTTACGCCGTTTGCGATGCGCGGGAGAATATGCGACGCAACGGGATCGATAATATGGTGATGATACGGGGGGATGTGGAGGAGGTGTTGGAGGAGTTCCGGCTACCTGCCGACTACATCGTCGTTGATCCCCCTCGTGCCGGATTGAGTGCGAGGGCGTTGGCCCGGCTGGTTCGCCGGGAACCGAAAAAAATTCTCTACATATCGTGTAACCCCGCAACACAAACCGACAACGTGTCCGAGTTGGCTCGGTCGGGATATCTCCCGACCGATGTGCAACCGGTCGATCTCTTCCCGCACACGCCCCACGTGGAAAATCTCTCTCTGTTGGTGAAACGGCCCTAGGGCGGAATATCCGAGCTTCGGACGACACGATACGCTCGTGGGGGGGCCGGTCGGTGTTTGAAATGAAATAGCTCATTTGATATACTCGGTTCCTGCGGAAGAATCGTGTGAATATAAGGATTTTCTATGAAGAAAAGTTTGATTTTTCTCCTGTCGACTTGCACTACGGGGTTGCTCTTTGCCGACGGTGTGGCGGCCCCCGCTCGCGGTGGCGGCATGCAACAGATGTTGATTATGGGGGGGATTGCGGTTGCCTTCTTTTACTTCATCCTCCTTCGTCCGGAACAGAAAAGGCGCAAGAAGATGAACGAGTTACGCAAGAATCTCGCCAAGGGAGATAGAGTGACTTTGACGAGCGGGATTGTGGGGACCGTTTCGCAGATCAACGAGACAACGGTTGTTTTGAAAACGGTGGACGGCTCGCAGATAGAAGCCCTTAAGGGAGCCATTGCGGAAGCCGGACGCGATGCCGACGGTAAGGGGGTTTCCAAGGCCACCTCCATATCCGAGGGGCAACCGCAAAAGGCAGATTCGTAGGTTCGCTTTCCGACTTGGCCGGAACGTATGGCGCAGATCGGCACGAATGATTGTCGACCCGGGATGAAGGTTGTCTTGGATAAGGAGCCGTACGTGATTGTCGGTGTGGAGTTCGTCAAACCGGGTAAGGGGCAGGCGTTCAACCGGGTCAAGGTCAAACATCTGTTGACGGGGAGGGTCATTGAAAGAACCTATAAGTCGACCGAAAAGCTCGACTTGGCCGATGTGGAAGAGGCGAAAATGCGTATGATCTATCGAGATGGTGATGATGTGGTGTTTATGCACGATACCACGTTTGAGCAAATCACCGTTCCCCTGTCGGTCGTGGGTGATGCGGGGTGTTATCTCATGGAGGATATGCGGTATGATCTGACCCTCTATCAGGGGAACGTAGTGAGCGTCACTCCTCCCACATTCATGGAGATGACGATTACCGAAACGATGCCCGGTGTGCGCGGAGATACCGCTTCGGGACGGGTTCTCAAGCCCGCCGTGACGGAGACGGGGGCGAAGGTGCAGGTCCCTATCTTCGTCAATCAGGGAGATCGTGTGAAAATCGATACGCGCAACGGAGCCTATGTCTCGCGCGTCTAACGAGACTTTGCGAGATAGGGCCCGGATGTTGGGTGTGTCGCGCGCCTTTTTTGCCGAGCGGGGTGTGTTGGAGGTAGACTGTCCCTTTCTCGCCCGGA
Source organism: Simkaniaceae bacterium (assembly GCA_026708385.1). Lineage (GTDB taxonomy): Bacteria > Chlamydiota > Chlamydiia > Chlamydiales > Simkaniaceae > JAPOVA01. Next base: position 75,636 of record JAPOVA010000018.1, on the reverse strand, counting down.
CGGCCCCCGTCGACCCGTACATCGATATTTTCGAAGTGCTCTTGGGAGAGGGTGAGACGGGCTACCTCCACTCTTCCCCGGAATACGGTATGAAGCGTCTTTTAGTGCGCGGTATCGGACCTATCTATCAACTCTCTCACGTGTACAGGAAGGGAGAACGGGGCAAAAGGCATCAACCGGAATTTACCATGGTCGAATGGTATCGTCCGGATAGCTCCTTCGGCACCTTCGTGGAAGAGATCGTGGCCTACCTCTCTCTGTTTTTCGGTGCCCTGCCTTACGAAATGACGACATATAAGCAAGCCTTCATGAGATACGCGGAGATCGATCCTTTTCGTGCTTCCCGCGACCTTCTCGAAGAACGATTGCGTCACTTCCGAGTTGAGACGGATGTTTCGGAACGGGAGGCTTTGGAAGGTCTTCTCTGGGGGTGCGCCGTCGAACCGCGTCTCGGTCGCGAGGGGTTGATGATCGTCACCGACTACCCCGAAGAACAGGCAGCCCTTGCCAAAACGTACGTAAACGAAGAGGGGGACAAGGTTGCCGAACGTTTTGAGGTCTACCTAAACGGTACCGAGTTGGGTAACGGATACCACGAACTTACCGACCCCGCGGAGCAGGAAAGGCGTCTCCGAGTTGCTAATGAGAAGCGCCGTTTGATCGGGAAAGGGGTACTTCCGATCGACACCCTGTTTTTGGAGGCGTTGAGAGAGGGCATGCCCGATGCATACGGTATTGCCGTCGGTTTCGACCGATTGATGATGCTTCGCCGGGGGGTCGACGAGATCGCCTCGGTCATTCCGATCGCATTTTAGGTCATACGAGGGAGCTTACCGGATAGGTTGTCTCAGCTCATTCTCTCGGAGTCCCAGGTTACCGTATCTGTGGTAGTCGATACTGATCGAAACCTCTCGTAGATAACGAAGCAGTTCAACCCGTCCGTTGGCTAATACGGGTGCATAGTCGATATGGGTACCATATTCGGCGGCGGCCGTCTCAAGAGCGCAAGAGGGCTTTTCGAGCATCCGTATCCTCTTAAAGCGGTTCTGGTGGAGCCTGCGGATGAAGGTCGGTTCATCTTCTTCGATGACGGTAAATCCGGGGAGAAGCGCTTCCCAATGAGTTTGAGGGATCCGGCTCCCTTTCTCCCAACTTACCTCCAATCGGGTACCGCACGTCAGAGCGGCGGCGAAGACACGTAGGTAATCGAGAGGAACCGTATGTGCACCGATCCGGAAGACCGGTTTTTTCAGAGGAAGGTAACGTAGGAAATTATCCTGTCCGACAATCTTAAACCGGTCCTTTCCCTTCTTGAATTGTTGCCGGAAAAAGGCGTAACTCGACGTCGCGGCATACCACATACCGAGCTCTTCGGTACTCAGCTCAAACCTGTCCAGGAAGTGTGTCAGATTGTTGACCCACGTATTGACGGGGAACTTTTCCTGTGGCGTTCCCTTCTGCTCGGCGTGCATGAGCCGGATCAGGTAGTGTGGTCCTCCGCTCTTGATTTCGGGACCGTAACCGCTATTCTTACACCCCCCGAAAGGTTGTCTCCCCACGATCGCTCCCGTAATGGTTCGGTTTACGTAGCAATTGCCGGCGATGATCAGTTTTTGCCATTTTTTCACCTCGCTCTTATCCAGACTGTGAATCCCCGAAGTGAGTCCGTAGGGGGTCGCGTTGGCAAGGTGAATGGCGTGATCGACACTGTCGGCGCGCATCACTCCCAGAAGGGGACCGAAAAATTCGGTCTGATGGGTGTAGCTCTTCTTACGTACGCCGAATTTGATGCCGGGTGACCACAAAGCGGGATTGTCGGAGTCCCGTTTCGGTTGTAGAAGCCAAAATTCTCCCGGTTCCAACGTAGTCAAGGCCCTTTGCAGATCTTCTCCGGGAGGTTTGATGAGGGGGGTAATCCGGCTTGCCGGATCCCATGCCGAGCCTACACGCAGGCTCGCTACGGCGTCGCGTAGTCGGGTGCGAAATGCGGAGCTGTCATATACTTCCTTTTCCAAGATGGCGAGAGAGGCGGCGCTACATTTCTGTCCGTTGTGACCGAAGGCGGATAGGACGAGACTTCGTACGGCGAGATCTCTGTCGGCAAGTGACGAGACGATCAGGGCATTTTTTCCCCCCGTCTCCGCATGAAGGTCCAGGTCGGGGCGCATCTTCTTGAAGAGGCGTGCCGTAGCAGTGCTACCCGTTAAGATGACCGTGTCGACCCCGGGATCTCGAATGAGCATGTTACCGACGGGATCCTCTTCGCAGGGGAGGAATTGTAAGAGCTTTTTCGGAATGCCTGCTTGCCAAAAGGTCCGTACCATTTCGAAGCCGGCGAGTACCGACTCGGGAGCGGGTTTGAAGAGAACGGTGTTGCCGGTCAAGAGGGCGGCACTGATTCCGCCCGCCGGAATGGCTACGGGGAAATTCCAGGGAGGAGCGATGAGGACGGTCCCTTTGGGGGACCACTCGATATCGCGGATTTTGCCGATATCGATCATCGACCTCAGGTAATACTCTAAGAAATCGACCGCTTCGGAATGCTCCGTATCGGCCTCCGAGATGATCTTACCGCCGTCGAGAAGCATGGCGCCGATGAGATCGGCTCGTTTTTTGCGTAGCTCATGAGCTGTTGCGCCGATCAGTCGAACACGTTCCCTGACGGGAGTGCGACGCCAAGGTTCTCTCCGGTTTCGGGCGCACGCAAGGGCCTGTTTCGCCTCTTCCAACGAGGCAAGGGAGTAGGAATAGCACGCCTTGTCGGGGTGAGAGGGGTCGTATCCGACCCCTTGAGGTTCCTTATGGAGGATTTCCTTACCGTTGATGACGAGAGGTATGGGATCGACGGGACGGTTTTTTCGCTCTTCCAAAAGTTGTTCCGCCCATTTTCTATTCTCCGTTAGGGAAAAGTCGGTGTCCTGTTCGTTTTCGAACGGTTCGAAGATTTCCCGAGGCGGGGGGGGGGGGAGGAACCGGTTTTGTTGCCTTCTCGGACTGTGTGAAAGGGTTTCGACCATCTTGCACGAGTCCCTGAAAAAGGTCACCTGTTTGTGCCACGCTTCCGATGTCGGGGTCAGATTAAAGCTGTTTGCCAAGAAGTTTTCCTCGCCCGTATTTTCGTCCAAGCGCCGGATCAAGTAGGCAATGGCGTTTTGAAAGTCTTCCCTTTTCGCAACGGCGCAGTAGAGGAGGAGCCCTCCCGTCAGTTCGTGCACCACTTTCCTCGTGTGGTCCGCCATCCCCTCGAGCATTTCAAAGGAAACGGCACCCTCCACCTCATTTTCCGCACGGAGAAGCATTGCGAAGGCAATATCGAATAGATTATGACTTCCCACCCCTATTTTGACCGCTTCGGTATGTTCGGGCTTGAGGGCGTAGAGTAACATGGATTTGAATGCGGCATCGGTTTCGATCTTTTGGGTGTAGGGCGTTTGTGGCAGACCGCGCAGAGAGGCATCGATCTGCTCCATGGCCAAGTTCGCCCCTTTGACGATCCGGATCTTGATCGGTGCTCCTCCCCTCTTTATCCGTCCTCTTGCCCAATCGGTCAGTTCTTGCAAGATGGTGTAGGAGTCGGGGAGATATGCTTGCAGGACAATGCCTGCCGAAAGCGGTAAAAACTCCTCCTCATCAAGTACTTTTACGAAGAGTTCTTTCGTCAATCGGAGGTCGTGGAACTCTTCCATGTCGAGGTTGACGAATTTAAACGACGCGTTTTCCGGAGGAGTACGCAGGGGATGTATCATTGCCGCTCGGTAGAGTCGCCGGAGTTGATTCCCCAGTCGCTCCAGGGTATCGTTCCATGCCAAAGGGTTGATTTGCGAATAGATGGTGGATATCTTGATCGATACGTAGTCGATGTGGGGTTGTTTGAGGTCGTCGAGGTAGACGTTCAGTTGTTTGTTTGCCTCTTCCTCGCCCAGAATGGCTTCGCCCAAGTGGTTGATATTTAGCCGGACTCCCTCGACTTGTCGCTCTTGCACGTGTTTGATCAGGGTTGCCCTTTCTCCGGGAACGATCACGTGGGAGGTTTCCTTGCGGAGCTCTCTTAAGGCCAAAGGGACGATGAGATGGGGCATCTTTTCCGCCAAGACTTTGAGGAGGTGGAGTCGCAGTTTTTTCCAAGGGCTTAAGAATCGAGGTATTCCGAATTTATTAAGCGTATCGATCATCCGGTTTGCGGTGCGATAGGGGTCGGTTGATCGAAAACATCCGTCCGTCATGGCCGTCATGAAAGCCTTGCCCGTTCGGTCACCCATCATCCGGGCGAGTTCTCGTTGTCGTTTGCGCTCTTTTTCGGACTGCCGAGAGTCGGCTTCGGGAATGATATGGGAGGCAAGCATGATCGCTTTTTCCGTCCGTTCCTCCATACTCATGGGATGTGTTCTTGCGGAAGCGAGGATCGCTTCGGCTGATCGCATGTGTTCGGATCGGGACTGTTCGGACATGACACCTCCGACCCCTTGCTTACCTGAAAAATCTTTTTTCGTGTACCCTTACTTTTTCGTCGGATCGGGCAACGCCCCATTGACGGAAAGGGGTGATCGTCCGTATGATGTCGACCGGTTCGACCGTTGGTTCGTGATAGGAAAAATGCATTGTGAGGAGAGAGGTATGTCTGTCAAAAACGTGAAGCCTTTGGGGAAAAGAATTCTCGTCAAACGTGTCGATTCGTCCGAATCGGAGGGAGGGATCCTTCTGCCCGATTCCGCGCGGGAAAAGCCGCGTAGGGGAACGGTCGTAGCCGTAGGGCCGGGCGAGACGAAGAAGGACGGTTCCTTTTCCTCTACCGAGCTTTCGGTCGGTGATGAGGTCTTTTTCGTACCCTATGCCGGAGCGGAGGTGCATGTGGATGAGGAGGGAGAGTACCTCATGATGTCCGAAGAGGACGTGTTAGCCGTTGTCGGGTAGATGTTCGGTCTCATATAAGTCGGTCTCATATACAAAGGCAAAGCGATAGGAGAAGAATATGGCCAAGATGTTGCAGTTTAATGAAAATGCGCTCAAGTCTATCTTGAAAGGGGTAAAGGTTTTGGCGAAAGCGGTGATCGTGACGTTGGGCCCGAAAGGGAGAAATGTCGTGATCAACAAGGGGTTCGGAGCGCCTCTGTCGACGAAAGACGGGGTGACGGTTGCCAAGGAGGTCGTGCTCAAGGGGAAGTTTGAAAACGTCGGCGCACAGTTGGTCAAGGAGGCCTCTTCCAAGACATCCGACATTGCGGGAGACGGTACTACGACGGCGATCGTCCTTGCGGAGGCGATTGTGAGGGAGGGGGTGAAAAATGTGATTGCCGGTCGTAATCCGATGTCTATAAAACGGGGGATGGACAGGGCGGTCCGGGCATTGATCGAGGCTCTTGACAAACTGGCCACCCCCGTCGGCAAAAAAGAGGAGATCCGACAGGTTGCGACCATTTCGGCCAACAATGATCCGGAGACGGGGCAGATCATTGCCGAGGCGATGGAAAAAGTGGGTAAGGACGGGACGATTACGATTGCGGAGGCAAAGGGAATCGAAACGGTTTTGGATGTTGTTGAGGGGATGCGGTTCGATAAAGGGTATCTTTCCCCCTACTTTGTTACCGACGGGGAGAAGATGGTGACCGAACTTTCGAATGCTCATATTTTCCTGACGGACAAAAAGCTTACGATGGCTAAAGATCTCGTTCCGATTCTCGAGAAGGTGGTGGGCGATGAGAAGCAACGGCCGGTTCTGATCGTGGCCGATGATATCGAGGGTGAGGCATTGACGACCCTCGTGCTCAACAAAGTGAAGAGGGGATTGCCCGTATGTGCCGTCAAGGCGCCGGCCTTCGGTCCCAAGAGAAAGGCGATTCTTCAGGATATTGCCGTACTTACGGGTGCTACCCTCGTCTCGGAAGAGAGGGGACTCGACGTACGGACGGTCGGACTGGAGGTGCTCGGATCGGTGAAGACGGTTCGCGTCGGAAAAGATGAGACGACCTTGATTGACGGACAGGGAAAAGAGGAGGATGTGAACAAGCGTATCGCCGAGATTCGAGCCGAGATGGCGGATACCACCTCCGATTATGACAGAGAACAGCTTGAGGGGCGTTTAGCCACCCTTTCGGGAGGGGTTGCCGTGATCCGGATCGGTGCCGCTACGGAGGCGGAGATGAAGGAGAAAAAGGCACGTGCCGACGATGCGTTGCACGCTATGCGGGCAGCCGTTGTCGACGGCATTATTCCGGGAGGGGGCGTGGCTCTTTTGCGGGTCCGTCACGTGCTCGATACCCTCGACCTTCGGGGAGATGAACAGGTCGGTGTCGACATCATACGGCGGGCGATCTCCGCTCCTGCCGTTGCCATTGCGACCAACTGTGGTCGGGAGGGGAATATGATTGCGGAGAAGATCTTGGAAGGGAAGGGGGGGTTCGGATACAACGGGAGTACCGACACGTTCGAAGATCTCCTTCAGGCAGGGATTATCGATCCCGTTCTCGTGACGAAGAGTGCATTGAAACACGCCGCTTCCGTTTCGGGTATCCTGATTACCGTGGCCTGTATGGTGACCGACAAGCCCGAGCCGAAGAAGGAGGGTACGGGTGTTGCCCCCGGAGGGATGCCCGGTATGGGCGGTATGGGTGGCATGCCCGGCATGGGTGGCATGATGTGATCGGACGGGGGGTGCATGTCTCACCCCCCCCCTCTCTTCCTCGGGAGGTCGCCTCGTACTCCGCTCTCGGAGTCGTTTGTTCGTAGGCGTGCCCCGTTGTTCGGTGGTCCGTGGCGGTAACCGGTCGGGTGTTGCTTCGTAGTGGCGGTGGGTGGTGTGGGGTACGGTGTGCGGATACGTCGTGGGATCCGGCGCTTCCGATCTCGCGGTCGAAGTATTTCGGTGTTGCCACCCGGATCGCCGTCGTCCCCCGGTGAGGGGGGCGCTTCGTTGCGAATTGTCATGTTCATTCGGGAGAGAATACGGTTGGTGCTCCGTCCGAGGGGAGGGGTGCCTCTTCTGCGGTGCGACAAGCGGGGGATGTCACCGTGTCGGCACTTTCCGAAAACGGGTCGGTCCGGTAGGAGGGGACCTTCTGCAGGGTTTTTTTTGAAAATATGTTTGATATGCTTGGACAAAAACGAGAGCGGGGCAGTACGATCGGCGTGTATATTTTTTTTGAAGGATGCCGTGAGTGCGATCGCTACCATGCCTTTCACTGTCGACCACATGCCGGATGTTTACGCGCGGCCGTACGCAATGTCGGAAGCGGCAACGGGAGTCGGCGTGGGTTTCGCACGGAGCCTCAGGGAGAGAAGAGAGGCGGGTGGTGTGGGTCATGACGATGCATACGTATGGCCGCTCATTCCCGGGATCTCGGAAGATGATCCGGTCTTTGATCGGGAGGACAGGGTCTTCATACAGGTGTACGATCCCACGGCATCCGGTCGCTCTCTCTATGCGGACACGGGGGCGATCAAAGCAAAATTCACGAATGCTCGGGGGAAGACCCTACGTCTGAACAGAATGGAGGACTATCCCGAATCCACTTTGGAGGTTCCCGTAGATCCTTCGGAAGGGTTCGCCTCTACCCTTTCTTCGATACATGTACGAAGGGGTGCCGATGAAGATACGGGTTGCGTCGCAACAACCACGGTGTTGGAAGGGGATATATGCAGGTGTCCCGGGTGGCTCGCCAATCGTGACGGTTGCAAGGTTGATGCGGCGGGATTCACGGATGTCTGCTATGGCAACGTGACCTACTGCGCCGATAATGCCGCCAATGTCAGATGTTATGGTATCGTGCTCGATACGTGTGCCATAGCCCGTGAGAACGGGTTCGCAGGCAATGCCAAATGCTACCGTCCCGTAGGGGTCAGGGGAGCGGGACAGTGTGCCAAAGCCCTTAACGGAGGTATCGTGAACAACGTCGACTGTTATGACCTTGCCCGGCATGATTGCGTTAATGCCTCCCAAGGTACCGTCCGGCGTGTCCGTTGCCGTGGCCGTGTGCGACGTAATTGTGTCCGCACCGGTTACGGTACCGTTGACGACATCCGGTGTTGCGATGCCGTTGACGGGGGGTGTGTCGGGGGAGCCGGGAATGTCCCTTCCGGCGTTGATTGTCCCTGTGAGGAAGAAGACATGTGCCCCACTACCCCCCCCGTGACGGAAGAGGAAGAATATCCTTGCTGTTACAAAGGTCTCGTCGTTTTCACCGATTTGTCGTGTGGCAAGTTGGACGATTACGACGAAACCTCCTTACCCCCCATTTGTGCCGAAAACGTACTGGAAACGCCGTCGGGTCCCTTTTGTAACGGTCCCGTGGTCATGCCTACCCGAATCCTCGGATCCTATGATCTACGCATTGCACCGTGTACCGAACCGCCCACCACTACGGAGGAAGCTACGACCGCTACCCCGTCGCCCATCACTACGGAGGAAGCTATGACCGTTACCCCGTCGCCTATCACCGAAGAGGAAATGATGACGGTTGTTCCGTTTCCCGACACCGAGAATCAAACGGATGTCGAACAAGTTGACGAGCCCGGGGGCGTACCCTTCAGCGTTGTTTGGGGATCGGTGGCTTCTGTCGGATTCCTGTGTCTTTTGGTGATAAGTGCGATCGTTGCGTCGTGTATGTGTAGAAAGCGATGCGGGAAAAAAGGAGAGTATTCCGTTAACCCGCCGGCGCCGGTAGGGGGTGAAGTGTGGAAAGATACCATGTACGGGCGACCCTGTGGGGTAGCCGTCGTGTCCGACGTGCCGGGAGAGGGGGCCGATCTCCGCGGATCGGTATCCGATAGTCGATCCGGCGATAGATCCGAGAGTGTCGCCTTACGGTTACAACCTCGGGGGCCACTCGCATACGAGGATGACGGAACGGAGATGGGTAGCTTCCATGAATCGATATTCGACGATGGGCCCGGTGGCGCACGGCCCGGGTATGGGAGACACGTACCTCCAACCTATTTTTATGGAGAGGGTGCCATACCCGAGGATGAAGAGATCGCACTTGAGCACGGACAAGCGGATCCGATGGCCGGTGTATCCCGCGCGCCGTATCAATGGCTACAGCACGGAGCGCGGTCGTGTGCGACCTTACCCGGAATGCACCGTTCGGGGGAGCAGGGGGTGAGGTCGGGATGTGCCCCCGTGTCGATGTGGGTGGGGGAATTGCCTCCGATGATAAACCGGTCTGCGTCCTGTACGCGCGTGTAAAGACGAGCGGAAAGGCTCCGGTAACGTCTATCTCGGTTCCGGGGCGTGGCCCGGTTCGGGATCGGACGAAAAAGGGGGGGGTGACCTTGCGGTATACCTTGCGGGTCGTTGCCGGCACCCGCCCGGCGCGGTCTTCGTTCTTCCGATGAGGATACCGGACCTCGGCATTTTTCCCCGTTGTCTTTGATTTTACGTCGTTGTCGTCCCCTTTTCCCGAAGCACGCGTTGTTGCCTGTTTGATTGTAACATAGAAAAAAAAAAAAAAAAAAAAGATGTGCATTCAAAAAATAGTGTAAATTAGTGTGATTGTCTGTTATTTATCGCATTGTGAGATAATGAGAGGTTTCTATGAGACGTGCGTTATTAGTTGTGGCTTGCAGTGTATCGTTACTTTGCGGGTGTGAGACGAAAACGGTGGGGGGTGCCCTTGCGGGGGGGGCTTTGGGAGCCGGTGTCGGCGGTATTGCGGGAGGCGGTACGGGCGCTTTGGTCGGAGGTGCTACGGGAGTGATTGCGGGAGGATTGATCGGTGCTGCCCTCGATGAGAGCGATCGGGGTAGTTTGCAGAGAGAAAGTCCCGAAACCTATGGTCGGATCGAGAGGGGTGAACCGCTCAACGTGGAGGATGTCATCCGACTCAATCAGGCACAATTCGACGACGATAAGATCATCGGCTTGATCCGGGATACGCGTAGCTATTTTCGTTTGACTTACGCACAGGTGAGCCGGCTCCGGGAAGCCGGTGTTTCCGAAAGGGTGATCGGTTATATGTTGAGTCGTCGATAGGAGATGCTTGCCTTAATCTCTCCTCTCCATGCACAATTCGTCTTGCAGGCTTGTTCGGTGATTGCCGTTTTTCATGCCGAGTGTAGCGTAATGCCGGGTAGAGGGATGGGTCACGATGATCGGGAGGAGGGTAATGGATCGGGAAAAGAGTGATGTCGATCGGCTCTGTAGGTCGGTTTTTCCCGGACTCAAACGGATCATCCGGTCCCATCTTTTTTTCCACCTTTTCTTTGCGGGACTCGTGGTTGCGGAGAGTGCTTTGCTGGTCGGCTTCGCCCTTTTTCGACCCGGATCGGCCTTTCTTCCTTTTCCTTTGGTATGTATGATCTTAACGATATTTATATATCTGATTGCCCTGTTCTACCTAAAAACAAAGAAACCGCAACAATTCAGGGAATTGCAAGATCGATTCATGTCCCTCTGCAAACGGGATCTTCCCACCGACCTTTCTTCCGAAGATTACCATTTAACCCTTGCCAACGCCGCATACCGTTTCGCCGAAAGGCTCAAAGAGGAGGAGCGAACCGTATCGTGTGAGAAAGTTTCCGATCACCGGCTACTACATCGACTGATATACCGGTGTACGCGTCTCTGTTACGATAGAGACTTTCACAAAATGAAGGAACTGCTCCTCTCCGTTTCCGTCCGGGAGCACATTCTCCTCATCAGGCAGTGTCCCATGAACTTGGAAGCGCACGGTTCCTTGGCCAATGCCTACATCGATTTTGCAAGTATCTATCACGGGGAGGGGGAGCTCGTCGATGAGCGGTGTGCCCACTTTCTCAAAAAGGCCGTGGAAGAGTTCAAAGTGATGGACAGACTCTCTCCGGAAAATCCCTGGATACAGGCTCGACTCGCTCCCTGTTATCGTGAGCTTGATTGTGTCGAAGAGGAGATGCGTTGTTACGAAAAGATCTTGGCCCGATGCCCCGATGATCGACGTGTTATGTTCAACCTCGGTGTCCTCTACTTCAAGCAGGGGAAGAATGCGCAGGGACTCAAGATCTATCAGGATCTCAAGAGGGTCCGGTTTTCGCGTGCCGATGAGCTCATCGCCCTCTACGAGGCCGGGCGATTGCAGGCACATTTCGGCAACGAGCATTGAGTATCGTCTTTCCTCACGTACGGGGGGGGCTTGCTTTGTGGCCGGCGGAGCCGGTATGATCCCGCCGATGTACGGTGTGTTTGCGAACAATCCATGTCATGATTACCGTTGCCTATGGCAAACAAGACGATCTCAAGGCAGTCCGCTTGCCCTGTGATGCGACGGTTGCCTTACTTGCCGAAACGTTGGCCTTAACCGACCCTTCCCTCGCCCTTGCGGGGTCGGTAAACGATATCCTCGTCGACCTCTCCCATCCCCTCAAGGAGGGGGATAGGGTCGATTTGCTCCGGTTTGACGACCCTCGGGGTAGGGAGCTCTTTTGGCACACCTCCGCCCATGTTTTGGCTCAGGCCGTTTTGCGCCTTTGGCCGGATGCGAAGCCCACGATCGGCCCGCCTATCGAGGAGGGCTTCTACTACGATTTTGCCGACCTTATCCTCTCCGAGGAGGATTTCCCGAAAATCGAGGAGGAGGTCAAACGGATCCTTGCGGAAGATTTCCGACCCGTTCGTCACGAATTCGCCGACCGGCAAGAGGCGTTGCGTGCCTTCGGCGACAATCTCTACAAACGGGAGTTGATTGAGGAGTTCGAAGAGGGAAGTGTCATTACCGCCTATGGGCAGGGGGAATTTTTCGACCTTTGTCGCGGTCCCCACCTTCCTCGTCTCGGCAAGATTAAGGCGTTTAAATTGCTCAAAACCTCCGGTGCCTACTGGCGGGGGGATAGCTCGGGTCCCGTGCTCACCCGGATCTATGCGATCTCTTTTCCGAGTAAGGAGCTCATGAAAAAACATCTGGCGATGTTGGAAGAGGCAAAAAGACGGGATCATCGCCTTTTGGGGGCGCGCCTCAACCTTTTCTCCTTTCACCCGGAGGCGCCCGCCATGCCTTTTTTCCATCCGAGGGGGATGACGATATGGGACGCTTTGGTCGCATTTTGGCGGGAGATACATGGCAGAGAGGGATATGAAATCATCAAGACCCCCCAGCTGTTGACGAAAGATCTCTGGATTGTTTCGGGACATTGGGAACACTATCACGAGCATATGTTTCTCTCGTATATTTCCGAAACGAAGCAGATGGCCGTTAAACCGATGAATTGCCCCGGGTGCATGCTCTATTACAAGACGGCCTCACACAGCTACCGAGAGTTTCCCCTCCGTATTGCCGAACTGGGCCATGTTCACAGGCGTGAATCTTCGGGCGCGTCAAACGGTCTTTTCCGTGTCCGGGCCTTTCATCAGGATGATGCCCACCTCTTCATGACACCGGATATGATCGGGGAGGAGATCGGTACCCTTTTGCGCCTCGTACGTACCGTCTATGAACGGTTCGGTTTGGAGTATCGTTTCGAACTTTCGACACGTCCCGAAAAATCGATCGGAACCGATCGGGATTGGGAGGTGGCAACGGCAGGACTTAAGGCCGCTTTGGATGCTCACGGCAAGCCTTACTCGACCAATGAGGGGGACGGTGCCTTTTACGGTCCGAAAATAGACCTTCATGTCAGAGATGTTTTGGGAAGGGGATGGCAGTGCGGTACCGTCCAACTCGATATGGCCCTTCCCGAACGGTTCGGTCTCGAATATAAAGACCGGGACGGCGTACTCAAGAGACCGGTGATGATTCATAGGGCCGTATTCGGTTCTCTCGAGCGCTTTTTGGCCATCCTCATCGAACATTTTGCCGGTAAATTTCCCCTTTGGATGAGTCCGGAGCCCGTCCGGATGCTTCCCGTTTCCGATACCCACCTCCCCTACGCGAAGAAGGTGGCACGTCGCATCGAAGAGAGGGGGATTGCGTGTACGGTAGACGATGCACATGAATCGTTAGGCAAGAAAATCCGGAAGGCTCAACTCGAGCAGGTCAACTACATGTTGACGGTCGGTGATAACGAGGTGCGTCGAGAGACGATCTCCCTCCGTACGCGAAACAATAGGGTGCACGGAGAGATAAAATTAGGTGACTTTTCGGAGGTGATTGAGAGAGAATACGGAGAGAGGCGGTTGGCGTCACCGTATGAGGAGTGACATGAAGGTGATCAGTGCGTGCAGTTTTAAGGGGGGGACGGCAAAAACATCCGTTACGTTGCATACGGGGGCTTGCCTTGCCTCCGATCACGGGCAACGGGTTCTGCTCATTGATTTCGACGCACAGGCAAACCTCACCGCGGGTCTCGGGTTCGACCCCGATAGCTACGACAGCCTTGCCTCCGTTTTGCAGGGAGAGAAGGGGATTGAGGAGGTGATCTTGAAAACCTCGATCGGGAACCTCGACCTTATTCCCGCCGATACATGGTTGGAGAGGGTGGAAATTACGGGGGCCTTGGCTTCCGATCGGTATGCCCACGAACGGCTCAAAAAGCTTGTCGGCACCCTCGATTACGATTTTATCCTCATCGATACCCCCCCTTCCCTATGTTGGCTCACCGAATCGGCCTTGATAGCGGCTTCGCATGCTTTGATCTGCGCCGCACCCGAATTCTATAGTGTGAAGGGGTTGCAACGCCTTTCCTATTTCCTTCACTACATTGCCAAAAGACACCCTCTCGAGGTGGTAGGTGTTGTTCTTTCATTTTGGAATGTGCGCGGAAAGAGTAATGACAATTTCGTACACATTATCAATGAGACGTTTCCCGATAAATTGTTGCAAACCAAAATCCGAAAAGATGTCGCGATTTCCGAGGCGACAATACACGGCAAATCGGTCTTTGCCCTCCGTCCGAAGAGTCGAGCGGCGTGCGATCTTACCGATCTGACCCGGGAAATCATGGATCGATGCACCTCCGAAGAACCGGTATGTCTAAGCTAAGCTCTCTCAATTCTCTGATTATGGGGCGTCTGAAATCCCGGGACAAAGAGAAGGTTCGCTCCCTTGCCGTCCGGTCCGCTTCGGGTTCTCTTTCGGGGTTTTCGGGAGTGTTCCGCCCGGTGCCCGCTACCGAAAAGGAGACGGCCCTTCTCAGGCAACTTCTCGAGCGACACGGGAGGGGGGGGGTACGACCGGAAGAGGACCTCGAAATGTTGATTGCTTTGACTTCCGAGGTGAAGGCGATCGCGGCACAGGCCGTCATCTTGCACGGAGAGAGGATCCTGAGGGTCCGGGATCTCTTGAAGAAATACGGAAGCGGGGCCTTTAGTGCGTGGCTCATCCACACGTACGGAAATCGACAAACCCCCTACAATTTTCTGCACTACTACGAGTTCTACACCTCGCTATCCGACGAGGTACGGGCGGTAGTCGATGACATGCCGAAGCAAGCAATCTATACCCTGGCGGGGCGACATGTTGCCCGTGAGCGGAAGATTGCCTTCATTGAGAGATACCGGGGAGAGACGAAAACGGAGTTGCTCGCAAAATTGCGCAAAGAGTTTCCCCTGTCGCAAAAGGACGGGCGACGGGAGGATAGGGTGCGTGCGCTCCGAACGTGTCTGACCAAGGCGTTGTACATGGCACGGGACGATCTCTTCGCACCGGAAGAGCCGGAGGCGGAGGAAATCCGGCGCATCCTGCAAGAGATTCACAGTGCCTTCTGACGGAAAGGGAGAACTTCCCCTCATTGTCAGCTACTATACCGAGGGGACGGGATATGAAAGGGAAGTGCTTCCGTTGATCGCCTCCTGTAAGCGATTCGGTTTGGAAAGTGAGATAGAGGGAGTCCCTTCACGGGGGAGGTGGGACCGGAACTGTGCGTACAAGCCCCGTTTTTTGATCGAAAAGGCGGTACGACACAAAAGAGCCTTGGTCTGGGTCGATGCGGACGCGACCTTTTTGCGCTACCCGGATCTCTTCCGCACTCTTTCGTGTGATATGGCCCTCCGCGTGCACGATGCCCTTCCCGTTACCCACCCTTCCAAGGTGCTCACGGGAACCATCTACCTTGCCTATACCGAAGCGGTACTATGTGTGCTCGACCTTTGGGATAGAGAGTGCCGGAACATGCTCACTTCGGGTTTGCAAGAGGTATGGGACCAAGTTGCTCTCAAATGCGCCCTTGCATCAGGACCCGAGGTAGCGTTCGCTACCCTACCCGAATCGTATTGCGCAATCCGGGATAAGAGCACCCTTGCCGAAGAAGAGGTGATCATTTCGCACAGGCAAGCCTCCCGTCTCCTGAAGAGGGTAGTGGACGGGGAGGTGATCCCTTTTTGGTTGACCTAGCATTCCGAGCGATTCGGCAAGTTACTCCCCCTTCGTTTGCTCGGGGCTGATATACTCGTGCTCTCCGGCCGGTTCCCGAACAAGGGGTTCGGCCCCGTAGCCTGCACACGCCTGAAGAACAAAAAGCAGGGCGCCATAGACCGCAAACAAGCCGGCACCGGTCCTACATCCTTCATGCGACACGGTCAACAATCAACAAACAAAGTCCGGATCGATTGTTCCGGTAGCAACGGAGGGGGAACACGCGGGGAGTTGCGTAAGATCGGCGGAACGGGGGAAGAGCCGGTGAGGCATTTCGTGCCCCCCGTCGCGCCCGGGTCGGGCAGGTGATCTCTTCGGATATACGCTTTTGTGATTTTCGTTGTACCATTTGGACGCAATGGGATAGAATGCGGGCGTTTCGGGGTGGTGACGGTCGGTGGTATGTACCAAGGGTTGAGAATTTTGCTTGATATACAAGAGATGGATATCAAGATGATTCGTCTCATGCGTGTGAAAAAACAACGTCAAGGGGAACTCGAACAGATCGAAGATCTGCGCCGGGAGCTGAAAGAACAGCTCGACCTTAAGAGGAAGGAGATTGTGGCCCTTGCGGATGAGGTCTCCGCTACCGAGGGGAAGATTGTCTCCCTTACGGAAAAGCATAAGGCGTTGGAGGAGAAGCAGTCGGTCATCAAGAAGGTCGAGGAATTCAATGCGCTCACGCATGAGATGACGGCTGTTGAGAGAGAGAAGGTCGGTCTCGAGGGGCAGGCGTCCCGGCTTCTCGATAAGAAAAATGCGGAAGAAGAGGTATACGAGAAGATCAATAAAAGCTTGGAGGATTCCGCCGTCAACAGCCGGGAGTTGGAGGAGGAGATTAAGGCCGGTATCGAGAGGATTAACGAGGAGGGTCGACGGCTGAAGGAGCAACGGGAACGGATGGTGCAACAGGCCGATCCGGAGATTCTTGCCATTTATGAGCGACTTCTTCGCAACAAGAAGGATCGGGTGATCGTTCCCATCGAAAATCGGGCTTGTAGCGGGTGTCACATCACCCTGACTCTGCAACATGAAAACCTCGTGCACAAAGGGGACGGTCTCGTCTTTTGCGAACACTGCTCCAGGATTCACTACCGTCCGGATAGCGAAGCTCCGTCCGCTACCGAGAGAGGGGGAGCAACCTCTCTTACGCCGGCGAAACGGCGTCGTAGACGGGCGACGATCAACAAGACGACGTAAACCGTGTCGAGAATAGTGGAGAGGACCTTCTCGGAGGGGGGTGAAGAGAGTATCGAAACCGACCTCGATCCTTCATCCATCTTGCACGATCCTCTGTTGAACAAGGGGACGGGATTTACCGAAGAGGAGCGACGCGATCTCGGTATTCAGGGTATGTTGCCCTACCATGTCTCAACGATCGAAGAGCAGGTGGAGCGACGTTATACGAACTTTCAATCCAAAAAAACCGACTTGGAGCGATACGTTTTCCTGTCGGCTCTTCAAGATCGGAATGAGATCCTCTTTTTTCGGCTCATCTCGGAACATCCGGAAGAGATGTTGCCCTACATTTACACCCCCACGATCGGGGATGCATCGCTGAACTATAGTTATCTATACAATCAGAATCGGGGACTCTACCTGTCCTATCCGATGAGAGACCGTATGGAAGAGATGATCGCAAAGATTCCGCAAGAGCGTGTCGATATTGCGGTCGTAACGGATGGCGGACGGATATTGGGTCTCGGCGATCTGGGTGTAGGCGGTATGGCCATCCCCTTGGGTAAGCTCTCCCTGTACGTTGCGTTCGGCGGTTTGCATCCTTCGCGCGCGCTACCCGTCTTTCTCGATGTCGGCACGAACAACCGTAGCTTACTTGCGGATCCTCTATACCTCGGATGGCAACACGAGCGGGTTACGGGGAGAGAGTATGACGATTTCATCGATA
The DNA here is from genome assembly GCA_026708385.1 of Simkaniaceae bacterium. Classification (GTDB taxonomy): domain Bacteria; phylum Chlamydiota; class Chlamydiia; order Chlamydiales; family Simkaniaceae; genus JAPOVA01. Next base: position 58,479 of record JAPOVA010000018.1, on the reverse strand, counting down.
GGTTCGTGACGGCCCTTACCGGTCGCTTCCCGGGCGTACTGGTGCAGTGGGAAGATTTCTCCAAGGAGAATGCGCAACCCATCCTGGAACGATACGGAGGCCGGATCTGCTGTTTCAACGACGACATTCAGGGGACGGCGGGGGTGACCCTTGCCGGTATTCTCTCCGCCTTGAAGGGGATCGACCGAGATATAAGGGAACAACGGATCGTGATTTTGGGGGGAGGCTCTGCCGGTATCGGCATTGCCCACATTGTGAAGCGGATGATGTGCGAAGAGGGGCTCTCCGAAGAGGAGGCCAAATCGCGTATCTATATCGTCGGTAGAAACGGTCTCGCCCACGACGGGATGGATGATCTCGATGTTTTGAAAAAACGGTTTGCGACGCGTGCCGAAGTGATCGGTCAGTGGAATGTGGCCGATGGAAACAACCGGGTTTCGTTTCTCGAAACGGTACGACATGTCAAGCCCACCATCCTCCTCGGTACCTCCACGCAATCGGGTGCCTTTACCCGGGAGGTGGTGTCCGCAATGTATGCCCACGCCGCACGTCCCCTGATCTTTCCCCTCTCCAACCCGACCGCTCAGTCGGAAGCGACGCCCGAAGATCTCCTCCTGTGGACCAAGGGACAGGCGTTGGTTGCAACGGGGAGCCCCTTTGCCCCCGTCACGCATGAGGGAATCGTACACACCATCGGACAGTGCAACAATCTGTTCATCTTCCCCGGTATAGGCCTCGGTGTTGTGGCGACGAAGGCAACTCGCGTTACCGACGGTATGTTCCTCCGGGCGGCCGAAACACTCAGCACCTTCGCTCCGGTTCTGCATAATTCCTACCACTCCCTGTTTCCCTCCGTAAAACTTCTGCCCGCCATCAGTAGGGCTATCGCAGTTACCGTCGGAGAAGTGGCCGTACGGGAGGGCCTCTCTTCTCTTCCTCCCGAGGAGATCGAAAAGAAGGTTTGTCGAAGGTATTGGAGGCCGGTGTATCCCGCTATCGGAAGACGGCGATCGGCGTCGGGCATCGATACTCCTGTCGCGGGGTCGGGGTCGGCGGGACGGTTCCGCAATCGGAAAACGGACTATTGATCTCCGGATCCTTACTTACGAGAAGCGGATTCTCCATGTCGGAAGGTCGGTGCAAGGGGAGCATGAGGTAGTCGGCAACGGCGGACGCGACACGCGACACATGGCAGTAGAGCGGAAACTCTTCGAAAAGAAGTACTTTGCTATCTGCCCCTGCGGACGACCTCCGGTACCGGAATGGCACCTACCTTGTCGGAAGGGGGGTCGGAAGGGGGGTCGGAAGGGGGGTCGGCGGGGTGCGACGGACGCCGTGTGATGATCTTCCGCGCGATGCGGACGTATGCACTTACATACCCCGGAAACGGGGACCGGAGTTCCGAAATGTGTCCGAGGCCGACACCGAGAGGTGCATGGCGTGCGTACGCCCCCCCATCCGGTACGGAGATCCGGTACGAACACTTCAAAGAAAGGAGAACCATGGAATGCGGAGGTGATCGCCGGACCGAGAGGGAAAGACCGGGGAGAGAAGTACCGGTTCGGGTAGAGGAGGTTGACGGGCGGATCCTCCCGAGAGATAAACCCTGTGGTAAGGGAACCCGGTAGGGGCTGACTTTTTGCATGATTTCTCCCCTCCGTTACGGACGATCCCCCACGGTACACCATGTCCGCGAATAGTGCAATGATATTCCGAACTTACCAGCTGAGTGAGCTTGAGGATTGGTATTCGGTAACGCGGGTTTCAAAGAAATTTTTCTCCTTTTCGAGATCGATCGTCTCGCTGATCCATGGGAAGGGGTTACGCGAGCGATACCGGGCGGGAAGACCGATTCTCTCGAGCCTTCTGTCGGCAATGTATTGGGTGTACTCTCTGAACATGGGCGCCGTGAGTCCGAGAACTCCCTTCGGCAGACAATCCTCCGCGTAGCGCACCTCCAGTTCTACCGCATGGCTAATGTTCTCGGTGATCCGTTTTCGGAAAGCAGGCGACCACAATTCGGGATTTTCCTCTTTGATCCCGTTAATCAGATCGATTCCGAAATTGAGGTGTATGGTTTCATCTCTTAAGATATACTGAAATTGTTCGCCGATCCCGATCATCTTATTTTGTCTATGTAAGGAGAGAATCATTGCAAACCCGCTGTAGAAAAAAATTCCCTCCATAATGATGTAATAACCGATCAGGTTTTCAAGAAATTTCCGTGCGCCGGCCTGTGTGGCGGTGGTGTACGATTGTGAGAGCAGATCCTCGGTTAATCGCATTTCGAACGCATCTTTTTCTCGAATCGCTTCGATCTCATTGTACATATTGAAAACCGCCCCTTCATCGAGACGGAGCGATTCGACAATGTAGTGGAAGGTGTGGGTGTGGATCGCCTCTTCAAAAGCCTGTCGCAAAAGATACTGACGACACTCGGGGTTGGTCACGAAGCGGTAGATCGACAAGATGATGTTGTTGGCAACCAAACTCTCCGCCGTGCTGAAAAAACCCAAATTGCGCAAAACCAAGAGGCGTTCTCCTTCGCTGAGCTTCTTCGACTTCCATAGGTCGATATCTTTCGCCATCGACACTTCGGTCGGCATCCAGTGGTTGGCACATCCGTTCAGGTAATGTTCCCATGCCCATTTATACTTAAGAGGCATGAGCTGGTTGACGTCGACCGCGTTGGCGTTGATCAGCCTCTTATCCCTTACGTTTACCCTTTTGGATATGTCGGACTGCATGGTCTCCTTGCGTTTTCGGATTACTGACATGCCTCACAACTCTCATCGAGGTTACATGAAGCGGACATGGGTGGTACGGGGGGGAGCGCACCCTCTCGTTTCTCCGGAACTTCCTCTCTCGTTACGGTAAGGCGACCGGAAGGGGACTTCTCTTTCATCCAACGCGGTTGCAATCCCCGTTTGTTGACGTCTATGGTCGACTTTTCGATCCGGGTTGCGGCACTCGTACGCAGATAGTAGGTGGTCTTGAGACCCTTCTCCCAAGCGGACATATACATACCGTGCAACTTCTTGCCGTTCGGCTCGGAAAGGTAGAGGTTGAGTGACTGCGCCTGATCGAGCCATTTTTGTCTCTTGGCCGCACACTCGATAATCCATTCGGGATCGATCTCGAAGGCGGTGAAAAATTGTCGTTTCACCTCATCCGGAATCCGTTCGATCTCTTGCAGAGAACCGTCGAAGTATTTGAGATCTTCTACCATTTCCTTATCCCAAAGATTCAGGGCCTTGAGCGTTTCGACCAGACGAGGATTCAGGACGGTAAACTCTCCCGAAAGGTTGGATTTGACATAGAGGTTCTTGTAATTCGGCTCGATGGAGGGGCTGACGCCCGCGATATTGGCAATGGTAGCGGTCGGAGCAATGGCCAGGGTGTAGCTGTTGCGCATGCCGTGCTTCCGGATCCGCCTTCGTACTTTGTTCCAATCCATTGATGTCGTACTGTCCATGTGCACCCCCTCCCCCCGCTCCCTTGCCAAAAGGGCAACGGTGTCGATGGGAAGAAGCCCCCTCTCCCATTTGGAACCCTTGTAACTGGGGTAGGGGTTTCTCTCTTTGGCTAACTCGGAGGAGTAGAGGATCGCATAGTAGGCGATCATCTCCGTGCTCTTATCGGCAAAGGCAACCGCTTCGTGGGAGGCGTAGCTGATATTGAGTAGGTTCAAAGCATCCTGAAAGCCCATCATACCCAAGCCGACCGCCCTGTGAGAGAGGTTTGCCTTACGGGTCTTCTCAATGGGGTAGAAATTGATGTCGATGACGTTGTCCAACATGCGCATGGCCGTCCGGATCGTCTTGGCTAATTTGTCCTCATCGATCCCTCCTCCCGCAATGTGCGCGACCAAGTTGACCGAACCCAGATTGCAGACGGCCGTCTCCTCCTTGGAGGTATTGAGGGTGACTTCGGTGCAGAGGTTGGAGCTGTGGACGACACCGACGTGGTCTTGCGGAGAGCGGATGTTGCACGGATCCTTAAAGGTGAGCCACGGATGCCCGGTCTCGAATAGCATGCTGAGCATCTTGCGCCACAGCCACACGGCATCGACTTTTTTGTGGATCGTCAACTTTCCCTCGGCTGCCTGCGCCTCATACGCGACGTACCGTTTTTCGAATGCGACGCCGTAGAGGTCGTGCAGATCGGGAACTTCATCCGGACTGAAAAGGGTCCACTTGCCCTCGTCTCGGACCCGTTTCATAAAGAGGTCGGGAATCCAGTTGGCCGTGTTGGTGTCGTGGGTGCGCCTCCTCTCATCTCCCGTATTCTTTCTCAGCTCCAAGAAATCCTCGACATCGATATGCCACGTTTCCAGATAAGAGCAGAGAGCCCCCTTGCGCTTTCCCCCTTGATTGACGGCGACGGCCGTATCGTTGGCCACCTTGAGAAAGGGGATGATCCCCTGACTCGTGCCGTTCGTTCCCTTGATGCGGGCACCCGTACCCCGTACGTTCGTCCAATCATTGCCGAGTCCTCCGGCCCATTTGGAGAGTTGTGCATCATCCGCAATGGTCTCGAAGATATGCCCGAGGTCATCGAACACGGTGGAGAGATAACAGGAGCTCAGTTGGGGATGGGTTGTCCCGGAGTTGAAGAGGGTGGGTGTGGCGGAGAGATAGAGTAGTTGCGACAGAACATCATAAAACTCAATGGCATATTCCATTTTATTTTTTTCCCGGACGGCCAACCCCATGGCCACTCGCATCCAAAAAATCTGCGGTGTTTCGAGACGACGCTCTCGGTCATGGATAAAGTACCGGTCGTACAACGTCTGCAACCCCAAGTAACGAAACAGGTCATCCCTCTCCGGTCGTAACACGCCGGCAAGGGCCTTGAGGTCGTACCCCTTCATTTCGGGTGCAAGGCGCCCGATGCGGACTCCGTAGTCGACATACTCTCGGAAGTAATCGGCATGTCTTTCGGTAAACCGGGGATCGCGTACCGAGAGACCGGCCACCTCTCGGTAGATCGTATCCAACAGAAGGCGGGCCGCAATCGTCGCGTAGGCGGGATCTTCCTCAATGCCCGCCCTGGCCGCCATGATCAACGCCGTATCGACCTCCCCGACCGTCATCCCTTCGTAGAAATTGAGGGCGGTACGTTCCAAGAGCTCTTCCGGAGAGATGATCGTGTCGAACCGGAGACACGCTCCGTCAAGCCTTTCCAGCAGTTGTGTTTCGGTGATGGCTACCTCTTTCCCCTTCTCGTTAACTGCCTTGAAGAGCCTCTCATTTTTTTTGGCAACGCGCACTTTCGCCTTTCTTGTCGTTGTGGAGGGGGGGAGGGGGGGGTGGGTGAACTCCCCCTCGGCGGCTCGCCGGAGAATGTAGTGTTTCGCCTCCCGGAAGCACTTCGCCCCCATCAGCTCCTCTTCCATGAAATCTTGGATAGTGTGAATGTGGAGTGATTTGCCCCGTTTCGAGGCCGAGGTTGCCCTCTCCACGACCCGCTTTGTCAGTAGATTGACGATATCGATGAAATCGTGCACCCCGTGTGACGGTATCCCGTTCGCCAAGACAAAAGTCTTTTCCAAAGAGGCGCTGATTTTCATCGGGTTGAACCGGATCGGCCGGCCGTCATCCGGCTTCCTGTACACCTTTAGGTTGCGGGGATCTTCCTCTCTGAGATTTTTGTGATGGTCGCGGTAGATGATGTAGTCCCTTGCGATCTCATGTTCGCCGTTTTTCATGAGGGTGACTTCTACGAGATCCTGAATCCCCTCCACCGTCAGGGAGATATTCTTTCCCGCCATCTCGAGAGTCTGTTCTTTGACTCGGGAGGAGATACCGTCCACGAGTTCTTCGAGTTCTTCGCCGAGAGGGGCCGGAAGGGGAACCTTCTTCGTGTCCCGTACGGCGGCCTCGATGGCCCTCTTAATCCGTTCATGGCGAAAGGGCACGATCGTTCCGTCTCTTTTGATGACGGCACATACATTTTCCGAGACGAAGCTACCCATGTTGCCATTTGACGTTTATCATGCTTGTATCACAAAAGAGCATATCTCACGAAACTTTTCTTCGCTACAATCTCCGGCCCCTTTCGACCCCCGAAGTGACCCTCCGTACGGAGGTCGGAGGTCCTATCCGATGCGACGCTACGGTGGCGTTCCACGTTGACCGGAGGAGATGGGGTGGCTTTGCGAAAATAATGACCTTAAATCGCTTACTCATGTATGATTTCGATCATGAGAAAGATCTATCTCTTGCCCAATTTTATCACGACATTCGGAATCGCATGCGGCCTTTTCGTGATTTTCAAAGTGAACCTTTCGACATCGGAGGCGGGTACGTACGAGTTACTCCACTCCTCTGCCTTGTTGCTCCTTTTGGCCGGTCTGGCCGATTTCGCCGACGGCGCCGTAGCGCGCATTATCCGAGCGGAGAGTGAATTCGGCGTGATGTTCGACTCCCTTGCCGATACGATCTCCTTCGGCGTTGCCCCCGCGGTCCTTTTTTTGAAAACACTCCAGCCGCGCAGCGGTTCCTGGGTCGCCTTTTTTGCCGTTGCGGGGGCGATGTTCTATACTTTTTGCGGGGTGCTTCGCCTGGTTCGCTTCAACGTAAGGGTGCAGGAAGCCCGGAGCGATGCGGCCGCCGCCTCGGCACATAAGAAAAATTTTACGGGATTACCCATTCCGATGGGGGCTGCGGGAGCGGTATCGGTTCCCCTCCTTTTCCATTCTCCCCTTTTCACATCCTTTTTCAGCCCGCTCTCCGAAGGGGTGAATGCCGTCATTCTGATAGGTGTGATGATCGTGATGGGCGCTCTCATGGTATCCAAGTGGCGCTTTCCCAGCTTGAAGGCCCTCCGTATTCGCGTCCCTTCCCTCTACCTGATCATCTTTACCGCCCTTTTCACCGGCTTCGTCCTATACGGTATTTTGCACTGCTTTTCCGTCGTGTTATTGGTCGGGTCGTTCGGCTATATTCTCTCGGGGTGCACCCTGACGATTACCCGGTTGATTGCGGGTAAAAAATCGGAAACACTCGTCGACTTCGAGCCGGAGGTTGACGAACAGGATGAGGAGGGATGAATCGGTGCCGGATCTCCTCTTTCCCGCGATCGCGTGTGCCCTCGCCGGTTCTTCGATTTTTCTCTTGTTGCGAAGCGAAAAGTACAAGAGGGAGGTCGTTTTCCTACGCAAGGAGCTCGCTCTTGTGGAAAAAACGGAGGCCGAGATACGGGAGCGTCTCGGGGAGACCTTTCAAGCTCTTTCTCGCAAAGCACTTGCCGAAAATAGTGACCTCCTCCTCACTTTGGCAAAGGAGAAATTTGCCGTATTCGAGGAGAGGGCGCGGGGAGATCTCGAGAAAAAACGGGATGCCTTCTCGACCCTTGTCACCCCCATCAAAGAGACACTTTCCGATCTCGATCGGAAGATGAGCGATATGGAAAAAGAGCGGAGGGGGGATCGGGACTCTCTTCGGACGCAGATCAATGCGGTCGTCACATCGGAAAGGGAGTTGTGCAAGCAGACCGCTACACTTGCTCGAGCATTCGATAATCCGACGATGCGGGGGCGGTGGGGGGAGGTGCAACTCAGGAGGATTGTCGAGCTCGCCGGGATGATCGAACACTGCGATTTCTACGAGCAAAAGGGTATCGAGGGGGAGAGTAGAATGCGTCCGGACTTGATCGTTCGCCTTCCCGGGAAAAAGTATGTCGTCGTCGATGCCAAGACCCCCGCAAAGGCCTTTTTAGAGGCAACCGAACTCGACGACGAGGAGGCAAAGAAGGTAAAGTTTACGGAACATGCCAGGCAGCTGCGGCAACACGTCAAAAGTCTGGGACGCAAGCGTGACCGGTATCAACAGGGTGATGACGAGGAGAATGTCGATTTTGTCGTGCTCTTTTTGCCTTCCGATCAATTCTTCAGCGTGGCCTTGAGACATGATCCGAGTCTGATAGAATGCGGCCCGGAAAACGGGGTGGTCGTTGCGACACCGACCACCTTGATCGCCCTCTTGCGCGTGGTGGCCGTTGCATGGAGACGGGAGAAATTCTCTTTAAATGCCAAGGAGGTCAGCAAGGTGGGGCGTGAACTGTGTGAACGGATTGCCAAGGTGAACGAACACCTGGCAAGGGTGGGTAGGGGTTTGATGCAGGCCGTAGATGCCTATAACAAGACGATCAACTCCTTTGAAAAGCGGGTGACCCCCTCCGCAGAAAAGCTACGAAGACTGGGCGCCGCTCCGGAGAGCATAACCGTCGAAACGCCTCCCCCCGTCGAACGCATGCCGACTAACCATTAACGGAGAGGACGTAAAAGGCGGGAAAGGCAAACCGGTTGTTGTCTCGCGGGTAGACGGAGAGGGAGACCTTTTTACCCCTGTATTCCTCCAAGTTTACGTGAGTGCTGTAGAGGTAGGCCACGGGCACGTTTCCCTCTTTGAGCAAGTAATCTCCGGGCTTGGATTTCACCGGCTCTCCGTAAGTTTCGACGATCCCGGTCATCGTGCGACTGTTGAGCTTTTGATCGGCGTAGAAATCACGAATGGTCTTTGCATGGTGTCCCGTAGACCAATCGAGGTAGAGTGCCTGTTCGACGGGCTCCCAAACCCTCATGCGATCGGTAAGGGAGATCGACTCTCCCGTGGATGACCCTCCGTCGGGCGGGGCGGAACGGACCGCGGATTCCCGTCTGCTCGCACATACCGGTTTGTTCGTTTCGGCCTCCGGCAAGGAACCCTTTCCGTTCGCTTCGGCTTCAAGAAAGGAGACCTTTTTGAGAAGGTATTCATTTCGGAACCGGTCGAGGAACTTGGTTGCTTTCGTAACGTACTCGGGAAAATCGATATAGTCATTGATGACGGTACGCAGGTTGTACATGACCCGTTCGGAATCCATTTCGGTAAAGGGTTTGAGGAGCTCCTTACGGGCCAACGTCCTCGTCGTTTCGAAGAGTTTGCGCACACTCTCCTTCCTTCCGTCACGGACCGCCTTCATGTCGGTATTTCCTACGTACTCCACGTATTCTTTGGCGATGTAGAAACGGGTATCCTCGGGCACTTTGATCTCCAACCACCTGCCGTCGTTTTCGCACACCGTCCCCGTAACCTTGGTGCCCGTACTCAGATGCCCGATGACCGGGGCCTCCCTATCGGGAGCAAGCCGGATGTTGACCCGGTCACCCTCAACGATACCGTCGATGACGAATCCGCGGAAGACGTACGCTTTGACATCGGTAGGGGACTCAACGGCGTAGAAATCCTCCTTTTCTCCTCTGACGACGACATAGTCGTCTTTGGTAAGCTCGGCGACGATAGCCCCCTCGAGATTGGCGGCGACACGCATGCGCACATGCTTGCCGATCACCTTTCCCGTGAACGGAACAGTACGCTTCGTAGCAACGGTCCCGGACATTCCCTTGCCGGGGAGGGTCGGACTCTCTCCGTGTGACCGGACGGTACCGAGACAGATGGCGACGAACAAAACGACCGACGTGGTTAAACGGGCAGGCATATCCAAGGCTCTCCGGTAGAACGAACGTTACGGCCCATTCTAGCGGGTTTCCCCTTTTTTTCATACGGGGCAACTCGAATAAAACCGGCACCCTCTCACCCCCCCCCTCTCCGGGAAAGGAGAGCGATACTTACCATTGCCTCCGGATGGCCGATGTTACCGGATTATGATGCAACTCAGCAAAGCCGGGCAACCGGCCCGCCCATCGGTTCCTCCCCCGCTTCCCGAGGTGAATCATCGGGTGACCGTCGCGCCGTCCCGGCCGTCCCGTCAACGGCTTCTTTCTTGGAGAGGATCGATCGCATCGTCCGCGTTATACGCTCTTCCGCAGCGATCATCAACCGCTCTGTTTTCTCCAACGTCTCCGTTCTCCTTGTCGGCTTCTCTCCCGGTTTTTCCGGCAACTGCGCGAACTCGATCCGTTTACGAATCGAGCTTGCTCGTTCGGCTAAACGGGTCAAACTCCCCACCCCGCCATCGGACCCGGAAAAGCAATCAAAGCAACCATCCGCGAGGTAGTCCTCAAACCTATCCAATTTTTCGGAAAACCGCTCCGCCTCCTCCTTCAATACCATAAACTCTCCTCGCACCTCCCCCGTATCGGGTGGCGGGGAACACGACCCCCGTTTTTGCGTTCTCTCGGCAAGTTCTCCTCGCGCTTCCTCCGTATCGGGTGGCGAGGAACACAGTTCCCGTAAACAGCCGGTCACGGACACCTCCTCTTTCGGCATCGAGGGGATGACTTGTACACAATGTGCCGAATGTATGCAACACATATTCGGACGTGCGTCCGGAATCGTGCGGACGGAGTCCGAACTCCGAAACCGGGGCGTCTTGCCATGTCGAAGAGGATCCGGTAAACTGAGGAGAACCTCGGGGCACGGAAGAGCTGCGTGATGCCCCCCTCCCATAAGGATTCTTCGGTAAGGATGAACAAGCAAGAGAAAGAGCGGTCGGAGCCGTTTCGTGCCCTTGAGAGTTCCGTTGCGGAGAAAAAAACCGGGGAAGAAAAGCTGGCATCGGTACTTGCTTTCATGCGGGAGGGCATACGGACCGGACCGTTTCGATTCGATGACTTGCGGGCGGCGAAACGGCTCTTTACCTCCCTCCTCAAGGGTGTGGAAGGTGAGGTACGTCGACGTTCGGAAGAGGCATACGAGGAGGTAAGTCGCCTGGTGGATCGGGCCCGGACCGAGTTCGATGCGAAGATGGTTTCCTTCATCGAAAGGACCGAGTTCGCACTCGACTCGATAGATGCCGATTTGGATTTTTCCGATCGCCTGATCGACCGTCTCGCGGTGCCTCCGCTTCCCGAAGGGGCCTCTTCTCTTCTGCGAGAGGAGAGGTTCTACGTAGGACGGCATAAGGGCGTCCTTTTTTTTCGCAAAGTAACGACGCGACTCAATGACCTGAGGAAGGAGGTGTCGGTCTCCGAGATCGCCGCGGGCGCAAAGGGGAGGTTACTGAAGAGGATTTCCGAGTTGGGTGATCAAGCCTTTCCGAAAAGAAAAGAACTCGTACGGGCTATCGGCGAACGCTTTGCCGAAGATGTGCGTCTCTTCATCCTCAGTGCGGAAGGGGGGGGGAGCGAGGATGGCTCCCGATCGGTGTTTGACGGTGTCAAGGTATTGCAGGCGTGTGCGAAAGTCCTACCCCTGGATAGCAAAGTGTTTGCTTCCGTGCGTGAGCGGTTGAGTGCTCTTTGGGATGAGTCGATGGCTACGCTTCGATCGAACAGGGGATTGAAGAAAGGGAAGCAGCCGTCGGGGGGCGGGGGCTCCCGGACCGATGTGCGACGGAGTCGCGAATCCTCTTCGGTATCGACCGGAGAGAGGGAGAGGAAGGAGAGTAACGGGCAGTTGAAGGCCTTTATCGAGGAGGCGGAGGGAAAGAGTCTTGACGCTCTGGAAGAAGAGGCGAAAAGGGTAGAGGGAAGGATACTTTGTGTCGACGAACTACCCGACTCCTCTCCGGAGGGACGGATAACGGAGAAGTTGCTCTTGATGTTGCAAGGGGTGATTCTGCACAGGCGAGAGGAATCCGCAACGGCCTTGGATGAGATGGAAGATCTTTACGAAGAAAGAGAGGCCCTCATTCAGCGGATCAAGGTGCAAATCGACGGCTACCGGAAAGAGCTCGGAGGGTCGGCTCTCGACTTTACCAAGGGGATGTTCTACAGAGAGCTCTATGATGAGCTCAAAATGCTCCTTGACGGAGAAACGGAAGCCCTCGCTCGGTTGGGAGATAGGATAGCGGAACAAGGGTAGTGAAGGTCGGGTTTTTCGGGGGTAGCTTTGACCCTTTCCATTTTGGCCACCTCAGCCTCATGGTTGAGATAAAGGAGTTATGCTCTTTTGATCGTATTTTCGTATGTCCTGCCTATGTTTCTCCTTTCAAGCAGGATAAGCCACCCATAGCCACTCCCTCGCACCGGTTGGAGATGGTAAAAAGGGGCGTTGCCGATCTCCCTTGGGCCGAAGCCACCGATAGGGAGATCAAACGCCCTCCTCCTTCCTATACGATCGACACCGTGCGCCGACTGATACGGGGGAGAGAGGATTCCTTCCATCTCATCCTTGCGGAAGATAGTCTGAAAGGGTTGTCCCTCTGGAAAGAGTGGGAGACGTTGCTCTCTTTGGCTCCCCCCGTGATCGGCGTACGTCGCGGTTACCCCGAACGGAAGGTGCGGGATCTCTTTCCGGTAGCACGCTATGTGCGTACGGCCGTTATGGAAATTAGCAGTCAACACATTCGAGAACGGTTGGCGGAGGGGCTATATTGCGGTCATGCGGTTCCCGCAAAGATTCTGGACTATATAGCCGATCATCATTTGTATCTGCGGGGGTAACGGGGGTCGGATGAGAGCTGCTCCGAAGACCTCCTCCGTACCGATCTTGACAACCTGCCGAACGAAACGGATACAACGGGCCGTGTCGTTCCCGGTGTCCGTAGCTACGAACATATGTCCGCGCCGATGACCTCCGGAACGACGTCGCCGTCCGACCCCCCCACACCGCATGTCGGTAACGGTTCGCCGTTGCGGTCATCGGATAATTTTCGGGAGAAATCCTACCGGGCCTACCATGATCGACTTGATCGGGGTGATGTGGATACCTTCCATATTCTCGATCATCACTTCCCTTCACGATGATCCCAAGCTCGTAGCAGCCTGCATTCAACTCGGCCTCTTCACTTGGTGAAGCGGATCCGATGAAGGTGTTGCCGAGAGAGTATGGTGCATCGATCGATGTTCCGGATCAAAGTGGTAAGACACTTTTTACCCTTGCGTGTGAACGGGGCTGTCCGGGTGCCGTAAACATGTTAACCCACCCCTTAGGTCGATCCGTGACGAGACACCTGCGATCGGGTATTTCGAGTTCAAACCGGATATTCCCCGGTGTACGTGACGGGATCTGATCCGACGCCTTCGGACGTTGTCCGTACGATTCCGCTTCCCGCAAAGGTTCTGGACTATATAGCCGGTAACCGTTTACACTCGCGGGGATGATGAAGGGTGATTTAGAGCTACTCCGGGGGATGGTCGACCTCCTCTATGCCAAGAAAGCCAAGAACATTATCGTATTGGATATTAGAGGGATATCTTCTCTTACCGACTACATGTTGGTGGCGGACGGTCGTGTGGAGCGTCACGTAACGGCGCTCATGCATGCGCTCCTCGAGGAGACGAAAAAACGGGGTTCCGTGCCCGTCCGATCGGAGGGTTCGGAGTATGGCGAGTGGATCGTGGTCGACTACTTCTCCATTATCGTTCACCTATTTATCCCGGAAATGCGTGAGAGGTACGGGCCGGAAAGATTGTGGCCCGGTGCCCGTATCGTGGATGTCGTCCCCGCAACGGCCGATCGGGGGGGTGCGGACGCAATGGTGGGGGAAATATCATGAACAAGGGAGGTACCGTGCGCAAAAGGCGGGTCGTGGTTACGGGAGCCGGCCTCGTCTCCTGCTTCGGTACCGATATCGACAGGTTTTACCGCGCTCTTTTGCGGGGAGAAAGCGGCGTGGAGCCGATTACGTCGTTCCCTTGCGAAGAGTACCCTACCCGTTTTGCCGCCTCGGTGCGGGATTGCGACACCGAGGGATACCTCGACGCAAAGCAGGCGCGTCGGGTAGATCCCTGCATCCGTTACACGATGGTGGCCGGCAAAAAGGCGGCCGAAGCTGCGGGCCTTGTCGGGGAGGCATTATCGCAAATCGATAAGGAGCGATCCGGTGTTTTGATCGGCTCCGGTATGGGCGGTATGGATGTCTTCTTCAAGGGTTGTAAAACTTTTGTGGAAAAGGGTTTTAGCCGGATAACCCCCTTCTTCGTCCCCTACATGATCACCAATATGGGGGGAGCCCTACTTGCGATTGACTTAGGGTTTAAAGGGCCGAACTACTCCATTTCTACGGCTTGCGCTACGGCCAACCACTGCATTATTGCCGCCGGAAAACACATCCGAGAAGGGGAGGCCGACCTGATATTATGCGGGGGTACCGAGGCTGCCGTTCACGGAATCGGCCTTTCCGGATTCATCGCGATGAAAGCCCTTTCCGAACGGAACGACGACGTGAAAGGGGCTTCTCGTCCCTTTGATCGTTCTCGTGACGGATTCGTGATGGGTGAGGGGTCCGGCGTCCTTGTCTTGGAAGAACTCGAGCATGCCCTCAGGCGGGGTGCCCCGATTTTGGCAGAGTACGTCGGGGGGGGTACCTCAACCGATGCACACCATATGACTCACCCCAGAGAAGACGGGGAGGGGGTGATTCTCGCCATTCGGAAGGCACTCGAAGACGGGGGGGTGGCTAAAGAACGGATCAACTACGTCAATGCACATGCGACCTCTACCCCGATCGGGGATGTGTGTGAACTGCGCGCCATGAAGAAGGTGTTCGGCCGACATGCTGCCTTCATCAAGATCAATGCGACGAAGTCGATGATCGGTCACTGCCTCGGTGCCGCAGCCGGTATCGAGGCGATTGCCGTGATTCGGGCTATCCGGACCGGCAGGTTGCACCCTACGATCAACTTGCACGACCCCGAGGCGGAAGTGATCCCCTTCGACCTCGTGTCGGGGGAGGCCGTCGATTACGAAATCGATGTGGCCATGTCCAATTCTTTCGGCTTCGGGGGGCATAATTCGGTCACCCTATTCTCTCCCTACAGGGCGTGCGGGTGACCTTGCCGGCAAACAACATGGTGAAATACGGCGATCGATAGGGCGGTGACGCCGCCGTTTTCGAGTCGTGCGACGGGTGCGGGAAGGTCGTGTGTAACGATCCGGAGGTCGGGGGGATGTCCCCGAGGGCATTGCGTCACGCGCCGTGATCGGGCAACTCGGCGGATACAACGGAACCGGAGGCATCGTCTCGCCTTTCGGCTCTCTTGCAAGGATGATACCCGTTCCGGGGGTAAAACGGTTCGGAAACGGATTACGCTAACGTAAAGTCCGTCCGCTTCCCCCCCGGCGCGATACAGGGTTCCAATATCTCTTTTGTGAAATACCGGTATCCCTCCTCCACCTTTCCTTCCTCTACTACGTAGTCTCTAAGTTGCATCCGTCGGGCGCAGGTATCGAAACGCGGGGTGGGGTCTTGTGTACTTTCCGGAGTGTGAACCTTGATGTGCAGTTGCGGATCGCGCCAAGGCAACGTCCTCAGTCCCGTAATGCATTGCAGGAAATCACGTACTTTGTCTTCATCACTCTCTCTTATCCACCGTTGCAGGTATCTGAATACCCTCGCATTCGGATTGTTCGTGCGTAGTGCCGACCTAACCCGTTCTGTGGAAAGACGTCCTTCAACCATACCCCGGAGCTCTCCTTTTTTTGCGTGCTCCACGAGACGACGCCGGTGTCTCTCCCCCACATAATCATGCATACCTTTGATTATGGAACGGACCGCAAGTAGGAATTCCCTAAATTGTCCGTTATCCAACTCATCCAAGAACTGTTTTTTGGTTATCCGTTGATCGGTCTCATATCCATGCATCTTTTTCGATTCCGGAGAGATATGGAGAAACTTGTTCGAACCTCCCCCAAGCAGGCAGGAAAGGGCCTCTTTGCGTAGGGCAATTGTCTCCCGGCCGGAATTTCGTAGCGTTCCTCCCATGTATACGGAGAGGAATTTGTCGACGATTTCGTAGCCGATCGGTTCGTGTGCCTCTCCCATTTTCCGGATCTCCTTTTCATCCGGTACTCCGATCATTTCGAACAAGAGGGGGTGGAACAGGTCTCCCGTTACAACTCCCGCCTCACCCAGAAAGGCGGCCCCGAAGAGCTTGCCGATGAGGAGACAGAGACTCGGGTCGAACGGAGAATCTCGGCCACATCGAGGACGTGGCACATCGTCGTCTCCCTCAGGGAACATGGCGATGAAAAGGCGCGTTACGAAGTCTCTTCTCAGCCCCCCCCCATCCAAACCGGGAGAGCCCGTATAACGGACTATGGGAAGCATCCCTTCGTCTAAATAAGGGCGTAATCGTGACAAAACGGCAAAGGGCTTCCGAGCGATATCCTCGGGATCCACCTCAAAAAAGATACGACCCGTACGGGGTGTGTCCGGCCGATCATTCCATGTGTGGGAAGGGTGAGGGGGGGACGCGTCTTCCGGTTCCGGAAGCATTTCGTATCGATCATCAATTGCGTGCATACGTTGTCGGAGGGCCTGATCGAATTCCCGCAACCGGCACAATTCAACCACCTCCCGAAGTGGTTCCGTGCATTGGCTGTCGCTTACGATGTCCAACCCATCCAACCCGGACAAACGTTCCGTCTCGAAAGGTAGCATGCGCAACCGATTATTGCCCGAAGACAAGTCGCGCATCGGGGATAAACCTCCCGCTAACGACACGAGTAGTACCCGAACAGAGTGTCCCCTTTCGGCACATAGCAACCCGGATCCGTTCTCGGGAAGGGACAAATGCCCCGCCACCGACACATATAGTGGCAAATCAAGGCGTCCCGTTACCGTGGCATGTAACGGCCCGGACCCGTTCTCGGGGGAGGTAAGCGCCCTGCCACCGAAACGTACGGTAACCGGTTCGGAGTGTCCCGCGCATGCGGCGCATAGCAACCCGGATCCGTCCTCGGGAAGGGTATTAGTAACATTTTGAGTCATATCTTTCTTTTCATTCCTCCGGATATTTCAAGATGTTTCGATGTCACAATAGCGACATTGTATCACAACCTGCTTCGGCTGAGCAACAGGTATCCGGATCGTTTCCGGGGTCGCACAGGTACGATTCGTCCTCTCCCCACCTACATGTTGCCTCGATCCCGTCAACGCCTTTTGTTGAGGTTTTTCAATTCGATCATCTGATGTCTGCTCAGATCGGTGGGAGGTGGCGGTTGTGCTTTGTTGAAGGCAGCGATTCTTCGAAATTCACCGGTTATGGCGCGCAATATGTCGGGACGTGACCGTTGGGGGGGGCGGTTCATCTTTGCTTCTCCGTTGTTTGACTTTGGCATAAAATACACCTAAATAAACACTTAAAACCTACGGCTTCATTCTATGAAAAGGGTAATAATAAGTCAATCTGTTGCGCACATTATTTTGTACCTCTTGTTTGCGAAGATGTGGGGGTTTTCCCCCTTCAAGATATAGGAATGAACCGGTACCATCGGAGGGGTATCGCAGGTGACCCCGGAGAGACACCGTAGTGAGGCGTTTTGTGCAAACGATGTTGTGTGGCGTTGTAGGATTCCTCCTCCGTCTGCGTTACCGGATCGTTACGGTCAATGCCCGTTTTCTCGTGCGCGAGGGTTATCACAAAGAGGGGGGAGTGCTCTTCCTGCCCAACCATCCCGCCGAGGTCGACCCCCTCATTCTCTCTTCTCTTTTGGGATTCCGTTTTGCTCCCCGCCCCGTGGTTGTCCGGGACTTCTATGATTTGCCCTATGTGGGGTTGATCATGCGTCTCGTACGAGGCATACCGACCCCGAATTGCGATCTCTTGATGAACGACCGGAAGGTGAGAGAGGTTGAAAAGGCCTTCAAAGAGGTCGAGGGGGGACTTAGGGGGGGCGATAACTTTCTCATCTACCCTTCCGGCCGGTTGCAACTCGACGGGTACGAATCGATAGGGGGCAATTCCTTCGTACAAAGAATTTTCGAGATGTATCCGGAGGTGCGTGTCGTCCTCATACGGACGACCGGTCTTTGGGGTAGCACCTTTTCCCGCGCTATCACGGGCCGGGTACCCGATGTGTGGAAAACGATTTTGTCGGGATGCAAGGAGGCGTTGAAGAGCGCTCTTTTTTTTATGCCCCGTCGCGCGGTAACCGTGGAGTTTGCCCCCTTGCCCGGAGAGTTCCCCAAAGGGGGATCGAGACTCGACATCAACCGTTATCTCGAGGGGTGGTATAACCGGTATACGACCCCTTCCGGAGGGATGGCTTCGGTAGAACCCTTACGGCAGGTGCCGTTCAACCGGTTTACGAAGCGTCTCCCCGTCATTACGAGGAAGAAACGGAAAAAAAAGGCCCCGCCGCCCAAGGTCCGCCTCTCTCCCGAAGTGCGGAAACGCATTCTCTCCGAACTTGCCCGGCTTTCGGGAAGGGAGGAGGGGGAGATCGAGGAGGCCATGTCCTTATCTTCCGATTTGGGACTCGACTCACTCGATTACGCCGGCATCCGGGCTTTTCTGGCCGAGCAGTACCGGATCGAGTCGATTTCTCCGGAACATACGGAGACGGTGGCCGATCTGTTCCGATTGGTTTGCGAAGGGCATGCGGAGGGGCGACTCGCCCTTTTAGAGCAATCGGAACGGATCGGGTGGCCTGCCGAAAACTGCCGTCCGGCCCTCTATCTGCCTAAGGGAGAAACCGTACAAGAGGTCTTTTTATCTTCTTGCTCTCGGATGGAGCGCAACATAGCTTGCGGTGATGCCATATCGGGTCTCCTCTCCTACGGGCTGCTGAAACGTAAGGTAATCGTCCTTGCTCGGATGTTGCAAAAGAGCCCCGGTCCCTACGTAGCGATCCTCCTCCCCTCCTCCGTGTCGGTGTTTGCTTTGATTGTGGCCGTATTGATGGCAAAAAAGGTGCCCGTCTTGCTGAATTGGACCGCCGGCGTGCGTAGCCTCAATTATGCTCATATCTTGTTGCGCCCGGGGGTCGTCATCAGCTCCGGTGCCTTTTTGCAAAAGTCGGACTCCCTCGATCTCGGTGCCTTTGCCGATAAAACGGTTCTTTTGGAGGAAATGCGGGAGAGGGTGACTTTTCGAGAGAAGGCAACCGCCCTTTTTCTCGCCGGACGGAGTGTGAAGAGGGTGATGAGATACGTCGGGTTACGGGAGGCGGATCCGACCGATCCCGCCGTGATCCTCTTTACGAGCGGGACGGAAAGCTATCCGAAGGCGGTGCCCCTTTCGCATGCCAACCTTTTGTCCAATCAAGCGGCGGCAATGCGCGTGGCGAGTCTCAACCGGGATGATATCTTGTTGGCCACGTTGCCCCCCTTCCATTCGTTCGGATTTTCCGTAACCGGGATCTTCCCCCTTTTGGTCGGTCTCCGGGTATTCTACTCCCCCGATCCGACGGACGGATATACCATGGCGCGCGAGTGTTATGCCCGTTCCGTCACCGTCCTCTGTTCGGCACCGAGTTTTTACCGGAATCTGTTTCGCGTCGCAACGGACCGAGAACTGGCTACGGTTCGCCTTTTTGTTACGGGGGCGGAGAAGATGGCCGAGTCACTGATCGAGACGATCGGTAAGTTGGAGAGCAAACCCCTCCTCTTGGAAGGGTACGGGATTACCGAATGTTCGCCGATCGTTACGGTGACTCCTCCGGACGGAGCTCCGAAGGGGGTGGGTCTTCCTCTGCCCGGCGTGAAGATCTGTGTGATCGACCCCGACACGTGCGAGGTGCTCAGGCAGGGGAAGGAGGGGGAGATCTGTATCGCCGGTCCCGGGGTGTTCAACGGTTATATCGGAGACGACGCTCCCGACCCCTTCATTAAAATCGGCGGAGAGAGGTGGTATAAGAGCGGGGATTTGGGCGTCATCGAACCGGACGGGACCCTCATACACAAGGGCCGGCTCAGACGGTTTATGAAGATCGGCGCCGAGATGATCAGTCTCTCCGCTTTGGAAGAAGAACTCATCCGGGGTCTCCGAGAAAAAGGGCGGATCGAGGAGGGCGATGAGACACCCCGGATCGTGGCGTGCGCGCGCGAAGAGAACGGAAAAGATGAGATCGTGCTCGTGACCACTTTGGCACTACAGCCGAAAGTGTGCAATGCGATCTTGCGGGTGAGCGGTTTCGGCCGTATCGTCAAGATAGGGCAGATCAAGCAGGTCGATGAGATACCGCTTACGGGAACGGGGAAGGTCCGTCTCTGCGTGATCAACGAAATGATCAACGGGTAGTCTGCCGTGGAAATTCGTGCATACGACACCCTTACGAGGCGAAAAAGGAAGATCGTCCCTGCCGAAAAGGGGAAGCGACTCCTTCTCTATACATGCGGTCCGACGGTCTATGATTTTGCTCACATCGGCAATTTTCGCACCTACGTTTTCGAAGATCTCTTTCGTCGCACTCTCGAATATGCCGGCTTTCCTCTGAAGCATGTGATGAATCTCACCGATGTCGATGACAAAACGATCAGAGGGGCGCGCAAAGAGGGGGTGGCCTTGGATGCGTTCACCTCCCGCTATAAGAAGGCCTTTTTCGAGGATCTGGAAACGTTGATGATTCTTCCCGCGCACGCCTATCCGGCGGCGACCGATTACATACCCGATATGATTGTGATGATTGAAACGTTGCTTGCCAAGAAGATGGCGTATGGCGATGGGGAGGGGAATGTCTACTTTGCCATCCGTTCCTTTCCCCGGTACGGCGCCCTCTCCTCTTCGGTTACCGAGACGTTGCGTGCGGGGGCTTCGAACAGGGTGAGCGCGGACGAATATGAGAAAGAGGCCGTTTCCGATTTCGCCCTTTGGAAGGCACACGACCCGGAAAGGGATGGTGAGTTCTTTTGGGAGAGCCCTTTCGGTCGAGGACGTCCCGGATGGCACATCGAGTGTTCGGCGATGGCGATGAAACTGTTGGGAGATACCATCGATATCCACATGGGGGGGGTCGATAATATCTTTCCGCATCATGAAAATGAAATCGCTCAATCGGAAGGATGCACGGGGAGTCCCTTTGCCCGGTATTGGATACATGTGGAACATCTGATTACGGAGGGGAAGAAGATGTCGAAAAGTCTCGGCAACTTTTACACCCTGCGCGATTTGCGGAAGAGGGGTTATACGGGTGCGGAGATACGTTACCTCCTTTCGAGTGTCCACTATAGGATGCCTCTGAACTTTACCCTCGTCGGACTGGAAGGTGCCCGTGCGACGCTGAAGCGACTCCGTGACTCCGTCCGTCGCCTCCGGGATATTGCCCGTACCCGGAGGGGGGAGGGGGGGAGCACGTGTTGCCTCTCGCACGTGGAGACGTGTCGCACCGGATTTCGGGCCGCCCTCGCCGACGATTTCAATGTGTCGGCTGCTTTAGGATCCCTTTTCGATCTGATCAGGGTGATCAACAGGGAAATCGACGGGGGGGCGGTCACGGTCGATGAAGCCCGGGAAGTGCTCCGGTTTTTGGAAGAGATCAACCTGATCTTTCCCGTCCTTACCGACGAACCGGACGGGGAGATTCCCCACGATGTTCGAGATGCTTTTGCCAAAAGGGAGGAGGCAAGGCGCGCCAAGAAATGGAGCGAAGCCGATCGGCAGAGGGAGTACATGGAGTCCAAGGGGTTCACCGTCGAAGATCTGCCCGGGGGATCCCGTATCACACGACGTTGACCCCTACCCGCGTGCAATGGGAAAAGTGATCACATCCCTGATGGAGGTGGCGCCCGTAAAGAGCATGGTCAGACGGTCGATGCCGATACCGATGCCGACGGTCGGAGGCATGCCCTGGCAGATTGCCTCGATAAATTCTTCATCCATGGGGCTTGCTTCGGTATCTCCCTCCTCTTTGCGCCTCTGTTGCTTTTCCAACAGCTCTCTCTGTAGTTCGGGGTCGTTGAGTTCCGAGTACGAATTGCAGAACTCGTAGCCCAAGATAAAGGTTTCAAACCGTTCGACAAAGCCCTCCTCTCGCAGTTGCGGATCCCGACACCCTTTGGCCAGGGGGGAGACGGCGCGTGGGTGGTCGATGATGTGGTGTGGTAGGATCAGGTGCTCTTCGGCAAATTCCTCAAAGAGGTAGGCGAGCAATGTTCCCCGATCGGCCTCCCGGAGAATCGTCTCCTCGACCCTCCCCTTCAAGGCCGTTCGCATTTCGGGATCGGACATCGTGGCAGGTTCGTGTGGGGAAAAGGTGCGGACCGCTTCGGACATGGAGAGTCGTTTCCACGGAGCCTTCAGATCGATCAGGTGCTCTTTTCCGGCTCTGTCGACCCGGTTACCGATGATTGTTGAGCCGTAGATCTCCTGCGCCAAACCGGCGAAGAGATTTTCGACGAAGGTCATGCCGTCATGGTAATCTCCGTATGCGGCGTACGATTCGAGCATGGTAAATTCCGGATTATGGGTTTTATCGATTCCCTCATTGCGAAAGACCTTACCGATTTCGAATACCTTGGAAAAGCCGCCGACGATCAGTTTTTTCAGCGAGATCTCAAGGGCGATGCGCAGATACATAGTCTGTCGCAATGCATGGAGTTCGGAGGTGAAGGGGCGCGCTTCGGCGCCACCGTAGATATTTTGTAGGATAGGGGTTTCGACCTCGATAAAACCCGCTTTTTCATAGTACCTTCTGATACCGGAGAGGAGTAGGCTGCGCATCTTGAACCGGTCCATGCTCTCCTGTCGGGTGATCAGATCGAGCCACCGCTTCCCGTAGGCGATGCCCTTATCGGCGAGACCGCTATGTTTATCGGGAAGGGGGAGGAGTGCCTTGCAGAGGAGGGTCAGCTCTTCACAGAAGAGGGTCAGCTCTCCTTTCCGGGTGCGAAAAAGGCACCCCCGAGCACCGATGATGTCGCCCAAGTCGAGCTTTTTTTCGATGAATTTAAGGGGGGAAAGGGTCTCCGATGCAAGTCCTCGGACGGTCGTCTTGTCTCGGTTGCACATCACTTGAAGTAGACCCGATTCCCCCTTGATCTGTGCGAAGGCATTCTTCCCCATGGGGCGGAAAAGGGTGATGCGCCCCGCAACGGCGACCCTTTCGGTCTTCCCCGCTTCGGCCTCTTCGGCCGTACCGGGGGTGTTTTCCGCATAGGTATCGTGTAGGGCCGGGATCGACCGGATTCGGTCATACCGGTGGGGATACGGATCGATGCCGAGGTTGCGAATCTCTCGAAGTTTTTTCGTCCGGATCCCGAACGACTCATGAGCATGGTAGTCGGGCAGGGGGAGGGTGTGCGTCATAGCGGATCGGGTCTCGAATTACGCTCCGATTATCTCTCGATATTCGGGAAAAAAGCAACGATCTTCTCGAGCACGTACAGCCGGAAACGGTATCGTGCCGGCACTCCGTCCGGTGCTCTCGTATGCGATGTGGGGAGGGGATACGGATACCGTCCCGGATCATTTTACGGTGATCGCCCGGCCAAATTTTTGTAGTGGTTCATCCGGTCTCTATAGTGTGCCGCCTCTTCGAAGGAGAGATTGCGGGCGGCTTCCCGCATTTTTTGCTCGTATGCCTTGATTTTTGCCTCTATATCCGAAGGAGACGAAGTCGTAGGGGCGGAGGTGGCGGTACCGATTTCTCCCCGCTCTTCCGTTTCGGGAAAAAATTCGGCCGTTTTCTTCCTGATCGTCCGCGGGGTGATGGCAAACCGTATATTGTGCTCTTCCTGAAGCTTTCTCCTCTCGTGCGTAATCGAGATGGTTCGCTTAATCGATTCGGTCTCCTTGTCGGCATACATGATGACTCGCCCGTCGACATTTCTGGCGACGCGACCGCACGTTTGGATGAGAGATGTTTCGCTCCGTAAAAATCCCTCCTTGTCCGCATCCAAGATGGCCACGAGAGCCACCTCCGGGATATCGAGCCCTTCCCTGAGAAGGTTGATCCCGACGAGTACGTCGAATGTGCCTTGTCGCAAATCCTTGATGATGGCGATACGTTCGAGGGTATCGATATCGGCGTGTAGATACTTTGCCTTGACTCCGATCTCCGTCAGATATTTCGTCAGGTCTTCGGCCAGTTTCTTTGTCAGAACGGTGACGAGCACCCGGTTTCCCTTGCCCGTCTCTACGGCAATCTCTTCGAGGCAGTCGTCCACTTGTGTCTCTGCGGGTTTGACCGTAATGAGGGGATCGAGGAGGCCCGTCGGTCGGATGATCTGCTCCACTACCTCTCCTCCGGCCTCCTTGATCTCCCACTCGGCCGGGGTGGCCGAAACGAAGATTGCCTGTCCGATGCGCCCGTAAAATTCCTCAAAGGTGAGTGGTCTGTTGTCATAGGCCGAGGGGAGGCGGAAACCAAAGTCGATCAAGGATTTTTTTCGTGCGCGATCGCCGTTGTACATGGCGCGAATTTGGGGTAACGTTTGGTGAGATTCGTCGACGAAGAGCAAAAAACCATCGGGGAAATAATCGAGAAGACAGGAGGGGGGTTCTCCGGGTAACCGGCGAGAAAAGTGACGCGAGTAGTTCTCGATTCCCTTGCAGTATCCGATCTCCTTGATCATTTCAAGGTCATACTTTGTCCGTTGTTCGATCCGTTGCCTTTCGATGAGAAGGTTTTCCCTTTCGAAGAGGGCAATTCTTTCACGCAACTCCTCTTTGATCGTCTCAACGGCATTCTCTCGGATTGCCTCCGGGGTAACGTGGTGGGAGGCGGGGTAGATGGAAAGGGAGTCGAGTTGTCGTGTTTTTTTTCCCGTCAACGCTTCGATTTCGTCGATTCTCTCTATCTCATCTCCGAAAAAGGTCACCCTATACCCCTTTTCCCGTTCGTATGCGGGAACCACCTCGAGGATATCTCCTCGTACGCGGAACTGCGCACGGGCGAGCTCATAGTGATTCCGGGTATATTGCAGTTCGACCAACCGGAGCAGGACCTCATCTCGCCTATAGGTGTGTCCCGTCCGGAGTTGTAAGCGCATGTTTTTGAAGTGTTCCGGCATCCCCAGGCCGTATATGCAGGAAACGGAGGCGACGATGATGACGTCGGGACGTTCGAGAAGGGCGCATGTTGCCTTGAGGCGGAGCTTGTCGATGCGATCGTTGATGGAGAGATCCTTTTCGATGTAGGTGTCGGTCCTCGCAATGTACGCTTCCGGTTGGTAGTAGTCGTAGTAGGAGACGAAGTACTCGACGGCGTTGTGGGGGAAAAATGCCTTAAACTCCTGATAGAGTTGCGCCGCGAGAGTTTTATTGTGGGCAAGAATCAAGGTCGGCTTTTGGACTTCCGCAATGACGTTGGCCATCGTATAGGTTTTACCGGAACCCGTGATACCCAAGAGCACCTGCCTCTTTTTGCCCTTTTTGATACCGGTTGCAAGTTCTTTAATCGCCGCGGGCTGGTCGCCACACGGCTTGAAAGGGCATTCAGCTCGGAAAAGGGACATGAGCTTCCGTAATCGTGTTCGAGAGGCCGGCCTTTAGGGAGAAAACCGTGGCGATGACCGTGAGGGCGATCAACATGATGGAAAGCAAGTACACCCTCCCCCCCCCCGTTCCGTAGAAGGGAACTCCACGCAAAGACCATGCCATGGCGGCGGGTAGGAAGATGAGTAAAATAGCAACGAAAACGGCGGCATACTCGAGGGCTACGAGGAACCCTTTCGTGTAGGTAAAGACAAAGATCAGAGGGGGAACAAAGGTCAGAAGGAGGATCGCAATCCGATGACTCGTCCCCTTTTTGAGCTTCAGACCGTCTGCCAAAAAATCGGAGAGACTCAGAGCTACCCCCAAAAAGGAGGTGACGATGGCGAAGAAGGAGAAAAAGTGCGCCCCGAGTGTGAGTTCGGGGCTGTTCGCAACGCGCGCGAGGGGACCCGTTACCGAAAGGCCGGCTTTCCACACTCCGGCAAGATCCTCTACCGGCACCACCCCTATGACGACCAGTTGCCACGCTACGTAGAACAGAAGGGGGATCACGCTGCCGATGAAAAGGGCCTTCCTGAGCCGTTTCCTGTCACGGTGTAGGTAGGTGGTAAGGCCGGGAATGACGATGTGGTAGCCGAAAGAGGTGATGACGACGGGTAGGGCGATCCATATGCCGCTCGGATCGGCGCGGGCCAAACGAGCGGGGCGGATATGTTGTGGCAATAGGGAGACGAGGAGGAGGTAGGCGATGCAAAGAGCCGCCGTGAGAACCCGGTTGACCATGTCAACGCTCGCGGTTCCCACGTAGACGGAGATGCCGAAGAGAAGGGGTAAGAGGAGATAGGTAGGTCCCAGGGGGATCTCATAGTGGAAAACATGGAGTACGCTCCTTTGAAACAGGGGAGCCGAGGCGGCAATGTAGGCGCTCGTCAGCGCATAGAGGAGAAGGAGGTAGGCAACCCACGTGACGATCCGACCGGGATTTCCGAGCGTCTTATAGGCCATGGAGATGAGATTCGTTTCTCCCTTAAAGGAAAGGGTCACGTCGAGAATGAGGTAGGCCGTTGCGAGCATCACCAGCCAACAGAACACGAAGAGCAGGAGGGAGGGGACGAATCCGGCGAATACCGTCGTTGCGGGGAGTGCGAGCATGCCCGCCCCGACCGTCGTTCCCGCAACCAGGAGAACGGAGCCTATGAAACGATTAGTCTTTTCATGCATGGGTAAAGGGATCCGGTCAACCGGCGGCCATTCTGTCCGAACGGTATTATTATTGTAAAGTATTGCCGTTTTCGAACAACACCTCCCGCTAACCGGGTTTGATGAAACGACGGAGAACGAAAAGGGAGAAATCTCGGAACAACCACCCGGTCACAAGGCAACGCGCATGTATTTTCTTCTTTCGGGGGAGTGGGGACGGGGGTGTCGGGGCAGGCAACAAGCGTGCCACTTCCCCGTATTCCCCGGAGACTGTCTCACCGGGAGTGTTCCGTCCTACGTTATCTGTGTGGTCCGGATCGGTCCCGTGCATGGTCGGAATCCACGCCATACCCCCGTCTTCACACAAAATCGCCCCCGTGAGAGGTGACCGATCTCCCGGGTCGGCACGCCGAGACAAAACACTTCCTTTAACGACGCCGGGAAGCGCAACGTCCCGCCTAAGCAGGAAACGCACCCCCTTTTCTTAAGAGCTATACGATTCGGACACCCTTCCCTCAGAGAATATCCCTCACATTCGACCTCTACCCGGCCCGGCAATACATAGTCAACACCCGGACCAACAATACATAGTCAGTAGGACTGCTCCCCCGACCGGACAGTACGCCGACAGCACTCCCAATAGGCTCCCCCCTGCTATCGTCCACGCCGTTCCTCCCATTGTTGCTGCTACATACCCTCCACCGAACGCCGAAGCTAATAGGGCACCCGCTCCCACGAACACCTCGGTCGCCACGGCACAACCGAAGACCGTATCTCTCGTATTGAGTCGGTAACACCCCGAATCCTCTATAACCGGCTGAGCGATGTTGTTGACCGTGAAAGAAAGATCACTCCATAGAGCGGAGTCTTCGGGAGCAATGATGTCCTCGGGAGCCGTCTCCGCTCCGGCTATCATGATTCTTCCGTGTATCGTAGAAGTCGGACTCTCCGTCTCCATATATCCTTCTCCCGTTCGGTACGAATAGGAGCGCCATCATACACTACCCGCTCTACGTTGACAAGCATTGAGTACGCGGGTCGGCCATTCCCGCCGGAGCAAAAGAGATGGATGGGGGAAAGCAGAGAATGCAGTGACCGGTTCCATCATCGGAGAGGAGGTAGCGGCCACCGAGATACCGGTAAGGCTCCAACGTTCTTCCTCCGCAGAAGTGCAAAAATCCTCTTGTAACAAGGAACAATATCTTCAGGGGTGAGGGAGTCGGGGCGTTCCCTCATATAGGTATTGCCGGGAGCTTGTTGCACACGGTACGGGCGAAGGAAATTTCTTCTCAACCTACCGTGCTCCCTGAGGAAGTTTTCGTGTTGCGGAAGGGAGGAGCATTTGAGAGGAAAAACACCAAAGCCGGGAAGCAGACAATCCACCAACCCGATCTTCGGTTTCCCGGAAAATTGTCCGGGATCGCGCACTTTCCGAAAACTCCGATCCGGTATATTCATGCAACGTTCCACCCAAGGCCTTCGGTTGGCGAATCACGCGAACGATTTGAGAATCTCCTCATCCGCGCCCATTGCCTTGTTGACGTCCGACCGTACGATCATACCGTCCCCTGTTTGTGCTACTTCACAGGGAAAAGTTTACGAAAACTTTTTTATCCCATGGGAGCACTTCCTCAGCGGGAACTATCGCGATGCACCGCCGGCTCAGAATTTGCGCGTCTTATAAGCCACTTTCGGGAGCGGTTCGAAGGGTGTTCTCTTGTGACCGTGCGCCGTTGCCGCGTAACCGTGTCCGAGGTAGTACAGCCCGGGGAACGATTTGCGACGACCTTTTTCACTCTGACGTCTGTAATGCAAAAACACAACAGGCAGGTCGAGTGCGGCCGTTACATGCAACCCCCGAAAACCTCCGGTAAGGGTATTGCGCATAGAGTTAAGATTGTGGCTCATCCTATACTGTTCTTCTGTCTTTTTCTGATATCCGGCATACTCTACCGTACTCTTTCTTTTCATTACACGAACGTCCGACGGTGCCTTCTTCTCTATTCGGATCTCCTTTTTACTCAGATGGTTGAACATCACTACGGGCACGATGGGAAAGCGTTCCGCTTCTTGACCGTGAAAAATCATCCCACGATATTGAGAGACCGTTTGTGCGTGGTTCTCTTCTTGAGAAAAGAAGAGTAGGGGAGCCTCATCATATTCACCCGCGAGGAACTGCGCGAACCTTTCCGCATCTTTTGCTTTGCACGGCATAGCGGTGATCACGTTGTTGACGGTCTCGGAAACGTTGCCCGTAAACCATGCCGCCATTTCCTTCTTACCGATTGTCGTCCGTGTGTCGCCGGAGGAAACTGCACGCAAATACGCATGGTGACAGGTCTCCCTGACTGCCTCTTCGGATTTTTTGAGATTGACCGCCCTCTCCTCGTTGTCGAATAGTGTCGGAATCGTGAAGAAGGGGGAAGAGTCATCGGATCGGGGTTTACCGGGCACCCACTGCTTCAATGCGATCGACAACGCCTCTCTGTCGCTCTCGGAAAGACCCGACCTTTCGGAAGAGATCCACGTGAGCAATACTTTTTTCACCGCCTTTCCCCGTACGCTTCCGATCTTGTCGATGTTCTCGGGCCGGTCTCCCGACAACCACTGCATAAGGTGTTCCGAGAAGTTCCCCTTTCTTGCAAGTCTACCCCCTTGTCGTTTCCAAAGTGTTTGAAACTCCGGAGTGCACAATGTCGCCAAAAATGCCTTCCTCTTCTCTTCCCACTCTACGGAGTGTCGCCATTCGTACAGACATACCATCCAAGTAGGTAGGGTTTTTCGCTCATACGTCTGCTTGAGTGCGACATCCCGTTTCTCTTTGCAGTAGAGATCCGTCTCCTGCGAACGCAACGTGTGTATCACGTCGATATCGTGCATTTTCTCTACCGCAAAACAGGCATCCTGCTCGGCCTCTGCAAGGCGGCGGTTGGCCGCCTCAAGTTCTGCCGCAAACGGCTCAATCTTACTGAAGGACTCCCTTCCGAGCGTGTGCTTGTGCGTATATGTCGCAACGGGGGCGAGACATCGGGGAAGGGTATCGGAACGAGTACGAGCGGAAGCGGAACCGGATAGATCACGTACGATCCGTTCTTTTGTCGACATCCCTTCGCCGCACTCTTCGGCTTTATGTTGTGAAACGGACACTTCCGGTACGGCATGCGCATCTTCGATGATCAACGGGTGCGACAACGAGGTAACACTCTCATCGAACGATCCGGTCTCCCTATCCGGACCCGATGACGGTGCCGCCGTCTCGTCGTCTGCAAGGCGGTGGCCGGCTGCCTCAAGTTCTGCCGCAAACGGTTCAATCTCACTGAAAGATTCCCTTCCGAGCGTGTGCTCGTGCGTATATGTCGCAATGGGGGTGAGACATCGGGGAGGGGTATCGGCACGAGTACGAGCGAAAGCGGGATCGGATAGATCACGTACGATCGATTCTTTCGTCGACATCCCTTCGTCGCACTCTTCGGGTTTATGTTGCGAAACGAACACTTCCGGTACGGCATGTGCATCCTCGATGATCAACGGGTGCGACGGCGACGTAACACTCTCATCGAACGATCCGGTCTCCCTATCCGGACCCGATGACGGTGCCGCCGTCTCGTCGTCGGTCAAGGCGGATCGTCCCCGTGTTTCCGCGACGGTAGCCGGGCCGCCGTGCACATAAAGCAGACCGAAAAGCCCGATCGAAAGGGAGAACGCTAAGATTAAGGCAAGCCCGACAAGGATCCCCGTAGACGATGCGAAAGCAAAAAAACAAACGAGAAATGTGACACAGCCTGCAACAAGGCCGATGAAGGAGAGAACCGTGAGCACTCGGCAAGCCGGCCGCATCCGTTGCAACAGCGCTACGGCTTTGTCCCCCCTTTTCATCCTCTTCGCGGCGGGCATGTCTCGTATCCGTTCCGCGACGGCGCACACCTCGTGCGCATCCTTCGCTTCTTCCTTCGGTTGCAAAGAGACCGCGACGGGCGGCGCACAAACGGGCTCGGGATCTACGTGGGCGACACTACTCATGGGCATTGCTCCTTTACTTTATTCTCTTTTATGTTATGATGAGCGGTGAATATTGTAACATACGAGCACTTTTGCGTCCAAACAAAATAACGTTACAATCCGAACAAGTATAAACTAAATATTCTTATACCGTATGCGTTCACGCAATGGCGCAGCCATTCCCTCCGGAGCAAAAGAGATGGATGGGGGAAAGCAGAGAACGCAGTGACAAACATTTCAAACATGGAGGTACCGCTTTGGTCTAAATCGTATGGAGGTATTTGATACGGACATACTGAAAAACCGCGGGCACAACCGTGATTTAGGGGCTATTCACGGGAACGGCTTCTTCGACACAGGCAAGTTTTAGGACCGCTGAGAACCGGCTATCCATATCAACAAATTCCGGTAACCTTCTCGTTTTCTCCCACAGATCTTTGAAGGAACCCGACATACCTTCTGATCTACCGGAAAAGCTAACATCATTAGCAATTCTATAATTGTGCATAGATTGTTTTTTCCATGCCCAAAATTGCGATTAAAACAATATCCTTGGTTTTTCAGTATGTTAAAGGTTTCATTTTACATACGCCACCGCGCTCTTGCTCTGCTCCTCGCGTGACTTCGTAAACGTTATTTTTTGTGAGCTCCCTATCCGTTACCCAAGAAAACTTCTTGGTTCCCTTTGAGGAAATTTCCTCATATTGCAAGAAGTGAATCTTCGTATCGAAGCGGGTTTCACTGTGCACTGAGGGGGGGGGAGGACGCGGTTCACAAAGCTATATTTGTCCGACACCCCCGTCGGCATCCCCGTGTTCATATTCGGTCTTGTCCGCGTGGGCGACTCCATCGAACCGGAACACATGACCCCTTCCTTGGCGCCCGAGATGTAACGCATACGAGCCTTTTCCAACTCTTGCATATGCGGTCCGTTCGAAGCAAGCTCGTTCTCAACGACAAGAAACTTCAAATGCGGATGTTCCCTCCTCGTTCTTGCGATCAACCTTTTTGCCGCATTGTGCTCGCAGTCGTTCTTTGCGTTACCGTCGCGATGTCGTATCGCCTCGGGACATAACGGAATCACTGATTTGTGTTTGGGGTGCACGATTGTTAGCGAAGGGGGCACGGGTATGGGTAGGCGTCGGAAAGGATGGTACGTCTTTGCAAATCGCACCTTCTCGAAGTAGCGAAGCGTTTCAACGGATATACGGAGGGTTTCAAGGAACGCCGTGCACGGATCGGTACACCGCCTATAAAGGGTATGAAGGGAACAAGGAGAATTGTCGGGCCTATCTTGACCGCGATGTTACCAAAGTGAGCGAACGCCCCTTCCCGTCCGCATGGTTCGGATCGGCCCCGGAGTCGGACGGAAGGGAGGCAACGGTGCTCTTTACGGAGGCACTCGCCATTGTAAGGGACCCCTTCGGTACGAGTCACATCCGCTCCGTACCTAAGCAACAGACGCACCCTCTCCACCTCTCCTCGCTGAACGGCTTCCTCGAGAGGCGTGCGCCCCGTTCCATCCGTCATCATGTCGACCTCCTCTCCGGGAGCCGGCATCACGAGAGGGAGCCGTTTTTTTTTCATCGGCGAGGTTCATGTCGGCGCCATACAAGAATAGAGACAGGGCGACACCGACGTGACCGTTCGGTCGCTCCGTAGGAGTGTGAAGGGGTAAAAGTTTTCAATGCGGTTTTATGAGTTGTTGCAGGCGTACATTCCTCACTTTTTTTAAAATTAGCGACACCCTTAATTTTGAGCTTTGTGCCGATGTTGCCGAGCCATTGCTTCGCCGACCAAGAGGTCCTCTTCGCCGTTTCACGTACAACGTCGGCCTCGCCGGAAGCATGGCTACCTCCTTCGGTCGCTCCGTAGGAGCGTGAAGGGGTAAAAGTTTTCAATGCGGTTTTATTAGTTATTGCAGACATACATTCCTCAATTTTTAAAATCAGCGACATCATCAATATTAACAAATAGATTATTTATTTGTAAGTATCAGAACGTGTATTTTTTAGGTAAAAATTTATTTACTTTCATTATGGCATATCAACCGACTGAGTAGAGCACACATAAAACATCGTACGCGTTCACGGATGTACATACATTTCATTGTACATGATGTATCCCGCCCCCGCACGGATACCGTTCAAACACAGCATGTAACGACGGGTTGCTCCGATTCGCATAGTGACAATCCCGGAGGGACAACCGTTGACCGGGAACGGCTGTCCGTCCTCGGAAAACCGTTATCTCAGCTTGGAACAGCGTTGCACGAAGCCGGAAGAGGAGAACCGCGCGTTGTCGGAAGAAAGTCGCGTTCTGAAGGAAGAGAATCGCGTTCCGCACGCGTATTGTCGGGCTCGGGACGGGCCTCGAGGCCGTTTGAGAACGGGTCCGGAACCCCCCCCGGCCCCGGCTTTAGCCGTGGGGAGGTTCAACGCATACCCACCCAAGGCCTTCGGTTGGCGAATCGCGCGACCGATTTGAGAATCTCCTCATCCGCGCCCATTGCCTTGTCGATCTCCGACCGTGCGATCATATCGTCCCCTGCTTGTGCCACTTCACAGGGAAAAGTTGACGAAAACTTTTTTATCCCATAGGAGAATTTCCTCAGCGGGAACTACCGTACGCGGGTACACTCGACTCCATCGGTGGTCGGGGCGTTCAATAAGACGTGGGACGGAGAACCGTATGGCGGTGGTCGTGCCGGGCGTGGGTACCGGATGGGGACGGGGTATCGGTTGTCGGTCCGTCTTCGAGTCCGGTCTGATGCGGTACACAGCCTCTTCCGAGATCATCTGCTCAAAGGGGGTGGGATTGCCGCTCCGGCTCTCGATTACTTATCCGGAGCCTCTTGCCGGGACCGGATTGCACCGGTTGATTTGCATGACAAGACGGAAAGTAAATAGACCGAGAGAAACGGGTGCACAAGTTGGTCAAGACACACGGGTTCCTTCTCGTCCGGGCCGTATACATACGATTCATGGGTCGGGACGCCATACGCAAACAGAAGGTACACCGTCTCTTTGTGCCCGTGACGGAGTGCCTCTCGGAAGGGGGTACGCCCCTTCCCGTCCGCATGGTTCGGATCGGCCCCGGAGTCCAACAGAAGGGACGCAACGGTGCTCTTTCCGGACGCACTCGCCATGGTAAGGGGTAGCCACCCTTCCCCGTCGGTACGAGTCACATCCGCTCCGTACCTAAGCAACAGGCACACTATTCCTTCCTCTCCCTGTCGCACTGCCTCCGTGAGAAGGGTTTGCCCCGTTTCACTCACTTCGTTTAAGTCGAGGGGAAGTGCAACGGAGCCGCATTTGTCGAGCAGTCGGTGCATCCCCTTCTCGTTCCTTTGCCGGACTGCTTGCATGAGAAGGGTGCGTACCGTTTCACTCACCTTCTCGCGGACCCTTTCTTCAAACAGTTTTATCCACCACTCCTCATCCGCACACCTTCTTCCGTCGGCTCCGAACCCGGCGAGGACGCCGAATTCAAGAAGTAACGCGACGGCCATGTTTCCGGACAAGGTTGCGATCACGAGGGATGACCACCCGTTTGCGTCGACAAGCTCCGGATCGGCCCCGTACTCAAGTAGCGAGCGCACCATCTTCCCGTTTGCCCTCATCCGCACTGCCTGCATAAGAGGTGTTCGCCCGTTCTCGTCTCTTCGATGCACATCGGCGCCCCCTTTAAGTAGGTACGATGCGATATCCGTATAGCCATACGAAGCGGCTATCGCAAGGGGTTGTACTTTTCCCGCGTACTTGAGGGGGTCGGCGCCCCTCTCAAGCAACAGGCGCACCATCTCCACGTGTCCTCGCTGAACGGCTGCCTCGAGAGGCGTGCGCCCCATTCCATCCGTCATCATGTCGACCCCCTCTCCGGGAGCCGGCATCACGAGAGGGAGCCGTTTTTTTTCATCGGCAAGGTTCATATCGGCGCCATGCAAGAATAGACACAGCGCGACACCGACGTGACCGTAAGCGCTTGCCTCCACAAGGGGGAGTTGCCCCTTTCCGTCAAAGAGGTTCGCTTCGGCACCGGCAAAGAGCAATGCACTCGCGATATGGGCATTTCCTACGATACTTGCCGCCGTAAGGGGGGTTAGTCGCCCTTCTTCGTAAGCGTTCACGTGCACACGTCGTTCGATCAGGAACCGGACGAAAGTCTCATTTTGCGAAGAGACCGCCCCGACGAGGAGGGATCCGTCTCCGTCAACAAGACTCGGGTCGGCACCACCGTCACATGCCGTGCGCACGCCATCGATATCCCGGTTGACCTGTCGGTTCATCGCCCGGACCGAAACCATATGTTCCGCGACCTCCCTTCGCCGATCCGATCCCCCTTCGACCGCCACGCATACCCTCTCCGATAGGGTTAACACCCTCGCATATGCGACCCGTTTCGACGTGCCGGCTTCCCGGGAGGTCTCCGCCCCATCGAACGATTCCGAACCGGCTCGTACGATACTCACGATTGCCCTCCACAGGTAGGTGTACGAAGAAGCAGAAGAGTGCCGATTGTAACGGTACGGGTGTGTCACGTCAATACGCCATTACTTTCATCAACAATTTCCTCTGAAGAAAATGGATGGGTGAAATACGATGGCATTCTTTAAGCGCACCTATTTTGGCGAGCGTAGGCTTGTTAGGATTTCAGAGGAAAAGACTCTTTTAACTAAGGGCCTAAGCTAAATTTTGAATTAAAAAGAATCTAACGATGGTTGCTTCAATTTTAAATGAAATATTTCGGCTTGCAGAAAGACCTCTAGGAGGTCGCCGTGGAGATTTCGAGACATGAAGTGAAGCTCCCTAGGTCCGGTCTCTTAGGAGCCGTATAAGGTGACCGATGCGCCCGTAATCCGACTTCCGTCTCCTTCCTTTCTTATCACTACGAAGATGTGCCGGGAAGCACTCTATCTTCGCGATGAGTGGTTGGCGGGAACCGTCGGTTTTCGGGACGACGAAAGAGAAAGAGAAGAGTCCTTCCCGACCTCCTCTCCTTGTTTCGTAGAAGGGTCCGTAGAGGGGGTAAGGATCCGGGGGCGATGTCGGTTTCCAAGAAAAAGCATCCTGCCCCGGCGAGAAGAGAGGAGTTGTCGAGAAAGGAGAGGATGGCAACGGTTACCTCCCGGTTTTCGTATGGAGGGTCGGCAACAATGATATCGAAACGGGCTCGATGTTTTTCCGACCTCTTGAGGGCGATGCGTGCGTCGGCACGTAATACGGTGGCTCGCTCCCGGACGGAAAGGGTGGTGATGTTCCGTCTGATGACATGAAGAGCCGCCATCCGGTTTTCCACGAACGTGGCGTGCCGAGCACCCCGGCTCAACGCTTCCAGACCCATTGCTCCGGAACCCGCAAAAAGATCGAGGAAGCGGGCCCCTTCGATCCGGTCCGCGCACAGGGCAAAGATCGACTCACGTAGCTTTGCCGAGGTAGGGCGCGTCCCCTTTCCCTTCGGACTCGCGAGGGGACGTCCTTTGAATATGCCCCCCGTAATCTTCATCGCCGTCGGAAGAAGGGCGGGGTCACATCGAGAAGCGGATCAACCGGTTTTTTCATGCATGGGTAAGGGGGTTCGATCGACCGACGGCCATTCTATCCGAACGGTTTCATCATCGTAAAGTGTGGCCGTTTTCGCACGGTGCCCCTCCCCCGTTCACGGAGTCCGGTGACATGGTGGAACGGAGAGGGAGACATTCCGGAAGAGTCACCCAATCAAAGGTAATGCGTGTGTATTGTTCTTTTTCTCTTTCGGGGGTGTGGGAACGGGAGAGCCGGGTACGTAACAAGCTCTCCATTTCTCCGTGTTCTCCGGAGGTTGCCTCATCGAGGGGCGTGCATCCTACGTTATCGGCGCAATCCGGATCGGCTCCGTACGCGATCAGAATCAACGCCATATCTCTGTCTTCACACAAAACCGCCACCGTGAGAGGTAACCGTCCGCACCCTTCTCGGTCGACGCGGTTCACATCGGCGCCGTGTTCGAGCAGAAAGCGCACCATCTTCTTGTTTCTCTGCCAAATAGCCGCCGTAAGAAAGGTCCGCCCCGTTTCATCCGTGCCGTTTATGTCGATAAGGGAGATATCGGCACCATGCGTACACAAACAAAGGACCATCTCGTAATGCCCCTCACCGATTGCCACCTCGAGGGGCATTTGTCCCTTTGCATCTTTGCGGTTTGCTTCGGCACCATGTTCAAGCAGAAGCAATGCGATAGCCACGTTGCCACGCAAGCTTGCCACCGTAAGGGGTAGCCGGCCTTCCGGATCGGCACACTGCGCGACATTCCGTTCGAGCAAAAAACGCACCCCCTTCTCCTCTTCTCGCCAAACTGCCAACGTAAGGAGTGTTCGTTGCGATAGTTCTTCGAAGAAGACGCGTTCCTTCTCATCCATATGCCAAAGCAAAAGGTATCCCGTTTCTTCGTGCTCACGACGGAACGCTTCTCGGAAAGGGATCCGCCCCTTCCCGTCCGCACGGCTTGCATCGGCCTTGAAGTCCAATAGAAGGC
Organism: Simkaniaceae bacterium; assembly: GCA_026708385.1. Taxonomy (GTDB): domain Bacteria; phylum Chlamydiota; class Chlamydiia; order Chlamydiales; family Simkaniaceae; genus JAPOVA01. Next base: position 21,779 of record JAPOVA010000018.1, on the reverse strand, counting down.
GGGCAACGGTACTGTTTCCGCACGCACCCGCCAACGTAAGGGGTAGCCATCCCTCTCCGTCGGCGCGATGCACATCAGCTTTCCGGATAAGGAGTGCGTGCACTATCGCTTCCTCTCCTCGTCGCACTGCCTCCATGAGAAGCGTTTGCCCTGTTTCACTCACTTTGTTCAAGTCGACAAGGTCGCTGAAGCGGGATTCCCACGCGAACAACCGGTCCATCTTCCGCTTGTCCCCCTGCCGGATTGCCTGCATGAGAAGGGTGTGCACCGTTTCCCCCACCTTTTCGCGGATCCTTTCCTCACGCAACTTTGTCAGCCACCCCTCCTCATCCTCACACATCTCGTCGGATCCGAACTCCTCATCGACTCGGAACTCGAGAAGTAACGCGGCAGTCATGTCTCCGAGCAAGGTTACGGTCACGAGAGGCGACCACCCGTTTGTGTCGACAAGATCCGGATCGGCCCCGTACTCAAGTAACGAGCGCATTACCTTCCTGTTGTTTTTCGACGTAGGATTGGAAGCTGCTGCCAAAAGGGGTGTGCACCCGAACTCGTCTCTTCGGTTCACGTCGGCACCTGCTTTAAGGAGACACAACACGGTATCCGTCTGTCCGAAGTGGACGGCTAACACAAGGGGTTGCACTTCGCCCTCGTGCGCGAGAGGGTTGGCGCCCTTCTCAAGCAATAGGCGCACCATTTCCGTGTGTCCTCTCCGAGCGGCCATATCGAGGGGCGTATACCCCCTTGCATCCGCCTGCCGGACTGAGGCACCCGACGCAAGTAGAAACAATGCGATACCCGTTTCTCCGCAGTAACCTGCCTCCGTAAGAGGTAAACGCCCCTCCGGGTCTTGAAGAGTTGCTTTGGCACCATGCCTGATTAACAAGCGCACCGACTTCTCGCAAACCTGCATAACTGCGCCGATGAGAAGGAGTTGTTTTCTCGGACCGTCCAAGGGAGCCATATCGGCATCCGTCACGAGATCCGGATCGGCGCCGTATCTGAATAGCACGGCCATGGTGTGGGCACTCCCCGCGAGAATTGCCGTTACGAGGGGGAGCCGACCTCTCCCATCAGCACGATTCGCGTTGGCGCCATAGGCGAGTAGCATGTTCGTGACGTAGGTGTAATCTATGGAAATTGTCTCCACAAGAGGGAGCCGTCCTCTCTTATCAGCACGATTTGCATCGGCGCCATGGGTGAGTAGTATGTTCACGACGCAGGTGTAACCCATGGAAATCGCCTCCATAAGAGGGAGCCGTCCTTCTCCGTCAACAAGCTCCGTTTCGGCACCGGCATCGAGCAATGATCGCACGATAGACAGCGTGTCCAAGGAACTTGCCAACGTAAGGGGGGTCCATTTACCCTTTTCGTAGGCGTTCACATCGGCACCCCCGTCGATCAGGAACCGGACGTATTCGCTATCTTCCGAGGAGATCGCTCCCATAAGGGGCCCTCTAAGGAGTCCTCTTCTTCTACCCCTTTTGTAGGTATTCACATCGGCACGCCCGTCGATCAGGAGCCGGACGTATTCGCTATCTTCCGAGGAGATCGCTTCCGTAAGGGGCCCTCTAAGGAGTCCTCTTCGTCCGTAGGGTGTCGCGACTCCGCGGATCTTTCGGATCACCGCGCGCACTTTCTCGGATAGGGTTGACATCCTCGCACGCGCGGCCCGCTCCGTCATGTCGGTTTCACGCACTACCCCCTCCCTGTTGTCCGGACCGGCCGGCTCCCTTACGATGCTCACGATTTCCCCCTCACAAGTGTGTTGCGAACATACACTAGCATGTGCCGGCCTATCCGGTTCTTACCGCCTGCGCAAGGAATACAAACCCCTCTTCAAGGACGAACCAAAGGAAGAACCCGGTGGCCGGATTCGCCCCCCACTTTGTCCCCTTCCTGCGACAAGCGCTTCACCTTCCGAGCCGACCTTCATATCTCCGTGCGGATCACAGGCCCGGAACCTGTTTTTCCGTGACCGGGCTTAGCCGAATGCCGAGTATACTGCGTAGAGAAATTCCCCGGGAGCTATTCCCGGAGCCGGGGCATCCGGACAGTACGGTCCCAACAATACCGTTCCTCCACATACCGCCCCCAAGGCCGACGCCACGGAATTGAGAAGAACTCCTACGACCACGTCGGCTACGATAAGGCCACCACCGATCATGATAAGGCTACCAACGATCGTAAGTCTTCTCAGATAGTTCCCTTCCTCGATATCATCGATATCACCCGAATTCCCTCTATCGAGAGTATCGTGAGCAACGATCTCGGTCTTGAGGACGACATGACCCCTTTCTTCGGGAAATTGCACGGGAACGCCCACCCCGGACCCCTTAGGGGTTGATTCGGAGACGGCGACACCGCCACGCATGGTTGCCACGGCTTGTTGTCCTCCAAACTCTGCGATCCTTCGGGCGACAGCGTACCACGGGACGATATGGCAACACAACCATAAAGATATGTCTTTCCGGAACCGCACGGGTAAAGTCCGACCCCCTACCCATCCCCGGGTGCTTGTCCGGATACCGCGCCATCCGCGACGTGATGTGCCTACCCCTGATCGAACATCGTGGTCTTGCTTCCCCCGATCGGTCACGACCTGCTCGATCGGCGACGTAGGCAAGATAGCATGACCCCCCGCTCAAGTACTCCCCTTTTTGCCGGTCGAATCAACGGCGTTGATGTGGGTGACGTCAAAGGAAAGAGGGGAATACCGTTTCCCGACATTCCATCCCGACGTTTTCTAACGGTTCCGGAAACGTCTCCTTCGTCGAGAAGGCTCCCCTTCCTCGTACGTGCTTTGACCGATCCCGTCCGGAAAGCTAAACGGACGACTCGCCGGTAAGTTCTCTCGTTTTTCCTTGAGCAACGGGGTGTTCTAAAACCAACCCACCGAACCTTCCCTGCTCCGGGGACGGGACGGGTTCCGCACCGTACTCGGATAACTCAATAGCAGTTTCCGCATCACGCCCCGCTTTGACTTCCTCTTTCGGCCGTTCGCTCTCGCAACGTTCTTCATTCCCACACGCCAATGCACACTCTTCTCTGAATGTCCTGCACATCACTCTTGAGCAAACCGTATAAAATAAACCCCCCAGAGCTATTCCTATGACAGGGATACCCGTAACGGAGGCCGCTATTCTCACTCCCGACGCTCCACCAAGAGCCCCCCCCAAGGATATTGCCGTGGCGACGATAGGGGCACCCACCACGATGTCAAGCCCCATGATCACACCGGTAACACAAAATCTCCTTTGCATTTCCCTTTCCTCGGCATCATCGGAATTTGTCTTGTCGAGAGCATCGCGGGAAACAAGCTTAGTTTTGAAGGCGACACCGGTCTCCTTTTCGAGGGGTGGCGCGGGGGCGCCCGCCTCGGATATTTCCGGGGTTGTTTTCGAAACAACGGTGCTTTCGGATGGGGTTGCCATGGCTTGTTTTCCTCCAAGATTTGCGATTCTTCGGGTAACGGTATACCACGTGGTAACGTATCGGAACAACAGCAAAGATTCGGAAGTGCGGTACCTGTCCGAATTTAACGGATCAGTCACGTTTCCTGCCGTCTCTCCGGACAATTCAAGTGTTTGTTATAGGAAAAATATATGGAAAAAGAGAATACTCCCATCACGCAGATGGGTGGATGACAAGTATCTGCGTCCTTCCGGAACTGCACAGGTAAAGTCCGATCCCCCCCCTACCTACTCTCGGATGCTTATCCGGATGCCGTGCCATGCGCGACACGATGTCCGCATCTTTGAAGGAGCGGATGAAAACGCTCGGGAGGACTGCGGAAATGTCCGCTACGATGATTTCCTTTGGAGAAAAGAGATGAGCGAGATGGTATGGAACACATATTGTTGCCGTAAACTCTTGCAAGCAGAGACGGCAGGGTCATCGCAAGATGTGGCAAGGATGACCCGCTTCGTCCGATAATCCCCCGCTGTTTACCTCGATGAGGCGGATTCGATCAGCTTGACGTACGTACGCAAAGCACGCGCCAGCTCCGCATCTTTTTGTTGTGCCGTATCTGAGAGAAATATTTGCCGCGCCTCGTTCCGGTCGACAAAGCGACCGAAGTCACGTTCTGCGAGCAACCGGTACACCCCGATTTTGTCTCCTTGTCGGAGTGCTTGCATGAGAAGGGTGTGTACCGTTTTGCCCACTTTCTCACGGATCCTCTCTTCACACAACTTTGTCCGATATTCTTCATCCGCACATCTCCCGTCGGTTCCGAACCCGTCGCGGATCCCGAATTCAAGAAGTAACGCGGTAGACATGTCTCCGGACAAGGTCACGGCCACGAGAGGCGACCACCCGTTTCCGTCGACCAACTCCGGATCGGCCCCGTGTTCGAGTAACAGGTGCACCATCTCCCTGTTGTTCGGCTTTGTCCGGACTGCTTGCCCAAGGGGTGTGTGTCCCATTCCATCTCTTCGGTTCACGTCGGCACCCGCTTCAAGGAGACACAATGCGATTTCCGTATCCCCCCGTTCGGCGGCTATCGCAAGGGCTTGCCCTTTCCCGTCCTCAGGTTTGGCACCGGCCTCGAGCAGTAGGCGTACCATTTTCGAGTTCCCCCCCCGAACGGCTGCCTCGAGTGGTGTCTCTCCCGTTTTATCTTCTTGGTGTACCGAGGCACCCGCACCGAGTAAAGACGATGCGATATCCGTGTATCCGTAGCAACTTGCCTTCGTAAGAGGTGACCGTCCCTCCCGATTATGACGAGTTGTGTCGACACCATGCTCGATCAAGAAGCGCACCGTTCCCTTGCACCCCCACGAGAGCGCATCGAAGAGAAGAGTCTGTTGCTCCTCCTCGGTACTCAAGGAATGCATACCGGCTTCCGGGAGGTCCGGATCGTGTAGGGAAGGCGTGGTGGGGTTTGTAGTCACGAGAAGCAACGGTCCTCCATAGGGCAGACGTTCCGCGATAAAGGTGACATCTTCATTTTCCACACGGCTTGCCGATGTAAGGGGGGATTGCTTCCGGGCCACCGCGTGCACTCTCTCGTGTAGCATCGGTGCCCCCGTATCTGCGGTCCGTTCCGGCGTTCCGGCTTCACGAGATACCCCTCTGACCGGGTCCGTATCCGTTCGTATGACTGTGGTACTCATGTTGCCCTCCGTGGGTGTATTATAAAACAGAACTCCCCGATTGTAGCAATACGAACATATCGTGTCAACGTATCACAATTTATTTTAGAACAAAAGAGATGATCGGGACATAATATAAATACATTTCCGTACTTTTCATCGCCGTGTGGCGGTAGAGGCGACATAAGGAAGGAGAATCTTTTCCGCCTCTTGCAAAAAGGAGGGATCATCACTTTGCAGATATCTGTCATAGTAGGCGTACGCTTCGTATGTGGCGTGATGTTTTTGCATTCCGAAATCGCCCTGTTCGGCGTTGTTAAAGGAGATTTTTTGTCTCATGTTGACCCACTGATCACCGATCCGCCCCTGTAAGATGAGGTCAAAATCTTCGAGCCGGTTTATGGAACCGTAGAGCGTATAGGGGCGGTCGGCGTAGAGGGGGGGAAAGGCGCCGTCTTCCGGATAGAATTCTATGTTGAGGGTCTCGTTTGCGGATACGGCGCGTGCCCGCACCGTTTTGGCAATGCAACTACCGATATGCTTGACGAATATCGCCAACTGTCTGGGAAATGCCGCATGGGTCCGAGAGTACATCGACTCTCCGTTATGGAGCGTGCTGATGAGGTTGAGCATCGCGATATTGTTACCCCCGCCCGCACAGGCGGTGAAGAGGGCAAATCGATTCCGGTTTTTCTCGGCAAGTAGGGTCAACGCCTCTCTGTGTGTCTTGATGGTCTCGAGGGTCTCCCCGTTGGTGATGAGGATGATGTTGTTGTCCTTGTTCGGATCGAAACACCGCATTGCCTCATCGAGTAGTCGGAAGAGATCGTGTCGTATGAAGATCTTCCCGCGATTCTCCCGGGATAGGTGGTGACGAACTCTCTCCTTCAATCCCTTACCGTATGTGAGGGGGGCGGGACTTACCGGTTCGATCCGTTTGTGAGCGGTAAGGACGGTACAGGAATCCCCCTCATGCATGTAGGGTAACGACTTGACGACACCGTTTTTAAAAGTGTCGTACCGATGTTTTCGAATACCTCGGGAGCCGTCGATGACGAAGATGAAGTGCCGGTTGCGGGAGATGAAGTAGAGCCTCTTATCCGGGTGCACGGTCAGGGCAAACCGGTACCTTCCCTCCACCGGGTCGGGCAGGCAGGAAACCTTTACGGTTGTTCCCTGATCGAGAGAGAGCGTTTGCAAGGACTCCGGATCGGGTATGGCGGATAGGAGGAGGGCTTGCCGGTATCCGTGCCGACGGTATAGCGCACGGGCACTCGCCTTCCGATATCCTTCACGTATGATCTCCCCCGCATCGTAGGCGAGGGGGGAGGTGATCGGCCTCTCTTCCCTTTTTGTCTCCGGTGTGACGGGGAGGGGGGGGTGAGGGAGGGTTACCGTTACCGTTTCGCACATGCCCCGCACGTAGGCCGGAAGGGCCGATTCCCGCTCTCCGTAGGGGGGGGTTGGTTGTCGAAAGGGAAGTAGGGGGGGTGAGGGTCTATGCGAGAACCTTTTCGTGCCGTGGGAGGGGGCGAAGAGGGGGGGGAGAGGGGGGAGGAGTAAAGGGGGCATCCCCTTGAGAACGGTTCCGGATCGACGGATATCGGGGGGGGTGGCGGAGAGCCGGGCTACGGGTGACGCCGGTTCCGGTACGGGGGGGGTGATGTGTGGGATGTCGGGGGGTGTGAAACGATCCGGAACCGCGTAGCGGAAGCGCGGGATCTTCCGCACTTCTTGCCGTACGGGGCCGGTAACGGGTGGTCGGGTGGTTGTACGGGTCCGCTCGCGCTCCGACGGGAGGATCGGGGCGACCACCGGAAGGGGGGGATGGAGAGGGGAGAAGGAAGGGGGGCGAAGGGCATGCCGTTTTTCCGTCTCACCCGTTCGACGTACGGCGATCTCCGGTGTGGTACGGCCGATACGGAGAGTAGGGAGGGGGACGTGACGGGTAGGAAGGGATAGGGGGTACCACCTCGTATGTGTCCGAAGGGGGAGATGGGTCTCCGGAGGTACCGCCTGCCGTAGAGGAGGAGAACACACGGGGTGAGGTACGGCGGGTCTTTCCGTTCGTGACGGGGGTGAGAGGGGCAGGTCCGGAAGCGAAGAGGGAAGAAAGGGGAACCGGGGCGGGGGGCGACGGGTGGGGTGCGTAATGAGGGGAGAGCGAACCCCCTTCTCGTAATGTTTCACCTCCGGTACGGTAAAGGCGGGCAAGGACGCCGCACACCCGAGGAACATCGCTACGGAACGGGCTATCGTGACCCGGTACAAGACGGACCCCCTCTTCATATCCCCTGTTCTATATCCTTTCGAGAATGCGCATATAGAGTTCTTTCGAAATCGCCGGATTCTCTTTCAGTGCGCGATACGGGGGAAGGACCGTCTCGCTCTCATCGGAAACGGGGGTAAGTCGACTCTTTTCGGCACGAATGAAGTCCATGTACCCCATAAACATCGCCTTGGCCTCGGGATGATCGTCGAAAGAGGTGAGGTATTGTCGCGTTGAGGGAATTTCCTCTTCCATGAAATCCTCTTCGATCCTTCGTAGGAAGAAGAGGTAGCGCTCTTCCGCTTTTTCCGGATCGCCCGTTTCGGCTCGGATGGTGGCATAGGTCAGGGCCGCTTCAAGGTGTACGGGCTCGGAAAAAGCTTCTTTCCGGATTTGGATCTCTTTGAGATCGTTTAAGATGGCCATCACTTCCGGGTCGGATTCCGTGCGTCGTTCCTTGTCGAGGGAATCGAAGCGGAGGCGTGCGGCATGCAGAGTGGCCGCGTAGGCGAGTCGGGGAGGAAAATGGTGAGCCGAGGTGCGGATGAAGCCGAACGTATTGCATGCCGCCTCTTTGTCTCCGGCCTCTTCGTAGGCGAGGGCGAGTTCGAACAGTGCCTGCTTGTGGATATCGCGGTCGGTGACGTCCGAGTCGATTTGTTGTTGGATGAGTTCTTTGAGAACCCGGGCTCGTTCCACATGGTTGTTTTGGTATCCCATGAGTGTTGCGAGTCGTAAAAACTCCTTTTCCGGATGAAGGGTTTCGGCGTTAAGTCGGACGGGGGTCGACCCTTCGTAGAGCAGGGAACCATATAATTTGGCGGCCCGTTTGACGGCACTCCGGATCTCTTCGCGGTCGGCGACGGTGTGCGACCAATGAGCACTCATGTACCTTTCCGCCTGTAGGAACCGGTATTCGGCAAGCCAGAGGAGATTCTCCCTCTTGATCGAGACCCCCTCTTCGGTGTGTTCCGTAGCACATTCCAAATGGAGGGCGGCTCGGTCGAGCAGACCCTCCCCCTCGGAGGGTTTTTCCTTCCGATCTGCGCGGGTAACGTAGGCGTTGTAGAGTCGTATCCGGTTGCCCGGCGTATCGTAGGTGTCGGGAACCAGGGAGAGGGCCTCCTCCATGAGATTGCAGAAGAGGGCAAGATCGTTTTTCATCTCGGCGTGGCACAGTGCCGCGATGAAGCGTGCCTCCGCCAAGACGTTTTTCTCGATTTCGTCGGCCCCTCCCGAGAGGAGGCGGGGGATCAGGAGGTCGAGGGCCGTATCGTACTTTTGTAATTCGTAGGCCATTTTGGCATAGAGGACTACGTAGGCATCGGACTCCGCCTGTGTGAGACATTCCCGGTATTCGTAGAGAGCATGTAGGTCGTCGAAAAACGGTTGCGCACCATAGTCGGCATCCTCCCGGTATAGGTCGACGGATGACATAAGCCACAACTTTCGCGCGGTATCGATATCGGCACCCTCGGGATGGTTCCGGGCATATTCTTTGAAGGCGACGTAACCGGTCCGTATCTCCCCCATATCCCGCGCCAACGTGCCCCGTTCGAGGAGAAGTCCCGCCCGATCCGGAAAATCCGGATACCCTTCCGTGAGGGCGACCAATGCTTCCCGGGCTGCGGGGAGATCCCCTTGCTCTCTCAAGAGGAGGGCATGCATAAAGAGAACCTTCGCCGTTTCGGGGTGATCCGGGAAGAGGGTTTGCAGTCGGCCGACCGTTTCTTGTAAAAGGGGTTCGTTTTTCAGTCGGTGCGCGCACAAGGCCTGCATGAGGAGGAGGTTGTCGGGTTGTTCCGGAGAGGAGTCGATAATGAGACCGAACAGTTCCGAAGCTTTGGCATGGTTTCCTACGCGGAACAGGCTTTCTCCGGCGATGAACCGGAAATCGGTGCGCCGGTTTTCCGGAATGAGGGATTCGACCTGTTCGTAGACTGCGACGATCTCCCCGTACCGTTCCAACGTAGATAGGAGGGAGATTACGTTGAACGCCGCATCACCGGCAAGAGCATCCCCCGCATTTTGGATCGTCCGGAAGTTACGGATCGCCTCCTCCGGATCGAAACGGGATTGCAAGGTGGCTGCTTGAAAGAGCAGTTGTTCCCGACGATCGGGGTAGAGGGCGGCCAATGCGAGGTAAGCATCCGCCGCTTCCTTCATCTCACCCAGAACGGTGCGAATTTCCGCCAAGGCAAAGGTCGCCGCCTCTTCGTACGGGGTACCGGTGAGTCCGGAGTAGTACCCCTTTGCCTCTTCCGCAAGGCGTTTTTTTGCCTCGGGGATCGCCTCCGCCTCCGCCTCTTTGAGACATCCTTCGGCAACCAAGAAGAGGAGTTCGTCGGCATGTTCTTTGAGGGCTTCCGTTCTCACACCGACAAAAGGTCTCCCTTCGGTTACGATCTTCGCCGTTTGTTCGAGTTCGTAGTAGCATCGGAGCTTATTGAGAATGATCTTCTCCTTGATGTGGGGATCGGAGATCCCTTCGTAAGCGCTCAGGGCACTTTCATAGCTGTTTTCGCTGAGTCGGACATCGCCCAAAATGCCGAGAAGGTACTCTCTCAACGTGCTTTCGGGGTAGCGATCCAAGAAGTCGAGAATCTGCATCTTGACGAGTGTGAGATCACCGTCTTTGCGCAATTCCGCAATCCGGCGTACGAGGAAAGCCTCTTCATCGGCTCCGGTTTTTGAGGAAACGATAGGCGGCGCGGAGAGGGAAAAGGGGCTTGCCATCCCCGAGGCGACGACGAACGAGGCTATGACGGGGGAGATGAGATGCAACCGGGAAAACATAGCTTTATAGACCCTCTTCTACGGTTTGTGTCATAGTAGTCCATATTCCATGAGAGCCTTATTTCAAATCAATTCTTTCCCGGGAAATTTTCGGAAGAGGAGACGAGGTCTCGGTCGACGATGGTTGTGACGACGCTGTCGGACCATACGTTTAATGCCGTTTCGACCATATCGAAAAGGGAATAGATGGGAAGGATAATACCCATGACCTCGATGGATGCACCCATGCCGACCAGGAGGGCCGTCGTCAAAAAGTAACAACCCATCGGCACTCCCGCGTTACCGATGGCGGCCAGAGAGGCGACGATGACCATTCCCGTAAGGCCGAACGCACCGAACGTAACTCCCTGCGTTCCGAATACGAAGAGGGAGGTGATCAGGATAAAGGCGGCACATCCGTTCATGTTGATCACGGAACAGAGGGGGAAGCTCAAGTCGGCGATCCGACCACTGATACCGACCCGTTCTTTTGCCGATGACAGGGAGATCGGCAGGGTGGCACTCGAGGATTTGGAAAAAAAAGCGGTTGTCAGAGCCGGCATCATCCCCTTGGCGATACGCAGGGGGGAGATCCCTTTGGATTTGAGAAGAACGGGCAAGACGACGGTCCCCTGTATCACGTTTGCCCCCAAGACACATAGGGCGTACAGAAGGAGTCCCTCGATGCCTCCGTGTCCCGTTCTGCTCTCTTCGACGAGTCGGGTCATGAAGGCGAAGATCCCGATCGGTATGATGGTGATGATCCACGATACGATTTTGAGAAAGGTGTGGAAGAGGGCCTGAAACCCGATGGTGAGGGCCTCTTTCTGTCGGGGGGGTAATTTCAGAGCGGCGATGCCGATGGCGACGGCCATGACGGCCATCCCGATGACGTTATTGGTCAGAAAGGGTTCGATGAGGGTTTTCGGGATCACCTTCGTGACGAATCCCAAGTAGCCGTCCGGCCCCGTTGACGAAACGGGGGAGAGGTCTCCCGAAGAGACGAAGACTCTGTTCGGAGCAACCAGCAAGAAGAGGGTCAAGCCGATCCCGGCGGCAACAACCGTCGTCAAGCCGGTATAGGTAAAGATCTTGCCGACAAGGGTTCTTGCTTCCGAAGGACCCTCCATCCGGGTGATGGTCGAAACGATGGCCAGGAAGATCATCGGCAAGGAGATCAGCGTGAGTAGCCGGATAAAGACCTCGGAGAGAACCGAGGCGAGACGCCGGATGAAGAGCAGATCGGAAAAACCCGCGACTATCCCTGCGACGAGGCCTAACACCGTCCACAAGTTGACATGCCTGCGCATCACATTTTATCCACCGTTTCCAAGCCGAGTATTTCCAAACCCTTTTTGAGGACACGTTCCGTTATCTCGCACAGAGCAAGGCGACTGCTCTGTTCGGGAACTCCCCGTACCCGACACTGTCCGTGGAAAGCGTTGGTTTTCGTTGCCAGGGCATGTAGGTAATCGGTCAGGCAATTCGGTAGTAATGTGTCGGAGAGCGTTCGGAGTGTCACGGGAAAACGGAGCAGGTGAAGGCCGAGAGCGATTTCCTCCGGTCGGGCGAGAGCGATTTCCTCCGGCTTGGTGGGTTGCACGGAGGATGGTTCGCCCTCTTCGGAAGGAAGATCGGTCAAGGCCCTGATGCTCCGGATTCTCACATAGGCGTAGAGCAAAAAGGCGGCGGTATTCCCTTCAAAGCGTAGCATGCGGTCATAGCTGAATTGATAGTCCTGCGTTCTCCGGCACGAGAGGTCGGCGTACTTGATGGCACCTTTTGCGAGGACATGAACCAAGTGTTGCGTCTCCTCCTTCCCCATATCCCTGATTTTTGTATTCGTCTTTTTTCTCTTTTCAATCATCTCCTCAGTGCGTCCGACACCTTCTTGTAGGAGTTCCGTGAGCTTGGTTGCCTCTCCCGAGCGAGACTTCAACTTTCTTCCTTGTCGGTCCAAGACCACCCCGAAGGGAACGTGGACGGCTATCTTCTGTTCGGGGGGCAAGTACCCGAGGATCTCCGCTCCTTTGAACACCATTTCGAAATGGCGACTCTGTCCGCCATCCACGACGTAGAGGATTTTGTCTGCCTTTTCTTCGACAACCCTATGCCATATGGCCGCCATATCGGTCGTAGTGTAGTTGTACCCTCCGTCCGCTTTTTGCAAGATGAGGGGTTGAGGCTTTCCCTCCTCCGTATTATACCCTTTGATGAACAGGCATTTAGCTCCATCGGACACCTCGAGGACACCCTGTTTTTCCGCATCGGTGACGATCTGTTCGAGGAAGGGTTGATAGAAGGACTCTCCCCTTTCGGTGAGACGGACCCCGAGAAACTCATAGATTTTTTCAAATCCCCGCCTTGAGATCGCACAAATCGTGTGCCATATCTTGTTGGCTGCGGGATCGCCCCGTTGTAGGGCGACCACACAGGATCGGGCCTCCTCCTTGAATGCGGGATCTCCGTCGCACCGTGCCTTCGCCTCTTTGTACCACTCCGTTAGCGAGTGCAAATCCGTCTCTTCGGACAGAGTCCCCTGTTCGGACAGGTTGATGTAGGCAATGAGCATGCCGAATTGGGTACCCCAATCTCCGATATGGTTGAGACGGAGCACGTCATGTCCCAGAAATTCAAAAAGGCGGGCAAGGGTATCGCCTATGATGGTAGATCGCAAATGCCCCACGTGCAATTCCTTAGCAATATTCGGCGAAGAAAAATCGATCACGACACGTAAGGGCTTTGCGGGGAGGGCAACGCCGAGGCGGGAATCCCGTGCCATCGCCGTCAACTCCCTTGAGATGAAGGGGGCGGAGAGGGTGATGTTGACAAACCCCGGGCCTCCGACTTCGATCCGTTCGATAGCATCGCTCTTTGTGCTATCCCATATTTCCCGGATGCGCCGGGCAATGTCCGGTCCCTTCCGGTCCGGCCCCGATTCCCTAGCGATAAGCATGGCCGCGTCGCACCGGTAGTGACCGAATCGGTCGAGTTTATTCGGTTCGATGGCGGGGGGAAGATAACCGGCACTGTCTACCGAGAGTTCCGCACACACCTTGCGTATGGCCTGCGTTGCCTCGTTTCTTATCACGTCGACGTGGTTCATGGGCGTATCGTGCACGATTCCTGCATTTTGCGTCAAGGCATCATTTTTCTTCCTCTCTTAGGGCCGGATCCGGCAGAATGGGGGGCGATGATTGAGATACGTGATGTCCGGACGATCGACGGGAGGGTCGTTTCTCGGAAGGTGCCCTCTTCCGAAGAGCAGGTGATTAACGGAGAGGGATTGACCCTCTTTCCGGGTCTTATCGATCCCCACGTACACTTTAGGACACCGGGGTCGGAACATAAAGAGAACTGGGAGACGGGGGCGCGTGCTGCCGTGTACGGCGGTTACACGACCGTCTTCGACATGCCCAACACCCACCCCGCTTGCGTGACCGAAGCGATTCTCCGGGAGAAGAGGGAATTGATCGACGCGCAGTTGCAAAGGGTGGGCATTCCTCTCCGTTATCATCTCTATTTCGGGGCCGATAAGGGCCGGTTTGATGAGATTGTCAAGGTAAAAGATCACGTTGTCGGCATCAAGGTATTTATGGGATCGAGTACGGGAGATCTCGTGATCGATGACGATGCCTCTCTGCATGCCGTCTTTGCCATTGCCGCTGCCGCGGGATTGATCGTGTCGGTGCACGCGGAGGATGAGGAGATGATTCGTAAAAGGAAGGAGAGCTGTTTTCGTCCCGAATTTTCGGCGCACTCGGTAATCCGTTCTCCCGAGGTGGCACGCAGAGCGACCGAGAAGGCGATCGAGCTTGCGGCCCTTTACGGTACGACACTCTGCATCGTACATGTGAGCACGAAGGAAGAGACGGCACTGATCCGGCAGGCGAAGCGGGCGGGCCTTGCCGTCTATGCGGAGGCGACGCCTCACCACCTCTTTTTGGACGAGGGGGCATATGAGACTCTCGGTGCCAAGGCGCAGATGAATCCCCCTCTGAGGAATCGGGAGCACGGTCGGGCCCTGATGGAGGCGATTGTGGAGGGGACGATCGACATGATCGGAACCGATCACGCACCGCATACGGAAGAAGAGAAGAGGCAACCCTACGGATCGGCCCCTTCCGGAGTGCCCGGCATCGAAACGGCCTTACCTCTTCTTCTGACGGCCTATCATGAGGGGAAGTTGACCCTTGAGAAGATCGTCTCTTTAACACGCACCAACGCCGAGAAGATCTTTCATCTGCCCCCTGACGACGATGTTGTCCTCTGCGACTTGGAAAGGCGGGAGTGTGTGGATGAAGGAGCTCTGCAGACGAAGTGCGGATGGTCCCCTTTCGCCGGCCGGATGTTGAAGGGGTGGCCCGTCATGACTATCGTACGAGGAAAGGTATACCGTGTTGACCGCCGTCAAGCCACTCTATGATATCCGGAAAACATACCGGGAGAACCTTGAGACGGGCCCCTTTTTCGAGGGGGAGGTGCCCCCCGCCTCGAAGATAGGTAAACCGATCGACCTTTTCGGCTATACCGTCCGCTCTCCCGTCGGGGTGCCGGCAGGCCCTCTGCTCGGAAGCAAATGGATCGCTTTGGCGGGTGCCCTCGGCTTCGATATCACGACCTACAAGACGATCCGGTCCCGCCCCCGGTCGGCCCATCCCCTGCCCAACATGGTCCATGTGCGGGGGGAGGAGGAGCCGTATCCTTCCGGTGTTACGGGAGGTGCGTCGCTACCCGTTTTCACCTCCCGGGGAGATTCCCCTCCGGAGAGAGCTCTCGTCAGTGTGACCAACTCATTCGGCAACCCCTCGATGTCCGGAGAATTTCTCATGCAGGATATTGCCGATGCGAATGGTGCTCTTGCCGAGGATCAACTCATGATCGTCTCCGTTTTCGGAGAGGCCGGTGCCGGCAGGGATCCGACGGACGATTTCGTCGAGGCGGCCCTCCTCGCCAAGGAGGCCGGAGCCAAGGTGATCGAGGCCAACTTTTCCTGCCCGAACCTTCCCGGAGGTACCCGTTCCGTTCCGTCCCTCTCCCCGTATGAGGACGAGAGGGGGGTATTCGATGCGGTGCGCAAAATCGCTTCCGCCATCCGCCCCCTACCTCTCGTCGTCAAGGTGGGGCTTTTCGAAACCGAGGAGCGGATGCGCAACGTCATGGTAGCCATGGCCCGGGGGGGTGCGCGTGGCTTGTGCGGGATCAACACCGTCCGGGCAAGGATCGTCACGCCGGACGGGGCGGCCGCTCTCGGAGAGGGGAGGGAGACGGGGGGTGTATGTGGCCATGTGATCCGCGCGAGCGCCCTTGCCTTCGTACGGCGAGCGTGTGCCATCAACGCTGCGGAGAAGCTCGGCCTCACCGTCATGGGAGTGGGGGGGATCATGTTGCCCGACCATTTTGACCGGTTTTTCGAAGCGGGTGCGGAGGTGGCGATGACGGCGACGGGGATGATGTGGGAGCCCTATCTGGCTGTGAATGTGAAGGAGCGGGTGGGGGGAGGGGGTGTTTGACGAGGGGGTTTTCATCGATCATCTCTATGAGATGGGAGCGGTCCGGTTCGGGGAATTTACGCTGAGGAGCGGGGCGGTCTCTCCGATCTACATCGATTTGCGGATGCTCATCTCTCGGCCCGCCATGGTACGCGATGCGGGCGTAGCGCTTTTTGAGAAGACGAGGGGGTGTGACTACGATCTCGTCTCCGGTGTGCCGTACGCGGCATTACCGATTGCAACGGCCCTTTCGATTAGCTACGATATCCCCATGATTATCAAGAGGAAGGAGGTCAAAGCGTACGGTACGAGAAAGGAGATTGAGGGTGCCTTTTGCGAGGGGGATGTCTGTCTCGTGATCGACGACCTGATCACGTCGGGGACGAGTGTTACCGAAGTGCTGGAGGGGCTCGAAAGGGGAGGGGTCGTCGTAAAGGATGTTGCGGTCATCATCGATAGAAAGCAGGGGGGAGTCGCCCGGCTCGTAGAGCGGGGCCATACCGTACATGCCCTGTTCACCTTGCCCGATTTGGTCGATCGTCTGGAGGGGCGGGGGAAGATCGACGCCGGTACGGCCTCTCGCGTCAGGGAGTATTTGCAACTATGTCCCGGATGAGTTATGCCGAGAGGGCCCCTCTCCGTACCCACCCGGTAGCGAAGCGTCTCCTCCTTACGATGGAGAGGAAGAAGAGCAACTTGGTCCTCAGTGCCGATGTGACGTCGAAACGAGAGCTTCTTGCCCTGGCCGATGCGGCGGGACCGGATATCTCCGTTTTGAAGACACATATCGACATTGTGGAAGATTTTGATACCGCCCTTCCCCGTGATCTACGTGCTTTGGCCGACAAACATGACTTTTTGCTGTTCGAAGATAGGAAGTTTGCCGATATCGGAAGCACGGTCGTAAAGCAGTACGGGGGGGGGCCTTTCCGTATTGCCGACTGGGCCGATCTCGTCAACGCGCACATCGTTCCGGGACCCGGTGTGATTGAGGGCTTACGTCGGGTAGGCCTTCCGAAGGGGCGCGCGCTCCTCTTACTTGCCTCGATGAGTTCCTCCGGAAACTTGGCGACGGGCGACTATACGGAAAAGGCGTGCACTTTTGCGAAAGAGTATTCCGATTTCGTCATCGGGTTTATCTGTACGGGGAAGGTTTCGGATAGACCGGAGCATATCCACATGACTCCCGGGGTGCACGCACATCTTCCGAGTGATGCTCTGCACCAAAGCTATCTCTCTCCCCATGAGGTGATTGTTGACAGGAAGAGCGATCTGATCATCGTGGGGCGGGGTATTTACGCTACGGAGGATCCGAAACGGGCCGCCCGGTTTTACAGGGAGGCCGGTTGGATGGCATATGAAAAGGGAAGGTCGGCCCTTCGTCCGATCACAACGTAAAGCCATCCGGTATCCGGGCGTTGCTGGGGACGACGATGATGCCGTCTCGGATGTGGATACCTTCTTTGTCGTACCGGTCCGCCCCCTTTGTGTTGATGAGGCGCACTCCGTTGCCGATGACGACGTTTTCGTCGACCACCGCTTTCTCCAAGATGCACTCCTCCCCTATCCGGAACCGGACGGCGCTTTCCGTTCTCCCTGCGTGATACGACTCGTTGCCGAGGAGGATGGAGTCCCGTATGATCGTCCCCTTGCCGATGACGGAGCGTGTTCCTATGATGCTGTTCGTGATTTCTTCGGCTTCGAGAATCGATCCGTCGCATATGATCGATCCGGTGATCCGGGTCCCTTTGAGGTAGGCTCCCGGTAAGTAGTGTTGGTAGGAGTAAATCGGGATCTTTTCGTCGTAGAAATTCGGTCCGGACCGGGTGCGGGTGAGTGCGATATTGGCGTAGTAAAAAGAGGCGACGGTGCCGATATCTTCCCAATATCCGCCGTGGAGGAAGACGGAGGTTTTACCTCTCTGCATCTGTTTGGGAATGAGGTCATTGCCGAAGTCTTCGCCGGATTCGTCCCGTAGCAGGGTCAAGAGGGCTTCCTTGGTAAAGACGTAAATGCCCATCGAAGCCAAAAAGAGAGGCATTCCGGGGTCGAGGTCTCTTGCTGCGAGAAAGGGTTCCGCGAGCTGAAACCGGTTTAGGATCATCGGATCGTTCGGTTTTTCGTAGAAATCGATCACGGTGGCCTCGTCGTCGATGTTGAGCACTCCCAGGCGGAGGGCATCCTCTTCCGGGACGGGGAGGGCGGCGATGGTGAGGGCGGCCCGTTTTTCCTTCGCGAACCGGACCATCTTGTTGAAGTCCATACCGTAGAGCTGGTCGCCCGAGAGGATGAGGATGTAGTCGAACCTAAGCTTCGTTAGGGCGTGGAGGTTTTTTCTCACCGCGTCGGCCGTTCCGGAGTACCGGATCATCCCTTCGGGGCGTTCTTCGGGAGAGAGTAGGGTGAGGTTGCCTCCCTGCATTCTATCGAGCGAGTAGGTGTTTTTGATATGTTCATTCAGCCCTGTCGAGAAGTACTGAGATATGACGAAGATATCGTTCATGCCGGAGTTGAGGGCATTGGATATCGGGATATCGATCAGCCTGTACCGTCCCCCGAATCCGACCGCAGGTTTTGAACGGTGGGCGGTGAGGGGGAAGAGGCGCGTTCCCTTACCGCCTGCGAGGATGACGCAGGCAACGCGATCTGCCGAAAACTCTTCTTTCGATTGATTCAGGTTCACTATTTTATTTAATAACAATAATTGCTCTTTTTAATTGATCTGTAAAATATTAACTATATAAAATCAACAAAATAGTGCAATTGGCAATTTCTTCGGACGGATTTTCCGGTTCAACGGCCGGAGATCGGCATATCCCAAAGGCAGAGTCCTGTAAAGACGAGGAGATCGGAAAGGTGATTAAGGGTAAGAATGACCCGTTTCCCCTTAGACTTGAGGAGTTTCTGTCCGGCTACCCGGTTTCATAGAAAACCTTCCGATTGACCCGGTGAGCCGTTTGTTGTAGCCTCTCGGCGTCACGAATCGACCCGCTATTGCCCCCGCGGGAGCTAACCAACAGGACCTCGGAAATGCAACCTTGGCACCCGCCGCTACGGTCAACAATGTGGCTCAAGTACTGTGGAACGATCGCAAGCTTAACATTTTTGTAGGGGCCGTAGTTGGCAAGACCGTGGTAGGTAGCTGTTGTGCGGCGGGGGCGTTAGGCGGTGTGGCGGCGATCACTACACAAACGGGGGCAACGGTTGCCGTCACGGTGGGGGCTACTACGGGAGTGGCGGTCTTGGGGGCACTTCGCACGATCGGAGCCGTGGTAGCAACAACCCGATATTACCCGGCAACCGGACGCAAGTAAACCAACCCGCTTCCGGAATTTGTTGCGAAAGGATGAGTGATGGCGGGGTGATCGCCCGGTCTTATAGGAAACTTTCCGATTGACTCGGCGACCCGTTTGTTGTAATCTCTTCAGCGTCACGAAAGGAGGAAGGAAGAGAGTTATGGTAAAGGGAGGAGTCACCCCCACGGTCCCCGTCATCATACATATGGAGACCCCGATCCCCGTCGTCACGAATCAACCTGTCGCCGCTCCCGTCGCCGCGATCAACAATGTCGCTCAAGTACGGTTGGGAGATTACAAAAAGGAGGGCATGATCGTAGGGGCTGTGGGTGGAGAGACCTTGGTAGGTAGTGGTTGCACGGTGGGGACGGCATTCGGTACGGCGGAGATAGCCGTACGGATGGGGGCAACGTTTGCCGTCGCAGCCGGAACGGCTGTGGGAGCGGGAGCTTTGGTGTGTCTTTGTACGTTCGGAAGTGTGATTGCAACAGCCGGATATTGTGTAGCAACCGCACGCAGGTGAACCGAGCCGCTTCCGGAACCTGTTGCGAAAGATTGAGGAGTTTCGGTCCGGCCACCCGGTTTCATGGAAAAATCTTCCGATTGATCCGGCGAGCCGTTTGCCGTAGTCTCTCAGCGTCACAAAAAGGGAAAGGGAGAAGAGAATTATGGTAAAGGAAGGAATCGCACGTACGACCCCCAAAAATATCATCACGCCGGTGGAGAACATAGACCCTCCCCCCGTCATCACGAATCAACCTGCCATTGCCCCCGAGGGAGCTCATCAACAGAACTTCGGGAATGTGCTCTTGGCACCCGCCGTTGCAGTCAATAATGTGGCTCAAATGCAGTTGGGAGGTTACAAAAAGAGGAACGTTGCCCGAAGGGTCGTTGCCGGAGAGTTTGTTGTAGGTTCTTGTTGTGTGGCGGGGACGGCATGCGGTACGGCGGAGATAACCGTAAGGATGGGGACAACGGTTGCTGTCACAACCGGAGTCGCTGCGGGAGCGGGGGCGTTGGTGGGCCTTTGTGTGGTCGGAACCATGGTAGCAACAGCCGGATATTATCTAGTAACCAAATGACCGGCTCAGTTGCCCTCTCCTGAAAGAAAAAGCTTATAAGCAAAGTAATTGATTTTTCTCGGCCAATATCGTTGTTCGGGTCACAGGGGTAGGGGCGGAGATAGCCGAGCAAATGGGGGCAACGGTTGCTGTCGTAGCCGGAACAGTTGCGGGAGCGGGAATGTTAGCGTCTCTTTGTATGTTCGGAAGTCTGATTGCAACAGCCGGATGTTATATAGTAGCCAAAGGCAAATGACCAACTCAATTACGGAATTTGTTGCAAAAGTGTAAAGAGCGGTAGCCCGATCGCCCGACCTTATAGAAAAACTTTCCGATGGATCCGGCGGGCCGTTTGCCGTAGTCTCTTGGCGTCGCAAAGGGGAAAGGGAGAGGAGAGTTATGGTAAAGGAAGGAAGCACACATACGGTCAAAAGATCGATCTCACCCCCGATAGTCAGGAACCGGATAACCCCGAACCTTGACTGAAATGTTGGGAGGAAAACATAGTGTTCTCTCGACTACGCAGGAAAGTAAGGAGAGGATAGTGGTAGGACCAATAGCACCACCCACGGTTGTAGTCGGCCAACAGCCGATAAACGTCGCTCCCGTCGTTAATCAGCCCGTCGTCGCTCCCGTCGTTAATCAGCCTGTCGTCGCTCCCGTCGTTGTAGCTAATAATGTGGCTCAAAAGTGGTCGAGAAGGAATAAGTTATACGCCATTGCCATAGGGGCTACAGTTGGAGAGTGCGTGGTAGGTGGCGGTTGTGTGATAGGAGCGGTAGTCGGTGTGGCGGAGATAGCTACACAAATGGGGGCATCGGATGCTGTCATAGGTGCGGTGGGCTCGGCAACGGGATGTGTGGGAATACTCTGTGTAGCGGGAAGTCCGGCGGCAACAGCAGCGTATTACTTCAAGAGTGCGAGCAAGTGAAATGTACCGTATTAGATTAGTTGCCCGCTCCTGAAAGAAAAAAACTTATAAGCAAAGTACTTGATTTTCTCGGCCAATATCGTTGTCCGGTTATCTCCGTCGTACCGCCTATCGCCCCCGCCACACAACCGAGACCCACCACCCCCTCCAACAACAGTCCCTGTGAAAATGCCCTCCTTTTTGCAACCCTTCCACCGTCCTTGAGCCACATTGTTGACTGCAGCGGCGTGTGCCAAGACTACATCTCCGAAGTATCTGTTGATTAGCTCCTGCGGGGGTAGCGACAGGTTGATTCGTGATGACGGGGGTAGGGTCTATGTTCTCCATCGGTGTGACGATATTTTTGGCGACCGTATGAGTGATTCCTTCTAAAGATTTTACTATAACTCTCTTCTCTCTTTACCGTTTTGCAACAAGTTCCGTAAATAAGTTGGTCATTTGGTTGCTAGATAATATCCGTATGTTGCTACCATGGCTCCGAGCGTACAAAGGCCCGCCAAAGTTCCCGCCCCCGTAGCGGTTCCCCATGTAACAGTGCTCGTTGCCCCCATTTGTTCGGCTATCTCCACCGCACCGCATACCGCCCCTACCGTACAACCGGAACCTACCCCGACTTCTCCAACGATGACCCCCATGGCGGTGTTCTGCTTTTTGCGATCTACCAACCACACTTGAGCCACATTGTTGACCATAGCGACCGGGGGCAACGACAGGTTGATTCGTGACGAAGGGGGTAGGGTCGATGTGTTCCATCGGTATGATGATGGTCTTGGGGACCGCCCATGCGATTCCTTCCTTTACTATAGCTCTCTCCTCCTCTTCCATTTGGCGACGTCGCGAGACTACACCAAACGGCCCG
>JAPOVA010000004.1 GCA_026708385.1 Simkaniaceae bacterium | reverse complement strand
CGAAACGATTGCACCGGAAGATGCGGAATTGATCGAGTGCGAGACGCCCGGCTTGATTTACGAGGACATCTACTACCGGTTCGATGAAAAACTCACCAGAAAACACCTGCGTTCCTTGATACCGATCCGGGACATGACGATTCCGGAGCCCCTTTTCGGAACCTTTGTCGAACACGCGCTACCGCAGCTCCGTCTGTTTGCGGAGGTTGACACGCATGATCTCTCAAACCATTTTACGACCCTTCCTTTCGAAGGAAAGCCGGAAGCGATCTGTAATCTCTCTTTTTTAAACGGAGAGTTGGAAGCTTCTCTTTTGTTTCGATACGGGGAGAGGGTCGTACCCTACTCACTCAAAGAGTCGGATTACGAACATGTGGTTTCCTTTACCGGAAGGGAGGGGATCACGGCACGTAACCTGACGGAAGAGCGCGAACTGGCAGAAGAACTCTTTTGTGAATTTCTCTTTAATCCGGAGACCCACGTTTACTGTACCAAAACGGACAAGAAGATTATCGACTTTATGACCTTGGTCATTCCCCGTTTTCGAGATCGAGTCCGTTTCAACTGTCCCAGAAACCTGCTCGATCGGTTCATTTACGAGTCCACGGAATTTACGGTAACTCTTTCCGAGACTCCGCAACCGTCAAACTACGAAATCGCACTTGAAGTGAAAGGTCCTCTTCAAGGGGTGCGGGTCGATTGCATGTGGGATCGCATCGTATCGGGACGTTCCTACTTGGAGAAAGAAGGGGGGGAGGGCATGCCGAAAACGGTTCTTGCCTTCGATCTCAAAGAGATGAATGAGGTGATCCGGCTTTTTGATGAGATGGGCATTGAAAAGTTGGAAAACATGACCGTAAAGAGGGCCCTCTGGAGTCTTGCCAACATAGATGAGAAGAGTTTTGAGGGTCTGCCCGTCACCTTTCGCATGACACGTCGCTTACGGGATATAAGGAAACAGATGCTCGGAGAGAAGCAACTCACTTTTTCCCCCGTTCCGGAAAAGATCCGGGCAACGCTCAGAAATTACCAGATAGAGGGAATTCGATGGCTTGAAAGACTTAGGTTCATGTACTTAAGTGGCATTTTAGCCGACGATATGGGGTTGGGCAAGACGGTGCAGGCATTGGTCGCCATAACGCAACACCTGGCCCGAGCAACCGAACCGGCACTTGTGGTATGTCCCACTTCTCTCGTCTACAACTGGAAAGAAGAGTGTCATAAATTCAACCCCGATCTGCGTGTTCTGGTTATCGACGGGATGCCTGCGCAACGGAAGCGATTGATTGAGAACGCGATGAGATACGATGTGGTGATCACCTCTTACAGCCTCTTGCAAAAGGATATCGAACCGTACGAGTCGATCCGGTTTTCCTATATGATTTTGGATGAGGCGCAACACATCAAGAATCGTGGCACGAGGAACGCAAAGTCGGTCAAGCGGATCAAAGCGCAACACCGTCTCGTCTTATCAGGAACACCGATCGAAAATGCGTTGGAAGAACTATGGAGTCTTTTTGATTTTCTCATGCCGGGATTTCTGGGAAGTTATGAACGGTTTGTGGAGAGATACCTACGTAGTGTAGGGAAAGAACAGGTGAAACATCTGACCTATCTCCGGAAGAAGGTGGCCCCTTTTATTCTCCGTCGCATGAAGGAGGACGTGCTCGATGAGGTACCCCCCCTTTCGGAAAACATCTACCATACGCAACTTACGGGTACGCAAAAAGAGCTTTACCGATCCTATGCCAAATCTGCACGGGATGAACTTGTCAAACTGGTGGAACGAGACGGATTCGACAAAGTACAGATCCATGTTTTGGCGACGCTTACCCGCCTGAAGCAGATCTGTTGTCATCCCGCTATTTTTGCCAAGGAAAGAGCGGAACCCGGTGATTCGGCAAAGTATGACATGTTGCTCGAGCTCTTGGAGACATTGATCGAGGGGAATCACAAGAGCGTCATTTTCTCTCAATATACGAAAATGTTGCGGATCATGCAGACCGATTTTGAGAGGTTGGGGATTCGGTTTGCCTACCTGGACGGGGCGAGCAAAGATCGGTTGGAAACGGTGAAACGCTTCAATGAGGATCCCGCCATTTCCGTTTTTCTCGTCTCCCTAAAGGCGGGGGGAACGGGGCTCAATCTTGTCGGTGCGGACACGGTGATTCACTATGATATGTGGTGGAACCCCGCCGTTGAAAATCAAGCAACCGACAGGGTATACAGAATCGGGCAAAAAGAGAAAGTGTCTGTCTATAAGCTCGTTACGCTCGATACGATTGAGGAGAAGATCGTCGAGATGCAGAACAAGAAAAAGGGCATCGTCAAGAAGATCGTTAGTTGTGATGATGAAGCGGTTACCAAACTGACATGGGAAGACGTACTGGAACTTCTTCGGACGTAGCCGGAGGGAGCCGGAGCCGTTTCGCTTACCGATCCGCATCACCTGATCATCCTTTCCGTTATCCCGTCCGGAAGGTGTGGCGGGGTGCCGTCATATAAGAGTTTCCGACTTACGAGCCGGGTGGGAAAGTCGATTTCGATACACGACCGGGTGATCCCTTTCTTCACCTGCTTTCACTCCTCGTTCCGGCATCCACGGCAATATCACCGGCAAAAACTACTTTAGTTTGCCGATATTCGGGATCAGGTGTAAAGTAGCGGAAAAGCAAATTGCGTGTACCACTTAGCAGGAAAGCGTTTTATGGCAACTCAACTTGACACTATCATGACCTCGAAACCGACTCCGAAAGAGTCTGATCCGGATGCTCTCGTTTCCCGTAAAGGAGTTGAAGTTGTTCGTAAGACCGACAAGGTTGGCCGTAGGGGGATCACGGTTGCAAATAGGTGCCGGAAAGCCGGTGTCGGTTTTGCCATTGTCAATGTGTTTGTAGGGTCTTCCCTGACTGCCATGGCAGGTGCCTTGGCGTGGTATGGGGGGGGGGGATTGGCCGGGATTCTTGTAGCAAACTCTTTGGTTGGAACCACTGCTATCGGACTTGGTGTGGGCAACCTTGCATGCATCTACTACCTAGGCAGGCATGTGCACCATATGAACCGTTGTACGACCGAACGGTCGGGAGAAGAGGCAACTTTTGAACTTGAAGAAGTTGTCACCGAGCAACCGAGATTCGAGTCTCCTTCGCCGGAACCTGAGTCTGCCAAGGGGGGATGGTTGAGTTTTAGCGGGTGGTTTGCCAAGCCGAGTGGAACGGACGAGTCCGTGGATGAATCACCGGTTTAGATGCAAAACAAAGGGGGAATACTCAGAATTCCTCTCCCCTCTTACCGGCCCGAAACGGAGAGCGGGAACGGCAATTGCACTCAATTCTCTCTTGAAAAAATGCATCGTCTTTTCTCCCTGCCGTCCGATTGCCTTCCCGGGGACATCGGTAACACTATCCGAATACGCACGCAAATTACAAGTTGCTTGTGTTAAGAAAGATAACATATAAACATCCGGTTACTTCTTCTCTCCGACGGTTCGTCTGCACCCTCACACGCATCCTCTTTGTCTCTCTCGACACTTTTGATTACCGGTCCACAATTCTTTGCACCATAGAGAGTACAAATATCATAACACATTTACCATGAAATAGATGTGAAAAACATCTTAACATAAGATTTTCTTTGACTTCATATAAAAGAAAATAGTACAATCCATCTTGCCGATGGAAAGATTTTTTGAAAGAAATATGAGAACCGAGGTGTTTTTGCTATGGCCACCGACATATCCCCGCAAACCGGCGTAACCGTTTCGAAACCGGTCGGAGCGAGATCGACACCATGCGATTCTCCATTCGGCAAGATTCTCTCCACGGAACAAAAGGCGTTGGAAGTAGCTCGACAACGTCTGGCAACACACAACGTGTGCAAGGGACGAGACCAACACTGCGAAAGGAACGATTTTTTTCGTGCAAAAGACCTGATCATCTGGTGGGTTGAAGATGAAAACGAAGTCGATGCAATCGTAAATCACGGAAAAGGGGATGTGTGCGCGCACTGTATACACCGGAAAGAACTATTGCACGATCGTTGGGGCGATGCCATGGAATGCCACAGGAGATCTCCGAATAGGGATATGCACGCTTTGCCCGTCGTGGTGATTCCCAAGGCAAAGCGACCCGGTTTTTTGTCCTCCAAACACACAGTCAACACAGACCACCCCGATTGTCATGTGTGTCTGTGTTGCATACACTCTCGGCAAGATGTGATCCGCCTACTTCACAATACATGTCCCGGTTGTTCGGATGAGACGATTCCTTTTGCCTACACCGACAATACCGGTATGGAACCATATTTCGAGGGTGCCCACGGGTGTGGTACCTGCGTGGACCATAACCAACACGCTCACGCAAACAGGGGGGATCCGGAAGGGGGATGTCTCATAGGTATCGGACCGGGAATGGATGGTACCGATAATCCGCTCGTCCCGATCTGTACGAGAGAAGAGCCGATCACCTTCGCTTTCCTACACCGGAAGCACAGAGGGTTTGAAGATGCCCTCATTCCACGCCTACCGGGTGATAAGATTGCACGGATTCAACCCCATTCTCACTCCATAATGATGGCGGACGGGTCATGGAAGGAAGAGCTCTGCGGTCCCCCCCGTCCCTACGTGATACATGAGTTGAGTGCAAACATCCCCGTCGCTCCCGAAGATCGGGGGCGAATGAGGCTCCACATGTGTCCGTCGCCACAAAAAGAATGCAAAGAAACGGCGCTCTATCCGGATGCAAACATCCCCGTTATCCGGTTGCAAAATGAAGAAGCGCTGCAGGCAATGATGGCCAAAAAGGGAACGAATCTGTGCGGGTTATGCATACACAATTTCAACCACTTCCATTTGCCTCACAATCCCGATACGCTCTGTAACGCAATACCTCCCTCGGGAATCGATATTCATGCGGTACCTGTGTTACTCATGGTCAACGATGAAAAGAAGGAGCGGGAATTACGGGGAGACGGTCACACGATATGTAGGAATTGCATACATGACCAACCCAATGTTGTTTACATGGAAACCCCTCCCATATGTCCCCCGGGTACGCACGAGGATTACGTTACCGTCCTTTTCCTTCCGAACGAGGAAGTCAAAAAAATTATGACAAAAACACCCGGACATCACGTGTGTGATACGTGCGCCGAATGGCATAACAAGCACTGGCACGCCGTTGATGCCGGAGACAAAAAAGCATGGGACGACGTAGTGGATCTTCGGGAGTCGAAAGATCTTTGTCAGGATGTGGATACGATCGTGGTAGCATTCTGTAGCGAAAAGAATCGGGTAGAGGTCGTATCCCGTAAGATTAAGCTTTCCCTTGACATGTTGCGAAGGCTACCTCACATACATAAAGAAACGGATCTCCTCACCGGCACAATCAAAGTGTTTCCGTGTGACAAAACTCCCAAGGAGCCCCAAACACTCCTGTACGTTTCTCCGAGGGAACGTAGAAATCGAGAACTCGTAGTAAAACGGATGCGAGAACTTGCGGAAAGAGAAGCACGGCAATACGCATCCGCACCCGCAAACGGAAAATCGGGATCACCCCCTCCTTCTTCCGGAGAGGTACCCGCACCTCGAAAGGGAGAGAATGTGAGCGGAAAGAATCCGACACCCGAACCGGAATCCGTAAATGGCAGTGCGTCGACATCTCATCCTTCCGGTGATGTCCCGCCCATGTCCCGAGGTAAAGAGGTAGCGAAAACGGTTGACAAAGCGTGTGATGCCCCTTCGGAAGCATCCGGCAAGCAAGGGAAGGGGAAAAAGAAAAAGCGAAAATCCGGCCCCTTGCAAACGGAAAAACCTCCCGTACGCCACGCTCTATAGACTTCGGAACGCGGACGTGAAGAGAGATGAGCATGACACAGCAAACAACGTACGATCGACCCCCCCCTATACGCTTTCACCAAAGTGCCGATTTCCGGGTAAGACCCCGCGTACGCAAAGGGAGGTGTGAGGAGGTAGTAGAGAATATCGAAGGCATCAGTGTCGCCGATTTGCCGGAAATGTGCCCCGGAAGAAAAGTAGCCCCCTGTCCGGAAAGCCCCCCCTTTCCCGACAAAGAGTTCATTCTCCTGATCGTGCGAACGCGATCGGACAAGGGGCAGATCCTACGTGCCCTCCGTGAAGGTAGGAAACATCTATGCGAGGCATGCGTGGAAAACTATGAGCACGTACATGCTCAGGATTTGAAAAGATGTGACGTCCAAAGACCACGGGGTGATCCGCACATCATACCCGTCGCTCTCATCGTCAACGGACTTTTGCTCCGTACTTTGTCGGGAAACTTCGACCACCTGTGCCTCAATTGTGTCCACTCCTCACCCGACCATATTCCGCTCAGAAGAGAGCGCATATGCCCTCCCCGAGGAGACGGCTCCCATATCTCCCTCATCTTCTTAACAAACGATCTGATCAAGGAGGTGGTGGAAGCTCTGACTCATGTTTGTCAAACGTGTGACGACCGCCATTTTGCCATCCCTTTCTACCCCGACCAACCCAAAAACGTCGAGTATTTCCATACGAGAGGGTTACCGCCGTTGGATCCTCTTTGCCATCCGCTCCATAACGATCCCGACACCATCTCGGTCGCCTTTTTTTCCGATTCCCAAATAGAGTTGGCGCAGTCGGAAACCCTTCCCCTATCGATGGATATCGTACGGAGACAGCCTCACAGGCATGAAAGCAAAAAGGGGGGAGGAGTGCTGTGCGGACCCTACGGGGCACGCAAATTCGAGGGAGGATGTCCCCGTAAGGAGGAGACGCGCACCGTCTGTCCCGAATGCTCTCTCATTCCCGACCCCATCAAGGCGTTTACCTTGCTCGTTTTTGATACCTCGGCGCAACGGGAGGAGTTTATTCGAAAGGAGCCGCATCTCTGCATGAGTTGCCTTCGAAAGGAAACCGGCCCGGATACCCTACCCGATTGTAAAGGGCCGCAATGCCGAGGGATGCACCATATTCACCGCGATCTATCGAGTAAACGGTGCTACACGTCGGCCTTGGCGACTGCTCTCGACATACATAGCGTATGCGTACCGTTATTGCTGAAAAGCGAAGTCGAACTCATGGACAAAAACGGCATGCATATCGTCTGCCCGGATTGTGTCCGGACCTATCCCCGTCGTATAATATTGAAGAATTGGAATGCGCAAGACATGCACAAGCCCCCTCTCAACCGTTTCGTGGCTCTCGCCTTCCCCTCCGAACGCATGTTGGACGCTTTTTTTGAGGGAGACCACGTATGTGGAAGTTGCTCCTTCGAGATTTTGGGTACGAAGCTCTATTTAATCGGTGTCGGTAAAGAGAGGAAATGCGGCCCCGATGAGCCGAGTGATACCTCTCCTACCAAGGAAGTTTCTTTGGAGGTATGTGATCCCAAGACGATTACCGTAGCCTTTTTCCTAAAAGCGCAGCAGAACGAGATGGCAAAGAGGTGGTTCAAAGCCCTTTGGGTCATCGATGAAGATGCCCTCAATATGGGAATCATAAGGAGTCAACCTCACCTTCATGAGGAGGCAGACGGTACGATCCGATTCTGTGGCGCGAAATACCCCTATAGGGTGGAACTCGCAGATCGTGACAAGGGAACCCCTCCCCGTTGCATTCCTCCTTCTCTTCTTCCTACGAAATTCGTATCGAAGTGCCCTTATGCAAAAGCAGTAAACGTTTTACGGTATAGGGATCAGGCGTGTAAGCACTGTTTACCCAAACCCCGCGCGGATGAGTTTCCCTTGTTACGCGTCCGTTCGGAAGGGCACCGTGCCGCCCTTATCAGATCGAAACAGCACATCGTATGCATGGATTGCATCCACCTGTTAGGTGCACCTGCGAACGGTGCGGCCACGGGAAACGTACCCATTCCGCAACACTTTGCGAGTATACGACACACACATAGGCAATCCGCACCTCGGAAGCGGATATGTCGTGCCAAAGCCATGCGCGATCTCGACGTACACGACATGCGCGTTCCTCTGGTCACATACGAAGAAGAGACGAGTCGCATAGGCAGACGTCGTATTCGAGATATCTGCCACAAATGCGTCCATCACTTTCACCACATTCTCGTGGAAAATATTTCACTTCGTGAATGGCCCTATCCGGATATCGTCTGCCTATTCGCAAATACCGATCGGATCGAACGGTTCCGAGAACTCGGGAGGGTGAAGGGGGGCGGACATCTATGCGGAAGGTGTGTCCTGCAAGCCGGATACACCCGATCGTTTATCCCCGCAAATCGCTTGGCATGCGGACCCGACCATACCGAGGATCGATCCCCTTCCCGGGATATCCCTTTCGATGTATGCGATCCCGAAACAATCACGGTAGCCCTTTTCCTGCAAGAACAAATTTCCGACACGGAAAGCGGCGTGTTGCAGGTCGACATGGGAATCATTCGGAGTCAACCCCATATCCACGAAGACGGAAAGGGGGGTGTTTGGTGTTGCGGTTTCGAAAAAGCCTGCAGGGTCGAAGGGAATCCTCCGAGGTGTATCCGGGATCCCGATGCCAAAAATCGATTCGCTCCTCAAAAGCGTGAGCAGATCTTTCGAAGCAAGAAAAAAGAGACCGGAAACGGTTCTCGGACGCTCAGGCTGTTGTATCAGTGCCTTTCGATCTTATTCACCGTATCCGTGTTCCGCAATGCTCCCTTACCGCCCGATTTTCACAATGCTCCCTCACCACACGAAAACGGACCCGGCGTGAACACCGCTCCGATCGGGAGGTTGGGTTATGCACCCACGGAGTCGGAGTTGCAGCGATGGAATATTCCCCGCATACCCACGCCTTTTCATAGAAGAGGAACGCTACCGATGATCACGGGGGCGACCGAAGAAGACCCTGAGTATGATCGAAGATTGTGTTGACGGAGCGACCTCGGGGCACACCGGAAGGATTATTCTCTTGCTTTGTCCTCTTCTTGTCCGGTAGAATGGGGCCCTGTTCGGAATTGCCTGCCTTTATGCCCGGGTGGTGGAATTGGTAGACACGCCGGATTTAGGTTCCGGTGCCTTGCGGTGTGGAGGTTCGAGTCCTCTCCCGGGCAATCGATGGAGCCGTTCACGCCTAACTTATGAAAAAACGTAACACCCCCTCCCATGTCTCGAGAAGGAAAAAGAGCGTCCCCCGGAGAACGATGGAGGGGGTCATCCACGTCCATCCCAGGGGATTCGGGTTCGTAACACCCTCTTCCGATACGAAGGGGAAGGGGAGACGCACTCAAGATATCTTTATTCCTAAGTCATACATAAAAAATGCGATGGACGGCGATGTTGTCAAGGTAGCGATTGCACCCGAAGGGAGTGGAGATAAAGGTCCGGAGGGTCGCATTCTCGCCATCATCGAAACCAATAAAAAGAACTTGGTCGGAGTTGTCCGCTTTTGTGGCAAATCGTACTACATCGCCTACGTTCCGGCATTGGGGGAGGAACGACCGGCCTACGTAAAGCCGCGGGCCAAGGAAAAGTACGTCGTGGGAGAGAGGTTACTTGTGCAAATCATCGATCGCGGAGATGAAGAGGAACCGATCATATGTCGAGCGATCGAGTCAATCGGTTTGATTGACGATCCCTCCACCGATATTCCCGCCGTTCTCAAGGAATTTGACATTTCCCCCGACTTTCCCGAAGAGGTGCTTCGGGAGGTTGGGAGGTTACCGAAAAAGGTATTGAAAAAGGAGATGAAGGGGCGGTCCGATCTCACGGAACTCGAAACCTTCACGATCGACCCCGACACGGCTAGGGACTTTGATGATGCTCTCTCTCTGACGAAGGACGAGAAGGGGTACCGATTGGCCGTTCATATTGCCGACGTTTCCCACTACGTGCGTATCGGCTCGGCCCTCGATGAAGAGGCTGCCCGGCGATGCAATTCGACATACTTTCCGGGGCTCTGTATTCCGATGATTCCGGAGGCCCTTGCCGACAATCTATGTAGCCTTCGAGAAGGGGAGATTCGTCTCACCGTATCGGTGCTTACCCGCTATGACCTGAAGGGAAAGTGTCTATCATCGAGCATCGAGAGGAGCTATATCCGGAGCCGGAAACGCTTTACCTATGAGGAGGCGAAACAGGTCTTGGATAGGAAGCGAAAAAGCGTGCACTATTCGACGCTCAAACTGATGGAAAAGCTGTGCCTCTTGATGAAAAAAGAGCGCATGGCAAGGGGATCGATTGATCTGGCCCTTCCCGAAACGGTGATCCGGGTTGATGAAAAGGGGAAGCCGACGGGTTATGAAGTGGTCGACTATGATATTACCCACCGGATCGTCGAAGAATTCATGCTCAAAGCCAATGAGATCGTGGCAAGTCACCTGGTCGATAGCGCATCGGCCTCGATGTTTCGTGTACACGATAATCCTGACAAGGAAACTTTGGAGACATTTTACGCCCTCTGTCGCACTCTCGGCTTTTCCCTTCCTGCCGATCCGAGTTGCACCGACCTGCAGAAGGTGTTTACGGAGGCGAAAAAAACACCCTATCTCCAAACTCTTTCGATTGCATTCATCAAAAGCATGAAATTGGCCTCTTATTCCGAATGGAACACGGGCCATTTCGGCCTTGCCTTGGACAATTACTGTCATTTTACGAGTCCGATCAGGCGATACGGCGATTTGGTGTTACACAGGTTACTCTTTGCGGAGGAAGAGGTTGCGGAAGAAAAGCTACGTATGATTGCGGAAAACTGTTCTCAAAAAGAGCGTGTTTCCTTCAGAGCCGAATCGAATATTCTGATTATAAAGAAGTTAAGACTTCTTGCCGACTTTTTGGAGAGTGACCCGAAAAAGATCTACGAGGGCATTGTCACAAAGGTAAAGCCGTTCGGAATCTTTTTCGAGATTATCTGTTTACAGATCGGGGGGATGATCCACATCTCCGAATTAAGTGATGATTACTATACCTTTTTGCAGGATAAGGGAATGCTTGTCAGTGAGACGGGAGAGTACACCTTCAAAACCGGCGATACCGTCCGGGTCATGCTACGATCGGTTGATCCGGCCACGTCGGAATCTACATGGACCCTTTGCCTGAAAGGAAGGGGGAAGAGGAGGAGGGGGTCGAAAGGTCGCCGTGGAGGTCGCTTTTTTTAGTTTGCTCTAAAAAAACCGCTCCCATAGAATTGGGTCGGTATGAAAAAGTACTTTATTACGGGTCTCGTGATTTTGTTGCCTCTGGCAGTCACGATCCTGATCGTCGTGTTTATCGTGAACTTTCTGACGAAGCCGTTCATCGGATTCGTTTCCGGCGTGTTGACGAAGCTGAGCATCCTCAATAAAGGGTTTCTCTTCCTCTCTCCCGATCGTGCTCTCCTATACGGCAGTAAGCTGTTGATTTTAGTCTGTCTTTTTCTCGTAACGCTCCTGCTGGGAATGATTGCCAGGTGGTTTTTCTTTAAAACCTTGTTGAGCCTGAGTGATCGTGTCCTCCATCGTATTCCTCTGATCAATACGGTCTATAAGACAACGCAGGAAATCATTAAAACCATCTTTGTCACCGATAAGAATTCGTTCAAACAGGTCGTGATGGTTCCGTTTCCCAAGAAAGACTCGTATGCCATGGGCCTTGTCTCACGCGAATCTCCGAAGGTCTGTTGCGAACGGGCCGGTACCCCCCTTGTCTCGGTGTTGATTCCGACGACACCCAATCCGACAACGGGGTTTCTTTTGATGTATCCCGAATCGGAGTTGATCCGTCTCGACCTGACACCGGAAACGGCCATTAAGTATATCGTTTCGTGCGGGGTGATTACTCCCGAGTCTTCTCCCGAACTCTTTGCAACGGAAAAGTCGTGAATCGCTATTTTCTGTCGGGGCTCGCCATCTTGTTGCCTATCGCCTTGACGGTCGGGGCGGTTTTCTTCGTCATAGACTTGTTAACGGCCCCTTTTACCGATATCATCCACTTCTTTATTGCCGAATATGGTGGCGATTTCGTACGTGCACACTACGGCCTACTCACTTTAGCCATTCGATCGGTCATCCTTCTCGTCTCTTTCTTCCTCATCTTTCTTTTGGGATTTCTGGGAAATAAAATCTTCTTTTCCAAAATCACCGAATTAACCCGTCGCATACTGACAAAGATTCCCTTCATCAAGACGGTCTACAAGATTACTTCGGATATCACTGAGGCGCTCTTCTCACGTGAGAGAAAACGCCTCTTTCAAAAGACGGTTCTCATCCCTTTTCCCTCGCACGAAAGCTATGCATCGGGTTTGCACAGCGGCACCCCGGCCGTCGCTATCGCCAACCGCATGGGGTGGCAACCGGATCACCTGGACACCCTGTTTATACCCACTTCTCCCTATCCCGTATCGGGTTTTGTGATCATCTACGAAAAAAAAGAGGTAGAGACGGTCGACATGAAGACCGAAGAACTCTTTGCGTTTCTTCTGTCGTGCGGTACGATCAACGCAACCGAAAAGAGGTCCGATCCCGGTTCCCGGGGTGGTGGGAGCAAAATATAATGAGGCTCCGGAAGAGCGTTTCTTTGGCACCGGATCTTTTCGACAAGGAAGCATCTCCCTTCATCCGAGTAACGGATAAGCAAGCACCCACACGACCTCTTGCTCCGACATCTTCCCGTGGCAAATCTGCCTCCCCACATTACAAAGCGAGGGGAACGTCCGAAGAAACGAGGATGACGGAGATGTTACCGTTACGGGAACTATATGAATACCGCCTATATTGTCGCGAACGTATACGGGGGTCGGACAAACGGATTCTTCTCATCCTCCTCCGGGCCAACGTAGAACACGTACGGCGCGTCGTAGATAGGATGGCGTTTACCACTACGGTCACGGTTTGTCAGGTCGCGCATAATCTCGTACGAGAGAGGGTGGGCATAACTCATCACAAGATAAGGTCTTCCTTCTTCGTCCCTCCGAAGATCCCAAGGGCCGGCGCACACCTGCTCGCCACGGTCATGGATAACTAAATCGCCGACGGCGGGACCGAAAACGACGGGACGACACACCACACCGTTGTAGACTCGTTTTGCGATTTGTTTCATGTGTGCGCGTAATGTCTTCTTTATGTGCGATTTTGTGCCGATTATATCAATCAAGATCGGGTTCGGCTCAAAGACATCGACTTTGATTAATTTCATAATAAGACGTCCAACACCCACTTTCATAAATATTCCCTTTTTCTGCGTAAGTGTTCCGCTTATTTTCATTGAGCAAAATGCCGTATTCTCTTGGTAATCAGAGGCAGAGCTTTCCGTATCGGTAGAGCTTTCCGTATCCGTATCGCTCTCCGTGTCGGTAGAGGTTCCCGTATGAATGAGACTTTCCATACCGGAAGAACTTTCGGTGTCGGTAACACTTCTCATATCGCCGTATTTCGTACTTGTCACACGCCCGCCTTCTTCTGTCGGTAACGTCCGGCCCGGAAAACGTATCGACCCCAACCCGATTCGGTGGATCTCTTCAACATCCTCGATGATTCCTCTTACGCCGATCGGGAATGCATCCTTCTCTCTTTCTGCGACACCCAATGCATTCGGGATATTTATCGTACCACTGACCGCAGTCATTGCATCATTCTCCCCATCGTGGTAATGAATCGCGCAATTCAAAAACAAATTCGAAAAAACACACCCCCCATTGTAGCTAATGGTTCGTTTTTATCGCAACCAATTTGTTAAGATGTACATGCAAAACAGTAGTGCCCTAATCCTCCAAGGTAAAGATACCCGGTCGGGGGAGGCAGAATCGGCCTTTCCGAGAAAGCACCCGGGTGATCCGAACATGAAAAGAGGAAAGGGTGATGGCAGGCAGAGAATGGGATCGATTGGAGGTCGTGAAGGGGGTTGAAAAAGGACGATAAGTCAGGTAAGCGTAGCTAGGCAATTAGGCATCAGCGATAGACGGATGAGGAGAATATGGAAGACATACGGGGAGGACGGAAGGAGGATGTACGTATACGAATTAGGGGAGCCGATCACCGATTCCTTGAAAATATCGAGAGCGATTAGGCATGTATCGGCCCTTGCGATTGCCATTGTGTCCTGAGGGAGTCGACCCGACCGGTGATTTCTCTCTTTGATTTGTCCGATTTCCGTACGGATCGTTTCGAGTCTTATCTTCCGCAAGGCTACCGTTGTTCATTATAGATAGGCATGGCACACTCTTCCGCTTTAGACGAATGAATTTTTCTTGAAGGAGAGGGTGTTATGGCATCGGCAATAGGTGAGGGGCAGGGTACTGTGTGGCCTATGAACAAGAAGGGGGGTACGACCACATGGTTCGATAAGGTTCCGGGAGGGCCACCCCTTCGCTTCGACCCCCTGCCCTAGGGATGCCGGGCACTTCACTGAAAAGGAAAAATGTGCGGTCGTGGACTACGCCTTGGAAGTGAGAAAGACTAAGAGCATGGTTGCATGTGCTAAAGAGGTCGGTACCTGTATTGCCTCTTTATCGAATTGGATAAGATGGGAATGTGAAACCTATCAGATCTTTTCGTGCCTAAATTTGGATTCCCGTACCCTGCGAGGAATCGACTACAGGGAGCTTTTGACAGACCTTCGCTCCGGGATAGGATCGGTCACCATTTCCGATTACACAGGAGGCTTAAAATTCTCCTCCCGAAAGAGTACACGGGGGATAAGGTTGGAAAATGTCCCTGCGCAAGAAGAGGTTCGAGCCGGTCACCCCTACTTCGTGTCGCCGGAGAGGGGAGAACGGCGTGTTTTTACCGAAAACCAAAAAGCAAGGGTGGTAGACTACCGGCTGCACGAGTTCGATGGGAAGTCGTTTTCGAGATGTGCCCGGGAGTGTAATCTCTGTAAGAATACCCTAATCGATTGGGTAGGTGAGCGTCGTGGCTCGAAACAGACCTGTCCGGATATGGCGGAAGTACCTGAGAACTCTCCTGAAGCGCCCGATTCCGATCCGGACGAAGATCCTTTTCTCGGTGTCGTGGGGGGCTCCGCGGTCGTTGTGGGGATTCTTGGTGTAGTTTATGGTGGAGTGACGGGATGGGTGTCGGGGATTTTCCTTCCGGCTGTTTTGTGGGCCGGGGTGCATTGCGGAGCCCGGCTCTCCTCTGTGGTTTGTTCGAGAGAGAGTCGTGAGGTATCTAAGGAGCTCTTTACGGAAAAAGTGCGGATGCATAGAGCGCTGTCGGATCAACGGTCAAAAGGAGAGGTGCTCCCCCCGGTCTGAAGAGGTGGTCACCGAACAACCAAGGCCCGAGTCCGTGGACGAACCGTCGGTTTAGGTGGGGGAAGGCATGGGGACATCCGATATCATTTCTACTCAGCGCAACAGGAACACGATCACGTTGGAACAGGCGCATCCCGAGCCCCGTGATCAGTGGATAGCCGTTCCTCAGCGGGTCAACAGGGTAGCTCAACCGGTCCGTTGAGAAAAGATGGTGGGGAAGGGAAGAGGCCACAGTCTCTCTTTCTACGATACCCATGGCACTCGGGATATTTCCCGCACCGCCTACCGAAGCCGTTTCACTTCTCCTGTTTGTAGTGGCGAATCGTACGATTCAAAATCTTTCTTGATAAAGCCTCCCTTATTGCAGCAACGGTTTGTTTTTACTGTAATAAACTTACTAAAATATTTATCTCCAAATATTTGCGATAAATACGTGTGCTAATTACCATGATAGAGACCTACATTACCGATTGTGAATCGGAACGCCGGACAACTCGAGGTCGATCCGAACGTGTTGACACATAAATTATGTAAAATAAACATATTATGCCATATAGGCAGTCATGTTCTCGTTGCATCGAAAACGCGAGAACAAAAAATTATTAAACCACTAATAAACAATAAATAACATATATTATATCTCTACTCATCTCCTTCGATATTCACAACCCGTTGTAGGACAGGGATAGTATTATCCCATGCGTACATTGCAGATATCGTAACCTCCTTATCGTTTGATATAGAATGCGTTACACCTTCAATTTCGACATCAATGGCATAGCAATGCAATCAAAACGACAATACAAAAAAATTTATAGTAATAACTATATAGTAATAAGCATTTTAAAATTCGTAACCATATATTTTTATAAAATATATTTACCTATTTTTTTAGTATGCTATAATTGCAATTGTAGGCTCTTTATGTCTTTCTTACTTCGTTTTTCCGGGTAGTTGGCAAATAGAAAAGAAAAAAGAGCCAAATGTAACCTAATTGAATAGAGGTAATAACATGGTATCGACCGGATCCGACCCCACACCCGACTATACGGCGGGCATCAAAAAGGACTACGCACAGTGGCGTGCGGACGAAGCACATGCCAAAGCGATACGCGATCAGTATGCTTTCCTCGTTAACGAAATGAAAGAGATGATCGAAGCCATGCATAAACACATCAAGTATCACGGCAGATATGTTCACCCCGATGAAATCCTGAACCTATTCATGTACAAGATGATGGGCATGATCATGGGTAAATTCGAAGAGATCATGACCATTGCATCCGATGAATTGAACATCCTTTCCGGTTATCGTTCGTTGGTAGGAAAAATCGAATCCGGTCTCAACTCCCTTGCCGGTGCGAAAGACAAGGAGATGGGCGATCTTGCCAAACACCCCGATGACCCCAAACCCGCCCCGGGTAATCACGATCCCACGCGGGAGGGTGCCGATTATGACGATACGTACAAGGAGATCATCAACGAGATCAAGCAGATGGAACAATGTCTGAAAGATAACGAAGGAACGGATGAGAACGGCAATCAGAAGGGGGTTCTGGATACGGGTACGGTAAGCCAAACACAGGAATCGCTCGAAGCGTTGTACGATCCCGGTGGAACTAACGATCCGACGTGGCAAGGGGGCGCTTCGGGTGCGTTGGTTCCTCCCGAACATACCCCTGCACCGAACGGTAGCAGGACGGATTTCTACAACAATCACCCCGTACAGTACCTGATCGACTTGTGGGCCTCCGCTAATTTTCCGAGCTACGATGCAATGCGGGCGGCTTACGCAAAAACTCTCGGCTACAATCCGGATCCCTCTTCCGGTGATCACCGGGTAGAGACTTTCGACGGTAGATTCTCCTACCTCTCGGGAGCGTCGGATAAGCTCAAGAATATCACTGACCAGGGTAACACAATGAATACGGGATTCAGTACGGTAAACCAAGGGATTAATACGGGGCTACAGTACAACTCAAGCGCTTATCAACAACAGCAAGGGTTGGCAAGCAATCTGCTCCAAACTCGTTCCAAATACGTCAGTAACCTCGTCAACAACGAGAGGACAAACTGAGAAATCGGGACCGGGGAACCGCTCCAAAGGTTCCCCGGCGACTATGTGAATCGGAGCAATCCGTCGGTGCATGCTGTGTTTGAACGGTGTCCATGCGGGAAAGGATACGTCATGTAAAATTTATGTACATCTCCCCGCGAACGCGTACCTTGAAACTTCCTACCGCCTGCAGTACTTTTGTAGGAAATCACCCTTCTTAACCGATCATGACCGGTTTGCCAAGCCGAACCGTTCTCTCTTATTTTCCGTTTTTCTTCATAGCTCGTCCTCACAATCGCGGGGAAGTTGCAAACGAAGATGCGATAGCTTGATGTGTTTGTGATAGATGAACCGTTGCACCACATCGGGCAAACCGCCCGATTTCGCAATGTCCAAAGGAGTATGCCCGCCGGAGTTCTTGGCATTGACGTTGGTGTTTGCATGCTCGATGAGCAACTGCGCCACGCCGGTATGACCTCCTTGTATCGCATCATGCAGGGGAGTGTGTTTTGAAAGGGTCTTGGCGTTGACGTCGGTATTCGGATCGTTGATGAGTAGCCGCACCGTATCGGTACGGCCCGTCAATGCCGCACAATGCAAAGCCGTTCTTCCCGAAGCATCCCTTCGGTTGACACGGGTTTTTGCATGACTGAGGAGTAGCTTTACTATATCGATATGGCCCTTCGATAGCGCGTCATGCAAAGGCGTTCGCCCCGAATCGTCCTCGATATCGGGCTCGACGTGCGCATCGTTGAGGAGGATCTTCGCTATAGCGGTATTGCCCGTCAATGTCGCATAGTGCAAAGGTGTTCGCCCCGAAGAATCCTTGTTGTTGACGTCGATGTTCGGATCGTTGATGAGTAGCTCCGCCACATCGGTACGAGTTCCCCGTATCGCATTATGTAAAGGAGGGTTCCCCGAAGGATCTTTGTCATTGATCTTGGTGTTTGCATGATTGAGGAATTGTTGCACCGCATCGGTATTGCCTACCGCTATCGCATTATCCAAAGGCGTTCGCCCCGAAGCATCCCTGAGGTTAACGTTGGTGTTTGCATGGCCGAGGAGTTGCCGTATACATGTCAAAGCGATACGTAACCGGTATGCCTTCCTCGTCAGCGAAATGAAAGAAATGATCGAAGCCATCCATAAACACACCAAATATCACGGCCGGTATGTTCACCCCGATACGACCCCGAACCTATGCATGTACGAGATGATGGCCATAACCATGTGTACATGCGAAAGGACTATGACCACTGCAACCCGATGAGAGTCGGACATTCTTTTTGCAGAATAAGCAATTTGCGTTAAGGATTTTATTATACAAGAGCTACGCTTATTTCACGTATTTAATAAAACTTGTTTATGACGATTTCCCCTTCACTTCGAACCTTGAACACGGATCACGACCCGAATGTTTCAACACAGTCAGAACACCTCTATCTCTTTTGAGGTCAGTGCATTATCATTATTTTGCGTACATATCACACAAACAATCTTGATTTAATGATCGAATACGGTATACAATCTCCTGAGTCAAAGAAATGAAAGGATGGTAGTGTTATGAGTGCTTTGTTGGCCATGGGTGTTTCTACGGGTGCTTCGCTTGTACGTCGGTGCATGACGAGAAATGATGCGGGCGGACCCGCCTCCCCTGCGAGTAGAATTCAAAATTTTAGTGTCGGGTATTTCGGACAATCTTTGCTTGCAGGTTGTATGTCGGGTGTGATGCAAGGGGCGACGATAGCCGGCAGGTTCTTCACGTTGCTTCCCCGGGCATTGACATACGTGACGGCGATCGGTTTGATAGGCGAAATGGTAGGCCTTTTACGCGGCCGGATCGTCCGAGAACGTCCGACGGAGGTGATGCGGGCGGTGATCGCGGCAGACATCGGGATGGTCGGGGCACTGGTACGAGATGGATCCGTCGATCTCACAACTATCAATCCGCAAGACAATATGACGGCGTTTCTCTATGCCTGTAGAGGCGGAAATGTGTCTATTGCCCGGTTGCTCTACGAATCCGCACAGCCGAGCCCGGGCGATGTGCAAAGGGCGCTCGTATTGGCAGCCAATAGGGGGCATCAGGAAATGGTTACGTGGTTGGTCTCTTGTTGCAAAGCAGTGTTGTCCCTCCCCGATGATTCCGGAAAAAATGCGTTGATGTCCGCAAGTGAGGGAGGGCATTGTAACATAATTCGGTCGTGCATAGATGCGGGTGTCTCGACAACCGCAGTCAATAAAAAGAACAAAAACGCAACGGCACTTGTCTATGCATGTGCAAACGGGCACATGGACGCTGTGAAACTACTTGTTTCAGTACGTATGATGGAGGCGCAGAAAGGTCCTGAGGAGAAAATGGTTGTAGTGTGTGAAATGGGAATGGCATTTGCTCGCGCCACTCTGAACCGTCATACGCAGATTGCGACATGGCTAACGGAATACTGTGACAAGAACTTTGCGCAAGAGGATCAATTGTTGATGACCGTGTGGGCACTCCGTAGCCCCGAACAATCGTAGAGGACATTTTACCCAAGCCGACCGACGAAGAAAATCCGACGGAGGTGATGCGGACGGTGATCGTGGCAAGCGTCGAGAGAGTCGAGAACTCACAACAGTCAACGCAAAGGACGGTATGGCGACTTTTCTCCATACCTGCGGAGATGGAAGTGTATCCGTCGCCGAGACTACCCTGCGCATCAAAGCGACGTGGGGAGACCGACCTGTCGCAGGCGGTTGTGTGAACAATCTTCACCTTTTCTTGAACCGGAAATGACGGCTGTGGTACAAGCCGGAGCCTGCGAATTCCCTTTGCTTTTGTAGGTAAGATCTTTCGAGTGAGGGAGAGGATGTTCGACGCGGGATAGTATGCGAGAAACCGTTACCGTTACGTACGCCATTCCGGCCCCCGCAACCGAAATCCGCATCGGGTCGGGTTGTCTTACCGAGGTATGGCACGATTGCATCCGAGAGAGGGTGCCCGGCCCCTTCCGGCGCATTGCCGTCATCACCGACACCCGCGTTGCGCGAGAATACGGGGATCGGTACGCGCACTTCTTTACGATGCAGGGGTATGATGTAACCCTACACGCACTACCTGAGGGAGAAAAGAGCAAGGAAAGGCTCGTAAAGATTGCCCTTGAAGACGAACTTTTCGGTGCGGGTCACGGAAGGGAGAGCGT
Organism: Simkaniaceae bacterium; assembly: GCA_026708385.1. Lineage (GTDB taxonomy): Bacteria > Chlamydiota > Chlamydiia > Chlamydiales > Simkaniaceae > JAPOVA01. The sequence continues at coordinate 32,082 of JAPOVA010000004.1, read as the reverse complement.
CATCATCGGCGTAGGGGGTGGGGTAGTACTTGACATAGCGGGATATGTCGCTTCGACCTTTTGCCGAGGAGTCCGTTACCTATCCGTTCCGACCTCTCTTCTGGCCATGGTCGATGCCTCCATAGGGGGCAAAACGGGGGTCAATACCCCTTTCGGGAAAAACTTGGTGGGTACCGTCTATCACCCCTTGGTCACCTTTATCGATCCAGACTGTTTGCGCACCCTGTCGGATGCGGGCATCAGAGAGGGTATGATCGAGGTGATCAAGCATGGATTGATCGCCGATCTTTCCCTCTTTCGGTATATTGAAAAGAGCGGGGATGTCCGAAAGGAAAGGGACTCCGCCTTTCTGTGTGAGCTCATTTCCAGAAGTTGTCGGATTAAGGGTCGTATCGTCCGGCAAGATTGTATGGAAAACGGAATCAGGAAGATTTTGAATTTCGGTCACACAATCGCTCATGCGGTGGAGCGTTCGGAAGAGTATGCGGTCTCACACGGAGAGGCCGTTGCCATCGGAATTCTTACGGAGGGGTGGATCAACCAACGGCAGGGGCATATCGATCAAGAGGAATTCGGTGCGATCGAATCACTACTGGAACGACTCGAATACCGCCCCACCCTTTCGGGTAGAACTACCTCGGAAAATATGATGGATGCTATGCTGTACGATAAAAAGGCGAAAAACGGAAAAACTCGCTTTGTGATGTTGGACGGAATCGGAAAGACGGTGTCCTTTCAGGGGAATTATTGTACGGAAGTGGATGAAGTACTCGTGCGGGAGGCGTTGCAATGGATGATCGACCGGTTTCGCGTCACTCCGGTATGAACGGGTTTTCGGTACGTGCAAGCCGTCCTACCGGTCACATCGAAATCCCGCCTTCCAAGTCACACACCCTTCGTGCGCTCCTTTTCGGCATGCTCGGGAAGGGTAGGACGGTGGTGAGGAAATACCTCCCTTCTCCGGATGTCGACTCCATGTTGAATGCCTGTTGTCAATTCGGTCTCTCCCTTTCCCGTTTTGCGGACAGGATTGAAATCGAGGGGGAGGGAGTTACGGGGTTAAAGGCAGCGGAAGATGTGATCGATGCCGGAAATTCGGGTCAAGTGCTCAGGTTCGTCGGTGCCGTTGCCGCCCTTTTACCCTCCTATACCGTTCTGACGGGGGATCATTCGATCCGGCATAATCGGCCCGTACGACCGTTGTTGGAGGGGCTCCGCGCTTCCGGTGCCTTTGCGGAGAGCACACGTCGGGACGGTTTCGCACCGATTGTAATCCGGGGGCCGATCCGAGGAGGCGAGGTGGTGATGGACGGTAGCGACTCACAACCCGTCTCCGGTCTCTTGATCGCCGCCTCTTTCGCGCAGGGGAAGACCTCTCTGCACATCAACGATCCCGGAGAAAAGCCGTGGATCGACCTTACCTTACATTGGCTTGATTTTTTGGGACTTCCGTACGAAAGAACCGGATATACCGACTATCTGATTCCGGGAGGAGGGGAGTATCCGGGGTTCGACTATACCGTTCCGGGGGATTTTAGCTCCTTGGCTTTCCCCTTGGTAGCTGCCGTTATAACCGACTCCGAGCTGACCCTCTCACATGTCGATATGAACGATGTGCAAGGTGACAAAAAGGTGATTGATCTGCTCATTTCGATGGGAGCCAATCTGTCCGTAGACGGAGATAGAGGGGTGCTTACCGTTCATAAAGGAAGCAGACTCAAGGGAATGAAGATCGATGTCAATGATGTGATCGATGCCGTACCGATTTTGGCCGTCGTCGGTTGTTTTGCGGAGGGGGGGATCACCCTTTTCAACGGTGCGATTGCGAGAAACAAGGAGTGCGATAGGATTCGTGCCATTACGAGTGAGCTCAAGAAGATGGGAGCCTCGATTGAGGAACATCCCGACGGACTGACGGTGCACAGGTCGACACTGAAGGGTGCTCGTGTAAAGACATATCGGGATCATAGAATGGCGATGGCTTTGACCGTGGCCGCCCTTCGCGCCGAAGGAGAAACGAAGGTGATGGGAACGCAATGTATTGCCAAAACCTATCCCGGTTTTGCCGAGGGTTTGAGAAAGACCGGCGTTGTCATAAGGGAAGAGGCATGAACGTTCTGCTTTTCGGTGTCAAAGGGTGTGGAAAGACGACCATAGGAAAAGAGCTTGCCAAGACCTTGCACAGTTCCTTTATCGACACCGATCGGCTCATTGAAGATTTTTACTATGCCGAACATGATCGCAGACTCACCTACAGGGAGATTTTTCGAAAAGAGGGTGCCTTCCGCTTTAGGGTCATGGAAAAGCAAGTGATCACCGGCCTACAAGACGTGCGGCATTCGGTGATAGCGGTAGGGGGAGGTACGATGAAACAGCCGGAGAATGTCACCCTTTTGTCGCGAATCAGTCACATGATTTACCTCTTTTGCGAAAAGAAACTGTTGAGGAATCGGGTTCTTACACAAAATGAATTACCCGCATTCATTGATCCGGAAGCCCCCGAAGATTCTTTTGACCGTATGTATGATGAGAGACATGAATACTACGGGCGCATTGCGGATGAGTTGTTGGACATATCGAGGATGACCCGTGAACAGACGGTAGAGCAATTGGGCGAACTCGTGGAGAGAAGGGAAAAAAATCATGGTAAGTAACGCGTTCGGGACAATTTTTCGCATAACTACTTGGGGCGAATCCCATGGCAGGGGAATCGGTGTCGTCATCGACGGCTGTCCCGCGGGTCTACCCTTAAGCGAAGAGGAGATCAACCGAGAATTGGAGAGGCGTAGACCGGGGAAAAATCCCTACACATCTCCCAGGAAGGAAAAAGACGAGGCGTTGATCTATTCGGGTCTTTTCGAGGGAAAGACGACCGGGGCACCCCTATCGATCATCATACACAACCACGATGCCGATCCTTCTAAATACGAACCGATCAAGCACTTATTGCGCCCCGGTCATGCTAATTTCACCTATCTTTCGAAATACGGAACTTTCGACTATAGGGGAGGAGGGCGTTCTTCGGCGCGGGAAACGGCATGCCGGGTAGCTGCGGGAGCAGTGGCCAAAAAGATCCTTGCACACTCCGGAATCGATCTCGTAGCCTATGTGAAGGAGATCGGGCATTATGCAATCACTTCACCCGATCCTTCCGACTGTGTTGCCTTGAAAAGGCAGATATACGAAAGTCCCGTCTTCTGCCCTTGCAAAGAGGGGGAAGAAAGGATCATCGAGGAAGTTTCGAAAGCAAAGGAGGAGGGAGATTCGCTCGGGGGTATTATCGAATGTGTTGCCGTCAATCTTCCGGTCGGTCTCGGTGACCCCGTATACGACAAATTGGAAGCTCTCCTTGCCAAGGGGATGATGAGCCTACCCGCTACGAAGGGTTTCGAAATCGGATCCGGTTTCGCGGCGACGAAAATGAGGGGATCGGAACACAATGACTCTTTCATGTCGACAGGCGAGGGTCGGGTAGTTACCCGGACAAACCACGCCGGAGGCACTTTGGGAGGTATTTCTACCGGAATGCCCCTACTCTTCCGTGTCGCTTTCAAACCGACATCAAGCATCAACAAGACCCAAGAGACGGTTGATCTTTCGGGGGAGGTAAAACCGTTCGCTTTACCCCCGGGTTCCCGCCACGATCCCTGTGTCACTCTGAGAGCAGCCCCGATCGTCGAGGCGATGGCGGCTATCGTCTTGGTCGATGCCTTGCTCATGAACCGGAGCTGTCGCCTCTAAATCGACCGGCGTAGCGTACATTTCTCGATCGGATCCGAGTCGAGGTCGAAAATTGTGGGAAAAGTCCCGGTTTCCGCACTTAGCGGGCAGAGATATATTTGTGAGGTAGAAGGGGGGAACCGTTGTGTCTGAAAGAAACACATAGTCCTGAAAAACATCCGAAATGGGATGGTTTCAACGTCATTCATTGTTCTGAGATCAAAAAGACTCCTTACGATTACGATGGGGAAATCGGTGACTACATGCGCAAGTATTGCAAGAGGCTTAATGCTGATGAGTTGTTCGAATATTTTGTGAAAGTCGTTGACCGGGTAGAGACGACCTTCACGAATAGGGTTAAGGAGCCTCCCAAATTGATGAAGGGGATTTCTTGGCGTAATCCGTACACAATGAGAGATTTCTATTCTTCCTGTAGGGAAGACGAAACATTGCGGACACTGTCTGCAAAAATTAGCCGGACTCACAACGCGTCTATCCTATCCAAGTGCAAAAACCCCACTTAGAGAGAGTTTTACATCAAAAGGATGAGTACCTATTAGCTTTCCTTGGTTTGGCGGAAATCCACAGCGAACGGGAACTTGAGAGGGTTATTCTCCGCAACCTTACCCTGCACACAATCGACTACGGAGAGCTTTTGACGGACCTTCGATCCGGAATAGGGTCGGTCACTATTTCCGACTACACCGGGGGGTAAAACTCTCCTCCCGAAGGAGTAGGACGGGGGAAGTGCCGGTAAATGTCCCTGCGCAAGAAGAGGTTCGGGGTGGCCACCCCTGTTTCTTGTCGCCGGGGAAGGGGCAATGGCGTGTTTTCACCGAAGATCAAAAAGCAAGAGTGGTAGACTACCGGCTGTACGAGTTCGATGGGAAATCACTTTCGAGCTGTGCCCGGAAATGTAATCTCCGTACGAATACCCTAATCAGTCGAACATCCGAGCATGACTCGCAGCAGACCTGTCCGGATACGACGGGAGTAGCTGAGGGTTCTCCCGAGGCGACCGCTTCCCATCCGGTTGAATTCCCTTTACACGATGTGTCGTGGTAGGAGGTAGAGAGGTTGTATTCCGAGGCACCCGTCGAACCTTGAATCTTGAATTTCTTCGAGAAGTGAGACGATCGTTTAGGCGATCTCTCCGGAAAGATGTCTCTCTTTGATTTGTCCAAACCCGGATCGTGGGGGTTTTCAAAGGAGGTGGCGTGGTGTACTCTTTACCCGTCATCGGGTTGAATGGTACAAGGGGAGGCACTGTGGCGTCGGCAATAGGTTGGGAACGGGGTGTTGTATGGTCTGAGAGCAGGCGGAAGAAGGGGACGGCCGTATGGTTTGACAATCGTCTTGGGGGTCCGCCCCTTCGATTCGGTCCCCTTCCGGAGGGGCGGAAAAATAGGGTCTATACCAAGGCGGAGCGCAGTGCGGTCGTCCATTATGCCGTAGAGCAGAGACGGACAAAGAGTGTCGATGAGTGCGCCGCAGAGTGTGGTACTACCGGGTCCAGTTTGTCGAGGTGGATCAGGGATGAGTGTAGGGCTTATCCCGAGGTTGCCGCCGTAAAGCCCGATGTTTACGCCGGGAAAATAACAGACTACAGAACCCTTTTGGTAGACCTCAGGGAGTGGTCGGGGACAAGGTCGATTTGCCTTTTCAACTACTTTAAAGGCTCTGTCGGCGGATGCGGGTTGAATAGGGGCTACGTTCCGGCGGTGGAGTTTTCCGGCAACGGACACCCTTATTTCCCTCCGGTAGAGAGGGAGTCGAGACGAATTTTTACCAACGATCAAAAGAAAAGGAGGGTGAGCTATTGGCACTCCGGACTTGGTGGCGACTCGGTCAAGAAATATGCCCGGGAGTGCGGTCTTTTCCCATCGACTCCGTACGAGCGGATAGATGGGGTGGGGGAGGATGGCTTGGGGGAGTCGAGTGTCCCCGAATTTTCCGGAGATCGGGCATCGCCGAATAGCGAGTGTGAATCTTTACGGGATACGTCTTTGCATGGTGTAGAACGGTTGTGGTCCACAAGCGCAGAAGAGGGTACCTCTGCACGATTTGCCGGACACACGGACGGACCGCCCCCTTCGAAGAGACAAAAACAGAGGGAAGGTACGGCTACATGGCTTGACAACCGTTTCGGAGGCCCACCCCTTCGGTTTTCTCCCCTTCCGGAAGGGCGAACAAGCAGAGTTTATACCGAGGAAGAACGAGGTGCGGTCGTAGACTATACCGTAGAGCAGAGGGAGGTAAAGTCTGCCGACGAGTGCGCTAAAGATGTCGGCATCCATCCTACTTGTATTTCGAAATGGCTGAGCGAAGCATGTAAAACGTATCGGGCTTTCTCGGAGCTGGATTTAGACAAAGGCACTCTACGAGTAATTGATTACAGAAAGCTCTTGCCGGACCTGCGGACAGGAAAAACCCTGCTCTGCATGCACGACTACACCGGAGGGGAAAAGTTTGCCAAGAGTAAACGGGGACAAAAGTGGAAGGGTGTCCGGGTAAAGGAAGAGACCCGCAACGGCCATCTCTATTTCGCGTCGCCGGAGAAGGGGGAACGGCGTGTTTTTAGTGAGGCTCAGAAAGAGAGGGCCGTAGATTATTGGCTTGGTGAGTTTGGGGGGGACGCGATTTCGAATTGTGCCAAGGCAATCAATCTTGGCGTGCACACCTTGACCGATTGGGTAGATACGTATGGACGTGGCCGAAGACGGTGCCTGTTGCATACGACGGAATCACCCGAGAGTTCTCCTGAGACGGCTGTTTCCGATCCGAACGAAGACTCTTCACCCAATATACCGTGGCAGGAGGCAAAAGGCAGGAGGTAAAGAGACTGTTTCCGGGCCGGTTTTTTTTGTCGAACCTTGGGTTTGCGAGCTTTTTCTTTCTTTTGGTTCATCTCCGGGGGCCCTATCTTTATGGTTGCTCCGCCATGCCGTTCCGTGGTATTCCGTTGCCCGAAGAGTCACAAAAACCGGAGGCAAACAAACTATGGCAACTCAACTTGATACTGTCATTACCTCGGAGCTGACTCCGAAAGAGTCCGACGTGGATGCTCCCTTCCGTTTCGGTTGTGGGGATAATGTGCGGAACCTTCTCCCGTATGGTTTGTTCCGGGAGAGGGCGGGAGATAGGTAAGAAAATCTTTACGGAGAGGTGCGGGTGCATAGAGCGTTGTCGGATCAAACGGTCGAAGAAAACGATGAACCCCGATCTTGAAGAAGTTGTTGTCGAACAGCCGAGACTCAAATCTCCCTCGCCGGAGTCTGCGCCGACGGCTCCCACATGGTGGAGTCTCTTCGGTGGGTGGTTTGCCGAGCCGAGTGGAACGACCGAGTCCGTGGGTGAATCATCGTTTAGATGGAGGAAAGCATGGGGGGAGGAGAGGAAACGATACGGATGGGGGCTATCGCGGACGCAATGCCCCCCATAGTCATTGGGTTTATTTCTTTTATTAGAGAAGGAATCGGCTACCTAAACAGCCCTTAAGGTGGTGTAGCTTTCGTAAACCGTTTTTCTTTGATTTGTCTGAGTTTGATCGCGGGGTAGCAAGTTTCGGGCCGGTAGTCACGTGGAGGTGAACATCCGGCCCGGACGATAGGGAGCTTACTACGAGAGCCGGTAGGATTAAAGGGGGTTTCTTTACACATGATCCTCTCCCGTTACCGGAAAAGTAGTCCGCGATGTGGTATTATCTTATGTGAGATTTTATGAAGAAATCCCTTATTTTGACTCCGCAGTCCGGATGGAAACCCCCATATTGATTGCGAAGTCTATTTTTGTTTTCGGCGCCGTCCGTTGCCATCAAAGGTCGTGCATGCTACCCCTCTTCGATCAAAGTCCGCCTTTACCCGTAGGAGAAGAAGATGTCCTGATTTTCCTCCGGCGAAGGAGGGATCGAAGCGAATCTTTTCCCACGACCAAAAGAGAAGGACGGTGAGCTATCGACGTTCCGGGCTTGGTGGCAATTCGGTCAAGAAGTATGCCCGGGAGTGCGGTCTTTGTTCATCGGTTCCATACGGGCGGATAGATGAGGTGGGGGAGTCGAGTGCCCCCGGGTTTCCCGGGGACCGGGCATCACCTCCGGATGTCGAATAGCTTGCATTCATGTACGGGACCGGGTACAATTCCCGCTGTGGCGTTTGAAATGGGTGTGTAGATGGCGACCGTGTCGCACGATTTTTTTGTTCCCTCCCGTAGCTGTCCGGATCGGAAGATTGTGCTTGAGAAGCTTGAGGGTGAAGTTGATGACGGCACGTTGTGTCGTGTCCGGAATATCTTGACAATCCTGTGGGAAGAGTGGACCCGTAAACTCAACACCCCTACTACCCGTCGCTACGAAGATATCACTCCCGGGGCGGAAAAGGTCGCGTCCGTGTCGCCGGAAGGCGATTACGGACTGATAGCATTGCCGTTCTCGGACCCTCTTGTCGTTGACTTTGCTCTCCTCGGGGCGTTTGTCGAGTCGGCGAAAGTCGCGTTACCATCATGCGATGATGAGGTCGGCGAAGAAAGGCGCAGTCGCTTTCTCCGAGAGCATTCCGGTGACGAATGGATGCCCTCCATGTACTCGGTCATTCGCACTTACCACCATGATCCGAAGCTCGTAATAGCCTTCATCAAACTCGGCATCGATGTCAATAGTAGTGTCCTACCTTGGCAGATGCCACCCCTTTTGTTTGCAGTCTACCACGGCTACGCGGATATCACGGAAGAATTGTTACGACACGGTGCCTGCGCCGATGTGCCCGATCGCAAAAGGAATAGGCCCGTTACGGTCGCAATCTCCCGCGGTCACACGGGTATCGTGAACATGTTGATCACATATGGCGCATCAGTCGATATCTCCTGTCACGAAGGGAACTCACCCCTCATGGTCGCATGCGAATATGGCCATCAGGATATTGTGGAGAAACTACTTACACATAGAGTTGTTGTCGACCATATTGACCGTATCAATGACCACGGCTCTACGGCTCTCACATTCGCGGTCTACCGTAACTATCCGAAAATTGTGCACAAATTGCTCGAATATGGTGCATCGGTCAATACTTGCGATCACGAAGGTAACACACCCTTCATAATAGTTGTTCGAAAGTTGATCGAGGATGGTGTATCCATCGGCGTTCATGAACACGGAGATGACTCATCTTTTGTCGCATCCGAATTCGACCATCTGGAGGTTGCGAGGAATTTGCTCAAACACGGTACCTGCGTCAACGATGTAACCAAAGATGGTTCCACAGCTCTTGCACTCGCATCCGAGTATGGCTACACGAAGATTGTGGACATGTTGATCGAGTATAATGCGTCCGTCCATACATGCGACCTCTTCGGTAACACGCCCCTCACGCTCGCCTCCGAATACGGTCACACGGAAATTGTCGAGAAGTTGCTCAACCGAGGTGCCCCCCCGGACTACGCTAATGATGAGCTCCGTCTTACCGCTCTCGCTCTGGCGGTTGTCTGCGGACATCTGCAGGTCGTGCAAAAATTGCTCGAGTACGGCGCATCGATCGATCCCCGCGATTACGCGGGTAATACTCCTCTTATTCTCGGAGCCGGATATGGCCGGGCGGAGATCGTGGAGGAGTTGCTTCTACACGATGCCTCCGTCAACGCTACCAACCACAACCATTCCACACCCCTTGCATGCGCAACCCACAACGGTCACGCGGATATTGCAAAAAAATTGATTGAGTTCGGCGCATCAACCGATATTCAAGATAAAAAGGGTAACACGCCCCTCACACTCGCCTCCGAGTCCGGTCATACGGATATCGTGGAGGAGTTACTTCTGCACGGCGCTCTTATCGACGCTCTCAATCACGATCATTCTACATCTCTTGCATGCGCAACCCGCAACGGCCACACGGGTGTCGTAAACAAATTGATCGAGCATGGTGCATCGATCGACATCCCCGACGGAGCGGGCGACACACTCCTTGCACTCGCTTCCGCACACAATCATCCGGACCTCGTGGAACAATTCTTCCTACTCGGTATCTCCGTCAACACCGTCAACTGCGATCACTCCACACCCCTCGTGTGCGCAATCCGCAACGGTCACACGGATGTTGCGGAAAAATTGATCGGGCTCGGCGCATCGGTTGATATCCCTGATGAGGCGGGTAACACACCCCTCACACTTGCCGCCGAACAGGGCTATCCGGATCTCGTAGAGAAGTTACTCAAACGCGGCGCCTCCGTTGGCGGCGTAAGTTCCACAGCTCTCGCACTCGCAATATTCCGTGGCCACTCGAACATTGCGAGCATGTTGATTGAGTCCGGTGCACCGGTCGATATCCCCGATAAAAAAGGTAACATGCCCCTCGCACTTGCCGCCGAATGGGGCGATCCGGATCTCGTAGAGGAGTTACTCAAGCGTAATGCTCCCGTTGACAGTGTGAATAGTAAAGGTTCCACAGCCCTCGCGCTCGCAATCTTCTACTTGCATCCGCACATTGCAGACATGTTGATTGAGTCCGGTGCGTCGGTCGATACTTCCGATCAAGACGGCAACCCGCCTCTCATACTCGCCTCCGAACGTGGCTATCCGACAATCGTAAGGAAGTTACTCGAACATGGTGCTCCTGTTGACGGTGTAGGTAGTAAAGGTTTCACAGCTCTTACGCTCGCAAGCTCCCACGACGATTCGGAGATTGTGAGCATATTGATGGAGTACGGTGCATCGTCGCGTTAGACAAGCGGATACTCCATACTCTACGGAGTACGGGAACTACGTCCGCAGGTGATCGGTGGGTTCCGTGACCATCCGGCGTTCGACACACCCCTCCGGTCGGGAAAGGATACATAATGCCAATTATCAGACGTTCGGTGTTGATCCTACTTCCCCGAAAAAAACCTCGGAGAGTGGGTAAGGGGGGACGAATTTTGCCTGTGCGGTTCCAAGTAAAAATTACATTCTTATTGACCGGTTAAGGGGTATGATTTACACTCTAGTCGAAAGATCTAACATGTGAGTTTTTGTTATGTCGGCCATCCGTTATTTCGTGCCTGCCGTGTTTTCCGTATGTTCCATTGTTACAGCCACTTGTGAGTCGCAAGAGAGAGAACGGACAATACCGTTTATCAAGCAATTTCTGCACCGAAGCGGAGCTTCTCCGAGCGACGACACACGAGTGGAGTATGTCGAACGTGTAATGACGCATATCTACAGGGTCCGTGATCCCGAGACCGGAACATGGTATCTCAAGTTTACCCCGCAGAAAGAACGTTCGTCCGGTGCCTTTTACCCCAAACGGCTTTGGTCTCCCACCACCGAGGAATCACGTCTTCACGGTGTTGGCCGCAGAATGGCTTTGCGTCCCCTTATTCATAAGGTCAATGCCTTGGCCGGCAAACATCTGTTGATCCCCCCCCACCCCCTCGATCGAGATGGAAAGGTTTGGGAAGCGATAACTCCGGAACACGAAGAAGTGGAGCACCCGGAACTTGCCAACCATCTCGCAACCGGTTGGCTCGGTATCGAGGCTGTGGCCAATCCTCACCACGACGGTTCTCCCTATGTTTGGGATCCGAAATCGTATCCCGCTTCAAATCTCCGTGAACTTGCAACGCATCTTAAACAAATTTCTGATTTAGCAATAGATAATATGGATGAAGTTTCTCGGTTAGCTTTGACCCATGAAAGAGATCGCTACTTGCAATACGATGCCTTAGTAGAACCCTTTTTAGCGGCGTGGGGACTACATCAATTCTCGCTCAAAGAAGTTCTCAGACAGATCGAAGATCCCCATTCTCAAGTATGGAAGCAAGTGGTTAGCCAAGCCGAAAAGCGGATGAGTCAGATTAACGAGCGCGTTGCTGAGATCCGAAAAAAGCACAACTTCCACACAGATGCAAGTTTAGAACAATTGAAACATTCTTTTTATAAAGAAAATGAGCGCATCTTTCTGGAGGGAATGGAGTCACACGAATGGGATCGCACACCGTCTATGTTGCGGTTCTTCCAGTGCGTCTTCGTATTGGAACGTGAGGGCCTTGTCTCGGAAGAAACACGGTTGTTGGGTAGGAGTCTCGCCCAATGCGACATTGCGTATCAAATCGCCGACGACATTTTACACAAAGAAGGAGTGGCTACAAAAGCATTGCTGGAACTCGTTCACAAAATCGGTTGCCATTATGAGACCGTGCAACGCGCTCCGAAAAGCCTTGTGCACGGAAATGCTCACCCTCATGAGTTTTTACAAGACAAGGGGGGAAACTGGACGCTCGGGGGTTGCGAGTCTCTCTACGTCGGGTGTATTTACAGAGATATTGCTCAAGAGTACGTGCGCAAACTCGTTCGCGACTATCTCCGTGGGGACACCGATCGAGGTGAGACACTGGAAAAAATCCAAGCCGTGTTGATTCCCGGCTGGTTCGATGCTTTTTGGCCCGATATCATGGGTTACTGCGTCATTGAATTTGCCCAGGAGCTCGAAACCCTTTTCTTTGCCTATTCGATGGATGCCGAAAAAGTCGATTTCTTGAATTTGACAATCACACCCGGGACCTATTTGAAAGAAATGCGTGAAAGGCTCGCTTTTGAAGCCTGCTATAGAAACAAGCTGTTTCCCCTCCTCAACACGCCTTAGGGGCTTGCAACCACCAAAATCCTACCCCGACATATACGTCCCCCCGCCCGACGTCGTCCCGGGATCGGCCTCCGGGTCCGGTACGGCTACTCAAACCCCGTGCCTCCGAACGTGGCGTGTCCTTTGCTTCTCAGGGGCAAAAACGCTCTCGACTAACAGTGCAGACAGTATCTGCAATGTAGTCGGAGCCGTAGGCGAGGGAGGGGGAACGGCATGACCTGCTACTCCGGTCATCCTCATCGATCTCATCATCTGCCGAACTCTCTATATCATCTTCATCGAAAACGGTACTTCCCTCCGATTCACTCTCCATTCGCTCTTCGGAAGAGGGATTCGCCTGAGGAGAATACCTTACGCAGGAAGCGAGGAAGAGCCCGACGGCAAGTCCCGCTATGAGAATGGCAACACTCCTAAATTTGTAAGCACAGATAGAGGTGATGATCATGTGGCCCGAAAAGCAGAATGCCGTTTTAGGGGTAAAACAAGGGGGTAACTGAATTGACATCCTGAATAACTCCTTATAAGAAAAGAGAGTGCGGAATCACCGTGGATTCTTAAGGTATCCTGCACCCCGTTTTGATAGTTAAAGTGAGGCAATGTTACCGTGGTGGTCTCTTTAAAGACAAGTACATTTTCTCCGGAGGAGGGTATCTACGATTTTGTCCTCTCTGCGAAACCGATAAGTCGGATCCGGCCCGGTAGGTCGGGATAGAGAATGTACGATACCCGGTTTGCCCTCAGGGAAGAGGAGTGCGGGGGAGAAGTTCGGGAGGCCTTTGAGAAGGAGGGAAAGGGGGAGCTCTTTCCGCAGGAGAAGGGGGTTGGCTTGGAGTTGTCGGCACTCTTCGTAGTCCCCCTACCTAAAGGAATGCGTTGGGATCGGGAAGGACCGGGAGAGGCGGCGATGTATCACGGAAAGAAACCCGACCTCGATAATCGACCTCAAAGTTCCGCTTATTCTCGATCATTTTATCTGCGCACATTATCCCCAACACTCATTGATGTTTGCACCAAAAAAACACCATCATAAGTGTTAGGTTAATTTTCGTCATTTACAGTTTATTAATCAACGAACAAAGAATTATTTTCTAAATTGAAGATGCAATTTGGGTTTGGGCTTAGGCACAAAATCCGGAGGTGGCTTCAATATGGATACCCTTTGCGTCGGGCCACGAAGCATCCTCTTTGTGTAGATCTCGAAGAGTTGCGACGCCGTATGTCCGCCGCTATTGGTCAAATCGGTTTTGGCACCCGCCTTTTTCAAAAGCGCTATCATCTCCACACACCCGCGCTCACTCGCTAACATGAGTGGTGTATCATCACACACGGTACGAAAATTGATATCGAAATAGTCCGGATCCTCGGAATCGAGATCGGGACGGTAATGCCGGAGAAGAAGTTCTACGACAGCCGTATGTCGTGTCACACACGCACAGGTAAGCGGTGTCTCTCCCATCTGCTCATCAACGTAACCTGCCTTGACACCTTGATCGAGAAGGAGCTTTACGATAGCAACGTGACCCTGCCGACACGCATTCATAAGGGCTCGTCCTCCCAGTTGGTCGACCTTCTCCTTTTCTTTCCTCCAAAGAGTCATCACACTTGTCCGAGTATCGGTAGGCCTCTTCTTAAGAGTGTCGATACGTCTCTTCTTAAGATCGAGGATACCTTTATCCAAGAATAGTTGCACAACGCTTATATTTCCGAAATCACACGCAATACTGAAAGCCGACTCCCCATATTTCGTGTGCGTGAGTGTGTCGAGGTCGGCTCCCGCAGCGCAGAGTTGTTCGATGATCTCTTCGTTCCCCGTACGCGCCACATACATAAGGGAAGTGTGCCCATCGGTCGTGATGTCGGGGGGTAGTTTGAGATTGGGATCCGCTCCTTTTTCAAGAAGTAACCTGACAATACCCTTATATCCCTTGTCGGCTGCAATGCCGAGAGCCCATTGGCCACTTTCGTTGACGTGGTTGATATGCGCTCCTCTCCTTTTCGATTCGTTATCGAGAAGGAGCCTCACCACATCCTCGTGTCCGGAACGGACGGCCAAAATGAGAGCCGTGTCCCCCAGATCGTCGGTGTTACCGAGGCTTACGAAGGCACCCTTATCCAGCAAAGTCCGGACAACCTCCACGTAACCGAGCTCGGATGCGCACATAAGTGCCGTCCTATTCGTAACGCCATGCTGCTCATTCGGATCCGCACCTTGCTCAAGGAGGAATTTTACGAGATCGTGATGGCCTGCACGGGCCGCGGCAATGAGGGGTCGATCACCCCCGGAAGAACTACTCCAATTGAGAGTAACGCCCCAATCGAGTATACATTTTACGACGTCTATGTGTCCTCCTTTACATGCCGGTATGAGTGCCTCCATAGACGGAAAGGCATGCGCCTCATTGATGAGCCACTTAACTACATCCACATGTCCCGCACCACACGCTTCCTTCAAAGCCTCTCTTACACTTTTGCGGGAATAGGTGCCTTTTTCCCGAAGTCGCATCACCTCTACCTTATCTCCGCGAGCACTTGCAAGAACGAACTCATTTTTGCTTACACTTTCTTCTTTTGCCTCTACTTCGCTCTTCAATGCCGTATGGGCAATTCTATCGACTTTTGCAACATCGCAGTGTTCATCCGGAGTCGTCAAAAGGCGCCACCCCGCAGGCAGATCACGTGGTACGGCGGGAGTCGTGGGAGAGTATATAGACATAAAACAATACTCACATTAAAATACAACAAACATAAATATAAATCTAACACAAATTCGTATTTCTATTAAACAGTATAAATAATATTATTATGTAACACACATAATTACATGGATTTACGATTTTTGCGTAAATCCATCGCGACGCACAAGAGAACCGGGGGGGGGTACGGTAGCTACCGCGGGGGTCGCCCTCATCATTTCCTTAACGGTTGTGGAAGCTCATGCGATACCGGTAGCGGGGGGGGGGGGGGGGAGTGAAACTCGTACGGTTGCTTTGCCCTCGACTGTGTAACCGTGGAAGTGGCGGTTCCGACTTGTCGTTGCTATAACGGAAGTAGACGACTCCTCATGGAATCGACCAATCCGTTTTTCTCTGCGCGAACAAATTTGTACGTAGGCAACCCGGAAACATTTTTTGAAGGCCCACCCCCCCCACTCCGTTTCAACAGTACCGACCCGTTCCGGCAACCCCGCATTGCCGACCTTCTTCTCTCCGTGATGTGTCTTTAACCGGACCCCGTATCATCCTCGCTCCCCCCTTCTACGCAGAGAAACCTTCCTCTTGCGATCAATCACGTCGCTCAGCCGGCTATGGAAGGGCAATGCTATCCCCGACCAAGGAAGATAAGAACCTTCCGTTGCACCGTGACGATGCGGGCCGTGACGGGGGTAGCCGGTGTATTACGTGGATCGATAGCGGGATATGAGAGAACGCCGTGACGGTAGGAGCTGTGGAAACCATACTCGTAAGAAACGTGGTAAGAGTATTTTTGCCCGCCTTTCCGACCACGGAGAAGATCATACCGGCCGGCTGTTGCCCGGGAAACGAAACGACCTCATTATATTGCCGTGTCGGAAGAAGGAACGATCTTCCATCCCGACACTCACTCTATTGCATTCGATGTTTCTTCCGACACGGTTGTCGCATACATGTTTTTTCTATAGGAAAATTTACGGTGAGGAATTTTTCCAAAAAAACCAAATGATGCTATTAAATCGCGATTATAGTATAATATACCGGTGTTGGATTTGTTTTTCTGTTACGAAAGTTATGCAATACAAACCTTTCTTATGTTTACATACTTTGCTGGAAGTTACGTGCCTACGGAATATGGTCGCGCAAGGTATGCAGGAATACCTTCTGCATCGGATCCGGATCCACGGGGAAGAAAAAAACTCTTCGGCCGACGCACTTACCGCTCTGAGTCGGGAACCGGCTTTACAATCTCCCCCCTACGCACATATGTCACCTACCGTAAGAGATGCTTTGAAAGATACGATCTCCTCCATGTTGGAGAGGGTACTCCGGGAGGATCCGAAAAGTCCCGTACAGGTCCATTTGGGCGGTAACACCTACGATAGCGGACAATCACCCCTTTCCGAGGCTTTCATACGATCGTTTGCCGATGTCTTGACGACAAGACAAGAACAGGACAAATACCCCCTTCCCCTTTGTTACCTCCATATTCACGGACCTCTAAGTGATCATCATTCCCTCAAACCTCTCTTTGATTCCTTTCTCGCCTGCCCCCTTCTTCACCACCTTCATCTGGACCTCGCACACGAAGATGCCGATGCGGCATTCGGATGGCTTGAACATGCCATCGGAAGGATGAACGGCATCGAAGAAATCGTACTCGACAACAATCGGGGAAGGGACCGACTCCTCGCCCCGGATAGGTGGGATGATTTGGCTACCGCTCTCTCATCACATCCCACTCTCTCCAAAATATCCTTTATAGGCTGTTACCCCCCTCCCCCCTCCTTTGCCTCCAGACTCGACGGATTTGCCATATGCCCCCTCTCACATAGTCGGCATAGTTTTTGCATTAAAAGAATCTAATTCGCTACGATGAGGACCGTTTCAGCCAATGCAGTGGGCCGATGTGGTGGAATTGGTAGACACGATAGACTCAAAATCTATTCTTAGCAATAGGGTGCCGGTTCGAGTCCGGCCGTCGGCATCGTGTTTCCGGGTTCTCGCCGGTCTCTACCTCGGGAAGGGAAGCAGTTCGGCACTCTACCATGTAAGCATGGTTTCCCCTCCCCGTTCGATTCCGGGGGAAACGAAAAAAGCATTGCCGAAAACGGCTTGAATGAGCGACACTTCCGGCGTTAGGGAGGTGAGCTTTCCACGATCCTCCCGGAGCAGAGAAGAGCCGGAGAGAGAAGACTATGGTTACGAGTGTTACCTCACCCGCCGTAGCCGGCGGGGTACTGCGTGTCGACACGACCTCGCCCTCCATGGAGGAGACTGCCGGAAGAGTTTGTGCCGGTTGCACGCAAAGCTTCGAAGAGGGGGGGTCGGCAAGTGGCCGGGAGAGCGACATGGATCTTTTTTTTGGCGCAGAGGTGCTCTTTTTCGACTTGGACGGTCTCCTCGTAGACACCGAGAAGCTCCATTTCCAAGCGTACTCCGACGTGTTACCGAACTACGGCGTCACGGTTGATTGGGATTTTGCCACCTTCGCCCGATCGGCGCACCAATCTCAAGCCCGGTTGCGGAGTTTCATTGCCTCTCATGCGGAGGAGCCCATGACCGATGCGAGATGGCAAAAGCTCTATGCCGACAAATCCGCAAAGTACACGCAACTCCTTTCCAATGCCCCCCTCTCCCTCATGCCCTCCGTGGAGCCGCTTCTGCGCCGAAGAGAAAAGAGCGCAATTCCCTGCGCAGTCGTCACAAATTCGTCACGTGCGTGGACCGATACGATCCGAGACCGGTTCTCCATCCTCAATACCATCCCCATCTGGGTCACGCGAGAGGAGTATAAGGAAGCCAAACCCGCTCCCGACGGGTACCTCAAGGGAATCGACATCCTGCAAGCCGAAGGAAAGAGAAAGGTCGGCTTTGAGGATACGATGCGTGGCATACGTGCTCTGGAAGGGGCGGGCATCAGCCCTGTTCTGATCTGCTCTCCCGAACATCCGCAACTCGAAGAGAAGGGGTTCACGGCGATCCCCTACTACCCCTCCTTTACCGACCTCCTCTCTCATCGATCTCGTTGAAAGCGTGCATTTTGAGCTTGTTACGTAACGTCCGGACGTGGATGCCCAACTTTCGTGCGGCATGGGTTCTGTTGCTCCCGCAGAGCTTGAGTGCCTTCAAAATATGGGTCTTCTCGAGCGCTTTAAGAGAAGGAAAAGGTTCCGTCGTCCGTTTCGCGGAGGGAAAAGAGAGATCTTCTTCCCTCAACACCCCCCCTTCACCGACAATTGCCGCACACTCAATCACATTGCGTAGCTCCCGAATATTGCCGGGCCAAAGGTAAGAACGGAGCTGTTGTTCGGCTCCTACGGAAAGGATTTTGGGGGGTAATTCGTTTTTCGCACACGCTTCATCGAGGAAGTGGTGTGCCAGCGGAAGGATATCTTCCCGGCGTTCTCTCAGAGGGGCAAGGGTAACGGCAATCATGTTGAGCCGGTAATAGAGGTCGCTTCGAAAAACAGAGGAACGAATCGCCTCCTCCATCTCCCTATTGGAGGTGGAAATGATACGCACATCCACCGGAATCGGCCCTCTTCCTCCCACTCTTTCAACCTCCATTTCCTGTACGACTCGGAGCAACTTTGCCTGCAAAGGGGGCGGAATTTCCGACACCTCGTCGAGCAGAAGAGTCCCCCCGTCAGCCGCCTCAAAACGGCCGATTCGCCTGGCATGCGCTCCCGTGAAAGCCCCCTTTTCATGGCCGAAAAACTCCGATTCGATCAGCGTACCGGGAAGAGAGGCACAATTGACACGAATAAAGGGGAAAAAGGCCCGTTTTGAGTAGGCGTGAATCAAGTCGGCAATCACCTCCTTGCCCGTACCCGACTCTCCCGACAGGAAAATATTGGCACGACTGGGCGAGACCTTGACAACGGTCTCGAGTACCCTTTTCATGTGGGGACTTTCGGCAATCATCTTCACCTTACACGGCCCGGCGAGATGTCGCGATCGGAGCACCCGCTTGATCTCTCTCTCAACAAGTGGTTTTTCCAGAGTTGCCACGACACCCTCATGATCCGGTTCCCCCCTCTCTTTCAGCAAAATCAACGGTACACCGACCTTCAACCTCCCGGAACGCAAAAGGAGATCAATCCCCGACCGGTAGCTGAAAACAAGGTCGAAACCCCACTCTTGCATACAACGAAGGGCCTGTTTGGGTGTTTCACACAAACAGGTCGTATAATGGGAAAACATCCTTCCGAGTAGCTCACGATCGTCATCATGATTTTCAATAATCAAAACTCTTTTCATAAAAAATGGCTTCTCTAGTGCATATTTTCTTTTTATTTGATATACGGAAATACATAACGTATGTCAAAAATTTGAGTATATATCACCATGATCCGACGCATATGGTATGGCATAACCCTAACCCTCCTTCTCCTGCCTTGCATCGCTTTTTGTGCGCGAGATCTCCGTGATACCCACATCAACCAAGCAGAGGATGCCTATTTGGAAGGATATATTCAGGCCCTTGTCAACACGCATTACTACGAGTTCAACCTCCTCGTCTACGTAGAAAATCGGGATGTTTACCTATATAACCTCCCCAAAAACGAGTTGATCAAGAAAAGTATCATCCGGTTCATCAAAGATCTCCCCGATATCGGCTCGGTGACGGCTGTCGATAAATTGCCCGAAAACCGGATCGAGCTACTGGAAGGCAGGGAAAAAGGCAACAAAACCAAGGGGATCTGGTTTCCTCAGACAACCGTCCTATATCCCCCCATGATCGCCAATCCCCGAGCTACCCTCTACTCGGTGGCGTATAGAGAGGGTGATAGGGTACTGGGTAAACATTCGGTCACCGTCTCTCTGGGAGACCATTTCCCCATCTACAGATGGCGCAATATTCTTCATCGACAGGGCGACCTACAGATCGATGTCCAGGCGGGAGTTTGGTCGGCCTTTAAAATGGGTTCCTGCTACAACAAAGAGGTTTCGGAACTCATGAACACCGACTACCTTGTCGGACTTCCCCTCAGTTATGCCACGGGCGAGTGGGCCTTCCGCTTACGGGTTTACCACCTATCCACCCATCTCGGAGACGAATGCCTCGTCCGTAACCCCCACATCAAGCGGGTCAATCCCAGCCTGGAGGCGGTCGATTTTTTCGCCGCTTGGCAACCAAACCAAAAATTGCGTCTCTATGCCGGCACGGGTGTCGTCATCCATACCGATCGAACCTATCCGATCGACCCTCTATATGTCGAGTACGGGGGGGAATTCCGCTTTTTGGAGAAACGCAACGAATATCACGGTATATACGGTACCTTTTTCTTCGCAGCCTACGTGAGGAACTGGCAGGCAGTCTCTTGGGCATTCGATTTTACTCCCATGTTCGGTTATGAATGGAGCAAACTCCAAGGAGTAGGGAGGAAAATGCGCCTTTTCATTAATTACCACAGAGGATACTCTGAGGGGCAGTTTTTTAAAGATCGGACTGCTTACGGCGGAGTCGGGTTTTCTTGGGGATTTTAAACCGACGGAGTGGCGCATGCGTATGAGCAAAATAGCGGGAGGGATTCTGCTCGTAGCCGGAACCCAGATCGGTGCCGGTATGTTGGCACTCCCCATTACTACGGGAGTCACGGGGTTGTGGTGCGCCCTCATCGTCTTCCTCTGTTGTTTCGCCTTCATGTTGACCAGCCTCTTCTATGTCATGGAGGCAAGCCTTATGACGGACAAGGAAGATGCCAACCTGATCTCGATGGTACGGGAAAGGCTCGGGATGTCGGGTGTTGCAATCGCCTACTTTTCCTTCCTTCTGCTACTCTACGCCGTTGCGGCCGCCTACCTATCGGGGGGAGGATCTTTGATCACCGATCTTCTGAACGTTCTTACCAAGACCCATGTGAAGGAGGATGTCGGCATCTTCCTCTTTTTATGCATTTTCGGCTTTATCGTCGTCTTCGGAATGAAAGGAGTAGACCGGATAAACAGGCTATGCGTAATCGGGTTGATACTCACTTTCCTAGGTCTCCTTCTCTTCGTCACGCCCCATGTCCGGTTTGCTACCGTCAAGGAGGGTAACACCCGCTACATCTGGACCACGATCCCTATCGTCATTCTCTCCTTCACCTCCCACATCGTCGTTCCGAGCTTACGCACCTATTTCCACGGTGATGTTAAGAAACTCAAATCGGTTTTTCTGATCGGCAGTGTGATTCCGCTTATCTTCTACGTCGTATGGGAATGCATGATTATCGGCCTTCTTCCCCATACGGAAGGACCCTACAGCCTTGAAGCAATAGCGCGGGGTGCACGACCCGTTTCCGGGCTCACAACGGCATTGCGTCAGCTCGTACATGTTGCGTGGATTCCCTTACTCGTCGGCCTTTTTTCCTTCTTCGCCCTTGTTACTTCATTTTTCGGTGTCTCTTTAAGTCTCTATGATTTTCTTGCAGACGGCCTTAACATCCGAAAACACTTCAAAGGACAACTTCTCCTTATCGTGATGATGTTTACCCCCCCCATGCTCTTCGCTCTTTTTTACCCGAAAGGGTTTACCGTCGCTCTGGGATACGGTGGCGTTTTCATTGCCATCCTCTACGGCATTCTTCCCGTCCTGATGGTTTGGCAAGGAAGATATGTAGCCAAAAAACGTCCCGCCTTTCGCGTTATCGGTGGCAAACCGCTCATGGTAGCCATGATCTTCGGAGCGCTACTCATCATTTTTTTACAGGTTGCCGCAACCAAAGGTTATCTTCCCTCTCTTTGAATATTCGAATTTTTACATAAATTCTTACTTTATATTTTTAATTAGTTGATGAACGGATCTAGTTGTATTAATAACCACATCTATGTTATAATATTCTCCTTTGTGTATAAAAATGCGACTATTTTATGTATGCTCCGACAATATATTTGCATCGTACACACAGTTCGTGTAAGCGTATCGATCCGACGCACGACGAACCCTCGCTCGTAAGAAAAGAGCTCACGGGACATATGTACGAACCTACCTTCAATCCGATCGCCATGGCCGGTTATTTGCGACGCAACGTTCAAGATCTATCGGACGCTACCGCAAGGGATGATATCGCCCAAAAAAGAGTTGCCACAGCCTCTTTAACATTCGCCATGCTCAACTCATATTCGCTTGTCGGAGACGTGGTCTCCATCTATCAGCATTTACGCGCTTGGATCATAGCAATGCCCGCTATTCAATCGATAGCACTCTTAGCCGCCATCTCCATAACAGCCGGAGTGTGCGGTACGATTGCCTTCGGAATCTTAGCCGCCATCAATATCTACAAAATGTACAAGCAATACGACTTCGGTCAACCGTTCGATTTTTCCTCAATCCGGCATTGGCATAAAACGGTCTCATCCGGTGAACCGGAAGAGGGGGATAAGCGACAAGGGCAAGCATCTCTGCTTACGGCACTGGACACACTCTATGAAAAATACTTGACCATTACCCTCGATGAAAAGAGGCGGATACACAAAGAGGTAGCACAAGACTTACCGAACGGATCGGAAGGGGAACGAAAAAAAGAGTACGACAAGAGAAGTCAAAAGATACTTTGCGACAAACACACCAACCTGGCACGTCGAATGGAACCGTGGCTTGCGGAGGAAATATGGCAAAAAGTCCCGACAATCCGAGAGACATTGCGGAAAGAATCATCGAGCGAGCAACAACGGAATCAAGCGCTCAAAGAAGGGTTGGAACTTATGGATACGGTATGCATACAACATAGAAAAAAAATAGTCGTTTACGCCTTTACGATCGGGGCTGCCATCTTTTCCATTATCGCATGTATCGCCACTATGTGCGGAGCTCCCTTTGCCATCATCGCCGTCGCAACCATCCTATCCTGCATGATATGGATCCCCTCTCTCTTCATTAAACTGGACGGAAGGGGGTGGGAACCACCCATCTATACATTGATCAAATCCTTACCCGAAAGGATCAAAAACGCGTTTATCTATGCGTCGGCCAAATTCCCGTGCGAAAAGGCCAAAACATTGATCAAATCCTTACCGGAAAGGGTCAAATTTGCCACCATCGCCGTCGCACCCATCCTATCCTGCATGATATGGATCCCCTCTCTCTTCATTAATCCGGAAGGAAGGGGGTGGGAACCACCCATCCATACATTGATCAAATCCTTACCCGAAAGGATCAAAAACTCGTCTATCTATGCGCCGGCCAAATTCGCGTACCACAAGGCCAAAAATGCGCTCCATAAAGCTACTACGGCACACGAACCCCGATAGTGGAACCGATCGTCCGTATCTTGCACATCATCTCGCTAAAGAGTTCGGGGCCGATTGTCTGTTGTTTATCCGACATGGCCCGGTCGGGCGTCGGATGCACCTCCACCATCACCCCGTCCGCTCCGGCCGCCACGGCAGCGTACGCCATGGGCGGTACCATGCTCCGTATCCCCGTGCCATGACTCGGATCGACGAAAACGGGCAGGTGGGTCAGTTCGTGCAAGATCGGAACGGCCGCAATATCCAGCGTATTCCTGCTGTGCGTCTCAAAGGTGCGCACACCCCTCTCACATAACATGACATTCGGATTTCCCTTGTCGAGAATATACTCGGCCGACATGAGAAGATCCTGATACGTGGCGGAAAGTCCTCTTTTGAGAAAAATCGCACACCCGGTCTTGCCCAGTTTTTTCAATAACGTGAAATTCTGCATGTTGCGCGCGCCGATCTGCAACACATCGACGTAATCCGACATCATTTCGATCTGCTCTCCGTCCATCACCTCCGATACGGTAATCAAATCGTACTTCTCGGCTACCTCCTTCATCAACTTAAGACCTTCTTCCCCCAATCCCTGAAAGGAGTAGGGCGAGGTCCTCGGCTTGAAGGCACCGCCCCGTAACATACGCACGTTCTCCTCAGCGAGGATGCGCCCCGTCTCCATGAGCTGTTCACGCGACTCAACGGCACAGGGGCCCGCAATCACCGCCAACGTTCCCGAGCCGACCTCAAACCCCTTGATCGAAATCACCGTATCCCTCTTGCGGAACTCGCGGGCGGCCAACTTAAAAGGGTGTTGAAAGGGAGAAACTTCCCGTACGTGAGCAAGCTCTACGAACCGGGTCATATCGGTTAAAGCATCCACCCCTTGAATGACTGCTATCGTAAAGCACCCTTTCTCCACGGAAAGACGGGCCGTGAATCCCATCCACCGCAATCCGGAAAGAACCCCCTCCGCTTCCTCCCGCGAAATACCCGATTCCAAAGTGATGATCATCTTACCTATACCCCTTTTCCCGGGGATCGAGCGATGCTACTACCCTTGTCAATTCAACCGGATCTTTCGCACGATGCGCCGTATCGACAAAGAGCGATCCTACGATGAATCCGTCGGCACTCCGTAAAATCTTCTCGGCCGTGTCGGCCGAAGCAACCCCGAATCCGACGGCAACGGGGAGATCGGTGTGCGATCGAATCATCGCCACCTTTTCCGATAGGTCGTCCGAATAGCCCTTCCTCATCCCGGTCGTCCCCTTTCGACACGCATAGTAGACAAATCCGGAAGAGACGCGACAGATCAACGGTACCCTCTCCGGGGGAGTCGACGGAGCCACTAAAAAGACCGTCTCCAATCGAACTTCCTTCATAAGGGAGAGATACTCTCCCGCTTCCTCGGGGGGAAGATCGACGATCAAAAGACCGTTCACCCCGACCCGTTTCGCCTCCCGTAAAAAAGCAAGGCCTCCCGAAAGAATCGGATTGTAGTAGGTCATAATCAGAATCGGAACGGTGCTCACTTTTCGGATCTCATCCGCCACAACCAACACGTCGCCGGGCGACGTACCGGCCTTCAACGCCCTTTCAACGGCCCCCCGGATCACGGGACCGTCCGCAACGGGCTCGGAAAAGGGTAGCCCGATCTCCAAGAGATCGACCCCTCCGTCAATCATCGCCAACGCCATCTCCTTACTTCTCGTTACACCTCCGTCACCCGCCGTCAGGTAACCGATGTACCTTTTCCCCTTCGTAAACGCCTCACGAATCACTTCGAATCCTCCTCCCCTTCAAGGGCAAACACACTCGGCAGATCTTTCTCTCCTCGCCCCGACAGATTGACCAAAATCGCCTCACCCGTCCCATACGAGGGACCTTCTCGGACCAAATAGGCAAGGGCATGGGCCGTCTCCAATGCCGGAATAATCCCCTCTTGCCGACTCAACATCCTGAAGGCCGAGAGCGCCTCCCCATCCCTTGCAAACACATACTCGGCCCGCCTCTCTTCCCGTAAATGAGCATGTTCCGGACCGACTCCGGGATAATCGAGACCGGCCGAAACCGATGCCGTCTCGGCGATCTGCCCGTGTTCATCCTGCAAGACATAGGAATAGGTACCGTGCAACACTCCGGGTCTTCCCCCGTGAAAGCGGGCGGCATGTTCACCGAGTTCGGACGAAACACCTCCCCCCTCCACCCCGACAAGGCGGACCCCCTTGTCCGGAATGAACGCCCCGAAAATGCCGATGGCATTCGAACCGCCACCGACGCACGCCACTACGAGGTCGGGCAATCGACCCACCCTTCGCAGAAATTCCTCCCTTGCCTCCTTACCGATGACACTTTGGAAAAAAGAAACCATCTCGGGGTAAGGATGGGGACCCAGAGCGGAACCGAGACAGTAATGACTCGTTTCATAACTCCGCGACCATTCCCGCATTGCCTCGTTAATGGCGCTCTTCAACGTGGCACACCCCTGCGCTACGGAAACCACCTCCGCCCCCAAAAGACGCATCTTTCTCACGTTCGGTGCCTGCCGAACCGTATCCTTTTCTCCCATGTAGACGACACATTCAAGCCCCATACAAGCCGCCGCCGTCGCCGTCGCAACACCGTGTTGTCCGGCCCCCGTCTCGGCAATCAGACGTTTTTTCCCCATCTTCCTTGCAAGAAGAGATTGCCCCAACGTATTGTTCAACTTGTGAGCACCCGTATGGAGAAGATCCTCCCGCTTCAGAAAAATGCGTGGCGATGAAGAACCCTTCGCAATCGCATCGGCAAAGCGAGGTACCTCGGTCAGAGCGGTCGGACGCCCCCCGTAATCGGATAAGAGCGCGGAGAGCTCTTCCATAAAGTGACGCGAATCCCTCATCTCGTCCCACATCCGGGTGAGTTCCTCCAGGGGAAAGGCAAAGACTTCGGGAATATAGGCACCGCCGAATCTTCCGTACCGCCCCCGCCTCATGCTACTTCCCTTGCCCTCCGGATGAAAAGACGGATGAGGGTACGATCCTTCCTTCCCGTATTTCCGTCCTCTACCCCCGTCGCTACGTCGACCCCCGTCGGTTTGAGGACGAAGACCGCCTCTCGCACATTGTCGGGGGACAGTCCCCCTGCCAAAAAAAACCGGAAAGAGCGATCCGGCCGGAACCGACTCCTGTCAAAGGCTTTTCCGGTCCCCGGGATCACGCCGTCGTAGAGGAGAAAGTCACGCTTCTTATCGGCAAAGTGCGGAGGACGATCCAACACTTCCCCCCCTTGCGTAACACGGAGAACATAGAACCGAATGAGCGCCTCCGGGAGGGTACGGCTCACCTCCTGTACCTCCTTTCCGTGCAACTGGACCGCACCCACCTCGGTGGTGCATACGATCGAAACGAGATCGGTCACACATCGCGCCGTAAAGACCCCTACGGGAATCGCTTCCGTCTTCGCAAGGGCCGACACGATCTTGCGCGCCCGCTCAACGGAAACCGTTCTTGCGGAGAGGGGGTCGAAGATCAACCCGATGAAACGCGCCCCCTCCTCGGCCGCAAACAGCCCCGTCTCCGGATCGGTTATACCGCAGATCTTCACCTCCGTCACCTATTTTACTCCCCCGCTCTTATTTTCCGAATCAGTTCGGCAGGATCGGCACTTTCGACGAGGGTTTGACCGATCAGAACAGCATCGAATCCCGCCTCCTTTACCCGCTTCGTATCGTCCGTATTCTTCATCCCCGATGCCGCAATCGAAACCGGGCCGGGGGGAATGGTCTCTTTGAGGCGAAGGGCGGTGTTCGGATCGACCTTAAAGGTATGTAGATCACGGTTATTGACCAAAATGATACCACTCTGCGCCGCAAGGGCGATATCAAGCTCCTTTTGATCGACCACTTCAACTACCGTCTCCATCCCCATCCTCTCCGCTTCGCGCACGAAATACCCCGTTTTCTCCTGCAAAACGGCCACGATCAACAAAACCGCGTCGGCCCCGAAAGACCATGCCTCCGCAATCTGCGCGACATCGACGGTGAAGTCTTTTCGCAACACGGGGAGACCGGAAACTCCCCGTACCGCTCCGAGATCGTGCAAGGAACCCCCGAAACTCTTCTCATCGGTCAAAACGGAAAGGGCGGAAGCACCCCCCGCTTCGTATTGTTTGGCAAGTTCTCCGGGATCGGCAATCTCCCCGATCGATCCTGCCGAAGGAGAGCGCCTTTTCAGTTCCGCGATGACGGAGAGTCCGTCAGCCCGCAACGCATCGGCAAAGCGATCTCCGTCGCTCTTTACCCCTCCTTTCTCAAAACGCACCCGTATCGATTCTGCTTCGCCCTCCTCCATACGCACCCGGAGTAATCTCGCCTCTTCGCCCTTGTACTTCACGATCTTGTCTAAAAAGTTTTCCATCTCTCCACCAGCGCGATCGCCTTTCCCCCCCTGCGAGCGTTACGTGCCCGCTCAACACCCTCCTTCATTGTCGACACGACTTCCGCCGTGCAGAGGGCCGCAGCCGCGTTCAGATCCAGCGCATCCCCGATCGGCCCCTCCCCTCCCGCAAGTGCTTCGAGAAGCAACTCCCCGTTTCTCCCGGCATCTCCCCCCTTAAGGGCCTCCCTATCGCAACGCTTCATACCCAAATCGGCGGGATCCAGTATTACGCGAACTTTCTTCCCTTCACGCACCTCGACTATGTCACAGGGGCCGACGGGTGTCAATTCATCCATCCCCGAGGAATGTACTACCATCGCCCGCTTCACACCGAGCAAGAGAAGTAGGTCGGCATACCTATCCATCATTTCCTCGGAGGCCGTTCCCAGAAGGGCGAAAGGGGGGTCTGCCGGATGCAATAGAGGACCTAAAAGATTGAATAATGTTCTAAAACCCAAAAGCTTACGTACTCTTGCTACTTTTGCAAAGGCCGGATGATAGAGTGGAGCAAAGAGAAAAACAATTCCCAACTTTTCTATCGTTTCCACCGCCTTTTCGGGCGAAATCTCTATTGCAATACCCAGTGCTTCGAGCACATCGGCAGAACCTGCTGCGGAGGAGAATGCACGATTTCCGTGTTTTGCCACCCTCATCCCCGCAGAGGCGACTACAAGAGCCGCTCCCGTCGATATGTTCACCGATCCGGAGTCGTCCCCCCCCGTACCGACAATATCGATAAAGGGAGGAGACAGAACAAGGGGGCGACTCTTCTCACGGACAATGCGGATGATCCGGAAAAGCTCCTCCGCGGTCTCCCCTTTGGCACGCATCAGGGCAAGAAATGCCGCGGTAAAGACATCATTTTCACCCGATAACACCTCCTCCATCGCTATCGAACATTCATCGGTGTTCAGAGAACGCCCCTGCAGGATCGTTTCCAAGATCTCCTTCAACATCGATTCCGATCCGAGTCGGCACAGATAACCAAAAAAGCATCGGTCAACATAACCCCCTCCTCGGTTAAAATCGACTCCGGGTGAAATTGCACACCGTAGTAAGGGTAACTTGTGTGACGCATCGCCATCACCTCTCCGTCACCCGTCTCCGCCTCCAAGATGAACTCGGGAGGTAAACTCTTTTTTTCTACGGTGAGGGAATGGTAGCGCCCCGCAACGAAGGGAAGGGGAAGATCGGTAAAGAGAGCCTGTCTATAGTGAAAGATCAAGGCCGATTTGCCATGCACCGGTTTGTCGGCGAGAACCACCCTACCTCCGAATGCCTCGGCAAGGGCTTGGTGCCCCAAACAAACCCCGAGGACGGGCACCCTACCCCGTAACTCCCTATATAACCGGACGCACACCCCGGCATCTTTCGGACAACCGGGACCCGGTGAGATCACAATGCCCCGTAACCCTTCGAGGGCTATGATCTCCTCTACGGAAAGGGTGTCATTGCGAATGACCCGGGTAGGCATCTTGCCCCCGACCTGCTGGTAGAGGTTATAGGTAAAGCTGTCGTAATTGTCGATAATCAGAAGCATGACCTAATCCATCTCTCCCTCTTCGGCAAGCCGGATCGCCTCTAAAATTCCCTTTGCCTTGTGCCGGGTTTCCTCCGCCTCTCTTTCCGGGTCGGAGTCGTACACGATGCCGGTTCCCGCACGCACGACGGCCTTACCTTCGGAAATGACGGCCATCCGAATAGCGATACACGACTCTAAATTCCCCGCATGATCGATAAAACAGACCGTCCCTCCGTAAGGACCCCGCCGGTCCGTTTCGAGCTCATCGATGATTTCCATCGCTCGAATCTTCGGAGCGCCGCTCAACGTACCTGCGGGAAAGGTCGCCATCAGCGCATCGATCGCGTCAAAACCTTCGGCAATCTCTCCTCTCACAAAGCTCGCGATATGCATCACATGGGAAAAACGTTGCACCGTTTTCAGATCGCCGACGGTTACCGAACCCATAGTCGATACGCGCCCCAGGTCATTCCGACCCAAATCAACGAGCATCATGTGTTCCGCCACCTCCTTCGGATCGCCCAGCAGTTCCCGTTCCATCGCCACATCTTCCTCCGGGGTCTCACCGCGGGGTCTCGTGCCTGCAAGGGGGATAGTCTCCAACACGGTACCCTGAAGTGAAACCGATTTTTCGGGAGAAGCTCCTACGAGAGCGAAGTCACCCGTCCGGATAAAAAACATGTAGGGCGCCGGACTGACCAATCGCACGGAACGGTAGATCGTAAAGGGAGAGACGGAGACGGGTGTCGTAAAAGAGCGAGACAAAACCACCTGAAACACATCCCCCGATTTGATATACTCCCGGGCCCGTGCCACCTTCTCCCGAAAACCGGTATCGTCGGGAGAGGAGATCGGCCGGAACGAGCTTTCCGATCGGGATCGTACTCCGTATCCCCCCTTGCCGATACCCCCCCCGCCGTCGCGGATCTTGCCATAGAGGGTGTTGATCTCATCCATCCCCTTCTCGTATACCTCGTTCGGGTCACCACCGAATTCCTTTACTCGGACGATGAGCATGCTCTCCCGTATGTGATCAAAGGTGATGCTCGTATCGAAAAAACGGAAAAAGAGATCGGGCAACTTCCCCCCGTCGGAGTGGCTATCCGGGATCTTTTCCCGGTAGCGCACGGCATCGTAAGCCACGTATCCGGCACATCCTCCCGCAAAGCCGACCGAACTTCTCGACGATACGGCTCGGTACTTTTTGTGCAGAGCGCGAAGATGAGTAAGGGGATCTCCCCCTTCCGTACGGACATGCTTCCCCTCCCGTATCCGACTTTCACTGCCGTGGGACCGAATCTCCGCTACCGGGTCCGACCCTATGTGGGAGAACCGGCCTATCCGGTCGGATTTTTCACCCGACTCAAACAACACCGTCTCTCCTTCCTCGGCGAAAAGGATACGATAGACCATCATCGGGGTGATAAAATCGGAGGCAAATTCTTTGAAGAGGGCAACCCGACTCCCCCGTTTACCGAGGTCGCAAAACTGCCGTAATCCGAGAACGATGAACACGAGGCACCTATGTGAAGGTCGACCCCCCCTCTTATATACGAAAGGGACTTTTTTGCGCGAGAAAGGGCTAAAAACTCCCCTTCCCGCCCCGTAGGCAAATCTAAAGTTTTGATTACTATTGACGTAATAGAAGTAAACATGATATAATACTTGGCCTTAAGCCGATTTTGGCAAAGTAAGAAAGTATTCCGAAAAAAGGAGGTTACAACTTGGATACGCACACGGATAAAGATATGCTCACCCGTCTGGTCGCCAAGCTGGAAAGTCGCATCGATGTACTTGAAACCGAATTGTGTCATATCGACCGGTTGATGACCGAAGTCGGCTTTGCGAACGGAATCGTAACCTTGAAAGAGACGGCCGAAGAATTATTACGACGAGGGACTCCTTCCGACTGAATATCCTTCCGTAACTCCTGACGCGTCATATGGAGAGCCCGGAAATTCCCCACCCCGATCGCCACCATCGCTATTGTCATGGCCCAATTTAACATTTCACTTGCTCAAACTCTTGACGTAACACGCTACTGTTGCCACACTACTTCCCACTATACGGAGAAGACACCCACATCCTGTTCCCACGCCCGCCGCACCTATGACAGCATCCGATGTCTCCATTTGTATAGCTATTTCCGGCGCACCGACTACCGCTCCCGCCGCACAAACACCACCTATCACGCACTCTCCAACCTCAACCCCTGTGATAATGGCCGCTAACTTATCCGCTCTCGACCTTAGCCCTATATACCTAGGTTGCTTGTGGTTGGTGATTTTTTCGTTTTTTGTTGCATAAAAGTATGATGTCGGGCGATTTCGGTTTCTTTCCATGAGTGTCATGATATACCGTTGCATGAATCACCATAAAATGTGGAGGAAAACAAGCTACGGCGACTGCATTTGATACCATCATCACCTCACAACCTGTTCCAAAAAAGTCCGATGTAGATGCTCCCGTGCGGTCTCCCAAGAAGGAGACTGAAGTGGCTCGCAAGGCTGACAAGGTCGGCTGTGTGGCTTTCATGAGGGAAACGAAGTGTTTGGCGACCGCGCTTACTGTGGCCTGTATCGACATTCCCGTTGGAGGTGGTGTGGCCTATGGGGGTGCGCAGATAGGATACCTCTGTGCGGGAGTGACCGGGGTTTTTGTTGGAGGCGTCCCGGGCTGTACTGCCGGTAGCGGAGTTGCTCCGGGTGCTCTTGCGTGTACATTCGCAGATCCCGGTGTGCGTGCGGTTTGTTGTGGGTGTTGCAACTCGGAGGTGAAGGAGAAGCCCGAGCTTGAAGAGGTAGTTGTCGAACAACCGAAACTCACGCCCCCTTCACCTGAGCCTGAGCCTGAGCCTGCCAAGGGAGGATGGTTGAGCCTTAGTACGTGGTTTGCCCCGC
>JAPOVA010000035.1 GCA_026708385.1 Simkaniaceae bacterium | reverse complement strand
CGGCGATGAGGTTGTGATAGGCCGTCTTGTAGTCGGAGGTCCGCTCTTCCCCTCTCTTTAAGATGGGGAGGATTTTCTCTTTGACGTTGTTGATCAGGGAGGAATCCCGACTCAAAAAACCCTTTCCGTATTTGCTTACGAGCTTTTCGGCCCGTTCCTGCGCAGCCTTTCCCCCTCCGAAATAGGCGGTAAGGGCATCTTCAATTTCCGCCCGATCCACATCGGTGATCTTCCCCTTGGGGAGTCCTTCGATGACGGAGATTCCCTTTCGCATCGCCCGTTGTTGCTTATTGACCTCGTCGAGTTGAGACTTGTTCTCTTCCCGAAAGAGCCTCTCTCTTCGATCAAGCTCCTTGAATGCCTCTTTCCTCTGCGTCCTCCGTTGTTCGATGGCGAGCTTGAGGATGAGTTGCATGCCGTTTTGCACGGTGGCGTTGAGGTTGTCTCCGAGATCGGCTAGGGGGGAACTCTGCGGGATGCTTTGGATACCCATTGTCGCTACCTAAAGGTCCTCCGGGTGTAATGGTAAGAGGAGGGCTTGGCGGGGGTCAGAGACACTCCGGAGGCCCTTCCCAAGTTCCTTTCCCGAGAAGCCGTCGCAGAACCTTCACGGAAGGCATCTATCAAAGCCATGGCAAGTTTGTCATGATCGGAAAGACTCCCCATTCCGGGTGCGCTCTGCATACCCCCCACCTGACCCGTCTGCATCCCCGCTATCGACTGCATGGCGGGACTCTCCGGTTGTGGTATGGATAGACCGCTTTGACCTACCCTGGTGACACCCTGACCGGCTCCGCTCCGGCCGAAGAGGCCCGAGCCGAGACCCGATCCGAGGACTCCGCCGAGTCCGGCGCCGGGGCCGAGTCCCAACCCTCGGGCGAGGGCGAGGTTCGCTCCCAACCCGATCGCCGTACCCCCTAGCTGGGAGAAGATGTTCGGCCTTCCGGGTCGGTGGAAGATCTCGTAAGGCTTCGTCATCCCGATGTCGGCAAAGCTCCGCATCTGCCCTATGGCCTGCCGGATGTCGTGATGTCTCTGCGCGTTGAGCCCCTCCTGCAACTTGCGCAACTCCTTCCCGCCGACAGCCTGTAAAGCGGTCGTATCTCCCGAGGCGTCCCCATAGACCTGCGCCAGTTGGGGAAGGCGTTCGTCGTAGAATTCACTGAGGACGGGGGCCTCCGTTTCCCTTTTTATCGCGGGGTCGTTGGAGAGGAGTCGGTTCCAGTAGTCGTACATGGCGGGGGCCGCCTTTCGCTGTTGCATGGCGTGTAGATTGATCAGCCCCTCTTGTTGCGGGGTATAGGTCCGGACCTTTTGGAACTTCTCCTTCCGTCCTCCGGGACCTTTGCTTCCCATAAGACTTCCGAGTGCCGAGAGGCCGAGCCCTGCGGCAAGAAACGGAAACGGCATCAGATTTTCCCTCCCTTCAGTTTGTTCACCTCGTCGATCACTTCATTGAGCTTCTCGCCGAGGACATTGAGGAAAATGAGGATGTTGTTCAGATATTGCCGGACCATGATCACCCTCCACGCCTCATCTTCGGGGAGGATGTACTGCGTCGGGAGAAAGCTATCTCCTCCTATCTTTTTGATATCGGGGGTGGTCATCGTGTAATCCTTCCTCCTGTTTGAAAATACACCGTAATTCCACCTATAGCAAGGTCACTATCAATAATTCCCGGATCTTCTAATTGTTTGTCATTTAAAAAGAGACGCACCCTAATTGTCTGCCCCCTTCCGTTCATAAAAAAGCGTCTCCTGAGGTAGCGTCCCTCCTGCTCTTGCGGAGAGCCCGTAAAGGGAGTTGCCGTCTTGTCATCTCCCGGTTGCGGAGAGGTGCTCACGACGCTGTCTCCATATACGCCGGCCACTTCGGAATCGTTCACGGCAAAGGGGGAACCGTTGATGAAGTACCGGACGGAGAACTCCCCGAAGGGCGTTTGCTTTACACTGAAGTCCAAATAGGGGATCCGTAGCGAGTACCCCTCCTGCAGAAAGGGGTTCCAGTCGGCACTCTTGATCGATATCTCGGAGACAAGGCCTACCGTCGCCGTCCCCTTGTAGGGCCGGGAGGTGTCGTAGAAAGGGGCACTCTCGGGCAATATCGATACGGTATCTCCCGAGATGGCGAAGACCCTGTAAACCCGGTCGTCGATCTCCTCATACGAGGGGTCCCTCAACCGAATCCGGTTCCCGGGGACAAACTGGTGCGAGGGGACCGTCAGATCGTACCCGGAGACATTGGCAACGAGAAGGGTGGTTTGATAGAGGGGGCTATCCTCTTCGATCGTAAGGACTACCCCCTGCCTGGTGCCGAAGCAGACCCGCTCCTTTTGGGGTGATACCGAGGTACCGCGCCATGTTCCCGTCCACTTGCTCCACGTCCCCACTTTGTCGCCGAGCTCGGACCATTTCGTTCTATCCTCCTCGCGGAGAAAACGCCCCAAGGAGGTGGCGGCCTCGGTTGTGTAGGCAAAGCTCCCGTTCTCCCTGTTCCATACGAGGATATCGCGGGGAAAGGGGGCATTCATAAAGCGGGTTGTCGAGCTCTCAAGGGGAAGGGTAAAATAGACGAGCTCCCTGTAGAAGTTCCTGATGGCATGAATCCTGGAGGTGGAGCTCAAGTTGAGGCGGAAGATTTCGTCGGGGATGGAGCTGTCTACCCTGTCAACCCGAGTGCCGTCACAGGTTTGGATGCCCCGGTTGCCGATCGTCACCACCTCCTCATCGAGGGGGATGGTGCCGAAGGAGGCCATGGATCCCCTCGTGCTGCTGATCTTTTGCGACTTGAAGGGTCTCTCGGCGATTCCCGTCTCCACGATTTCGTAGGTACTCCGCTCCATGAAGACGATGAGCCGGTCTCGTAAGGGGGCTAAGCTGACGATCTTTTCGGAGGTGCTCAACGTGATCTGATTGAATCCCGTAGCCCAATTGTACCTGTGGTATTCATCTCGGGATGGGTCATCTATGGGAGAGGTAAAGGGGCTCGACCAGACGAGTTTTCCGGGGTGGATCCGGTCGTTGTCGGGGAGCATAGGATCGCCCTCTATGGTTCCGGCGGCGAAGAAGGTGTTCCTGAAGGAGAAGAGGAGGAGAGCCCCCAAAAGGCGCACCTCACTTGCCCCCTGCGTTGCTTGGGCAAGGACGGGGGTGATCACCTTCCAGAGGGGGGAGTCGTCCCTATTGAGGTAGGCAATCCCTCCGTGCCAATCCTCTTCCCGCATGCTCCCCCCCGTATCGACCCGGACGCCGTTCGTGACAAAGAGCCACGGGGGAGAGTTGCCGAACCGGTAGTTCACATGGCTGAAGTGGTGGGTATCCTTCCCGGTCCACCGCCCCCCTTCGATGTCAACCCACCGTTTGTTCACCCTCCTGTAGGAGCGCCGAGTATCAAAGGCAATCGTCTCGTAGAGCCCTTGGCGGATCCCCTCTCGCAAAGCGAAGCCCATGACGGGAAGACAGGGGTAGAACCGGATATCGACGGTCGGTTCGGGGGTAATCGTGAAGGTCTTGGTCGCGACATCGAGGGTAGCGCTCACCCCCTCCCGATTGCTCAGCAGGGTGACCGTTCCCGTGGCGGGAACGGAGGGGATGGTCAGGTAGACGACGCTCCCGGAGGGGGGCTTGTACGAGAGAACCTGCCCCGGAGCCGGGTTGATGTCGGCGGGAACGACCAACGGGTCGGAACTTCCCCCCGCTCTGAGCTTGAGACTGAGTCGGGCATCGTGAAAGCCCCCCGATCCGACATACTCGGTCCCGAACCTCTTCCTCACCGTCCCCCGCCATACGTAGGCGTTGGTCAGCTCGGTGAAGGCCCCCTCGTCGATCAGCCATGAGGGGGCATTCTTCGTCAGTCCCTTATTGAAGTTCCCCAAGAAGCGCGCCTTGACACTCATAGCTCTTCCATGTCAATCCGTTTTACATATCATCTCGTGCCGACGGGCCCTATCGCCAACCAGTTGAAGTAGATATCCTCCCCCGGGTTCGAGAGAGCTCGCTTCTCAAAAGTAGCGTGTACCGTATCGAGCCTTGTCTCCTTCACCCCTATGGTGACGTAGTATCCCCTTTGCACGATGACATCGTTCGTATTGCCGGGGCGGATGGGCATCGCCAACACCAGATAGGGACCCGAAGCAAAGGGTTTGCTGAAGTAAGCATTGCTCTGAGAAGCTCGATTTCTAAAGGCATTCCTTCCGAAGCAAATGAGGACCGAGCCGATGATGACGTGGCCGGCGGAAATCCGTTCGTGATTGGGCCCCGTCGCCTGCCAAACAGCCGTGATGTCGGCCTCCATCCCTCCGAGGGGAATCTCATCATCCATCCCGTCTCTCTTGTAGTAAAGCCGGGTCTTCTCCTCCCCTCCGGCGGGAGTATACCCCTTGGCATAGAGGACCGCTTCGTTCTCTCCGGCGGTAATGTTCGTATCCGGTTGAGCGGGGTCGGGGACGTGCCGGGGCATATGGACCTGCTTGTGCTTCCCCGTAGCCATAGCGTCGGTAATGTCTTCGTGATCGAGTCCCAAAAAACGGGCGATCTTCATGAAGTTCATGAGGAGCTCGCCCTGTGACTCGGAGGGGTCGTCATCGGCTTGAGGAATATCTTGGTTGTATGTCATGGAAATTCTCCGAATGCTCCGTATCCTCCCCCGCCGGCGCCCCCGTCAAAGATCGTCGGCGTAAAGCGGTTGCCCCTCTCCACGAGGGTACGTCGCATCACTAGATCTTCCTGGTTCTCGGCCTCCGGTTTGAGTTGCTCGACGAGCTCGTAATCCCCCACATCTTGGGCAATCTTGATCGCTGTCAGTTGGGCGATCCATTGCCACCACTCTTTGAGGTGGGGGGCACTCCCGTCCTCAATCATCGCTACGGGCCTTTTAAAGGCCTGTAATTCGATCCGGTAGGCTTTATCGGGCACAGGCCTTAGGACGATGATGTTCTCGTAAAATAGGAGGCTCTGAGGGCGTGAGGGGATGTACGGCACCGCCTCGAACCGGACCGTCCCGTCGGTCGGGATCGGCGTGTCGAAGGTGATGTCCCCGCTCCCCGTCGTATAGTCTATCGAGCCGGCAAGGGTTTCGTTCCTGTTGAAATACTTCCACCCCCCCGCCGTGTGAGAGACTACCCCGTCGATCAGATGAGGGGTGTCTACGGCATTGATCTGCCTTCCGTCCTCCAAGGTGACCGAGGCGGTCACTTGATACTGCAGAATCGGATTGGGATCGAAGGAAAAGGAGAAGCTCGTCCTATCGTCGTTGGTAGGGCGCCCCGTTGTGGTGGTGGTGTGTCGCCCGTAGACATTGAAAAACCGACTCCGGGATTGGGTCCACCCCATCTCGATCCCTTCAATGTAAGCAGGCGGACCGAAGCTCGTATGGGAATCGGCCACCGATTCCAATGAGCCGGGAGGGGAATCACCGGCCAGCCTGCCGAAACCGGGGGATATTTGCATTTGA
The DNA here is from genome assembly GCA_026708385.1 of Simkaniaceae bacterium. GTDB lineage: Bacteria > Chlamydiota > Chlamydiia > Chlamydiales > Simkaniaceae > JAPOVA01. The sequence continues at coordinate 11,024 of JAPOVA010000035.1, read as the reverse complement.
CGGAGATCATACTGATCCACATGAGGGCGGGTGACGAAGCTGAAGGTCGTCTCCAATGAAAAATCCCGAATGGTAGCGGGGATGTCGTAGAGATAGACTTGGTTGATCTGCTCGTCGATCTCTTCGTCCGATATGTCGTGAGGAGAAATTCGGCCCGTTCTTCGGCGAACTCGTAGCCGAATCGTGGCCAAATCACTCATGCGCTTGCCTTAGTCAACTCCCGTATCTCAAAAGAGAATTTTTGGTTTACATGATTCTCGACCAGAGGACGGCCGTACTCGTCGATGGCATACCTCGGCTCTTCGATCCTGCAACTGTTGTTGATGTGTCGGACAACCCCGAGGGGGAGCTCATATTCCTCACCATCTTTCAACGTGTAGGATTCGGGCCTCTCCCAGGGGAGGGTAAAGTAAAACCGAATCTCCTTACTCGAGTCACCGTGGGCTCGAAAGGTCCCCTTCACCAATCGCGAAGAGGTTTTCCGGATCTCGGCCTTGTCGGCCTCCGTAATCCTCCGGGTCCCCTTTACCGATGTGTTCCGGACCAACTTCTCCACTTCGAGTTGGAGGGCCGCTTTCCGGACCTCAAGATCTTCGATCTCTTTCTTCAAAGCGGTCTTTTCTTCTTTCGGCTTTTGCGTACTCTTCTCCATACTTACTCCTTTACCGATTAGGTGATGTTGTAGGGCTCTTGCGGATCATTGAGATAGTTGTTTGCCGTTCCGGCTCTCCACGCAATCACATCGTTGTTGAATCCCGCAGGGGCCGACGGTGCTCCCGAAGAGCCTCCGGCCGCAAGCTCGATCCCTACGTAGTAGTCGGAGGTCCTTGCCGAACGGAGATCGTTGATCGTGTCCAAGTTCGCAAGCCTCCCCACGGAGCTTATTCGGGCCCGGGTAAAGGGCTCGTCGCTCATCTTGGGATAGACGAAGGTCCCCGTAAGATTGCTCCACGGGTAGTCCAAGGTGATCGTGTTGACGGGGTTCGTCGCATCGATGTTCGTCGATCGGGCAGTCACAACGGCGGTAAACTCGTCGCCGTCGGTCGAGTTGAGTGTCAACCCGTAGACGGGCGGCAACTTCACTTTGACGGTAGCCCCCTTAAAGTAGCTGTGGTAGGTGTTGAGCCGCAACCGGACAAAGCCGCTTGCATTTTCTACGTGAAGAATATCTCGGACGGGTTCCGTGTAATCTGCGTCCCGAGTGACGACTTTGAAGAGCGTTCCCGCCGTCGTCGCCGCCGTCGTGCTTGTCCCGTAGGGGGCCGCGATGCCTAGGGCACTTACGTTCCCCGAAGAGACGGTGATATCGGCCACGATGTAGTCGAGACCCGCCCAACTGAACGAGGTGCTTTTTGTCGAGCTCGTCACACTCCCTATCCGGACAACGTCTCCCCGTTGGAATTCGTTGAAGTTGCCACCGGATGAGACCGCTATCGTCGCCTTTTCGGAATTGTTGCTACTTGTGATCGAGGCAAACGACTTGGCCGTACCGAGACGGGAGACCTCCTTCAAAGAGCCCCTTCTCGGACGGGGGTAGCCTATCCTCGAAAAGCCGTCATAGGCCTGATAGGTGGGGTTGCCACCCCGCGAGTACCGGATGCAACTGTTCTGCGGCATCCCCTGCATCCACTCGAACTTAAAGTTGGTCGAAGAGGATTGGGCAAGTCGGGTGACGTTGACCGCCTCAATCCAAGTGGGATCCGATTGGAGCCGGAGGACCTTCGTTCTACCGTTGGAAACGAACTGTCCCTGCATGGTGTATATGGTTGTCATTTTTCACTCCTAAAAGTCTGATAATGTGCATCGTGAGTTGATCACCCAATCTTGCGAAGAGATCGAGGTCGCCGTCGCCATTCTCCACCCTATCGAGCAGTAAAGCCGTGTACGGGGGGAGGCAATCTCCGGCGGCACGTACAGGAAGTGACTCGAGAAACCGGACTGCTTGACAATGTAGTACCCTTCGGAAGCGGTCGCTATGCAGTTGAGCACGTCCCGACCCGCTTGGGAAGCTTTCGGACTCACACTCGCATTGGTCGAAAGGAGAATCCTCTGCGACCCTACGGAGCCCCACTCGGAAGGGAGGACGCTCCCCCCTCCACCGGGATATTGGCTCCGGTGTACGAAACCGTCCGTTCTCTCCAGATCTCTTACGATGGAGCTGTGGGCAATCATCAGGTAGGAATTCCTCTGCGGCGAAGTACCGAATTCGTCTTCCGCTCCGATCCTTTCGGCCAAACTGAGACCGTTCGCCTCCAAGAAGAGGGAGGTGATCGTGTCGAAGTCGATCTTGCCGTGTTGGGTCGGACTGTCTTGGTTGGCTCCTCCCACCGCATCGACCCGCGATGCCGTGGCGACGAGGGCGTTTCTGATGACCGTATCTTCGGTCCCCCGGAGGGAGACCGCCATCCGGATGGACCAACCGTTGAGCACTTCGTCCTGACTGCTCAAGACCACCTGCTGACTAATCGCCATAGTCTGGGCAAAATATTTGACCTCGGCATCGACGTCGACGACGCTACCGACGGTATTGGGGGGTTCCGCACCCGTATCGGTAATCTGCACGGGGGTGGTAGGCAACGGATTGTACCGGCGCATCCTGAGGACGCGACCGCTCCGAGCCGGCATGATCTTCGTCATCGCCGGAAAGCGATAGACATAGGAGGGGGTCGGGGTGGCCAGAAGCTTCAGAGCATAGTTCAATTGCACCGGAGGTGGCATGATCTGGGAGTTCATCACCCCCGATGTGGCTGTCATTTTTCTTCCTCAATTTACGGGGAAGAGACCGTCAACTCGCGTATTTTACTGCTTCGGCGTACAGCTTTTTCGCCATCTCGTCCGTGAGGACTTCGCTATATTCAGCCGCCGATTCAAGGGGACCTGCAGGGTCGATGGTTTGCGACGGTTGCGGTTTGTCGAGATTACTCTCCACTCTCCGGTTGTTCGTCGCCTCCTCTTTGGGGATAAGGCCCGCATCCCGAATCGCTTCGTAGACCGCCTCCCCCGTCTCTCTGCTCGTCCCTCCCGCTTTCCTCACCATATTGAAGAGGGCGGGTCTTGTCTCTTCCAGTTTCTTCAAGTTCCGTTCCGATACGACGCGATTAAAATCAGGATACTTTTGCACGAGGAGTGCCGAGTCGGTCTCTACTTGGTGTTGTTGAAACCGGGCTTCCACTTCGTTTAGCCGGTTCAACACCTGCTTGTATTGAGCCCCGTCGATAAGATCGTTGTCTTCGGGCCCCGCCTCTTCGGACATTTTCTGCTCCAAGGCTTGTTGTCGCTCCCGAGACTCGGCAAGTTCCTTCTCCAACCGCTGTTGCGCTTTGCGCATTTGGGCGAAGTTGTACTCCTTGTCGGAGTCTTCGGAAGATACAACGGGAGACGTTGCCTCTACTTGGTTTTCCTCAGTCTTAGTATCATCGACCGGTGCTTCCATAAGATTCACTCCCCTACGCATAGTTGACGAATATGAAACGATGCCCTTTACGCGGGCCTTCGCAATTCAACCTATAAATACTATACATAAATTAATCAAGAACTATATTTTGTTTAGCGCTATTCACCGGCTTGGGGAATCCGGCGCAGCGCATAAGCATACATTCCTTTTTAAAGTCCTTCATTGTCTCCCGGTACAACTCCCCCGAAGCAAACTTACACACCTGCTCATAGGCCGGCTTAAAGTCCGGATGGACCTCATTCGGATTCTCGTAGAGATAGGCCGAGGCCTCTTTGTCCGGGACGCTCCATAAGAATTCCGGATAGGGTTTTCTGTCCCTCCGGATGTAGAGAATGGAGTCGAAGTTGGGTACGGGGGGTGTCTGCAGATAGCCGAAACGACTCCGGAGGACATTCTTCATGTTCGGCTCTTTGCTGATCATCACCAGGATATAGTAGGGGAAATAGATCGATTCGTCACTCTCGGCCCGCTTCATGCACTCGGCGAGGTTCTCGGCGTAATCTTTGTCGAGTATCTCCCGGGTCAGCTCGGTGACATCGCCGTCGTGGAACGGACTTTTCGCCTCTTGGCGGAGCTTCAGAGCTTGCTCCCCTACCGTTTTCTTACTTTTTTCCTTTTCCGGCATGTCGGGCGACACATCTCCTTATCCCCTCGGGATTGGGGGCATTACGGGCATAGGCCAGAGCGGCATGTCGCCTCTTGGCCGTATTGACCGGGAAGCTCCCCTTGGGGGCCCCTCCTGCGGGGCCGCAGAAGTTCTTGGAGGCGACGCGGCCATACTTCCCCACGTTGCTCCCTCCGGGTTTTTTCCGGGCTTTGGCGATGCTCTTTTTCATTTTTTATAGCGGGACATTCCCGGCTTCATCGCCGGTTTACCCCAACCTTGAACGGCCTCTTTACCGGAACGAGCCGGGGGACGCATGCTCTTCCGTTTCTCTTTCCGGCTCGGAATTTTGGTTTTCATACGAGATACCTTCGGGGTTTGAGGTTGTTCTCTCTCATCCGGTCGGCCTCTACTCCCGAATAGCTCTGCCTCCGGCGAGGGGAGGTGCGACTATATCCCTTTTTCCTTCCCGTTCCGTAGGGGCTGTAGGTGAGCTCTTTTGCCATCTCGTCAAAGAGCTCCGCGGGCCTCCAACCGGTCATCAGAAACGCTTCGATTTGTTTCTCTTCAAAGTAGAGACGTTTTCCCTCTGGTAGCGAAGAATTCCCTCACCCGTATCGTCGTAATCTTCCCGATCGAGTGCGGGAGAATCTTCCGCCATCACCGTCTTCGAATCGGAGGGGGTATGTCCTACGCTATTGGGGGTGCTCATTAGCCATCCCTTCATCGGTCGCTCCTTCTTTGGCTGCGTTGATCTCCCCGGATTTGGCTGTCGCCACTTCCTCGACGTTCGGAGTACGCACTTTGTTTTCCATGTCTTTCAATTGAGCATTACTTTCTTGTCGTAATGCTCCTAATACGGATAGTAGTTCTTGTATCTGACTAATGTCAATAGATTCGAGCTCCTTAATGGCTTTAATCTTCTCGAGGATAGCCAGATCACGTTCATGCTCGGCTTTCGCCAATCTCTCCGCAATGGCACTCCTGTTCGAATCGGTACGGGAGGCCCGCTCGAGAGAGAGGCCGTATTCGGCCTGTGCCGCCGCATTCAACTCGTTCGCCTCCGCCTGTTGCGCGTCGAGTTGTACTTTCATCTGCTGTTCCTCCATGGCACTCTTCCTCTCGGCCATCTCCTCCATCTTGGCGAGAATACGATCCTTCTCGGCAAGGTTGGAGCTTCGAACGATCTCGGTGTCGGGAATCTCGATTCCCAATTGCTTCATCATCATCAGCTGTCGGAATTGGCCGTCCCTCTGCTTGAAGGTCTCCAACTCCTCCGTCACCCGGACATCGTAATGAGTGAGACTCTTGGTAAAGAATTCTCGAGGAACCTCCCCTCCCGTGATCCGAGCTACCTTCGCGGGGGCGTAGTTGAGCCGGACCATCTCGGCAATCCGCCTCCATAAGAGGTCCTGCGTCAGATCAAACTTATCCAGTACCCGGGAAAGGGCGGTATTCCCGGCCTCTTGTTGGAGGATGTTTGCGATCCCCCCGGCCTCCCCTTTGTGGTCGGTCCCCGTCATGAAGGGATTGACCCCCGAGATCATCGGAAGGAGGGCCTGTAGGTCCCGTCTCACTTCGAATTGGCTGGGGTTGATCTCATTCGACTCGATCTTGGCGACGTGCTCTCGGGGCACTTTCCCCTTTTTCAGAGCGATCCCTTTACCCTCACCTGTCTGAAAGAGTTCCCGCATGTCGACGAGAGCCCCCTCCTGGTGGTAAAAGCCGCTGTTGACCGTCGACTCCAGAGAGCGGAGTTCGAGAAGCAGTCGCCGAGTGAAGAGGTATTGGGTCGATCTCATGTCTCGTACCATCCCCCGCGATCGGAGGGGGAGATAGGGGGTCGACTTTTCGTGGTAGCAGATCGAGGCAACAAAGGGGAAGGTGTCGATCCCCGTGGGGAGGGGGCCGTTGTAGAGGACCGCCTCGTTGGCGATGCAGGCAAGGCGGACGGTGGGCTTCATCACCGTTGCCCGTTTGATGTGGGGAAAGTCTCTCATGAACTGCTTCAGTCGGGTAGCGTTCCCCCGCCATTCGATCGAGTCACCCGTTTGCTCATCGGCGAGGATGACGGCGGGGCGACGGGCGGCGTAGTAGAGCTCGTCGTATTGGATGAGCGGCTCTTTCCGGGTGGCATACTCGATCGATTCGGGCATGTACATAAACTTTCCGTCCCTCGTTCCGGGTTGAAGCCGGTCTATCTCGGCACTCTTACGAGCATAGAGGGCCTTGAGGGCATTTTTCGTGAGCATGCTCCGGATAATGACGTAGTTGCAGTCGGAAAGGTCTTGCTTTTCCCAGTACGGATCGATAATGAACCTGTCGTGCTTGAGGAGCTTCACTCTGACCCGTCCGCTGATGGGATCTTCATTGTAGTCGATAAAGGGCATGAGGAGATTCATCCCCACGGTGCATGCATGGTAGAATGCATCCCCGAGAGTGTCGTCGATGTCATCTTCGTCGTGGATGTGTCGGAGCACCTTCGTGTACTGCTCTGCCGTCTCTTCCATACCGGGACGGCGGGAGAGGACCTTGGGTAGCTTCCGGCTATTGGCCTGGATGCCCGCCACCGAGTTGATCGTATTCTGCATCAGATTGAAGTTCCACGGCCTACCGCCGAAAGAGGGGCTGTCACCGTATGTGGTGGTGAAGAGCGACTGATCGCCACTTAAGAAGCGGAGATCGAGATCCCCTTCGATCCACCGGGTTTGGTTGTAGTATGAGTCGCGCAAGTACCAGTCGTCCCGCATCTTGACAACAGCCTTGTCGCCCGGGAAGGAGGTGTTCGGGGCGTAAGCATCTCGGTCATATAGGGTTGTCATCGGTAAAGCCTGCTGTAGGGGTTGGAAATCATACCTTGGGAGAGAAAGGCTTGGGTCGCATGTCTGCCGTGTACTACCTCCTCATAGGCCTTCCGCTTCTCTTCGATCGTCCGCTCCGATGTGGCCCCTTCGGCCGATATCGCCATGTACCGGACGGCGTCGGCGTAGTGGGAAGACCAATCGTGACGGGGATTGTTCTTGTAGACACCCTTTTGCTCGTCGTACTCCTGGCGATAGTTTTCGAGCGCCCGGACGAGTTGGACGCAGTGCTTGCTGATCCGGAGCCGGGGGAAGATCGAACGGACCTTTTCGATACCGTCTTGGATGTTGGACCGGGGGACCACTTCGCACGGCGCCTCGAGGAGCTTTTCGGCCTTCTCGAGCCGGGTGATGTCGTCTCCCCACTCCTTGACCCGGATGTCGTGGGGGAGAAAGTGACGGCCGTATGTGAAGGGCTTGTGATTGATCACCTTGGCATAGTACTCGAGCCCTTTTTGTTTATCCTCGAAGGAGTCGATGACGTTGATCCACTTTCCCTCTTTTTGCCAGAAGACGATCGAGTTTTGCTCGTTCCGGGCAATGTCCCAGCTGGTGTAGACGGGGCGCTCCCTATCCCACGGCATATCGGTGAAGCGCTTCTCCTCTTTCATCTGCTCGACGAGGGTGGCGTAATAGGCCCCGACGATACCGCAGTTGAAGTCGCAGTAATATTCTTGTCGGAAGAGATCGGGTGCGGTCTCCTCTTTGAGGTAGGCGAGCTCCTTTTCGGCGATATGTTTCGTATCTTCGACGGTGAGATGCTCGACGGCCCACTCGTCCGACTTGAGGGCCATCTCGTAGGTCCGATAGAGGTGATTATGGCCTCTCGGGGTCGAGATGATGATGATCGTTCCTTCGGTCTCTGCAATAATCGGCAAGCTGTAGTAGTACGCCGAAGGGTCGTGGGTGGCAAATTCGGAGAAGACCAACATCTTAGCCGAGGTACCGATCAGCGAGGTGTTGAAGGTATCGGCCCCGACGATGAAGAACTGTGACTCGCGGCCGTCTCGGGTGCGCATCGTCACCTTGAGTTGGGTGGCGTTCTTCTTGATCACCAACTCTTTGGGAAAGTAGTCGACGAACTTTTTCCCCTCTTTCGTGATCCCGTCCCAGAGAATCCGACGACCGGATTGAAAATTTTTATAGACGAACACATAGTTCCCGGGCTCTTCAAATCCCCGCCGGATGGCATAGTTGATGGCGAAGAGGTCTTTCCCCGCTCGACGGGGCCAGATGCAGAGAATACGCCGTTTCCCCTCCCCTATCTCCTTGAGAATGTTGCGCTGATACGGGCGCGGAACGAAATCATTGAGCTTTCTTGACTTCGTCGCCACTTGCGTGTTCACTGACATAAGCCTCCAGCGTCTCGAACGGCACAACCTCCGTTTTCTTTATCTTGTCGGACTCATCGGGAAGATCCAACTCGGCCGTATAGGTATCGTAGAGCCCCATGTGCTTCTCGTGCAGTCGGGCTTGGTACTGCGTCAGTCTCTCTCGGGCAAGGACGGCGTAGTGTCTCTCGTTGAGCCGAGCCATCGCCACCTCCCATGCCGTATTGAAGGAGGGATATCTCTCCCGAAGTTTCTTGAAGAAGGTGGTCCCCCGCTCCTGTTCAATGCAGAAAGAGCCGATCAGTACCGAATCTTTCTTCTTCGCCCATTTCCTCAGCGCCTCGGTGTACTCTTTGACCTCCAAATCGCCTATTTCTTCTCCCAATATCTTCATATCTCTCTCACCTCGAAGTCAATACCATCGGTTTCGTCCTTCTGTTTGTATGCTTCCAGCCGCACGACCATCCGGTCATCCTCGAAGAGCAACTCGTTGGCCGAGTCCAGGAAGGCCTTGACGTAGTTGTCCAGGTCGGGAACCGCCGTGACGGCCCTCCTTCGCCGGAAGACGACATAGACCTCACAGAGCCCCCGCACCAAGGGGAGGTTGAGTTTCCGGATGGATTCTCGGAGTTTCTTTTTTTCCTCTCGCGAGGGGTCGTACACTCTTCCGCATCGATTGAATCGCGCTCTCTTTTGACTGATCGGACACACGTTTATTGTGTGTAGATTCCTATCCATTACCTCAGGATAGTAAATGATGATTTTTTTAAAAAGGAGCTTTCAGAATGTGAGATTACAGGTTTTATCGTTTACCTGCTTGATCATCGACTGCAAACCGTCTATCCGCTCCTGTATCCGGTAATACATCCCGAAGCTCATGAGCACCCCCACCGTGATCCCGATGGCGATGTATAGGAGGCGGACAATCTCAACGACTACCCTTCTCGGTCTCTCGCTCTTTATCACGAGCCCTTTCAAGTTGATCCACTCTCTCCACCAACCTGTCAAATTTATTACTTTTTTCGCACTCAATTTTTATCACGGAGACAAAACCCCATATGCACAGCGAGAGACAGACCCCCACAAAAAAGGGAGCGCTAAATAGCTCTTTCATACGATCACCTCACTCGGTTTCTCATCATACTCCGATTACAAAAAGTGGGGACACCGGCACGTAAGAAACCGGTGCCCCCGACAACTTTTCAGAGGCCCAGATACCCCGAAGAGTTTTTTCTGAATTCGGGACCTAGCCTCACGTATCTCTTAAGAGAATTGAGGTCTCGATGCCCCGTCTGTCGGGCAATAATCAGGTGGTCCACCCCTTCCCGTACCGCTTGCGTCACATGTCCCGATCGGAGGCTGTGGCCCCCGAAGTCACCCTCCAAGTCCGCTTTCCGTGCGAGATTCTTCACCAACCGGTCATAGTAGCGGAGCGACAATCTGCGCCGGAGGAAGATTCCCGTCCGGTAGGGAGTCCTGAAGACGGGACCTTCGGTCCGCCCCGTCTCCCTCAGCAATCTCTTCAAGGTGAGTACGGGACAGAATTCGGGAGAGGCCGCTTTCACTACGCTGACCGCCCGCCCCATACCTTCCCGGTCGGTCTTGCTCCTGTGAAGCATGTAGACCAAACCCTCCTCCTCGAAGGTCAGATCCTCTACGTTCAACCCCACTACCTCAGACGCCCTCCCTCCGGAAGCATACCCCAGCAAGATGAGTGCCCTTTGTTGCAGACCGAACAACGTATCCCCGGTAAGGCTACACATAGCTCGAATCCCCGGAGTGGTGACGGGAGTCTTCCCCAGGGGCGGCACCCCCAATTTCGATATGCCGCGAAGGGCCTTCTTGACCGCCTGTAGCCCCTGATCGGAAAGGATACGACCTCTACTCGCAAGGATGCCGGTAATGAGCGAAACATAGGTCTTGATCGTTGCCGTCTTGAGCCCCTCCGTGCGACAATGGGCGATGAAGAGGACAACGAGTTCGTCGTCGGACGATGCGACACCTGCTTTCGGGTCTTTGCCGAAGTTGACGAACCTCTTCCAAGCCGACCTTTTAAGCGCCTCGGTATTCTTGGAATAGGAAGCCGCGGCTATATTCTCCAATTCCTTCACAAGGTCGGAGCCGTTGTTCTCTTCGACTATAGTTCTCCCCTCAGGGACCGATACGAACATTCTTTCTTCCATGGTGCACCTCCATACTCGGAAATCTACTCGGAATCTTTCGACATTCCGTCCTCTTCCTAGTCCGGTTCCTAGTAGAGTTCTCCCTTGATAAAACCGGACCTCTCAAAGTGCATCCTTTGGAGGGAAAACAGGTCGAGAGGCCGGTCGTCCTCTAAAAACGGCCACCGAATATATAGAGGACGAAAAGAGAGTAGCACGGGAGGGGGATTTAGGGCAACTAGGTTCTACGGGTCGGAAAAAGGAGGAATATCCGACAGGTTGTTCGATCATGTCGGAAAAGAAGAGAAATATCCGACACGATACCCCCTTCAAGGGGGAGCATCTACAACCGAATAATCTGCGACAAAACTACAAACAAACCCGAACCCCTTGGTCAAGGAGATCAATCCCACCAAGAGGGCCCGGTTGCACAAGATTGTGCATGCCCACAACGAGAAGGCGACCAGAGGATATCAACCCCTTCTCCTTTGTGTCAAGTGGCAATCAAAACACTGAAACCCAGACGAACTGAGAGTTCCAACAAATGTGCGTTGCCACTACGAAGGCGACCCCAAATTACCGGACAGATATTTTTAAGGGCAATACCGATAG
>JAPOVA010000012.1 GCA_026708385.1 Simkaniaceae bacterium | reverse complement strand
CGGGGGCGGTGCTCTTCGTTTGTTGGTCGACGACAACTGTGGGCGGTGCTATGGGTCCTACCATATCTCTCTTCCCCTATTTTCCTCTTTGTGGAGCTGAAAGAATACGACAAACGGGCTTTCCGGTCAAGCGGGCTCGAAGGAGTGCTAATATTGCAGGCGGTGACTGCAAAAATAGGGACGCACCGTCCTGAGAACCGGTGCACCCCCGACCCCCATCGCAGAGTTGAGTCCATGGGGATCGTTCTCGCCGGTTTGCAAGAATGGGTCAACGATATACCGAGCGAAGATATCGGGGCAAGTGTGGCGGTTGTCGGTATTGCGTTGGTGTGTGTGTCGGGAAAGGTGTTTGCTCGTTGGTGCTTGTTGTACGGGGTGGAATGCAGTATTACCATAAAGATTGCGTGGTGGCTTGCCGTAGGAGTGGTAAATAAGTATCGCTGTCTCTCTGTTGGTATGTAGGGGTGTAGAGCTGTATATTCGTAGCGAATGTTTATGCGAAGCGCCGACATTCGCATTACGGTACGATGGCAAGCCATTCTTGTGGCGGGAAGAATCTGCGACTCTATGGGAAGCTTGACACCTTTTTGTGCCATCCGTAGTGTGAATGGATGCGAAAAATTTGTATCAGTCTATCCAAGGGGGGTGTCGGCAAATCCACCGGTGCCGTGTGTATCTCTCACGCTCTCGCCATGGCGGGGCGCCGGGTTTTATTGGTAGATACCGACGATCAAGGTCAGGACGGCTTTTTGTTGGGGGTGGAAACGACTCGAGGGCTACCTGAGGTAATCGCCGACGGAGAAAACCCCGTTGAGGTGGCGACGAAGGCACGTCCCAACCTGTTTCTGCTCTCGGGAGGAAGGCGACTCTCCGCGGTGAAGCGAGATATCGGGCGAAAAGATTTCGGGGCGAAAAGATTTCGGGGCGGAACGTACCTTGTCCGATGCACTCAAACCTGCGGAGGAGTGCTTCGATTATAGCATTCCGGACACGGCCCTCTCATGGGATTCGCTCACGATCAATGCTCTGTTTTTCCGTAATGAGGTACTCATGCCGGTATCCCCCGAGATTCTCAGCTTGCATGGGTTGGCCGAATTCTCCAAAGGGAGACCCGCGGATCTCCCAACCGAAAGCTTAGCTCTGCCGTCTTACCACGGAGCGGGCCGGTCAGCCTTATCCTTCTCCCGTAGGAAGGCCTACGCTGTCATCCGGACATGGCTATTGGGGTCTAGCAGTACTTTCGATCCCACACATGAGACCACGGTTCGGGGCCGGAACGGTTCCGCTCCCTCCGGCGGTGGGGAGGACGGATTGGCGGGGAGTTGTTCTTCCACCCGGACCGGGAGGGAGGGGGTACTTTCCGGGACGGTCGTGGTCCTCAAAGCGTGCATGCTCTTCCGGATAGCTCTCTCGATGGTCTCGTCGGAACAGCGTTCAGAAACGAATGTAAGCATAAGTGCCGGCACATTATTGTATGTGATAAAAAATTCTCTTTATTGGTGATGAAAGAATAAGTTCGTGAATAGTCAACCATCTCTACCCCGTAGATAAGATCGTTCATATGCTATTGTATGGCCAATATTCCGCAACTCCACCTTCGCATTGTGAAGCGCGTTCCGAGTCGCATCTTTCAATTCGTCATCGGACAGATCCTCTTCAGTGTCCCCGAACACCGTCTCCACCATCCCAACAAACGTTTCACATCGGAGCAGATTTCGGCATATAGAGTAATATTCTACTTTACCCATTCTAAAGAGAAATAGTGCATCTGATTGACACCCATATTTTGCAGTGGCAAGAAAGGGAAACATATCTTCGCTACCTATCACTTTTATTGCTTCCTCAATGTTCCTACCGATCTCTATCACCGTGTCCTCGATGCGGGTCAACGGATCTGTTTGCTGTTTGGTAGCCATGTTTTCCTTATTGATGATGAAAGAATAAGTTCGTGATTAAACCGGCCTTAGCGGATCTTCCGGATCTCTCCCCACACTTCCTCCTTTGAGACCCGGAGCATCAGGTGAAGGGCTCCTAGGTTTGCCATTGAAAGCGACACTGTCGTCAGTATCAGAGTCAAATTTTTCATCGTGTCTTCTCCGTCACCCCCACCTAAAGCGACGACATTGGACAACGGGGTGTTGATTTAGTGCAACTGCAGAGATTCTTTTAAATGGCGGAAGAACTTATTTCCGGATCCCTATCGGGCGGTCAAAAGATCG
>JAPOVA010000039.1:34373-53080 GCA_026708385.1 Simkaniaceae bacterium | reverse complement strand
CGCAGTGCCCCCCCCTGCGAGCCCGAGAGTAATTTTCGGATGGCTATCGATGCCGGCTTTAACCGACTCGGCATTTTGAAAAAGCATATATTCAGAATGAAGGCGGAAACGGATATAGAAAAGCATGCGATCGAGTATGAAGAGAAAATTACCGGTATTCTCGGAGTCCGCCCTTTTGATCTGATCATGCTCGGAATGGGAGAGGACGGTCACACCGCTTCGCTCTTTCCGAATACGGAGGCTTTGGAAGAGACGCAACGCTCGGTCGTTGCCAACAAGGTGCCGCAAAAAAGTACCGTGAGAATGACCATGACCTACCCTATCATCAATCAAGCGATGAACATCGTCATCTATGTGACCGGACGGAAGAAAGCCGGTATGGTACGCAGGGTCTTCCTCTCCGAAAAAACCCCTCCTTTCCCGGTAAGCCGTGTCGGTACGAAGAAGAACAAAGCACTTTGGGTACTCGACTCGGATGCGTGCGCACCCCTCATCAAGAGCATGAAGAGCCGATGAGGAAGAGGAGGGTGTGACAAACCATCCACTTTCCCGTTCGAGGGAAAAGGGCATCTCGTTCTTGAGAGATAAAGGCACTACGAATCAAAGGCTTGGCAAAGGGAAGCATGACAATCGTTATCGCTGAAAGGGGATGTCTCCCCGTACATATGCTCAACACGGCAGGGAGGAGAGAGGCGACAACGAGACAGAAGGCATACTCAAACGCTCCCGCGCGCGTTCCGAACCGGACGGGAAAGGTCCGTTTGTTCTGTTTTGTATCTTCTGCCACGTCCCGGAGATTGTTGGCTGTGAGAAGGGCGACCGAGAGGAGTCCGGGGGCGCACCCTGCGACGGCCACCGACATCGACACTCTGCCCGTTTGTAGATAGGCCGTCGTCGCCGAAGCTACGGGGCCGAAAAAGAAGAAGACAAAGAGATCGGCAATGCCCGAGTGGCTCAGAGGGTAGGGACCTCCCGAGTAGAGATAACCCAAGAGTACGGAGAGGAGGACAAGCCCCGCAATCGGTTTCCCTCCTGCGGCAATAAGTGGCAAGGCAAAGAGAATCACGAGGGCAAACGTGATGGCCGTGGCCCGTTTCATCGCACACTCGGAGATGAACCCCGCGCTCGTCAGACGGCGCGGACCCTTTCTCAGGGAAGTATCGCCCCCCCGTCTACCGTCGAGATAGTCGTTGGCGAAGTTGGTTCCGATCTGCAAGGAGAGGGTGGCAAGTAGGGTGCAGAATAGTAAGTAAGAGTCTACCCTCGGGGATCTCGCATGTAGAACACCGATCAAAACCGGAGCAATCGAAGCGATCAACGTCTTCGGTCTGCTCGCTTCGACAAAGTACCTCATGCTCTTCTCGGAAAGGGGCTGAAATCCGGCTTCCTTTTCTCCAAAAAAGCGCGATGTCCCTCCGCCGCCTCTTCCGACATGTAGTAGAGAAGGGTTGCATTACCCGCAAGCTCCTGTAAACCCGACTGTCCGTCACAATCGGCATTGAAGGCTGCTTTTAGGCAACGCAGTGCCATGGGGGAATGGTCCAAGATCGTAGTACACCATGCGAGGGTAGTCTCTTCCAGCTCCTCGTAGGGAACGACGTGGTTGACGAGGCCCATCCGCAACGCCTCCTGCGCCGTATATCTGCGACAGAGATACCATATCTCCCGAGCCTTCTTCTGTCCGACGATGCGGGCAAGGTAGGCGGCTCCGAATCCGCCGTCGAAAGAGCCGACACGAGGCCCCGTTTGTCCGAAAATCGCATTGTCGGCCGCTATGGTGAGGTCACACATGACGTGAAGGACGTGGCCACCGCCCACGGCATAACCCGCTACCATGGCAATGACGGGCTTGGGACAAGAGCGGAGATCTTTTTGGAAATCGAGCACGTTCAGAGAGGGGGTGCCTTCCTCGTCGCAATACCCTTCTCTGTCTCTGATCGACTGGTCACCTCCGGAACAAAAAGCTTCCCTACCCTCCCCCGTCAGGATGATCACTCCGATCCGGCGATCTTTCCGTGCATCTGCCAGAGCATCGATCATTTCGACGACGGTCAGGGGACGAAAAGCATTGCGCACCTCCGGACGGTTGATGGTGATTTTCGCAACGGCACCTCGCTTATGGTACTTGATGTCGGTGTAACGGGGGGAGGCGACCCAATCGATTGTTTCGGCGACCGGCGCGGTCATCTCTTGTCTCACCCTCTCGTAGAACGGATCTCATCGTATCGAATCACCACCTATTACGCAACTATATCGTGAGGAGAACCGAAGCCTCGGGATCGCTTCCGACCCCGTGACGGAAAGTGTTTGAAAAAAGAAAGGGGGTCGCGTATACTGCGCGGGGTCCCGGAAGTTTCGGGATAGCGAGAGGAGACCGGAAGACATTGTCACCCCGCCACATGCGTATGGAATGTTTAGGGCCTCTATCCGAGGATCAACCGGTAGCCGAGGCCGTACCCGGGCTACACAGAGCGGCTCGCTTACTGCAAAGAGGGAGGCTCGTCGCGGCACCGACGGAGACGACGTATGGTCTGTTCGCCTCCATCTTTCGAGAGGAGGGGATACGCGCCCTGTATGCTGTCAAGAGACGACCCATTGATCGTCCTCTGCCCGTGCAGGTTACGGGAATAGAACAGCTGAAACTGATCACCGATCGGATTCCGTCCGTTTTTTTCAGGTTGACGAAACGGTTTTTTCCGGGAGCGCTGACCGTCGTATTGAAGAAGGCCCCTTTCCTCTCTCCGTTAATCACGGGAGGGCGGGATGCGGTGGCTGTTCGTGCCCCTCTGCACGGGGTGGCGCAAGGGCTCATTCGTCTTGTCGGGTGTCCCCTCGTCGCCTCTTCCGCGAACATATCGGATAGACCGAGTGCAACTCGCGCACAACACGTAATGGAGGATCTTCGCGGGCGCATCGACATGCTCATCGACGGAGGAGAATCTCGAATCGGCCTGGAATCATCCGTTCTTTCTCTTGAGGATCCGGAGCGACCCCTTCTCCTCCGGCTCGGAGCAGTCTTGAAAGAGGAGATCGAAGAGGCGCTCGGCTCTTCCGTTTTCCTTGCTCCCCGGGCTCTGTTCGGAAAGGCACCTTCTCATGCACACTTTCCCGGTGTTCGCCTCTTTCCTTCATGGCATGCCATGCGGACCTATCTCGGAAGCGACAATCGTCACGGATCTCTCATCATGAGCGATATCGAAAACGCCCCTCTCCCGATCCGGTGCGATGCGTTTCTCCTAAAGGACAATAATCTATACGAGGGTTTGCGTATGGCGACCCGGAAGGGTTACGGTGAGGTGCTCGTTCTCGTTACCCCCTCTCTTCTGGCCAGGCGGGCCCTTTACCGGTACTTGCGAAGGGTTGCAATTCCGGGGTAAGAAATCAAAAAAAGGGACGACAACGGATGCCCGGATTTCCTCCCGAATCGGTTACTTTGCCACCCCTTCCTTCGACAAATATTGGACGGTAAAAGCGGGGGCGGGTTAAGATACCGTCACCACTCCGGTGAATTGCGCGTTGAACTACCGGGTAACTGCATGCTCCCCCCTTCGGAAGAAACACGGAAAGGTCTCGTGATCGTATTGAGTGCTCCCGCAGGCACGGGCAAAACCACCCTTACCCGGATGTTGATCGAGGAATTCCCGAAGAGGTTCGTCCGGAGTGTTTCCTGCACGACGCGTTCCCCCAGAGAGGGAGAGGTTGACGGGAGGGATTACCTCTTCCTGACGAAAGAGGCGTTCGAAAAGCAGATCGAAAAGGGGGACTTTCTCGAACACACGGTGGTCTTCGAACACTACTACGGAACCATGAAGAGTAGCGTCGAGGCCGGAAGAAGGGGGGGGCGACACGTCCTCTTGGTTATCGACACGACAGGGGCACGTTTTTTGAGAAAACGGATCGATTGCGTGCGGATCTTTATCGCTCCGCCCTCTTTTGCGGTCCTCAAAGAGCGTTTGCAGTCGCGTCGGACCGAATCGGAAGAGGTGATTCGCAAACGGCTTGATCGGGTGGCCCATGAGGTAGATCAGGCAAAACATTATGATTATCGTATCATTAATGATACGTTGCCCGAGGCATATGCGATACTGAAGAGTATTATCGTGGCCGAAGAGCACAGAAATCGTTGATGGGTACGACAAAGGAATGGGACACGATGAAAGAGACATTGACAAAAGAATCATTGAGGGATCTTTTTTCCGACAACTTTGAGATGACGAACTATGCGATCAAGTTGGCGCGAGAGCAGATTCTCTCGGGCAACGACGAGTTGCGCATTGCGGACATATTACACGAGATGCGATACCATTCTTCCGACAAGGCGGCCTCTATAGGGAGCGATGGGTAAGAGGGTTCTGATTACCGCTGCCCTCCCCTACGCGAACGGCTTCCTTCACTTCGGACATATTGCGGGTGCCTATTTGCCGGCCGATGTGTATGCCCGGTTTAAACGCCTCGAGGGGTGCGACGTGCTCTATATTTGCGGATCGGACGAGCATGGCGTACCCATCACTCTGAGCGCCGAAATGGCCGGCAAGAAGCCGTGGGAGTATGTCGACTTCTTCCACGAGGCCATTGCCGATTTTTTTAAGAAGTTTGCCATCTCTTTCGACCACTACTCGCGTACGACGCAACGAAGGCACGGTCCGTTGACGCAAGCCTTTTTTCGAGATCTCAACGAAAACGGCTATATCGAGGCGCGGATAACGAACCAACTCTACTCCCCGAAGGACGGACGTTTTTTGGCCGATAGGTATGTGATCGGAAGGTGTCCTCGGTGTGATTACGGCGAAGCAAGGGGGGATGAATGTCCGGAGTGCGGAGCCTACTACGAGGCGACCGATCTCAAAGAACCCAAATCCAAGCTTACGGGGGCCCCCCTGTTATTACGGCCGACAAAGCATTGGTTTTTGCGTTTCGATCTCTTCAAAGACCGGTTGAAGGAGTGGATGGCGCGCAAGCAATGGAAGGCAAACGTTACCTCTTTTGCGCAAAACTACATCGCCGACCTCAGACCTCGGGCCATTACCCGTGATTCCGACTGGGGTGTGCCCGTACCTCTCGATGAGGCGAAGGGAAAGGTGTTTTATGTGTGGTTTGATGCACCGATAGGGTATATATCGGCGACGATGGAGTGGGCCGAGGAGGTCAAAAAAGAACCCGATGCGTGGAAGAAGTATTGGCTCGATCCCGACACCTCATATGTGCAGTTTATCGGCAAGGACAATATTCCCTTTCATGCCATCTTCTTCCCGGCGATGATCATGGGGCAAAACACCCCCTATAAGCTCGTCGATGAGTTACCCGCCAATGAATTTTACCTGTTTGAGGGAAAACAGTTTAGCAAATCTTCCGGTCACACGATCGATCTCCGAAGCTTTTTGGAGAGATTTTCGGTCGATCAGGCCAGATATGTGATTGCGGCCGGAGCCCCCGAAACACAAGACGGAGAATTTTCCCGGAAAGACTTTCAGACCCGTTGTAATGCCGAACTGCTGGGCAAGTACGGTAATCTCGCAAACCGGGTGCTCCTCTTCACGAAGAGGGTGTGCGGTAGGAAAAGGCCCCGACCCGGTGCCCTTGCCGATGTTGATACGACCTTCCTGGTACGGATCGAACGGATCGTACGAGAAATCCGGAGCGACTATTCCGCGTTCCGGCTGAGGAAGGCGACCCGGTCGGTGATGGAGTTGGCCGCGTCGGGCAATGTCTACTTCGATACGAAAAAGCCTTGGAAGGGGGTCGGAGAGGAGTCCTTGAAGGAGGCAATGCTCACTACCCTTGCCCTCTCCCTTCGTTGTTTGGATCTCCTCGCTCTGATTTCTTATCCGATCATCCCGGAGACGGCCGAGAGGTTGTGGCGATTTTTGGGATATACGACTCCTCTTGCACTCTCTCGTTGGGATGAGACGGTAGAACAAAAAATGGCAGAAGGGGCCCTTATTGATCCCACGCCCCTTTTCAAAAGAGTAGAAGGGCCGGAAATTCTCGGCCTCCCGAGAGAGTGCAACCCGAGAGAGTGCAAATAGACCGGTTCGGGCGCGATTGCGTCCCGTGCATGTCCGAAAGTTTCTATTTAAGACTCTTATCGTTAAATACTAATCCGTCTAAACATAGAAGTGTAACCCATCTTTTATCTCAGCGCGCTTTTTGCAAAATTTACTTCATTCGTGTTTGTTGTTATATTTCATTTATCTCCTTGTTGTGGAGGATATACTGACAAGATTATTGTTTCCTTGTGTTTCTCGCGCGTTTTATGTACCATGGGAGGAAAACATGGAACGGTTGAGGTGGTTATGAGTGCGGGGTTGTCTATTCCCGAAATCGGTACCGAGTCGGTACGGTTGATCGGTCACATGGAGGATTGTGCTCGTGACGATGCCTCCGATATGGAGGGGGAGAGTGCGCCCTGCTCGCAAAATACTGCGGCGTCCGTGGCGGTCGCGGTGTGTGAGAGAGACGACATGGTCGTCATTTCCATAGGCCCGGAAGTCGAAGAGCAGTCGTCTCCCTCACCTGTGAACGCATATTCTTGCGTCCGACGTGGAGATTGGCGTGACACTTGTCTGAAGTGTACCAAGTGTTGTGTCACGACCGTTCTTTGCGCCGGCGCCTGTTCCGTGGCCTATGCGGGGGGTGTCCTTCCTTGGGCTGTTGCCGGAAGCGTCGGTGCCGTGGCCCTCCCTTGTCTTCATGTGACATGCCGGTTTTTCAGTCGTTACTTGTCGGATAAAAAAAGGGTTTAGGGGGGTTTTCCTCCGGCATTGAGGGGGGTAGCCCTTGTTTCCGGCTCCGTCCCGTTTTCTTGCCGTAACCGTTCCGACCACAATCTCCCCCCCCCCTTTGGCGGTGCGGGACCGGCGAGTCGATGTGAGTGGAAAGGATAGCGGTGTGGGTGAGATTGCGTCGTGTTCGTGTTGCCCGTACGACCCCTTTGTATCTTCCTCGTCGAGGAAAGGGGGGCGTTTCACACCGCTT
Source organism: Simkaniaceae bacterium (assembly GCA_026708385.1). Lineage (GTDB taxonomy): Bacteria > Chlamydiota > Chlamydiia > Chlamydiales > Simkaniaceae > JAPOVA01. Next base: position 46,105 of record JAPOVA010000039.1, on the reverse strand, counting down.
TCTCGGTCGATATGAGGGCATCAACAGAGTAAATTACTGATTATGAATGTCTTTGCTTGTTTTTTTTGTGTTTTCATGAAATATGATTTTTTATTGACACATATTTACGCACCATGTTATAATATAGCACAGATTTTTAATTGATATTCAAAAGAGGGTGATGCTATGTCCGTGGGTGTGGAAGGTTTGGGTGCTTCGCGTCGTGGCGGAAGCAACGATGGTGAGAGATGTGAAGATGTCCGCGGTATGGGTGGCGGCGATCAACCGGTTGCGGAGGTTGTGAGTGATGTGGCGGATGGTCTTCTTTTCACGCCGGCTACCGGACAAGGAACCGGAGTGGTAACAAATAGGGGAGCGGAGCCATTGTCTCCCGATTCCGCAGACAAGGACGTTGTACGAGACGAAGAGGAAGAAGTAGACTCCTATAACTACGATCCCAAACGGGAGGGAGCAAGAAGAGCGGCAATCCAGGCAGCGTGGGAAGCGGAATTGGCCGAGGAGAGTTGGGAAAGCAGGCAGCAACGAGAACGGGACGAAAGGTGGGCCACGGAACGGAAAGAGATGGAGGAGTATAGGAATGGAATAGAGAGTTCGTTACTCGTAGCGGAGACGGAGGAAACGCAAATCGAGGAAACGAAGATGGTGGTACAAGAGCGATCGGATGAAAGTCTGCGAAGAGTGCTCAGAGCCGGAGAACTCCGAGCCCGACAAGGCAACTACTTGTTGTTCCGGGAAAAACAGCGATCGGGCCTATTTTCGCGTTTGGGAGCGATGTGCCAATGGATTGCCAACGCAATACGCGGGATCTTTTCCTGCTTTATGTGTCAAAAAAGGGGAACCGAATAGCAATCTTTCTTGGGAAGAGAGAATCAAGTGCCCGGTTATGACAGCTATTCGTAGGAACAGGGGGATTGATTATCCCCTTTTGGCGAGAGAGAATCCGAAGGCGTACCGTGCGTTCCTTCCCCCCGGAGCAGGAGAGTGGGTGAATCCGATCCGGAGTTGCCATCCCGTCTCGATCAGACCGAGGAGCTCCACTTTCGTGGCGTAGTAAAAGGGTTCTCTTGCTCTTCCCGTACCGACCCGGCCCTCGATCCGTGCATGCCATCCCGGATAGAGATCGCACTGTAGCCCGGTCAAAAAAGTGTTTCTCCTGTCGGAAAGGGGAGAGAGGAGGAGATCGGAGATGGGGCGGGTCACTTCAAAAATGTAGTTGTCACGATCGGAACGTCTCCAGTCAAAACGGCCACGCCTCCGTATTTCGGTGTAAAGGGCCGTTTTTTCACTCAAAGTCCACGCCAGAGAAGTATTGATGAAGTCGAGTGTACCCTTTTCCATATTCCAACCGAGTGCCATCTCCGATAGGCAAAAGGGACGGTGATGGCTTAAGGTGTGTAGGGCCTTGGGGATCTTCTTCGTGAACGTATCATTGGCAAAAAAAGCGTATAGAGAGAGATCGGCAACAAAATCGGGATTGAAAAAGGATCTCCTATTCGAATAAAAAGCATTTTCGATGCCTATCTTCAACTCGGATAGGTGTCGGAGGCCGTCCGTAATGTCAAAAACAGGTGCGATATCCGGGGGGGCGAGGGGAGTTGTCAATCCCCTATAGCGCAGGTAGGGTCTCACCGTATGGAGTACGCTTTCATACCTTCTCTGCACCTTGTAATGTGCGAGGAACCTATAGTCGAGCAATGCTTGCCGGATGGTGTGCCCTTTTGCCGTACCGTAAAGACGTGCTCGAAAACCCACGAAGGGAGTAACATTGAAACCATACCCGGAAAAAGGGCGATAACAGGCCCCGTCAATACCGAACCTACTCGCCCGGAAATCGGGGACGACGGGGAGGAGACGATCGGCCGACACGTAAGAGAGGTATTCTCCCGTTATCCGGGTCTCCGCAATCAGGCCGGTTCTTCCCAAAGAGTAGGGGGTATGGGTCCAAAAAAAGACGGGTAACTCCTGTTTGAATCCCTGAAAAGAATTGATGCGCGGAGAAGCACTTATACCGAATCGGGTCGAATCGGTTGCACGTTGTAAGGAGAGGGAGGTTCTCCGCACTGCGGAAGTTTCGAAGTGATCCGTCGCAAAATCAGTGATGAGGTTCCTATCGTTCACCTTATCATAGGAAATGCGACATTGCCATGTTTCATCTTCACTTTTTCTATCCACAAAGCCACGCAATCGGTAATGCCATAAGGGGCGATCAATCGTAGTATCTCGGTAGAACAAATCTCTATCAAGGTAGCTCTGCGTTTGCAAAGAAGTGCACCGGGAAGGGGAGAGGTATTCCGATTCTACGGAGCCGCCGACCCCCTCGAAAGGGCGTACGTATAGGAGGAAAAACAGAGCATTCTCTTCCCGTTGATAGGCGCGATACCTGACACCGAATCGTGGCAACAATCCTTTTTCTTCCCGAACGTAGTATGTGATGGGAATATCCGATGAGGAGCGATTGAGATCGACTTGCCAAGTGGGAAAGTAGAAAAGGGGTATGCCCAGTAAACGCAGTGTAAGTCCCTTAGCTTCAAAGAGATTATTTGGCGATACTTCTCCCCTCTTCGCTTCGATACTCCAAACGGGTTTTTGGCGATCATTCGTCGTTGTGAAAACACGACGGATGCGTACCGTACGATCCGGAAGAAGGTGTACCCTGTCGCCTCCCACAACCCACGGCTCGAATGCGACCTTTCCTTGGTAGAGAAGGCCCGTTTTTGCGAGAAAATCGTACTCCAAACGCTCTCCTACATAGGTGCGCCCCCTATAGAGCAGAAGTAGATCTCCTTCCGCCGTAACTTTGCTTACGGGGTGCTTGATATGTTCTCTCACGTAAGTGATTTTCCTTGCCTGTAGATAGAACTCGTCATCCGGTACCTCGATAATTCCCCCCTCTTCCGTAGAAAACGTGCCGTTTTCGTAGACGGGTCGGTTCAACTTGACGATCGTTTCGGAGGTGGGCCCGTAGGGGCGGAGATGATGGTCGGTAGCGGAGAGCCGGCAAAGAAAGAAGAAGGTAAAGAGGAGCGCGAGAGAGAGGGGAGGGAATCGGCTCATTGGATCGAATGGAGAAGAAGACCTGCCAAGGCATATCTGTTTTGTCGGTGTCCTCCCTTGATTGCCTCCAGCAAAGTGTCGATTCCCTCGTAAGAGTGGTTGGATGCAAGGCTTGTAAATCCTTCAATCAAAAGGCGAGAGGTCTCTTCGAGGGTGAGCTTGTCGGGGTACCTTCGGTTGTTTTCTTCAGGGAGGGGCCGAAGTCGGATGAGAGAGGTTCCCTGTTCCCGTCTCAACCATTCCGTTAAAGTGCGCCTGTGGTTTTCCGATTGCAAGATATCGTAGAGTGCCAGATGGCAGTAGGTACGGATAAAGGGGGCCCCGAAAGCGGAAGCTCCTCGACGCAAAAGGGCAATCGACTTTTCGGTACGCATGTTACCCAGCAGTTTGATGAGCAAGGGAACGATGGCGTGTTCCCTTTTGTCCAGGATCGTCTCCGCCATTTCTACAAAGAGTTCTTCCGGGTATTCGAGAGCTCCTTGAAGGATGGTTTCCCTTAACTCAATAGTACTCAATAAGATAGATGGATTTTTGGTATGCTTTATCGTAGCGGAAAGGGAGGGTACGGTATGCCAAGCTCGAAAAGCACGCCCGGGGGAGAAAATTTCTTCGAATCCGAAATCCCGTTCGCCCGAAAACCGGTTCGAGATGAGCATCCCCATCAATGTCGGTACGGCCCTCGTATCTCTCTTATGAAGGAGGGCGATGGCGGCATTGATCCGTACGTCATATTTCTCATCGGAACAGAGCGTGGCGAGAAGATCTCTCTCTTCTTCCGAATCACCCAGGCAATGGATGGCGAAGAGGTTTTTCCGATTCACCAGATCGATGATCTTGTTCCGGTATTCGGGAAAGCCGAGCCTGATGAGAGAATGGTAGGTCGCCAGGCGTACGCAGGGACTCTTTGCCTTACCATGCCCTTCCAAAAGGGGAATGGAGTGTTGATCGTAAAAGAGACCTGCCGCTACGGCGCATGCCTCCAACTCCTCTTCATGAGCGTGGGTGAGTCCGGAGCGAATGGCAGGTATGAATTCGAAAAGTCCGAATTTGATGATCGCGAGCACGGAGGCCGATCTGACTTGAGAAAAGGGACTCTCCATAAGGTGTCTCAGCTCCGGAATCGCTTCGGCATCTCCCGATAAGGCGAACAGTTCCGGAAAGAGGAAGTGGGTATCGGGGGGAAGGTGGTGCATGAGAGAACGGATTCTACTCACGGCATGGGTAGATTTTCTCTTTGCCAAAGCGTGGGCGGCTTCGAGACGGATAGCAGTGTAAGGAGAGGAAAAGCCCTTCTCGATCAACTTCTCTGCCTGATCATCTTCTCTGTCGGCAAGGATGCGGATGGCCGTTTGGAAGAGGTCGGGGTCCGCCCCCTCAATCACCTTTTCGAAAAGATCGATCCGGCCCATCATGTCGGCAACCTGTATGCCGTACATCGTCAAAAAACGGGATTCTTTGTCTCCTTTTTCGGCTCCCCGTAACAAGATGGTATACCCGATTTCCTCCAAGAGGGGAAAGTCATGCTTTTTCGTCTCTTTGACCTTTTCCTGATAGAGCTCTATCCCCCTCGCAATGTGTCCCGACCGAATGAGGTAGAGGAGGTGCGCTTGCCGGGCGGTGTGCTCCTCGGTAGAAGGTGACATGGCGGAAAGGAGACCGCCGGGAGTACGGCTGAAGAACAAGAGGAGAGAAAAGAGATATCCGAATAAAACGGTTCCGCGCTCTCTTATTTCTTTTGCTCCTCTTTTCCGGGTGTCGGGGAGGATCCGTGGGGAGCGGGGAGGGGAGAGATGTCGATCCAAATCGGTGAACCCCACGCGACATGGCCGTCCGTCTGTACGACTCTGACATAGTAGTAGGTAAAGAAGAGGTCTTGTTCCACATCCCTTAGGGAGATCGTGTCGAGGGGATCGGTATCGTCGATGATGAATTCATGTGCATTCTTTTCGGGACGGAGTGTTTGGTAAGGAGTGCCGTTTCGGATGATAAGGATCTCTTCAATGGTGGCGGTACCGTTGATGAATCCGGTAATATATCTGTTGTAGGTAAGACCGGGTTTCGCTTTGGTAGTGAGTATCGACCCCATCGGTTGTTCCGCAATGTGGAAACCTATGATGATGCGCGGTCCCGTCGTGGCGTAGCAGGAACGGTTACTCAGAGCATGCATGATCTCATCGCGTGTCTGAGATTTGGCAAGAACCGCCGTACATCCCTGAGAATACTCGGTTTGTCCGCGTTCCCGTAAAGAAGCATGGATGCCGTACTTGTCGGAGCCTCCGGCAACGAACCCGAATCGCCGGTTTCTGTTCAAAGCATTCCGGACCGACCCCTTGCCGTTTTCTTTGACGGCCTTTCGCCCTTTCCCGCAAATGGGGCGAGGGTTTCCCTCCGTTTTCGCGCATTCGGAGGAACCCCATGAATTGTAGATTTCCACCACTCTTTCATAATCGGGATGGAAATCATTGAAGTCGAAAAGTGTCTCCCCTCCCATTGTAAAAGAGGGAATTGAAACGAAGTCTTTCGGATGATGACTTTTATAGATCTTCTTGAGAGGATCCGCCTTATTCTCGTTCGAACGGAGGAGTGATTTGCCATCTTTCGCATAGATGATCTGTCGTATGCCCTCTTCCCCCGGAACACCTATCCGTTGCAAGCCCAAAAAGGCGGTAAATCGTTCATCCTCGTTAAATTCCGAAACATGGGACTGGATGGTTTTCCACTTCTCCCTTGAAAGCTCTTCCGCATCGTCGAAGGGGGAGAGGGCAAAAAACCGGAATGCGTTCTCGTCTCTCTGATATCGCAAACAGGCGTCGGCCTGTTCTATGGTATTCCATAACTTCGATGCACCGTGAAATTGCCCCCAGAAGAGGTGTCCGACAGCGGTTTCGAGACACTGAATCGGGGGAGAGAGAAAGCTCTCTTTTGTCATGAGGTTGGTGAGTTGCATTCTATATACTCCGGGCTCGTTGAAGTAGAAATTGGGAAGAGTGAGAAACCCGGTCTCCGGGACGAAGAGCTTCCAGTTCATATTGCCCCGCAATTGCTCATAGCTGAGTTCGATCAACGTCTTTTCGGGGGCATATCCCGTGAGGTTGCCGAATTCGTCTTCAAAACGAATGACCACATCAAACCTCTGATTTTTTGCAACAAGAGATGGTGTGATGACACGAATCGACCGGAGCCGGTTACCCCGCACGTCGAGGATGAAGGTTTCGGTCTCCTTATATTCCCCCTTTCCCTTCGCATCGACGTAGAGATAAAAGGCGCGGCGGCGGAACGCATTGGTCTGGGCCCGATTCCCTCCCGTAGCGTCCTTGCCGACGGCACCCAGGCAAATAGTAAGGGGTGTCCCTGCGGTTACTTTTTCAAGAAGGACGAACTCGAAAAGAGAACAACCTTCGACGGGAGAGGAAACCTCTTTGGCAAAGAGGGGGTTACTCCCTTCGAGTTCAAGACGGATGAGGTTGTCTTTGGCTTTGGGGTTGACGCCGGGGATTTGCCAGTCGCATTCTCTCCCTTGCGAGCGAAGATCGAACTTAAGACGTGCTCCTTTGACAAGATCTTGGCCGGGAGTGAAGATAAAGCGCCACGTTCCCACGTTGCCTGCCAGCGCTACCTTGGGATCGACATAACTGATTGAACGACGCATATCCGATCTCTTCCGTGAGGACATGAACAAAGGTAGCCGAGGGGATCATTTTATGGCAATTGCCCTTTCCGTTTGAGAATACGAATGATACTCGACTTTCCCTAGCCGGAACGTATGAATACGCCGAGTTACCCCGATGAGAGCGGGTGGCAAATCTTCCCGACGATGAAGAGGCTTCCACCGAATCATCGAACGCACGGGCTCTTGCCTTCGACCCCTCGCAGAAATCCTCCGAATAGATTGTTTCTCTATTTTTGTCCTCCGCATAAAATATCTTCTCAAACAGAGACAATGATGTGATGGATGTATGACGGTCCGTCCATAGACAAAGGGAGAGGGTGTCGTGCACTCTTAGCTCCGCGACAACCGGCGCTTTCGAGGCGGGTTTTGCTACGGAAGGATGCGGTGGGAGGGGGAGACGACCATACGGGCGGGGGGTACCCGTGAGATCGGTCGTTCCGATGGCCGTTTGTCCGAAAGTCGTTGATCATCGAAGCCGTTACTTACGGAAAGATACCCCGACGCCGACCCGATTCTCGTAAACTGATTTGTCGGAGCCCGGTCGCGAGCAAACAAGTCCCGGGCCGACCTTTGCTACCGAACCCGGTGTGGATTCGGTTACGACCCGGCAAAGTGTTTCGGAATCGGAAAGGGCGAGACGCAATACTCCGGAGGAAGAGGTGGTATGGCGGTATGTGGTAGCGTGCTATGGTCGCACTTCGAGTCGGCAAGCCCGAGCCGTAATAGGAAGGGGAGACGGAGAGAGGGGAATGGTCAATCTCGAAGTGTGCGATCCGATTTCCTTGAGGAAAGGACCGGCGACAACAAGAGGGGATCTCTCCTCTGTCTCCGGAGGCGTAACTTTGGAGACTTGGGTGGGAGGTTGGCTCTTCACAACTTTGAATGAGTGATTTGGATGTTGTCTACCGTTTCCCGTTTGATAAGCCTTTCGTTTGTTGCCCGGTCCGGGAGGGGGGGTGCCGGTTATATTTTCCCGAGGGGGTATGCATGCAACATGAGGATCGGTGCCGGTGTGGGCATAGCGGATCACATCTCGTGTCATCCGGTCGGTTCGTGTGGCCGTTCGGACACTCGCTTCTCGGACGTTTCTCCTTCTCCGTTTCGGGGACGACGGAGCCGGCTTCGTTCCCGAATCAACGGGGAAAAGAATCGGAAGTTATGATGGCAACTTACACATCTTAAGTGGCATTCAGGCAATCTTTGATACCGTAGTAAGCCCCGATTCCCCATATCGTAAACACGACTCCCAAGAAGCCGCCCACGCAGGCACCGATGGCGATACCTACGGGAGTGAAGCAGGCACCTATGAGCATACCTATGAACATGCCGATGACAAGGTTGCACAGACATGCCTTTAACTGATTCTTGCTTTTCCTTTTAGGTTCGCTTCTCCCGCCTCTTTCGGGTTCCGCAGTCACGGTTACGTCGGGCGAACGACCCGAGTTTTCCGTTTCTGCCTCATCGGCATCATGGCAACGAATCTCGTATCGGGTATCAAGGGACGTGTCCGGGGATTGGTTGAAGCAGCGCTCCATGGGCGAGGATGATGTCAAATCTCTTTCTCTTATGCGGTTCGATTGATGCGCACTCCGTTGCGCCGTACGTTCCATTGCCGTGTCGGTTCTCGGCCTATCAGTCGACGGGGTGAGCACGTCCGCTTCCACATCCGATAGTGAAGTAGTTGAACTCGATCTCGACATATCCGAAGTCATAATGTCTATATCCTATTTAATAATTAGTGGATTACCATTTAGCATTGTATCACACATTTAGCATTGTATCACACATGTTGATTATCTTAAAATATATTTTATACCATTATAGATAAGTTTGATACGTACTTTTTCTTGCGTTTAACGGCACTGACGAGGTATGCTTACGCTCATGACCGAAGAGGGCCCTTTCGTAACAGTCGTTGATCCCGCTCTCGCAGATGAGCTACGAAAGGCTCTGATAGAGAAGGAATTTCTCTTCACTTGCCCCCCCCATACCCTCTTTCGGGCAAGTCAAAGAGGGGTTTCGTGTACCCTCTACGAATCGGGTAAATTGGTGATTCAAGGTAAAGAGAAGGGAGAGCTCATCCGGTTTTGCATAGAACCCATCCTCCTTCGGTATGCACCCCTCGATATGACCCCCCGAATCGGAGTGGATGAGGCAGGCAAAGGGGACGTGTTCGGCCCCCTTTGCATCGGGGCCGTCTTTGCGAGTGAGGGGGGGATCGGCGCTCTCTTTCGATATGGTGTAAAGGACAGTAAATCAATGACCGATAAGCAGATTCTTTCCCTTGTTCCGCACATCGAAAAGGAATGTAAGACGACCGTTATTCGCCTTTTTCCTGAAAAATACAACGAGCTTTATGCCAAATTTCGCAATCTCAACACACTACTCGGTTGGGGACACGCTACGGTGATCGAGACCCTTGTAAAGGAAACGGGGTCGCGGAGAGTAATCATCGACCGGTTTGCAAAAGAATCGGTCGTAGCAACGGCCATCCGTCGAAAAGGTCTCGAGGTGGACCTTACCCAGCGCCACGGAGGAGAAGGGGATATTGTCGTAGCGGCGGCATCAATCATCGCCCGAGCCGCGTTCGTCAAAGGGATGGACGCACTGAGCCGGCAGTTTGCCCTTGAACTTCCTAAGGGAGCCTCTTCGCGGGTCGTGCAGGCGGGCAGACGATTTGTCAGAGAACGGGGTGCTCGGTCGCTTCCCCTGATCGCCAAGATGCACTTCAAGACGTTGGGCACTATTTTAGCATAGTCTCCAACGCCTCCGTAAGGCGGGGAAAGCGAAAGGAGTATCCCGAAGCGAGCAGTTTCTCCGGAATGGCACGGGTACTACGCAAAATCAGCTCTCTTCCCTTCTCCCCCAACAGAAAGGAGACGAGGGGGGAGGGGAGGGGGCAGAGGCACGGTCTCCGCAAAATACGGGTTAGAGTAAGCATGAGCTCCCTGTTCGTGACCGGATGGGGACTTGTTACATTGACAGGGCCACGGATGTCTCGTGTTGACAGAATGTGGTGTAACGCCCCTACCGCATCACTATCCGCAACCCAACTCACGTATTGCTTTCCGGATCCCATGACCCCCCCGACACCCATCTTACAGAGAGGTCTTACCGCTTGCAGAAATCCCTTCCTTTCCGAAGACAAGACCGTCCCCAAACGGGCTAAAACGACCCGAGATCCGAATCTTTCCGCCTTTCGTGCCTCCCGTTCCCAAGCGACACAGAGATCGGTGAGGAACGATGTGCCTCCCGCTCCCTCCTTTTCGGTTACGATACGATCCTTCGTATCACCGTAATATCCCACGGCGGAAGCGCAGATGAAATGTTTCGGGGGGGCGTGCAGACCGGATAGGAAGGCGACGAGTGCTTGCGTTCCTTCGATCCGACTCTTTGCGATCTCCCTTTTTTTGCTCTTCGTCCAATATCCGATGCCGACATTTTCCCCGGCTAAGTGCAATACGATCTCCGCCCCCTCCCACGACCCGGGATCGGAAACGTGCAACGACGCATCGCCGGACAACTCTTCTTTCCGTCGCACCACCCTGAGCACACGATATCCCTTAGACCGCAAAAGAGAGACCGATTTTTCTCCGATCAAACCGTGTGATCCCGTAACGAGAACTCTCTCTTTTACTTCGGTTTGCACTTATCCCCTTTTTTTCCGGAGAGGCAACACGTACACTTTCCGAAAAAGCCGATACTCCACAAGCCTGCCAGGCCGACGATAGCATAGACCAACCGGCTCAGGAAAGTAGTATTGCCATGAAAAAGCCATGCTACGAAGTCAAATTTGGCAAATCCCCACAGGCCCCAATTGAGGGCACCGATGATCACAAGGAGGAGGGCAATGACATCAACAAATCTCATAAGTTAAACCGTTCTATTTAATTAACCATTCAAACTTGATGGTATAAAACGAAATATAATTTGTCATCTATTTTGCAAAAATATATTATGCAGATACACCATCCGAACGGAGGCGGTCGCCTCCTTGCCTTCTAAAAAATGTTCCGGTACCATCCGCCCGGTATGCAAACGACGCAGCCCAAATTACGCACCGTCCTGCTCTTCGGCCCCCCCGGATCGGGGAAGGGAACGCAGGGGGCGTTTTTGGAAAAGGCAGGGGGCCATTGTCACCTCTCCTCAGGAGATATCTTCCGTACACTTTCTCCCGATTCGGAGTCCGGCAAGCTCTACTACCGCTATGCGAGCCGGGGTGAACTCGTACCCGACCACATCACGGTGGGAATATGGCACGGATACGTCATGGGGCTGATTGCCACGAATCGCTACTTCCCGAGCAGGCAGCTTCTCCTTTCGGACGGCATCCCCAGAACCATATCCCAGGCTGACAGATTGGCCCGACACATCGACGTATGCAAGATTATTGTCTTGGAAACCCCTTCGAAGGAAATTCTCCTTCAAAGGCTTGGGAAGCGTGCCTCCTCGGAGAAGCGCTTCGATGATCAGAGCGAGGGGGTGTGGAGAAAACGAATCGCACTCTACGAATCGGAAACGGCGCCGGTGTTGTCTCGTTATCCCGCCCATCTGATCTCCCGGTTCGATGCCGCTCTCCGTCCCCTCGAGGTGTTGCGCGATATTCTCGTCGACCTTTCCGACCTCCTCTCTAACCAAACATAGGAGATGTTTCAATATGTTTAGAAAAAACTCTTTCGGTGTTTTGTCCATTCTTTTCTTCTTCCCCCTCTTTACCCTTTCTGCAGAAACGAAAACGATGGGAGGGCCCTATTACGTCTATATGTCGGGAAAAGTACGCAAAGGGGCGGAGGTGCGCACGCAAAAAGATTGGCGACGCTACTATTTGGAGAATCTGAAGCGAAAAGATGTTAAATTGTTGACACCCGAGCGTTTGGAAGACGGATTTCGACGCGATCTGATCGTAGGCAGAGATGCCGTCATGGTGCGAGATGCCGACCTCATCTTGGTTGACGGATCGATACGGCTCGGTGCGGGGACGGCACACGAAATACCCGTCGGCAAAGAC
>JAPOVA010000039.1:0-34363 GCA_026708385.1 Simkaniaceae bacterium | reverse complement strand
GGCCAAATACTGGAAAAAGCCCGTTGTCATCGTACTACCGCCCGAATCGGCACACAGAAAGCAAGCTACGGTAATAGGTGGCGTATTTGTGGAGGATTGGGTCAATGAGTTCATAGGAGAGAGCGTAGACCGGATCGTCTCCGATCATGACGAAGCAATCGCCCTTCTGGAGCAGATCGAAACGGTACTCGCGGAAACTCCGAAGGGGCTTAACTTCATAGAGAAATGTGTCGAAGCCTTCGAAGCGCAACACGAGCCGTCGGTTCTGCAGACCGGCCTTTTAGACAGGGTGGCACGCACCCTCCCCTAAGCAATCGTCACCTCATCACACAGGTAGACATCTTGAATGGCGTGGAGCAATTCGACCCCTTGAGCCAAGGGTTTTTGGAACGCCTTGCGTCCCGAAATCAGCCCCATTCCTCCGGCCCTTTTGTTGATGACGGCCGTCTCTACGGCCTGTTTGAGGTCATCGGATCCTGAAGCTCCCCCGGAATTGATCAAACCGATCCGCCCCATGTACCCGTTGATGACTTGGTAACGGGTCAAATCGATCGGATGGTCGGACGAGAGGGTAGAGTACATGGCATCGCTCTTCTTACCGAAGTGCAACTGCTTGAATCCTCCGTTGCAATCGGGTAACTTCTGCTTGATGATGTCGGCTTGAATCGTCACACCCAAGTGATCGGCCTGTCCCGTCAGGTCGGCCGCATTGTGGTAGTCGGCATCGGTGGTCTTGAAAGCGGAGTTACGCAAGTAACACCACAAAATCGTGATCATACCCATCCGATGTGCCGACTCAAAGGCGTGCGACACTTCGGTGATCCGACTCCGGCTCTCCTTCGAACCGAAATAGATCGTAGCACCGACCCCCAAACAACCCATATCATACGCCTGGCGTACCGAAGCATACATCGTCTGGTCGTAGGTGCCGGGATAGGAAAGTAGTTCGTTATGATTCAGTTTCAATATGAAAGGGATCTTGTGTGCATACTTCCTCGCTACGCTACCCAAGACACCGAGTGTGGTCGCTACGGCATTGCACCCCCCCTCGATCGCCAGTTCGATGATATTCTCGGGGTCAAAATACTCGGGAGCGGGAGAGAAAGAGGCTCCGGCAGAATGTTCGACCCCTTGATCGACGGGAAGGATGGAGAGATAACCCGTCCCCCCCAGCCGGCCGTGTGACAAGATGCTCTGCATACTCCGCAGTACGCGAATCGGTCTATCGGAAACACTCCACAACCTATCGACCGTATCGGATCCCGGGATATGCAATGCTTCCCTATCGACGGTCTTCGAACGAAATGCGAGCAAGTAGTCTGCTCGATCCCCCAACACGGCCCGAATGGTTGAATAACTCACAACTCACCTACAGGATACCACGCTCCCGCAAGCGCACTCTACCACACACGACCGTTTTCGTCATCCGGTTTTCCATCGAAAGCCGGAACCGCACGGGTAAAGTTCGACCTCATGTGGGAGTCATGTATCAGCGCAACGGCACACCGGAAGTATCGCTCACGTAACCATACGGCCGGAGGGCAAAGTGCCCGCGCAAGCTCTCCCTATCTTCGTGTATGTTTCCACGACCGCTCAAGGCAACGAGGAGAACGGATCCTATGATCAACTCGGTTCCATAAGTGAAGCAAATGGCAATACGCTTCTCGGATCAAGGAACACCCACTTGTTCCGGCAATGACGGGAAGCTCCGTGACCACGCCGGTCGACGTAGCGACGAGGAATGCTCGTTTCCGGGTGTGACCCGCACGGAAGAATATCACGGACGGACATTGCGCTCTTGTCGGCGACATCAGCCCCCTTTTTGAGAAACAACACGAGGGCCTGATCGTATCGGTCTTCCCCTCTTCTACCGAAAGGGTTGTCTACCGGATAAGGCTTGTGAAAGGGTGCCTTCGTCGACAAAGTCCAAAGAGCTCCCTAAAGGCAGTCCCAAAGCCGGTTTCGATATGCCGACGGGACGATCCTTGAGTGCCTCCTTGATGAGAAGGGCGGTAGCATCTCCTTCCAATGTGGAATCGAGTGCCACAATGATCTCTTTGATCCGGAGTGAGTCGACCCTCCTCAACAATGCGGGGATGTCCACCTCCTCGGGACTATTTCCTTCCAGCGGGGAGAGGAGGGCTCCGAGCACGTGATATAACCCCGAAAACATGCCCGTAGCTTCAACGGCATAGACGTCACGGGGAGAGGCGATCACGCAAAGGGCATTTCGGTTCCTTCCCACTCCTCGGCAAAAAGGACATGCGAGCCGCTCATTGACGAGAGAACCGCACTCATCGCAATGCCCTACCTTATCCGGAAGGGTATCGATGAGGGTGCCGAAGGTATGCAGGTCATCCGTGTCCCATGTGAGGAGATGGAAGGCAAATCGCTCAGCCGTCTTTCTACCGACACCGGGCAACTTCTGCAACCGAGCCATCAAAGCAAGGAGATGCTTGGGATAAGAGAGGGTCATGTCTCCCATTTTAGAAGATCTCCCCGATAAGGGCTACCAAAAGCTTACCTACCCCCGGAAAGGATAGGTCTACTCCCTATCTCCCGATACCTCGGAGAATTTCGGAAGAGGTTTCGGATCAACGGCATCCCCCATTTTCTTCGCCCCCTACTCATCCCGTTTTTCGCAACTTTTTTCCGATGAATCGAAGGGACAGATACGGATGTCGGATCGCCATACGAAGAAGGTCCGAAAGGGCAACACCTTCCGTTTTTTTACGTAGCACGAAGGGGTGCCCCTCCTCGGCATCCCGGATCCATCTGACGAACGGGGGTGGGAGGGGTTCGGGCAACCGGCGCAGGGAAAAAAAACGGACCGCAACCGTTTCCTTACCGGTACTGAGGGTACCCCCCGTCTTCGCACATTCGTACAAATGAGTAAAGCGAGTCCACCTCCTAAGGGTAGGTGTATACTCGGCTACTTTCCGGAGGATCCGAACCGATAGACCGGTCTCTTCCCGACACTCTCTCAAGGCTCCTTCCTCGGGAGTCTCACCGGCATCGATCCCCCCCCCCGGTAGCACCCACACGGGAAGATCTCGTCTCCTTACGAGAAGGACGGATAGGCGATCTTCCGAAAAAAGGACCGTTGCCACACTTTCATCCGAACGGTTAACCATGATACGATCGTAACGTATTCGCAATAACACCCACAAGGGTGTTTTGATAAAGGGGACCCGGTGCGCACGTTCTTTCTCTTTCTTCCCCTCCTCCTTACCGGATGCTCTCCCTATTATCTCAATGTGAGAAGAGAGAGTGTCGACGAGAATAGCCTCGCGAGCACATTCGTAAACAGCCCCGATCCGAGACGGGAAAACAACTCGAAAGGGGAGCGCTTCTACATCTCCTACCGGGTTCCGACAACACGTAGGCCGTTGTTTCTACGCATCCGTTTGTTCTATCGTAACCGGGAAGAAGAGATCTTCTCCTTCCCCGTCAAAAGAAGGTGTGGTGTAAAGACCTACTCCGTCTTCCGTGAACGGTACGAGAAAAAGGGGGGCATTCTGAGCTATGCGTGTGCGATCGTTACGAAATCGTCTCCCTCTGAGGAAGGGAGGGTGTTGAAAGAGTGGAAGGCCGCTTTTTGGGTTGATCCCGTGATCTATGAGGACGGAGAAGATCAAACGCCTCGGAAACCAGCTCCTCCGTCTCTTCCCAACCGATACACGGATCGGTAATCGACGAATCGTTTCCGGGGTGTAGGTGACTTTCGAGCATCATCCCGCAGATCCGGCTTTCACCGGATGTTATCCTGCGTAGACAAGCACGAAATACCCCTTTTTGCCGATCGGGCCGTCTGCCGGAGTTGCCGTGAGAACAGTCGATGACGAGAGGGGTACGGAGACCATAGTGTAGGCTCGTTTTCACCGCTTCGGTTACGGAGAGGGGGTCGTAGTTGCTATCCCTTTCCGAGCCACGCAGGATCAGGTGCGTTGCCTGATTTCCCGAAGCATCGATCATGCCGACCCTCCCTTCCCGGTCACTACCGATCACCGTTTGTCTGTTTCGGGCGGCAAGGGCACCGCAAATAGCCGGAACGGTAGCCCCGTTCGTGTCGTTTTTAAAACCCACGGGCATGGGAAGGGAAGAGGCGAGTCCGCGATGAACCTGCGAAGAGGAGGTGCGCGCACCGATCACCCCCCAAGTCACGAATTCCGCATAATATCCGGCAAGAAAGGGGTCGAGAAATTCGGTAGCGAGAGGGATACCCAATTCCGTCAACCGTGACAGCAGAAGACGACTACGTATGATCCCTTTCTCCACATCATAGGTACCGTCCAAGTCGGGGTCATAGAGGTAACCCTTCCATCCGGAGAGGGTACGCGGCTTTTCGAGGAAGGCACGCATAACGATGAAGATGCGGCTATCGACCCTCTTCCTCAACGAACGGAGGCGGAGGGCGTATTCGAGAGCAAGTTTTTCGTCATGTATGGAGCAGGGACCGACGAAGAGGACGAGGCGACGTTCCTCACCTCCGTTCAAGAGGCGCGTCGCCCTCTCCCTATGTCGTTTGACAACATTCCGAAAAGAAGGGGAAGAGGGATATTGCTCTTCCAATCGACTGAGCGGGGGAAGGGGGGAGAAATCGCGTTGCATTCGACGTAGGGTCGTTAGAACCGGTCCAGTTGATTCAGGAAGAAGGTACCGAGAGGAAAAGAGGAATCCGATTTAAGTCCCTGCTTTTTTTGAGCAAAAAGATCTATCATCTTGTTGGCTAGTATTTTGCCAAGTTGCACCCCCTCTTGATCAAAGGAGTTGATATTCCATATAAAACCTTGAAAGGCGACTTTATGTTCGTAGAATGCCAAAATAGCTCCCAACGTGTAGGGGTCGCATCTATCGGCAAAAAGGATCGAACTCGGGCGATTGCCGGGGAAAGATTTATTGGGATTCGTGTTTGACTCCCCCGTCGCCAAGCCGATCGATTGGGCGAATAGGTTGCTCAGTAATTTTTCTTGTGACGTAGTCCCTTCGTACTCGTAGTCAATACCGAGCTGGGAATGACGAAAACCGATAAACTCGACGGGCACGATCTCGGTACCTTGGTGGATGAGTTGGTAAAACGAATGTTGTCCGTTGGTGCCGATCTCGCCCCAAATCACGGGACCCGTCCGATGATCGACGGGACGTCCTTGCTTGTCAATCCTCTTTCCGTTTGACTCCATATCACACTGTTGTATATGAGCGGGAAATCGACTAAGTGCTTGAGAATAAGGTATAACAGCTGTTGTCGCATAGCCGAGAAAGTTATGATTCCAAATGCCGAGGAGGGCGGCAAGAAGGGGTATATTGCGATAGGGGTCATCCTCCAGCGCGATGCCGTCCATCTCATGAGCACCACGCAAAAACTCCAAAGTCTTCTCCATGCCGATGGTAAAAGCGAGGGCTACGCACCCGACTGCCGAGGTAGCCGAATATCGCCCTCCCACGCAATCTCCGATATGAAATACCCGCTTATACCGGGCAGGGTCATCCATGGGGCTACCGTTGCTCGTAATGGCAATGAGATGCTTTTCCGGGGAAAGTCCCATATCGCGGAGTTTGTTCCGTACGAACTGTTCGTTGGTTCGGGTTTCGAGGGTGGAGCCGGATTTCGATACGATGACGATGAGGGTTTTTCGCAGATCAAGGGCAGAGAGCACACCGGACGGATCGTCCGGATCGATATTGGAAACGAACCGAACAATGCGCTTTTTTTGTCCGAATGCCTTGAGTCCTAGGTAAATAGCCTTAGGCCCCAGCTCTGATCCACCGATGCCTATTTGGATCATATGCGTGAATTCCTGTTTTTCGATCTCATCGAGAAGGGCCTTTAATTTCTCACATTCGGCATACGCCTCTTCGGCAATCCCTCTTGCCCCCTGCGCATTCTCCGATTGATCGAAAAAGCCACGCATGGCCGTATGTAGGACGGCTCTCCGCTCGCTTTCATACCCTTCGATTTCGTTGATGATCTCGCCGGTCTGCATGCGGCGCATCTTCTCGACGACATGCGCCTCCCGACTCAGATCGCAAAGAGCGCTTAATACCTTTTCCGTAACCCTTTGCGTTCCGTAGAAAAGGCGCAAATTGCCTGCGACGGCGACCATCTTTTCCATCCGTTTCGGGGACAAGACACCCGGTTTGGACAGATCGATTGCATGTTCGGCTTCTTGCCGTAGCTGCTTTACGGATTCGAATCGGCTAAAGGAAGACATGGAAAAACTCCGGTTACTCCCGGCTCTCCCGCAAAGGGGAAATCCCTCTTGGAACGTTCCGGATCATACGATAGGGGAGCAACCGAATGCAATACCTTTGCTCTTTCACACGTTTCCCTTTTCATCTCCGCAATGCGGATGTTACGGCTCCCCCCTCTCGAGCAAGCATCACATCTTCCGTTCGGAAAAGCATGGTCATCCTCAACCTATTCGACATGACTCTCCTTTCCCCACGAGCTTTATATATCTGATTAACAATCATTTAATATTATTTCCCGCCTATAAATCAGAAAATCGTAGATCCGAATACAACATCCTTTATCTCCGTCCGAATCGTCCGGATTTTTCCGAGCATGTCGTGTAAAACGGATACCGATCTTTCCCCCCGCTATCCGACACGATGTGCGAAAAGTGAAGTGGGTACGACCGTTTCTCCGAAGGATCATGCTTCCGAGCGTACGATAGGAATACAAGTATCGAAACAACGGATAAAGTACGTATCTAAAACACTATTTTACAATCTATTAGAAATCCCGATACGCACCTCTCACTCTATTTGAAATAGTAGGTGAAGTTTGCAGATTGTTATAATTTAAAGATGAAAAAACGTGTACTTCTTCCGTGTCGACCATTTTTCCGTGAGAACAAATCGTACCGCTATGGTTGAGCCGAATGTTGTATTTTTTCATTCGGGTGGTTCGATTTATTTCAAATTTTTTCCACTTCTATTTTATTTTTAATTTAAAACATGTATATTTAGTTTTATGAGGCAATTATAGAAGAGGACTTCGGTTGCATGATTCGCCGAAAGAGGAAATGTTGCAAAAGAATTCCGAATAGATGACACACCCAACTGATAAGGAGAATATACAATGGCCATATTCAGAAGATCGTCAAGCTCCTCCGCACCGAGTAGGAGACAAGCGATTGCCAAGAAGAAATCCGCTACCAAAAGGGCAACCGCCACGAAAAAGAGAAAGGTAGCTCGGAAAACAACCGCCACAAAGAGGAAACCCGTTGCCAAAAGGGCAACCGCCACAAAAAAGAGAAAAGTAGCTAAAAGAACCGTTGCCAAGAGAACGGTGCGCAAAGCCGCGGCCAAAACAAAACGGAGAGCTACCTCTTCCGGAAAAGCTTCGACAAAGAGGCGTTCTCGAAGAGTGTCTGCCCGATAAAACAAGTATGGGCGCGATCTGCTCTCATCGCGCCTATGCTCCCGCCCTCTTCTTCAGGGAAAAATGCTTGATGCCTCCCTCCCGGACATGATATGAGTTGTGGCTTGAAGGTACGGTGATTTGAGGGCACAGCGTGGATAGGTTGTTACGACGAAGTGGTTATCTCCTCTTACTGTACGCCTTGCTCCTATTCGCAGGGGGGTGCGCGGGCTTCATCGTCAAGCGGAGTTTGCCTTCCCTTCTGGCCGGAAGCGTATCGGGAGCGGGTGCTCTCTGGATAAGCACTCTTCTTCTTACAAAGCGTAAGTCGGGGCTCTACGCCGGAGGGGTTCTTCTCTTCCTTCTCGGAGCACTTTTTTTTCGGCGCTTTATGGCTACGCAGTGTTTTATCCCTGCGGGTCTTATGATGTTTATTACGGTCGCTGTTTTTATTCCTTTTCTTTTCGGAGTCATCCGTTCATTAGGTCGGAAGCGTGCATCGTGAAACGGTAACCATCCGGACGAAAGGGAGGGGGAGCGTCTCCCTCAACGAAGATATGAGAAAGATCGTAGCCCGTTCTTCGATCCGAGAGGGGTTTTGTCACCTCTTCCTCTGCCATACGAGTGCCTCTTTGATTTTCTGTGAAAATACCGATTCCGCCGTTCTTTCCGACTTGGAAACATTTGCCGGATCCCTTGTCAAGGATGGCGAGCGACTCTATCGACACGATAGTGAAGGGCCGGATGATATGGCGGCACACATACGCACCGTATACACTCACACCGATCTTACCATCCCCATAGACCGGGGGCGATTGTTTTTCGGTACGTGGCAGGGGGTGTATCTGTGGGAACATCGCACAACGGGCAGATCTCGCCACATCTTGGTGACCTGCTATGGCCCGCGTTGAAGAGGAGTCGAGAGGTGTTGAAGAGGACGAAAATCGTGTGCACCATGGGACCTGCCGTCAACTCGTATGAGAAGATCACGGCCCTGGTCGATGCGGGGATGAATGTGGCGAGATGCAATATGAGTCACGGCACACATGAAGAGCATCGGGAGATGATCGCCTTGGTCAAGAGGGTGCGTTCCGAGAGGGGGGTTCCCCTTGCCATTATGCTCGATACCGGAGGTCCCGAGGTGCGGACCGGATCCCTCCCGGAGGAAGGATTTTCGTTGAAAAAAGGAGAGCTCATACGGGTTGGCGAGGGATTACCTGTAGGGGGAGAGAAACGGATCGACTTCGTACCGAGCGGGATGATCGACGATATTCCCCTCGGCGCTACGATCCTCTTCGATGACGGAAAGATCATGGCGGAGGCGGTGGAAAAAGAGAAGACGGGGATGGTTATTAAGATCATGAATGATGGGTGTTTAGTCAATCGTAAAAGTGTGAATATTCCGAACGCCGACCTCAACCTTCCCGCCGTTACGGAGGAAGATATCGAGGATATCCGTTTTGGCTGTCGGGAGGGGATCGATATCGTATCGGCCTCCTTCATCAGGAGTGCCGGTCATGTTTTGGAGGTGAAACGCGTTCTGTCCGACCAAGGGAGCGGAGATATCCCCGTCATTGCCAAGATCGAGAATGCGGCGGGAGTTGCCAACTTCGATGCCATCCTGCAGGTGTCGGACGGCATTATGATCGGTCGTGGCGACCTCGGAGTCGAACTACCCGTCACCCGAGTGCCTAAATTGCAAAAAATGATGATCCGCAAATGTTACGGATCTTTCAAGCCGGCGATCACGGCCACTCAGATGCTTGAATCGATGATCGAACATCCACGTCCTACCCGAGCCGAGATATCGGACGTAGCCAACGCAATCTATGATAGTACCTCTGCCGTGATGCTTTCCGGGGAAACGGCCATGGGGAAATATCCCGTGGAAGCGGTCAGAATTATGCATGAGACGATCTTGGAAACGGAGGAAGACTGTCGGTATAGGGAATCTCTGCAACAAGGGGGGAACACCCTTTTTCACGATGTCGCCTCCTCCGTCTCCCTTGCAGCCGTAAAGAGTGCCTATGCCGGAGGAGGTAAGGGACTCGTGGCACTGACTACGGGAGGGTTTACCGCACGCGCCATGTCCCGTTTCAGACCGGACGTACCGATCATTGCCGTCACTCCGCAAAAGAAGACCTACCATAGATTGGCCCTTGCCTGGGGAATCGTACCCGTCTTTGCGAAGGTGGCCGATCTTCGGGAAGGCATTGCGGCTGCAAGCTCTTTTGCCTTGGAAAATAAGATCTTACGATACGGTGATCTTATCGTCGTGACCTACGGTTCTCCCTTTGGTATAAGCGGTACGACGAACACCATGTTCGTGAGTTACATCGGCAACGTTCTCGTAAGAGGTACGCCGACTCCGCGAGGCAACGGCAAAGCGTCATTAATCTCCGGTAAGGTCTCCGTTTTGCTACGTTTTCCTCCCGATGCTTCTTCGATCATTGCGCAGCGTATCGTCGTGGTTCCCTATTTTAGGGAAGATTACGCACCCTACCTGCAGGGGGCTTTAGCTCTTATCGTACAAAATCACCCTGCCGATTGCCTTTCCGAACAGGCGGCGCGTACCGTAGCGACCGAGCTCGATATCCCCCTGTTACTGAGAGCGGATGCGGCCTGTACGGTACTCAAAGAGGGGAGTGTCGTGACCTTTGATCCGGACAACGGTCTACTATTTGACGGAATCATGGAACACTAAATGGGGCTTTGGTACACTGAGGTCGTCTCTCGAGGAACGGATGGATCTTTGTACTATGGTACGTACTATTAAGCAGATAGGGGAAGAATGCAAGGCAAAGAGGAAAGAACTCAACCTCTCTTTGCAGGAAGTTGAGCACGCCACTTCGATCCGCTCCGCTTACATTGAGGCGATTGAGGAGGGGCGGGAAGAGCGCTTTTTATCCTCCGTCTACATGCTCGGCTTCTTTCGTCAGTATGCCGATTTTCTGGGAATGGATGGTGATAAGATGGTTCGCGATAATCCGGAGGTGTTTGACGGTGTTCGGGCAAAACATGATTTTTCGTACGGTATCGGTACGTTAGAGGTGCGCGGTAGCATAGGCGGAGGTGTCAGGTGGGTTCCCAATCTGATACGTGCCGTTCTTATCGTTGCGATCATCATCGCCACCTACTGTTTGGCAAAGTATGGCTTCGGGTTAACGTAACGTCGTGTCCGTGCAATCGTTAGAGGAAAAGTGGCATGACCTTCTCTCTTTGATGAGAAAAAAGTGTAATCCCGTTGAGTATCGGAATTGGTGGAGTCCGGTTGAGATCGATCCGGAAAAAGAGGTACCGACTCTTCTCGTTCCCAACGTTTTCGTCAGCGAGTATCTTTTGCATCATTACAGGGAAGAGTTAGGACAACATTTCGGCATTACCCGGAAGGGCAAACCCGCAATCTCCTTCTCCGTTCGAGAGCGGGTTTGTCCGAAGCCGAAGAGTTCCCCTCCCCCTCGACGATCCGGATCCTCGGTCGGGCCGGTTCCCTTCGGGCAGGAGGTGATGTTGAACAAGGGTTATACCTTTGACAACTTCATTGAGGGGCCCTCGAATCGGTTCATCAAATCGGCCTGCATAGGTGTGGCTTCCGGATCCGGCTGTTCTTACAATCCTCTGTTGATCCACGGGGGAGTGGGTTTGGGAAAAACGCACCTTCTCCACGGGATCGGTCACGCTCTTCGGGAACGTCCCGAAAGGATCGGCTTCCAATGCATTACTACTGAAGGTTTTATCAATCAATTAATCTCCCATTTGCGTGAAAAATCGATCGATAAGATGAAGAGATATTTTCGCAATTTAGATGTTTTGCTTGTGGATGATATCCAATTTTTGGAAAATCGTCCCAATTTTGAAGACGAGTTTTGCAATACCTTCGAAACATTGATCAATCAAAATAAGCAAATCGTCATCACGAGCGACAAACCTCCGGGACAATTGAAGTTATCCGAGCGGATGGTAGCGCGGATGGAATGCGGACTCGTAGCACACATCGGCATGCCCGATTTGGAAACCCGAGTTGCCATCCTACAACATAAGGCGGAGCAAAGGGGGTTTACCTTATCGCAGAAAGTTGCCTTTTATATTGCCGATCATCTCTTCAACAATGTCAGACAAATGGAGGGGGTCATCAACAGGCTGGGTGCGCAACGATCTCTGATGGATCGAGAAATGACGGAGGGGGTGATTGACGATGCGTTGGGAGACTTGCTACGACCCGGAAATAGGAGTAGGATTTCGATTGATCGGATCCTAACGACCGTAGCCCTGGCGTTTGATGTGAGTGAGCAGGATCTATGCGGACCTAAACGGGCACGTAAGATCCTCACGGCAAGACAAATCGCCATGTATCTTGCTAAAGAACTACTCAACGAGTCGTTATCCAAGACTGCCTCGGCCTTCGGTGGCAAGACGCACTCTACTCTCTTACACGCATGGAAAAAAATCTCCCTTGCCCTTAAAAATGACGACAAGCTAAGACGCCGGGTGCAGAAGACACGTCAAAACATTGAGGCATAATCCCCACAAGGTGTGATCATTCCCTTAGAACATGTATCGCAAAGGGTACCGAAACTCCTTGCTCGACGCCGTATCCCGTAAAAAACGGAACGTGCATCACACGTTGCGAATCGGGAAACGGAACGCCTCGTACGGTTTTCGGACGAAGGCATTCCTTCCGAGGGGGCGGGCAGATCCCGATGATTTTGACAGAGGGACACTCCGTTCTCTTGCATGTATGAAAGACATTGCTTCCGAGTGCGGAGACGATGAACGGCCGAAAGGTCGGGGCCGGCAAAAATTGTGTTGCACACATGGGTGGCAATGTGTAAAATATTTTTTTTAAATGCGTTTGCGGAGGTGTTGCGTTGAGTACCGGTAGCGGAGTAAGTCAGGGGATCGATACGAGAAGAGGTGGGGAATATCCGCTTGTGCCGACACTTTCCGTAGGCAGTATGTCGCAATCTTTCGAACGTTCGTCGGTTGCATTACCTCATGGTAGACGTTCCGAACCGTCTACGACGCATGTTTACGCACTCGAATCGACGACGCTGCGGAGACAAAGGTCATCGTCTTTTTCGGGGGGGAACTCGGGAGGAAACGGTGCTATTTATGCCACGACGGAATCGTTATCGCACTATCAAAGTCCCCGCTCCCTCGGTAAAAGTTTGAGCGATGCGCAACATGAATACGACTATCCCGAAGTTTGCGTTGATACGAGAAAAAAGGGCGTCCGAATAGTGGAGAGGGAAGCCGTACGCGGTCGACAATTCCCTCCTGCTGTGGCGGATCGAGCGGAGAGGTTGGATGAAATTCTGCGTGAATTAGAAGGCATGCCGGAAATGTTGTCCGCGTCCTACGTGGACGGCATGGAAGTTAAGCGTTCTCTATATAAGGATTTTTCCGAAGTATTGGCACGTATAGGAAGGCTTAGAGATGAATATATAGTTCGTAAAGCTCCTATTGAGGAGGTGTCCGATATGGTCGAATCAGTGGCAGATCAACCGCAACTATCTCTTTCTATGGCAAGTTCCTTATTTGATGACACATCGGTTCTGAAGCTGATTGCAAGCAGAATACGAGCGAGCATCTTTTTCATCGGAATAGGTGATGCGATTTTGACTCAGCAACAGAGTCCTCTTCGCTGTTTGTCGATTATGATCCGCATGTATCCGTACAACGCCGGGGCCGAACCCGCAGGTCAGGATTCGGCACGGGCCAATGATTATAGAAGATACGAACAGACGGTCAAATCGGCATTTGGTTACATCCGTGATACGCGTGACACCCTCTCAACCTTGTGTGACAAACGTTTAATGAACCGAGAAGGTAATGGATGGAGGGAGAAACAGAGGTTGTTGCAAGAGCATGACAAACCCATATATCCCCCGAAAACGGCCAAGTCGGCCATTAAAGAACTCGATGGACTGGGTGTGGCGATCAAGTGGATACTCTTAACACTCAATCCGGAAGAGTTTTTTCCCGAACCCCTTACCCCTACCGAACACGGGGACACTTCCAAGAAGGAAACAGCCGATACTTCCGTTCTTCCGCCCCTCGTGATGGTCGGAGGTCATCCTCAACCGGAACAGCCGACCGATAAGAAGAAAAAAAAGAAGGGGGGAGGGGGCATCTTCCCTACGCGGAAGAAGAGGTCACCATCGAGCACCTAGAGACGTGCTTCGATCACCTTTTCGAGTTTGACGGTATCTTTGGCGAAATTGCGGATCCCCTCCGCCAATTTCTCGGTAGCCATGGCGTTTTCGTTCAGCATGTAGCGAAACCGCTTTTCGTCAACAGTGATTTTTTCCGTCTTCCCCTTTTTTGCTGCCGATACGGATAGTTTTTCGGGGACCTCTCCTTCCGTTTCGCTGAGCTCTTTGAGGAGGGAGGGGGAGATCGTAAGGAGGTCGCATCCGGCCAGTTCGGTGATTTCACCGGCGTTCCGGAAACTGGCTCCCATGATTTGGGTCGGATAGTCAAATTTCTTGTAGTAATTGAAGATTTCCGTTACGGAAAGAACTCCCGGATCTTCACGAGGGGGGTACCCCTCCCGGTTTTCCGCCTTTTTGTACCAATCGAGAATACGCCCAACGAAAGGAGAAACGAGGGTAGCCCCCGCATCGGCACACGCAACCGCCTGTACCAAACCGAACATCAGCGTCATGTTGCAGGAGATTCCCTCTTTTTGCAACTCCTTTGCGGCCACAACGCCTTCCCAGGTAGAGGCGAGTTTGATCAGGATACGCTCTCGATCGATGCCGACCTCTTCGTAGAGGCGCACATATTCGCGTGCCTTTGCAATACTCCCTTTCACATCAAAGGAAAGACGTGCATCTACTTCGGTCGAAACCCTTCCGGGAATGATCTTGAGAATTTCGGTACCGAAGTTGACGAATATCTTGGTGATGATTGCGTGGAGAGGGTCACCCGGAACGCGTTCCTTACCATAGGCGACGGCTTCGGTGATCAGCGATTGGTATTCATCGATACCGGATGCCTTGAGAATTAACGAAGGATTTGTCGTAGCATCGGTCGGCTTATACTTTTTAATCTCATCGATCTCTCCCGTATCCGCGACGATAACGGTCATCTCCCTTAATCGGTCAAGTTGTGACATGGACGGTATCCCCGGTGATGCATCCTCACCTCTCCCCGAACCCCTATCATAACTACTTTTTCGTGTCAATGGGGACATCCTTTCCCGGCCCGGCCTTGGCCACGAGGATACCTACCGTCATGCCCAAGGCAATGCCGACAACACTTCCGATAACGCGGAACTTTTCGTTCCGTATTTCGGGACGAACGGGGGGGGTGGATAGGGTACCGGGTGAGGGAACGGTGTCGGGATCGAGAACGGTCGTCGTCTCCGCATGAGAAGTAAAGGGGATAATAAGAGAGAAGAAGAGGGCAAGCATGCGTGATCGATTCACCATGTTTCCACATCCTGTTCGAATAATTGATCTTTCACTATTTGTTCCGCCAACAGTTGCCGACGCCCTCCGTTATACCGGCCATACGTGCGAAAGGCTCCGAACAACTCGGAAAAGAGCTCTCGTGCGATGGTCAATAAACGGATCAATCCGACCTTCGGTCTTCTCCCTTCACCCTCCTTAAAAGAGGAAACGACGGAAATTCGTCTTCGGGAAGGGTGAAAATAGACGGAGGGAAGGGAAAGGGGGAGAGGGTGGTCGGTCCCCGTGAACGAGGAGAGAAAAAGAGTGGGGCAAAAGAAAAGGGCGGATCGCATCATGGCAAGGGACCGGTACCGGTGCCTGCAGAGCGCGCGTCGCGGTCGCTGATCCCCTTGGAAAAAAATCCGGCCAACGCGGCCGTCGCCAACGCCATCGCAATACCCCAACAGGCCATAGATAGATTGATCGTCCTCTCCTCCGCATCGATCACACCCGAAGCGGTGGGAGGGGGAGCATACGGAAAAGAATCATAAGCCACTTCACCACCCGAGACAAGGCGGGTAAGGAACAGGATCGAGACGCAAAGGGCGGTGATGCTCTTTCCGCTTGCGCCGGGACAACCGGAAAATGCGCGCCCGCTTTTCATTGAGTACATATACGACAAGAAACAGGAAACGGGAAATTTTGACAAGACATTCCTACTCGTCGACATCGGCCGCACACCGGAAACCGTAGGTTCCGGTGACGAGACCCGGGTTATTTCTATGTCTGTGTGCACAACGCAAGTCTTCCTTGAGACTCTTCCAACACCCCCCACGAAGGACACGGTAGACTCCCTGCAAAGGACCTTGCGGATTTTCCGGTTCCTGTTTGGATAGTTCGTAGTAATTGTAACCATACCAATCGCGACACCACTCATAGACATTTCCGGCCATATCGTAGAGCCCGTAGGGATTGGCGGGATAACTCTTCACTTTGACGGTATCCGAATTAAAAAAATTGGCCCGGCTTCTCTCGATCGTCTTCCCCGTCGGATAGATCATCTCCTCCCTTCCTCCCAGAGCCGCTATTTCCCATTCCGCCTCGGTAGGAAGACGCTTACCGACCCATTTTGCATAGGCGACGGCACCGTACCACGTCACTCCGATCACGGGATGTTCCGCATAGCCGGACTCGATGGTCAATTTTCCGCCATGCCTCTTGATGCGCGATTCTTTGAGTTGAATGATATCTTGGTTGTTCACATCTTTTTCCCCCCCCATTACCTCCAAAAAACGGACGAACTGCTCATTCGTCACGGGATGAATATCGAGGGCAAAGCTGTTGATCCGGATTTTATGACGGGGACGTTCGTCCCGCCCTCCTCGGTTCGACCCTCGATAGAATTCACCTCCTCGAATCACAACCATGTCGCTGAGAAGGGGTAAAACCTCTTTCTCCTCGTCCCGATCCGGCGTATACCGGGCAACGGCCGTCTCCCCCCGGAATATCGATCCGGGATCGGGATCGTATTCCGGTTTTTTGATCTCTCCCCGTGTCAGAACAGGCTTCGGACTCTTCGCGCGGAGTGCATTCGACAGTTCTTTGAGCATGCGTTGCGATCCGGGTAGGGGTTCGGGAGGAGCATCCTCCGACGGTGATGGTTCGGTCGCCGTTTCGACGGCAACGGAAGAGGGGGCGGGGGGGGCATCTTCTCCTCCCTCCGACGTAACGCAATATACCTTTTTTTCCCGGATGTCGGACTCCGACACATCCCCCCGCACCCCTCTAGGGCGAATCAGTTCTTCGAGAAGGTGGGGAAGGGAGTCCGGTCTTCGGGTCGGGTCGGGGTTGAGACAACGGGTGATCAAATCATCCCAAGGTAACCGGAAGTCGGGGTGAATCTCGGAAGGGGGGGGGAAGGCCCCTTCCGGAAAGGAATGTGTCAGCAGAAAGTAGGCCAAAATACCGAAAGCGTAGATATCGGCTTCTTTACCCACGGGCTGTTCTCGGTAGATTTTCTGTTCGGGGGCCAAAAAAGCGTACGTTTGCAAAAAGGAGGCGTGTAGTTTGGACAGCTTACTTGAATCGATGACTCCCGGCGGATAAGAGTCATTCGGAAAATCGATCGCCAAGGAAGAGGCAACGGTCTTGTACATCATCGTCAAAACGGCCCCCTCCCCGACAATCCGGGAGAGTCCGCAATCGGAGAGATGGACGTGCAAACCCCCTTCTCCCCGTCCGATCAGTATGTTGTTCGGTTTCACCCCCAGGTGGGCGATGGGAAGGTCGTTACCGGGTTTCCGGTGTATGTAGTCCAAGGCGGAGGCTATTTGAGAAAGAAGCTCAAGGGTTTCGTTTTCATTCAACAGTTGCTTACCCGTTCCCAAATAGTGCATCAGATTGGTTGTTTCGCCGATACGATCGACGATACAATCGGTCACGAGAAAGTAGTACCCTTCCGCAAAAGAGACATTGTAGACTTTAACGATATGGGGATGGGTGAAAGAGGCCAACTGTTCGATCTCCTTTTCGAATCTTCGGATGAAGTGTCTGTCGGAGGCTAACTCTTCGGGTAAGACTTTTAAGGCGAACCGCTTCTTCAAAAAACGGTGTTCGGCCAAGTGGACGGAACCGAGAGTACCCCGACCGATCTGCTTGATGATGGCGTAATCGCCCAAGACATTTTTTTCCATTTGGTGTAAACCTCTACCGGGGCTATGCTACCGGATTGTACGGGTTCCTTCGAAGAGAATGCAAGGATGATCCCATGAAGTTGCTGTTTTCCGGACCGCGCGGATTTTGTGCAGGTGTCGTGCGGGCTATTGAAACCGTGGAGAGGGGGTTGGCGTTGTGGGGAGCACCCCTCTACGTCAAGCACTACATCGTACACAACAGACATGTGATCGAAGATTTGGAAAAAAAGGGGGCGATTTTCGTGGAAGACCTTACGGAGGTACCCGAAGGTTCTCGGATCGTCTACTCGGCTCACGGCGTCTCCCCCGCCGTGAGGGCACTTGCGAAGAAACGAAGACTCATCGAGATCGATGCCTCATGCGGTCTCGTCATCCGGGTCCACTCGGCAGCGAGACGATTTGCCGCAAAGGGATACCGGATTATCCTGATTGCCCACAGGAGTCACGTAGAAGCGATCGGTACCTTCGGCCAAGCTCCTTCCTCTACGACGATCGTCGAGAAGGTGGAGGATGTCGAAACTCTCCGATTTTCTCAAAAGCAAAAGCTCTTTTACCTTACACAGACCACATTGAGTTTGGATGATGTGAAGGAAATCGTCGACGCTTTGCGAGTTAAGTATCCGGCCATCGAAACTCTGCCTGCCTCTTCGATTTGCTACGCGACGACCAACAGGCAGATGGCGTTGCGAAAGATCACGGACAGGGTCGATGTCGTATTTGTCGTTGGAGATAAGATGAGTTCCAACTCCAATAGGCTACGGGAAACGGCCATAAGGCGTGGCATTCCTTCCTACCTCGTCAATGCACCGGATGATATCGACCCCGCTTGGTTGCAAGGGGTGCAAACGATCGGCCTTACCTCCGGCGCCTCTACACCGGAGAGCGCCACGAGGAGGTGCATTGAAAGATTACGCCTCTTGGGTGTTACGGAAACGGAGGAGGTGGAGTATGTAAAAGAAGAGGTCTTTTTCTCCTTGCCCGAAGAGGTGCGATCATAGAGGTAAGGGATGAGAGAGACGGAAAAAAGGCCATCACGTAGTCAAATTGATCGAGGTTCTCTCAAGAGAGTGCTCTCCTTGGGCGATCTCTTTGCCGTAGGATATGGTGATTTGGGGTCATCGATCTACTATGCACTGGGGATCACGGTCATGTTCTCTCTGGGAGCCGCGCCCCTCTCCTTGTTGCTCGCCGGGATGGTCTTTGCCTGTACTGCCTTTTCTTATGCGGAGCTTTCCTCCATGGTGAAGGAAACGGGTGGTTCGCTCACCTACACGCGCCGTGCGTTCAATGATCTGGTTTCGTTCGTCGCGGGTTGGGCACTCCTCTTGGACTTTATCGTCACGATCGCGATTTCTTCCTGTTCCGTTGCCCCTTATCTCTCCTTTTTTCTCGCCTCTCTAAAGAAAACGGAATGGAAACTCGGGTGTACCGTATGTCTGATCGCCTTTCTCTTCGTGATCAACCTGCGCGGGACAAAGGGGTCGGCGAAGATGAGTCGATTGCTTACGATCTTCACGCTCTGCACACAGTTTGCCATCATCTTGATCGGTGCATTCTGTCTCGTGCGAGGATCCGATCTGTTTGCGAAAATGCGTATCAACGTTCCGCATTCTCCTTGGTCTCCTTCATGGAGGGAATTTTGGAAGGGAACGACCATGGCGATGGTCGCCTATACGGGAATCGAATCGATGGCGCAACTCAGCGGTGAAGTGAAGAAACCGGCTCGGACGGTACCGAGGGCGATCTTATTGGCGATGGGTATTCTGCTGATCGTCTACTTGGGAACTTCGGTCATTGCCCTGGCCGCCGTCACACCGGAGGTTCTCGGTACGACGTATGCCGAAAACCCCATCGCGGGTATCGTAAGTGCCCTCCCTTTCGGGGGAAAGGTATTGGGGCCTTGGGTAGGTATCTTGGGAGCGGTCATCTTATTCGTCGCTTCGAATGCCGGTTTGATCGGTGCCTCCCGGTTAGCCTGCAAGATGGGAGAAAACTACCAAATCCCCCGGTGCTTTTACCGGATGCATCCCACATTCGGAACCCCCTATATTACCTTGGCCCTCTTTTCCCTTTTAGCAATCTGCATCGTTCTCGCGAGTCGGGGTAAGCTCTCTTTTCTTGCCGATCTCTACAATTTCGGTGCCATGCTTGCCTTTTTTATGACCCATCTTTCCCTGGTCATGCTTCGTATTCGTAGCAGAGGTACGGTGCGATCCTTTACCTCTCCCGGGAATATCCGGGTGAGGGGGAAACTTCTCCCCCTTACGGCCATCATCGGCGGTATCGTAACTTTCGGAGCGTGGACACTGGTCGTGATTTCGAAACCGGAGGGTCGCTATCTCGGCATCATATGGATGGGGGTCGGCCTTGCCCTGTACCTATTCTATCGGAAAAACCAAGAGCTACACCCCATGAGCAGGGTAAAGATCGAAAATATCCCGATCCCGGAATATACGAGAGCGGCCTACCGGCACATTTTGGTGCCCACGCGGGGTGGCAAGGAGACATTGACGGTGCAGATGGCGTGCGAGATTGCAAAAAGGCACGGTGCGGAGGTGACTGCTCTATACGTGATCGAGGTTCCTTTTTCCCTATCGTTGACCTCTTCCTATGCGTCGGAAGAGGTGGGAGAAGCGGTTTTGAAGAGAGCCGAAGCGATCGCAAGAGAATTCGGTATCACCGTCCGGTTACGGACGATTCGAGCCCGATCGATAGAGGGAGCGATCATCGACGTAGTAGAGCAGGGGGGACACGATCTCCTTGTCATGGGAGCGGGAGTGAGTTTCGGAAGGGTATTCGAAAGGGTGTGCGGACACGTTTCCTGTTCCGTCTGTATTTACCGTGGCAGTCGGTGACAAAGATAGGCCCTTCCGTTCGCCATCGTTTCTTCAAAGATGTGCACGTCACGTCTCGGGTAGCACGGTATCCGGCGAACACCCGAGAGTAGACAAGGAGGGTCGGACTCCTACGCGATCACGGAGAACTTCGAGATCGAATCTGCTCGATGGTCACGGCTTTTCGAGCATGTGCGCCCTTTTGGAGGGGGGCACGATCCCTCCGTCGGTAAGTCTCACCCGGCAAGATGATAACCACTATCGTACACAAGATCGGATTTCATCCGTGTATCTCCGAGCCGGATCGTCCGATACCGTCTGCTCAACACCTACAAAACCGTGGAACGGTGCACTCGGAAATCGGAGGGAGGGAATCGACCGTTGCGCGGTCTCAAAGCGGATAATAAAAGCACGTAAGATATATTTGAACAGGGTCGGATTCGGGGACGGGGCACCTCATCCGGGCACGTCATCCGGATCGGATGCTTTTTCGTTTCGACCGAAACGACTCAAAAAAAACACGATATATTCGACCCCCTCTTTCCCTTCTCGGGTTCCGAGGGGAGGGGGGGAGGTTATTTGCTTTCGTTTGCGGTCCGTACCGTGTGTTCCGATCTTTCTTATCCCTACTCTCCCGAAAGGAGAGGAAAGCATCCGTATTTGACGTGGTCATCCGATCGGAGAATCAAATTTTACCTATGCGATTCCGCACTTTCCGAATATAAATCGAGACAATAATGTTCTGATTAGTATACAATATGGGCCATTTGTCGATTGTGTTAAAAAAAGCGTGCGAGTATGCCTGCGACAACATCTTTGAGAGGAGCCGGAAGCCGTTCGAGTGATTTGCATGAAGGCTTTCAAAAAAAATCGGCAATGGTCGTCACGGCCGGTAAGATTGCTCGACTATTCACATACGTTCCTTCTCTCCTGTTCGGCGCCGTACACAGACGTTGCTTTGCCGCGACCTCCTCATCCGACCCGTCGGAAGAAGAGCTCTCCCGACACACCGGACAGGAAATGCCCCTCGCAGAGGGGGCGAAACGCGCCGATTTGCAATCCATGTTTGCCTTGGTGCACGGGGATTGTACGGGTAGCCTGTTGAACCACACTGCCACCCCCGAAGAGATGATCGCCTACATACGCCGGTTCATCTGCGACATGCGAGAGCGGAAGGAAGGGGCGAAGATTTCCGAACAAAGCCTTACCAAACTGGACAGAGAACTGTCCGACACACTGCAAGTAGAGCAATTGAAGAGGTTGTGCGGGGACGATTCGCGGATGTTCGGTATCCGGTTCCTACGACTTCTCCGAGAACAAAAAAAGATTACCGTCATCTCCGGGTATGCCGGAGCCCCCCCCGGGCATTGTGTCTTCATCTCCTTCCGATGGTGCAGAGGAATGGTATCGGCCGAAGTGATCGATCGAGGAGGAGGAAACGGGGGAACGCACAGGGATATTCATGGAAGGGAACGGATTTTTGCTAAGCGAACTCTGCGCCCTTGCCCCTCGGACAGACTCAAGGAGCACTCCTTCTGGCGATTGCTCCTCGATGTGGAAAAATCGGGAGCAGAGAATCCTTCCGGCAAGGATTTCTACGGCACGGTACTCCCCGAATGGCCCGGGGGGAAGGGTAAACCCCACGGAAAGGAATATAAACCACAATACGAGGATTCCTGCGTTTTCTCAGGGTTCAAGACGGTACTTGAGGACCTTCTTCCGGATAGAGAGACGAAGTTTTTTCTCCTCGCTCTCGCCGCCGACACCTTGCGAAAATATGCGGAGGATCCCCATGCCGATCGATGTCTTGTCAAGTCGGCTATTGCTCACCTCTCCCGACGCATCATAAAATACGAAAAAGAACGGAAGACACGTGTCCCCGCATTGCATGAGGAGGTACGACTGATCGAGATGACCGAGGAAAGGCGCGCAGTAGAGGGGCGGCCCGGACGGAATCTCCCTTTTCCTCTGTCGAAACCGTTTGAAGATCCGGAAGCCGATCAGCCGGTATCCATCGGTAGAGAACCGGCCCTACCAACACCACCGACTGCAAAGGAACTACCCACGGTCGACCCCCTTCGGAGGCTTCAACGATACTACGAGGGCAATACGAACGAAGAGCAACGAGCCTCCTTTTTCAGATATGCCCTTGCGGAAATACCTCCTTTCGAAGACGCTATCTGGACGAATCCTGAAGGAAAAGAACTATTCGACGCTCTTTGTGCGGTGAGAGAGGACTTTCACAAACGGGAGGGCCGGATCGATCCCAACGAAGCGGCGTTGATCTTTATCGTCGACATGATTCGTCTGAAACGTCTGTTACCCATCTTGAAAAAACACAAACACGGATCGCGCGTCTGTGATTTTTACGTAATGCGCATGCAAAATGTGTCCAAGTCGTCACGATTGGATTTGTTCAGACCTACTCATCCCGATATCGTCCCTCGGTTTATGGAGGCGGCCCGGTATTTGGATTCTCTAACCGGATACGAGGGAGGGGAGGGAGAGCTCCTTACCGACAACACTTTCTCCTCGATTCATGATAAGAGAATCGACATCGAAGCGCCTCACATAGCGTATCTCAGAGAGACTTTGACCGATAACCTCGAAGCCGAGAAGCAGTTCACGGAATGGCGTACGTACCGACTGAGGAACGGATTCGGCGGACGGGATATCGGAACCGATATCACCGCCATGACCATGTGGGCGTGGGGTAGATTGCACGTTGCGGGTTCGGGGATACGAGAAATCGAGCAG
The DNA here is from genome assembly GCA_026708385.1 of Simkaniaceae bacterium. Taxonomy (GTDB): domain Bacteria; phylum Chlamydiota; class Chlamydiia; order Chlamydiales; family Simkaniaceae; genus JAPOVA01. The sequence continues at coordinate 11,316 of JAPOVA010000039.1, read as the reverse complement.
TTAGGCGACTTGCAACGTCTCGATCTGTTGTGGAGCAACTTCTTCGTCCTGTTTCACGGTACGAATAGGGCGTACCCTACTCTGTTACCCGAGTTACAGAAAAGTTTCCATCGCGGGTCGCATGTCATGTTCAAAGAAAGTCTGGTCTCGGGACGAGTCGATAAGCACCCCTTCCTCGCTACCTATCCCGGACTGCAAACCGAAGACGGAGTGAACCCTCTGAGATGGGTACTCAGCAAAAGACAACCCGAGGAATCCCTTCCGGAAGAGATGCCGGAAGCATTGCGTACCAAACTTCTGCAAAAACACGAGAAGGCGGGAGAAAACGCACACCTTCTTCACGGTCAAGCTGTTGAAGTCAACGGAAGAACCCTATCTCGGGCAGAAATCGAGGGTCTTTGGAACTGCACGGCGGAAAAAACGCTCGCCATCGATACGATCATCATGCATTTCAACCGCTTTCCTCAATCCTTGGAAGATCCCTCGTTCCGGAGCGTCCTCGTAGCCCTTCTTACGCAAACCTTCCATATGCGAAAACAGGGTGAAGGGCGTTGTGAAACCAAGAGATGTCACCTCCTTTTGCGAGCGGTGCATCACGATCCCGGACAGTTGATCCGCCTCATCGCGTTCGCAAAGGAGAGGGGAAGACAGGCCGCCAACCAAGGCCTGCTCGATCAGACCCGGTTTTTCCTGTACGTAGAGGGGTTGGCCTTGGCCTATTTTATGAGGACGGAAGGATACGAAGAGGCAAAGGGGGAAGCCTATGCCGATTTCGTGGAAAGAGCCGGTCGCTTGCTACGGAGCGAAACATATGCGGACGAAACGGGAAGTGTCCTTCTGCAACTGGCAACCTACTTCGAACGCACGTCGAAAGGTGAGGAGTTTACCCGTTTACTGACGGAGGTGCACACCTTTGTCTGTTCGGAAAATCCGCAAGAGCGGGGCGACACCCTCTACGGGTACGCGTTCCACGCGTCGCATAGACCGAAGCGGGTCGCACCCCGATCCGAAATCCGAGTTATCGATACTTACCCCTTTGCGGGTGTCTACCGAAAATGTACGTTGACACAGCGAGATCCGATACTCGATGTAAAACGTCTCGATTGCTACGTGTTGCAATCCGACGACGCCGATAAGAAACGCTATCTCTTCTTTCGCCAAGGGAAAAGAGTGCCCGATTATACCTACGACGGTACCCGTTTCGAAAGATTGGACAGCGGACGCCCGACAGGGCAATTTCTCGTTCGAGGGAGTGCCCATACCGGAGAACAAGGTGCGTTTTTTGCGAGAATCGCCTCACCGGAGGATCTGTTCCTGTGGAGAAACGGGGAAGGGAAAATCGTATCGGTTGAATACCGGAATCGAGAGTGCTCTTTCAACCTCATCGGAGGGAGATGGATGAGCGATACTCATCCCGGCTACTTTTTGGATGAGGATCCGACATGCCCTCTCTTCGAACCGGCTACCCACTACCTTCTCTTAAGGAATGAAGAGGGGGATCGTATCGTCTACGTACCGGATAGACCCCTCAAAGTGCTCGATCACTCCCCATCGTTATTCGACCCCCCCGTCGTAGAGTGCGAGGGGGAGGGTTCTTCTCTTTTCGTCTATCACTTAGACGAAAAGGGAGAGATCGATCCGTCGAACGTACGACCCGAGGAAATTACCTACGCCCTCCTGTTGGCCTTACGGGTTAGAAATTTTGCAAGAGCCGACCGATTACTTACTTTGCTCAAAGGGAACGCCTATCCTCTGAATAGAGAGGCGGCCCGATTGTTGTATGACGCTATCGACGGAGTGCCCGTTCCGAAAGACCCGTCCCGAGGTATCGCACACAAAATAGCGATGATTGCTCTGGAGAATCGACCTTTTCCACGTGACCGGAATCCGCAGAGCGTAGCGTTGAGAATCCGAATCATCCTCCTCATCCTCGACGATCCCGCTACCGCCTCCTTCATCGACCGTACCGAGAAAGAGAGGGTGATACGCCTTTTGACACGGGATCTACGTAGCTACCATATGCAGGCGAACAATGTTTTCCCCCTTATCCTGACGGCCGAGGAAAGAGCTTCTGCCGAGCAATGGACACGCAAAACGTGGATCGACCGGTTGACGGAGGATATCGTCGACGTATTCGTGGTGGCCGAAAAAGAATCGATGAGCACGGGGGAAGGGGTACGTGATCTGAATTTGAAGAATCCGAGCGGACCTCCGAAGACTACCAACGCACTCCGGCCCTCTGCTTTGGCCTCCGAATTCTTGAGTTACTACGCTGTTGCCCGTCACGCCTCCAAGGAGGATGCGATGCGGAAAGAGATTGCCTTTCTCGCCGGAAGTTCCGCCCACGCGAAGGGGGGTATCCGTACGGCCGCAACGATCCTGGAGGCCGTATCACGTAATCCGGATCGATTTCCTACCGTGGAATCCATCAAGAAGTGCTCCGGTGCCCAAAGGTTGACCATGTTTAGTCACATGTGGGAGCGATGTAAACCCACACACAGACTATGGTGGGTCCGGTTGATCGTTGCCCTTGTCAAGTGTGTCGTGATCCGACTATGGATTTCTCTCATCGAGCCGCGACCACACCGCGAGGAAGAGGCGGATCCGGCAAGTCCCTTCCTCAAAGCCCCTTCCGGCACGGAGGAGAAGGGCTCTCCTCCACAAGGACAAGAGGTCGAATTCGGCTTACACCGCCCCCCTCTCGCCGAAGGTTTACCGGGAATGCACATGACCCTCTCGGACAAGAGCGAGGAACGGAGAATCGCATCGGAAATCAGAGAACACCTCCGAAAGGAGTGTGAGGAGGATTCCCGAAGCGAACCTTGCTTACATGAAGAGGTGGGGAGGTTGATCAGAGGGGCCGAGGCAATAGAAGAGCGGGCTCGTGATCTCCGAGCGCAGGAAATCTTCACCGTCCTACCCGAGCGAGCAGACGAACTGAAGGGAGAGATCGGACGAAGAATCGCCGATAAGCAGTACCGTTCGGATGAAGAGAGGGGGAACATCATGGCCCTCAGCTCTACCTATCCCGAGGAGATGCAGGGTTATGTACGGGGCAACATACTCGTCCCCCTTTCTTTGGATGAATTGATCATCGCTTTCGGCAGGGGAGACGACGAACGCATACGGCGGAGTAACCCCTCGTTGACATCGGATGAGATCCGGAGGTTGAAGGAGAGAATCGGGGAGTACCTTCTTCTGGAAAACGAGAAGCGTCGTTTGACGAAAGCGAGGGAAGCATTGCATGCGGGTCGGCTTGAGGAGGCGGCATCGATTTTACGACACGAACCGTCCTATGTGCCGCATGAGGAGAGGGCACTTCTCGTATTCGAACACGTTATGGGGTTACACCTGAGACGGGAGCAAGTGACCTTTTTACGTCGTCTCGTCCCTCCCTCCTCCGCCGGCACCCTTCCCCCCTCTCTGTTGGAAGAGGCGCGCACGGGTTTCGGTAAATCAAAGGTAGCCATCCCCCTTTGGATCGCACTCACGACCTCTCCCGACAGGTTGACCATGCTGACCGTCCCTCAAGCTCTTTTGGAGGAGACACGGAAACAGATGAGTCATATCCTGGGCAAAGCGTTCGATCAATCGATCAGAGTGATCCGGTTTGCACGAGAGGATCTCCACGACGTATCCAAACTGCGAACACTCAGGCTACGTCTTGAAGAGGCGCGCAACGAAGGAAAGGCAGTACTTCTCTCCGTAGGTACCCTGCACGGGATCTCCGTGTTGATGCATAAGGAGGCGATCGCGAGAGAGGGGACCGACAGAGCCCTTTCGCAGGAGCACATGGAAGAGATGGACCGGATTCGGGTATTGCTGGCCCGAGCTTCCAACTTCATGGATGAGTCATCCGAAGCACTTTACGTCGGCTTTTCCTACGATTACGCATTCGGTGATAAATGTGCTCTCACCGATGACTATATTGAGGATGCGACGACAATCTACGAACTGCTCCTTTCCGACGAGGTACTGCAACAATTTTCTCCGGATTTTTTAACAAACGGGAAGGAGGGAAAGCCTTTAAGTGCGGAGGTATACCGGGAAGAACTCCTGCCCCTGTTGGTGAAACGGGTTCTCGACCGATTGGAGGTGCCCGAAGAATATCGCGAAGGTGCCGAGAAAAGTCTGCTCGGAGGGTATGACGAAATGCTCTGCGATCCCTACTTCAAAACACTGACACCTGCCGCACTCAAACGTTTTGCCGTATTGCGTGAACAATTGACCGCACACCTTCCCGCAAGTTTATCCATGCGATGGAATGAACGTTACGTACTCGGAGAGAAACGCATTGCCTATCCGGCCAAGTACGGCGTGCGAGTCCCGGAAGCGCAGTTCTCCTCCGTGGGGCTTGTTCTCAACTGTACCGTTCAAGCAAATCTCAGAAACCGTTTCACGCAAGAGGATTTGGAGGCATTTTTGGAAGAGGTACGTGCTCTCTCCCTCCGGGAAAAGGAATCCGAGCTACCGTTTAATCCTATTTACGCAGCGTTGCAACGATTTACGGGACACACTTACCCCAATCCGAATATGAACGGACAGGAAAAGGCAACCCTTCTACGGACGATCAACGACAATTCGCTACACCGTTTGGTCTTTACATCCGCTTTCATCTTACCGAAGTTCCGGTATTCCCCCGAAACATTGACGAGCTATCCGCAACTTCTCGTTGATCGGTTCGGTTCGTTCCAAGGTGCTTCCGGAACTCTTACGAGAAATATGCCGGATGCATTACCACTCCGGTTTGACGAAACGGCAAGTTTCGCCAACCTGATTCCCCTATGGAGAGATGCGCAAGATAGGGTCTATGCCGTTTCCGATGCAAAGGGGATCGACTTGGTAGACGAACTCTTCTCAAAATACGGGGAGGGGCACAATGTCCTCATCGATGTGGCGGGATATCTTCGCGATATCTCTTCCGGAGAGGAGATAGCAAGGGCCATTCTCGAGAGAACCGACAAACGCAACCCCCCCATCGACGGTGTGGAGTATATGGAGAAGGAGACGGGGCGTCGCCTCATCCTGAAGAGATATGCCGACAAGCCCGTACTCCGCGAACTCTGCCCGATGGAAAAGGATAGGGTGTTCACTTTTTACGGTCAGGATGCGGCGATCGGACTCGACATTGATCTTGCCGACAATTCACGAGCGCTCGTAACGGTGGGTCGTCATACGGGGAAAAATTTCTTCCTTCAAGGTGTCGGCAGATTGAGGGGATTGCGTTCGGGTATGAGTGCTTCATTCATTCTGGCGAACGAGGATATGAAAGAGGTCAAAAAGACGCTCGGAATCGATGCGAGGGAGGCCCTTTCCTTCAAGGACCTCTTCGTTCATCTCGTACGTAAAGAGGCGGAACGACAGGGGAACGAGGCACTCGACGTTCTCGAAAGAGAATGGCTCGCCGAAATAGAAACACTCTTCTTGGAGGGTACACGACATTTGTCACGGACAATCCGAGGACAACTCTTCCGCATGTTGAAGCCGCTTTTCTGTGAAACGGCCTTCGTTCATCCCGTACGCAAACTTCGGGTAGCGCAAGAGGTATGTACCGCCGAAGAGGTGATCAATCGCAAAAGGATGGCGATGCTCACCAAGTTACGATCATGCATCTCCTCTTCTTATACCCTCAGCTCAATATACGGCTCTTATATCCTTAGATCGATGTATGATATGGAGAAGTTGGAAGAGTCGATGAACAAAAAGGTCAAGAGGGAATGGATGCGGAGCCGGTACCTGTGCGATAGCGGATGTACCCGGCGTATGGCGGTTGCCGAAGCCGAAAGCGAAAGGGAGACGGAGCGAGAAACGGAATGCTTCGTATCGGAAAATAGTGAAGCATTCACCCCCGCCGTTCCCTTACCTTTTCCGACTGCAGAAAAACCCTACACCGACATCGATTCTTATACACCGCTTAAAACATATATAAGTAAGGGGGGCCTTTTTTGCTCCCCTAATTTCTCCCGTATCAGCGAGGAAGGTGAACAAGGGGACGACAAAATAAAGGGGGCGTACTACTTCTTGTTGATCAGAACACGCCCCGATGACGGATCAAGCGAAGAGGACTCCTACGAGATGGTCTTACTCGATCACCACGATGCCGGCCATATCAAAAGGGAGATGGATAAAGGAGGAGTAACACGGGATCCGCGTAAAGATTACTACCTCTGCAGTAGCGATAAGATGGCCGTACTCGGGTATGAAGGCACCCCGCTCGAACGAGAGCCGGCAACGATAGACCGTGTCAAACGATTGATGATCGACGCACGTCCCCGCACGAAACATCTCACCTATGATAGGCAAGAGGTAAAAATGATCGGGGAGAGCGAAAATGCGGAGGCATTTCTCGACTTTTTACGAGAACATTTCGCCTCAACATCTCCCGAAGCGGCCGGAGAGATAGAGAGGTGTCGCAAACGAGTTCAAGATAGCTCCGGTTCAAATGAATCGATGAATCGACGGAATGTCTCGGAAGCTTTTTTCCGCTCCGAAGTAGGGTAGTTCACCTCTAACCCGTATATTCTGTCCCGGGCCAGGATCAAGGTACCCATCACCTCTCGGTCGGCAAAATAGTATTCGTAGTCGAGCGCGGGCAAGGATTTAAAGAGATTTTTCCCTTGCCCGATCAAGACGGAGTCTCTGTGTTGGCGCAATACGATCTTCATTGCCACCTTAAGGACGGCGTCGCCGTGCAACCCGCGTAGCAGGCTTGGGAGAACGACGTAGCTGATCGAAGCGGTGATGGCACCGTCGGAAGAACGAAATTCTTTAAGAAGGGTTTTTTGCTTACGCGGGAGGGGAAGCTCCCTGACGATGCATTCGGGTACGCCGGGGGTGGCAAGGACGAAGGTCTCCTTTTCCGGTTGAAAGGTGATCCACCCCTCTGCAGGGGGGGGGGTCGTTCCGGTAACGGTATACGATCGGCCGGAAGGAGGTATTTTTCGAAAAAGATCATCAAAGGTAGTATGGACAATAAAAAAAAGGGCGGTCGCGATGGCGCTCAAAGTGACGGATATGGTGGTAATCCATAAATATTTTTTCGTAGCTTTCCGCATCATGTTGCTTATTATACGGTCGAATATCGCAAAAATCAATCCATTATAATGCTTTTCTCATGAAAGAACAAGGCCTCTTTATCGCCGCAACGGGACAACACGTAGGAAAAACAACGACCTCCTTGGGACTGTTGGCAGGCCTTGCCAAGAGGTATAAGAGAGTAGGTTTTCTCAAGCCGATCGGTCAGGAGCACGTAGATATGGGTAACGACGTACACGTGGACAAGGATGTGTTGCTATGTAAAAATTATTTTCGACTTCAAGATGAATCGGTCCGTATGAGTCCCGTGCTATTGCCCGGGGGGTTTACGAAAGATTACCTTGACGGAAAGATAACGGAGGAGTCTATCGGTAAGAAAATCGTCGAAGCGTTTAGATTGATGCGGGAGCAAAATGATTTTCTGGTCGTGGAGGGGACGGGGCATGTGGGAGTCGGCTCCATCGTCAATTTCAGCAATGCCCGAATAGCCTCCATGCTCTCCCTTCCCATGGTTCTCATAGCATCGGGGGGAATCGGCTCTTCGTTTGATATCCTTGCTCTGAATAAAGCGCTCTGTGATGCGCACAACGTAAGGATTGCAGGCATCATCTTGAACAAGGTGATCGAAAATAAGAGAGAGATGGTGTTCCGCTACATGAAGAAAGCTTTGGAAAGATGGAACATTCCTCTTTTGGGATGTATTCCCTTCGTTCCCGTACTGACACAACCCTCGATGCAGGATTTCGTCTCCCTATTTCAACGTACCCTTCTTGCCGGAAAAGGGCACGGGCTCAGAACCTTTCGTCATACCAGACTCGTTGCCACCCCGCTCGACACCTTTCGAGATAGGATCATCCCCAACCAACTCGTGATTACCCCTGCCGACAGAGAGGATGTGATTTTAGCCGTTTTGACCAAATCGTGGGACATGAAGATAGCCGATCCGCTCGGAGATTTGGAGGCGGGACTGATCCTGGTCGGATCGATACCGCCCAAGAGGGCCATGATCGAGGCACTCCGTAAGGCCGACATTCCCACCCTTTACGCCCCTTTGGGTAGTTATCAGGCGATGGAGATGATTACCTCGTACACGACAAAGATCCGGAAAGAGGAGACGGGCAAAATTCGAGAGGCGATCGACGTAACGGGGAAGTACGTGGATTTTGCAACGCTCCTCTCTTAGAAGGCCAAGGTGGCACGCAAGGAGAGGCCGTGCATCAGGAGGAGCCCTCTGTTTTGCGGGAGGGGAGCCTCCCTCTTCTCCTTCGAGTCCTCAAAGGGACGTACTTCCTGCAGATTACCCCAAAGGGTCATCTCATATCCCGCGGAGAGGGCGAAGGCGATCATACCCGCATTCTTCCGAAAAGAGGGACCTACGAGGAAGCGCAAGCTATGAGCTACCCTATAATCATCGTACTCAACGGAGAGGGTAGGAGATTGTTGCCGAGAGATATTCCGGTAATGCCCGATGACCAAGCCCGTAGAAAAGAGCCCCGAAACGTAGAGGCCGTGACCCCAATACCACTCGAATCCCGTCCCTGCCCGAAAACCTCCTCCCCAGTAACGCCAACTCCTCTTCCGATCTTCGGAAGGTAACCCTCCTCCGACGTAGTGTTGCTGATTCATAAAGGCAAATTCCGGACCTCCGGACAAACTCAGTTTAAGACGGGTCTCCACGGAAGGGTAAAAGATGCAACTACCGAGAAGATCGGTGTGATGATAACCGAATCGCACGGAACTACTACTGTCGACGGTGGCGGAATCTCCTCGAACGCGCAGGAACGTGTAGGAGCCGAGCATCTCCCAAAAACTCTGCGCCCTATAGTATCCGAAAGAGAGTCTGTATCCGGGATCCCAATCGAACCCCGTCCGTGCAATGCGCGCGCGTCCGAGCGGACCGGACGGATCCGGAGGGCGTACGGCATAGTCGAGCATCCCTTCTTGGATAGTCCACAACAACCATTCACCATTTAGAACGAAGTGCGGATCCCTCTTCGCAAAAGGATCTTCCTCCTTCTTAGGGAGTGAAGAGGGGGTGACCGTCAATCTCCTGGGATCGGGTTGCAAACCGGAAACGGCCCCCGAATCGGCAGGGGAATCGGCAAAAAGTGCGGAGAAAGAGAGTAGCAGTGCGAGCAGAGTCGACTGTTTCATATGGAAGGGAGGCCTCTTGTTCGAACCTCCCTCGATCATACCGGACTTTTGCCTACGTTCGAAAGCTTTTTATTGAAAAGTGGGGGGGGCCTCCATTAGAATCTCCCCCCGGTAGCGGGGGTTTGTGATGAAAAAAAAAGTCATGATCATGGGAAGGCGATGTGTGGAAGAGGTATTGAAAAAAGACCCGAACCGCGTTCTCGAACTCTTCGTCACCCACAAAAAGAAAAGGTCGCTCCCCCCTTCCATCATCGAAAGGGCAAAGGCGGCCTGCATTCCCGTTACGCGCACCGATAAGGACACACTCACCTCGATGGCATCATCGGCGGGACATCAAGGAATCATCGCTTCCCTACGCGCACGCACCTACGGCACAATGGCAACCCTCCTTGCAGAAGTCCGAGAGGGAGGATCGGAAGGGAAACTTTTCGTATTATGCGACGAGATCACCGATCCCAGAAATTTCGGTGCTCTCCTGCGTGTGGCCGAGTGTTTTTCCGTCGACGGGGTTATTTTCTCGAAAAACCGGACGGCTCCCGTTACACCGGTTACCGCCAAGGCGAGTACGGGCGCGTCGGAACTCGTTCCTCTTTTCTCCGTTTCGAATACGGGGGAGGCGGTGAGGCGTCTCCGGAAGGTCGGTTTCGAAGCAGTCGTTGCCGATGTCACGGGGGAGGCCGTTCCGCTCAATGCTTTCTCTTTTTCCGAAAGGACCGTCCTGATCGTAGGTAGGGAAGGGAAGGGGATACGACCCCTTCTGCGTAACATGGCGGATAAGGTTGTGACCATACCTCTGTTCGGAGAAATTACTTCTCTGAACGTAGCACAAGCCACTTCGATCTTCCTATACAAGGCTCGCTTTCCGGGGTAATAGTGTGGTTTGAATAGTGTAAAAAAAAGATTGCGCATAGCGCACAAAACATGTACAAGTCGGCAGATAAGATCAGGATAGACGGCGAGCACGCACGGAAAAGGGGTAATAAATAGGGAATGCTAAACCTAAGAAAAATAAAGCAGGACTTTGCTTCAAACATATTGAAAGACGGCAAAGAGCTCTTCGCGGAAAATAAGGTGATTACGGCAAAGATTCTCCATCTGGATGCGACGACCCTTAGGGTAAGCGCCCGAATCATGGGGCAGTATGAGAATACCTATGCTAGTGAGATCGAAATAGATAGGAAAGAAAACGAAGCAATCGATTCCTCCTGTAGTTGTTCTTCCCGATATGATTGTCAACATCTGGCCGCGTTGGTCTGTTACATGGAGGTCTATCTCGATGAAATTCTCGTAAACTACTCCAAGGAGACGAACTTAAGCCGGTTAACCGACGAGAAGGGATTTGATGATGAGGCGAAGGAAAAGCTTTTGGAAGCGGTAAAGGAGGCGGAAACGAAGGAAGAACAGAGAAGGGATGAGGAGTATCAAAAAGAGGTACTGGCCGAGTACACCGATGCGGCAACCATTTTGTCCGATTCTCCCTTCTTTCGTCCCGCGAAGGAGAGGAAGCCGGAAGAGGCGACCTTTTCCCTTATCTACCACTTCCCGCCCCGGACGGACTCGAATGATCATGATCCGATCGTACGCATCGTGGTCAAACCGGCCTCCCGTTCGAAACCTCTGGCGATTCCGGATCCGATCGCTTTTTTTGAGGGGATACGCCATCGAGAGACGGTTTCGATCGGAGGAAGGGAATACTATTTTACCCCCGAAACCTTTAACGAGACGGAGAGAGAAATTATCCTCCTTCTCACCGATTCCATCCGGCACGTTGAGTTACGGGAGACGAAGACGCAAGCAAGGGGAATGAAGCTTTTCCGTATGGATAGTAAGGTGTTCGGCAGGGTGCTTGCCCGTGCACGACAGGAGGCCGCTTCCTCTCCCCCCCGGACGGGAAAACCGCTTGTTTTACCCTGTCTGTACCACGAAAATACCGATCGGCCTCTGAAGAACTCCGACATACCGGCGAGGATTAAGATGACGATCGAGTTTATCCATCCGCCAACGACAAAGATCCTGGTCAACCCTCATATTTTGTTGGGCACAGAAACGATTGCACCGGCAGATGAGGAATTGATCGAGTGCGAGACGCCCGGCTTGATTTACGAGGACATCTAGTACCGGTTCGCT
>JAPOVA010000015.1 GCA_026708385.1 Simkaniaceae bacterium | reverse complement strand
CGAAACGAAACGGGAAGCCCTATGGATGCCCCCCCCTTGATCGCGGAGATCACGAAAGATCCGGTACTCGCACCGGCCAAGTTGATTGCGGAGGCGTGGGACCCCGGAGGGCTCTATCAGGTAGCCACCTTTCCCTCTTGGCGATTTGCCACATGGAACGATAGATTTCGAGATGATGTCCGAGCATTCATCCGGGGGGATGAGGGAGAAGAGATTCGGGAAAATATGAAAAGTCGACTGCTCGGCTCACCCGATCTCTACGGAGAGAAAGGTTCCCCCCTGTTCGGTATCAACTTCATCACGGCCCATGACGGATTTACGTTGTGCGACCTCGTCTCCTACGAATCCAAGAGAAACATGGCAAACGGAGAGGATAACCGGGACGGAAGCGATCACAATACGAGTTGCAACTACGGAACGGAGGGAGAAACGGACGATCCCGAGATCGGTAAACTCCGTCATCGACAGATGCGCAACTTTCTCTTGGCCCTTTTCGTATCGCAAGGTGTGCCGATGCTCTTGATGGGTGATGAGTACGGACATACCCGTTTCGGCAATAACAATGCCTATTGCCATGACAACGCGTTGAACCGGTTTCTCTGGGACCGCCCCCCCTTTCTATCCGATTTCATCAAGCGGTTAATCCGGATCCGGAAAGCCCGGCCCGAGCTGAGGCAAGAGAGATTTGTCGACAAGGTGACGTGGGAAGGAGAGGGATATCTCGGTATGAACCTTGAAGGGCGTCTCTTCATCTTGTTCAACCCGACGAAAAACGTCGTTTCGTTACCGGACAAACAGGAGAGGGAGGGGTGGCAACTCCTTATTTCGACGGCAGACGAACCCGTCACGAATCGTTTCGGCCCCTACACATCGGCCGTTTTCCTTGCCCCCTCCCTTTGCACCCGTTCGTAGCCGTATCGTACCTCGGATACACGGCGACAATCCGGATCGTCGGGTAACACCCCCTTCCCTGCCATACACTCTTTTCTACCGTTTCATCCTTCGATCCCTTAGTATGAGTACCGTGAACATCCCCGTGCGTGATCGGCAGGTCACCGGGGCGTGGCGGAAGTCGGATGACACCTCCGCCCCGGACGGGACAAAAGAGCACGGGCGTATGGCCGGCTCACGATGGTATGACCGATAGATTTCGATTCCTCCTCTTCGCACCGACCTTTGCCCTCCTCGTCACGGGCTGTTCGGGGTTGCAACGGACGGAACGGAAAAAGGAGAGAAAAGCCAACACGGTGGTCGATCCCGTAAGGCGGAAAAAGGGCGAATACTTCTTCACTGTTTCCGATCCCCTCCCCTCACCGGAAAGGGATAGGCGCTACCCATGGGATGAAAAATATATCGGTTCTTCGCCCCGCATTACGAAGGAGTTCTTCCGGTGCAAGGGATCCCCCTCGCACCCCTTCCTCCGGATTCCGTCCGGAGAGAGGGGAAAGGAGATCTATCTCGCCGATTGCCGAGGCCTCCGGGAACATAGCCTTCCTATCCGAGAAGGGAAGGAGTTCGTCTATCCGATCCTCATCGATCTACTCAACTTCGTCCAGGAAAAAACGGGAAAGCGGGTGATTGTTACCTCGGGACACAGGTGTGCGAAACACAATGCGTACGTATCGAAGAATCGTAATCCCCGTTCCAAACATCTGATCGGTGCGGAAGTCGACTTCTACGTGGAGGGGTTCGAAAAAGAGCCTCTTCCCGTTCTATCGGCCATACATCCCTTTTATGCCGAACACAAGAGGTTTTCTCCTCTGAAAAAGAGTGATCGAGAAGAGAGATGGGAAAATGAGGAGGTGGCCGTTACGATAGGAGATCCCGACTCGGAACGGGACGGAGACAATCAACACGGCTACCCTTGTTTGACGATCGAGGTGAAGTATGATCGGGTAAGAAATCGTCCCGTCCGCTTTGCAAAGTCGTCGAGCGTGTGCGGACACGGCTCATTCCGGAAAAGGAGGGGGCTACACAAAGGATAAGGATCAGCAAGGGGGTCGGGGGGAGTCGAGATAGCTCTGCAAAATGAGAGAGGCGCTGATATTGTCGACATATCGTCCCCTCTTTTTCCTCTTCACCCCCCCCTCGATCAAGAGACGCTCGGCCTGTTTGGAAGTCAGCCTTTCGTCCCAAAAAAGAAGTGGGGCGGAATACGCCTCCGCCAACGTGCCGGCAAAGCTCCGGACGATCTCGGACAGCTCGCTCTCCTTCCCGGAAAGGTGTAGGGGCAAACCGATGACGATTGTCTCGATCGTATAGTCCCGCACGGCCTCCGAGAGCAAACGGACGGTCTCCCGCATATCCTTGCCGGCCCGTATTGTCGTGAGGGGAAAGCCGACGGTCTTTCCGGGATCGGACAGGGCGAGCCCGATTCTTCGCACTCCGTAATCTACGGCAAGAATCCTACCCGATCGCTCCGACATCCTCGTACTCCATCGCCGCCTCGATAAATCCGACGAAAAGGGGGTGAGCCGCAATAGGCTTGGAACGAAACTCCGGGTGGAACTGCACCCCGATCATCCAAGGGTGATCCCGTAGCTCCACAATCTCCACCAAGTTCTCTTTCGGATACGTACCGGTTACGACAAGGCCGGACTGTTCGCACACCTCTTTATAGGCATTATTGAACTCATAGCGATGTCTGTGCCTCTCCGATATCTCTCCGTCCCGATAAGCCCGGTGCGCTTTCGATGAAGGGGCAAGGAGGCAAGGATATGCTCCGAGGCGCATCGTCCCTCCGACCATCGTGATCGGCTCCTGCTCCGAAAGAAGGGAGATCACGGGATCGGGAGTATCCGCATTCATCTCCGTAGAATCGGCCTTCTCGAGTCCGAGAACGGAACGGGCAAATTCGACGACGAGCACCTGCATCCCCAAACAAATGCCGAAATAGGGAATCTTCCGGTTGCGACATAGGGTAGCGACTGCGATTTTCCCCTCCCATCCCCTGTCTCCGAACCCTCCGGGAACCAGATATCCGTCATAACCGTCCGGATCGACCTCCTTCTCAATCCCATCCGACTCGATTCCGCGAATGACAACACGTACTCCCGACGTCACCCCCGCATGCACGAGTGCTTCACACACCGATTTGTAGGCGTCTCGGTGAGCCAGGTACTTCCCGACCAAACCGATCGTAACCGTCTCTTTAAGGGCCTTACCCCTCTCGACAAAGGCGTTCCACTCGGTCATATCACACGAGGCATGGGGCAGGCCCAAAAGGGAGCAGAGTTGCCTATCCATCCCCTTTGCGTGGAGGCTCACGGGAAGCTCATAGATCGAGTGTCGAACATCCGGAATGTCGAGTACACACTCTTTCGGGACACTGCAGAACAGAGAAATCTTGTCCTTAACCGAGGCACTGAGAGGATCGGTAGCACGACACAAGATCAGATCCGGAACGATACCGATACTCCTGAGCATTTGCACCGAATGTTGCGTCGGCTTCGTCTTTACCTCGCCCGCAGCCTCAATATAAGGCACATAGGAGAGGTGGACGTTCAGACAATCATTCGGGTGTTGTAACCGAAACTGACGGATCGCTTCCATAAAGGGTTGCGACTCGATATCCCCCGCCGTACCGCCGATCTCGACAAGGGTAACGGCAATCCCCTTCTCCTGCTCGGCACATTGCTCGATCATTGCTTTGATCTCATCGGTAACGTGCGGAATGACCTGCACCGTGTTGCCCAAGTAATCACCCCGCCTCTCTCGGACCAATATCCGATCATAGATCCGTCCCGAGGTCGTATTGGAGAGGGCGGAGAGGGGAGAGTTCGTAAATCGGTAATAATGCCCCAAATCGAGATCGGTCTCCGAACCGTCATCGGTAACGTAGACCTCACCGTGTTGGAAGGGGTTCATCGTTCCGGGATCGACATTCAGGTAGGGATCAAACTTCAACATCGCAATCTTCATCCCCCTGCTTTCCAGCAACATACCTATCGATGCCGAGAGAAGCCCCTTGCCTAGGGAGGAGACGACGCCCCCCGTAATGAAAATGAATTTTTTGTCCATCCTACCTATCCCGAAGATGTGATCTTATGCGATCCGGAAAGGAGAAGACAAGAAAAAACGGTTATCGAAACGGAAGCCGGAGGATCGACATCCGACACCCCGAATCCTCCCCCTTAAGCAAAGAGGGGGGAAATGTTCTTCACCTCTCCCCGGAGGTGTCGGTGTTACCCTTCAATCACACGAATGATCTTCTCGAGATATCTGCTTAAGTCATTGATCTATTATTCTTTATAACTGTATATCGCTCCAAAGAACCTTCCTCGAAAGAGGAAACATGTCTCACCCGTTCGACACCGGATACATATACAAGCAATTAAAAGGCAATGTATTGTACAATTGTATTGATATAAAACGAATCAATTAACATAATGAGGTAGTACTATAATTACCTTGATCTTAGGGTAATTTCAAGGGGGTAAATTATGGGCAAAGAGAGCGAAACGGATACCATGTCCGTCCTGGATGCGGTCAACAATCTTTCCGGTATCGCAGAGGTCGACATCGAGTCCGATTACGACGCGTTTGCGCAACGCAGTGTCAAGGAGGATCTGCAACGGTTGCGATTCATGGAACAGGCGAGCAGACAGCGCGCTCTGGATACCGTTAGAGGATCGTTCAAAACCATCCACAAGTATTTGCGCAACGTATACGGACAAGGCAAAGAGCATCTCAAAAATCCGGAAATGCGACGGGGAGTCAAGGCGATCATGGTTTTGGCGGGAGAGGCCGCCGATAAGCTCGACAAGTATACGACCCTCTTCCAACACACCTACAAAGAGGGGAAAATTCACGATATACGAGAGTATAACGATTTAAAAAAATTCTACGTAGATAAGATCGTCAAACGATTCAGAGAAGTTTTGGAATCGGAGGAAGAATGGGAAAAAGAGTGGGGAGGAGAAGAGACAACGGTCAACATCGAACGACTCGGTCTCAAAGATCTCGAAACGGTCAAAAGGGATGGAAAGTATGAACTCTTTTACATCAAAAAAGACAACGGACAGCCTTTTTTTAATCGAAATCTCCTCCGTCACATCAAACTCGTCAGCGATTTTGATGAAATTGTCAGCGTCTCCGCAGAAGAAGATCCCCTTCTCCACATCAACATACTCGTCGATAAAGAGGCGGAAGGAATAGCCGGGGAAATCCGAAAAAAGGTGATGCCGGAGTTGCGTACCTTCTATAAACACGCCAAGGGGTGCCACGATGTGTTCGTCATCCGCAGTATCAATAAGGCGGTCATGGCCCTTTCTCTCGCCGCCGACCCCGATCGCTTCCGGAGTAAGTCCGGAGGGAAGACAAGTACGCGCTACCTGTACGACTTTCAACTCTTCCTGCGAGAGGTACTCCTCTCCCCTGCCTACCTTCGGCTGGTAGAACAATCCCCTGAGGAAACGGACACTCTTTCCAAATCGTTCCTGGAGCTCGCGCACGCCTTTTGTTTTGCCCTTCTGACCCGGGTCGGTGAGAAAACGGCATGCATCGCCTACATAGAGCGTCTGATAAAACGGGGCTATGGCCGACAAAAGGCGACGAGGGGAAAGACGATCGCTCCCGTCACGTTTTGGAACGATCTTCTCGATAGTCACGAGTCGGTAACCCGCGTGTTGAGAAAATATCCCGGAGGGCCTCTTTTTAAAACGCTCGACGTTTTCCACAACAAGGATAGTGACTCCGGGTTCGATCCCCTGTATCAGGGTAATCGCCCTTCGGTCCAATTCACGATGCAATGTCACCTATCGGACGATGCGCTCTCCATGCAATGCGTCCGCCTCCCCTGCCCCACCATACACAAGTTTATCGGCAAGGCGGAGGTTATCGGTGAATTCAAGGGGTATCTGCGTCGTTTGATAGCGGAAAAAGGAGGTCCCCATCTGCTCTTTAATCTACAGGATCGGATCTCTTGGGAAGAACAAGCCCGCTGCCAAGCTCTCGAAGAATATGCGAAAAGGGCCGAATTTACCGACAGGTTCATCTTGGTTACGTTACCGAAACGATCCGATTTCTACTTCCAAAACGATGTCTACAGGGAGATGGATCGTGCCGATGAATTTTTACGGGTCGTTAAACAACGGATTATTAAAAACGAAGGATCCGGATTTTTCTTTTCTCGTAAAATTCCCGCAAAGAAGTTGAATGTTTTTATTGATCAACTCCTCCCCATCATTCACAAAAAGGTGTTTCACTCCCGCAAGATATTGACCTACCACGACAGGCTCAACTTCATCGAAATTCTCTACCAATTTCTGATGTTGAAGGTGATCGATCTCGTAAAGCCCTCCTACTTCAGCTTTACCTGTAAGGATGCCGTCGATATAGGGCCCGTAACGGGTGCCGGATTTTACGCCATGTTGAAGATGATGAGCGGTCACGTCGAATACGAGAAAGAGGAAAGAGAACATCTCCTCTGGATGCTTCATGCGCCCTCCCTCTTGCTTCGGGAACGGCTGGTCGATTACGGAAAATTGAACCGGATGATCAGCGCCATAAGTTGTCTTCACGAAGGGATTCACAAAGATAAGCGTAACTTCTTTAAAGAAATCGCCCCCCTTTTCTCCGACGTGCAACCGCAACGGACCGAAATCACCTTCAACTGACGTATTGACACGGTACCCGAGAATTCGGATAATCCGTCCCATGCATTTCTTCGTAGAACGGCTCCGATTTTTCTCTTCCACGGGCGCGTGCGTTCGCCTTGCGTGGAACGTTCTGCTCGTTTCTTTCAGACAACCCCCCTCTTGGATTCTGATCAGAGAACAACTCTACGGAGTGGGGGTGCTCTCCCTTCCCGTAGTCGCCATGACCGGCTTTTCTACGGGACTCGTCTTGGCGGCCCAATCGTTTTTTCAACTCAGTGACAAGGGGTTGGCGGGAGCTACGGGACTCATGGTCAGTAAGGCGATGGTCACCGAACTGGGACCCGTGCTGACGGCATTCATGATCACGGGACGGGTCGGCGCCGCCATGTGCGCGGAGCTCGGCACAATGGTCGTAACCGAACAGGTGGATGCCCTCGAAAGCATGGCCGTCAATCCGAACAGGTATCTCCTTGCCCCCAAGTTCATCTCCGGTATCATCATGATGCCCCTTCTCACAATCTTCAGCATCTTCATGGGCATCTTCGGAGGCTACCTGATTTCCGTCTTCTACTTCAAAATGCCTCCGACGGCCTTTTTCGACCCGATACCCATCTACATCACCCATTTCGACCTACTCATCGGTATCGTCAAAGCGTCGGTTTTCGGAGTGTTGATCGTCGTGATCTCTTGTTACAAGGGACTCGTAACGAAAGGGGGTGCGGAAGGGGTGGGAAGGGCAACGACGAATAGCGTCGTGATTTGCTACACATTCATTCTTCTGTGTAACTTTTTAATTACATTAGGGCTCAATGTATTGCACACGGCGATATGAAGGTTTATGATAGAGATTGAGGACTTATGGAAAGCGTACGGAGACAAACAGGTACTCAAAGGTCTCTCCCTTACGGTACGGACGGGAGAAACGGTGGTGATTCTCGGACGTTCGGGAGTGGGCAAAAGTGTCCTTCTCAAACACGTCATAGGGATTGCAAAAGCCGACAGGGGACATATTGAGATCGACAACGTCCGCATTTCCGACTTGAGGGGTGAGAAGCTCTACAGGGCCGGACGCAATACGGGAATGTTATTCCAAGGGTCCGCTCTTTTCGATTCGATGGATATTGCAGAGAACACGGCCTTTTACCTCAAGCAGCACGGCAATCCGAAAACCGGCAAACAATATGCAAAATCGGAAATTACCGATATGGTGGATGAGGCATTGAAAATGGTCGACCTTTCGGGAGTACAGAGGCAGATGCCCTCCGATCTTTCGGGGGGAATGCGGAAACGGGCCGCTTTGGCACGTCTCATCGTATACCGCCCCGAATACCTCCTCTTTGACGAACCCACGACCGGATTGGACCCGATTACGGCTATGCAGATCAATGAGTTGATCGTCAAAACACAGGAAGAGTTACGGACGACAAGTCTTGTCGTCACCCACGACATGACATCGGCTCGCTTTGTCGGTGACCGATTAGCCCTACACCGAGACGGACGGATTGCCCACATAGCCGATCCCGATGAATTCTTTCATATCGACGATCCGACGATCGCTTTTTTAAAAAAGGTTGTTTCGGAAGATCCCCGCACACTTCGGAGAAAAAGGGGATGATCGAATATATCAAGAATGCCCTCATCGGTTTTTTCGTCGCCGTTGCCTGTGCCCTCATCGTCGGCTTTATCCTCTTCCTCGAACCGAGTGCCGGAGACGGCAAGCAGGCATTGGTTGTTCGCTTTTCGAACATCAACTCCATATCCGTCGGAACACGTGTCATGTTTGCCGGTAAGCCGGTCGGTGAGGTGACGGGCATCGAGCGCATTCCCGACGCACGCCAAGAACCTACCGATGCGCTGGGAAGGCTCTACTTTTACCAGCTCATCCTCCACATCGATTCGGGAGTACGCGTATATGATACCGATGAATTTACGGTACAGACATCGGGATTGTTGGGGGAAAAGTCGGTTGCCATCATCCCGAAGGCTGCCTCCGGGGGAACCACACCGACCCGGATTACGGCGAAAACCCCCGTCTACGCCCAATCGGTCGACCATCTGGAAAGCACTCTCCACGAGCTTTCCAACCTCTCCGACAAAGCGGAAGAGGCCCTTGACAGGGTGGTCACGTGGATCGATCGAAACGGATCCGGACTTGCCGCCTCCATTCACGCCTTCGGTGAGACGATGGAGGCAACGACACACATTTTGAAGACGATCGACGACATCCGCCTCGTCGACCTTCTGGCCGAAGCTACCGACCGGTTTGCAACGACGTGGGACCGGATCGGTCATATCGTAGCCGATATGGAAAAGTCCCGGTTGTTTACCGATTTGCGTTGCTCGATGGCCCATTTCCGTTCTGCGAGTCGGGCGGCCGATATCGCGCTCAACCGATTTACTCAAGGTGAAGGAACACTGGGGCGTCTTCTCGTCGATGACGAGACCTATCTCCGCATCACCGCCTTGCTCAGCAAATGCGATACCCTCATGAACGATGTCAACCATTACGGTATCTTCTTCAACCTCAACAAGAAATGGCAACGTGCTCGTACCAAAGAGATCAACCGGCTCAACGCATTAAAAAGTCCCGCAGCATTCAGGGAATACTTTATCAAAGAGGTGGACTCGATCAATATGGCCATGTCCCGCCTTTCCCTACTCGTCGACCGGGCGGAACGGAATTCGGAAAGAAAAGAGATCTTCCACAGTACCCCTTTCCAAGCCGATTTTGCCGAGCTGTTACGCAATGTGCACACTCTCTATGAAAACCTCCGTCTCTACAATGAAGAACTACAAAGCGTTTACAATCAAAGAGAATCGATGTCACGAGCAGAGTAGTGGCACCCCCGGTACGCTACCGAGAAAGAGATAGGCACCGCTCATCGCACAGGGCGCAACACGAAGGATCGCACACAAGAAGATGTTCGAAAAGTGCATCGGAGTCGCAAGGGAGACGCACCGGTAACGGGAAGAAGAGATCTCTCCTTCCGGTTTATTCCGGGTCGGCGTTCCGCTTCTTGTTGAAGATGATCGGAGGTGGTTTGAGCACGCCCTTACGCGGTCTCTTGGCGTTATGATTGGGATGTTGCCTCGGGGGGCGTTCCTCGGAACGACGTCTGTTCCCGCCGCCACCGAACCTATTTTCGTGGGAACGCCCTTCTCGAGGAGGCCGTCCCCTCCCTCCACCGCCACCGCCACCGCCACCACGTCGTCCGGGGACGGGCGCGCCCATGTACCCCTCCGACTCGGATAGCGCTTTGTGGCTCAAGCGGATCTGTCCGTTTGCATTGATGTCGATCACTTTGACTTCGATCTCATCTCCCTCCTTATACTGCGCGTGAATATCGGTAACCTTAGTGGAGGAGAGTTCCGATACGTGGCAGAGACCCTGCTTATTCAAAATCGCGATAAAGGCGCCGAAATCCTTGACGAGTACGATTTTGCCCTTATAGATCTTGCCCAATTCCACTTCGGCAACCAAATCGGCAATGATCTCTTTGGCCCGCTCCATCCCTTCGGCGGAAGTAGAGGTCAGACTGATGATCCCGGCATCGTCGATGTCGAGATCGACTCCCGTCTGCTCGACGATTTCCCGGATCTGTTTTCCCCCGGGACCGATGACGGTTCCGATCTGACTCGGCTTAATACGGATCGTCTCAATGCGTGGCGCATACTCCGAAAGATGTTCTTTCGGCTCCGGACACGCCTCCAGCATCTCGCCCAAAATGCGAACACGCCCCTCCTTTGCCTGCATAAGGGCAACGCGCATGATCCGGGGAGTGATACCCTCGACCTTGATGTCGAGCTGGAATGCCGTGATCCCCGTATCGTCCCCCGTGACCTTGAAGTCCATATCTCCGAGTGCATCTTCCACACCGAGAATGTCGGAAAGGACGACGTAAGAGTCCCCTTCCAAGATCAACCCCATCGCGATACCCGAGACCGGACGCTTGATCGGCACTCCGGCCTGCATCAGAGCGAGCGCACCGCCACAGACGGAGGCCATGGAAGAAGATCCGTTCGATTCGGTAATGTTGGACTCCAGCCGGATCGTGTAGGGGAACCGTTCTTTGTCCGGAACGATAAACCGCAGGGCCCTTTCCGCAAGCTTTCCGTGTCCGATTTCCCGCCTCCCGGGAGGGCCCGAACGGCCCACCTCTCCGACCGAAAAGGGGGGGAAGCCGTACTGAAGGTAGAATCTACGTATCCCCTCCTCTTTCAACGTCTCATACTTCTGCCCCATAGTCTCTCCTCCCAGGGTACAGACGGCAATCGTCTGTGTTTCACCGCGGGTAAACACGACACTTCCGTGCGTACGCGGCAAAAAATCGAGATCAATCCGGATGGGACGCACCGTATCGGGTGCCCTCCCGTCGCACCGGATATTCTCCTGCAAGATCATGTGGCGTACGTGTTGCGCACTCACCTTTTTGAAGGCGTTCTTCACATCTTTTTCGTCGTACTCCCCCTTTTCCTCACCTTCCGGAAGGAATTGTGCCACCACCTCCTCTTTCACGGCGGAAAGTGCCTCTTCCCTTGCCTGCTTATCGGTAATCCGGATCGCTTTTTGCAAAGAGGAGGCACACGCCCCGTCCACCTTTTTGATCAGCTCGGTATGCGTGGGTCGCAAGGCGCTCCGATCCTTCTCCTTTCCCTCGGTAGCTTGCCAATCGGCCAAGTGTCGGCAAATCGATCGGATAGCACTCTGTCCCTCCTCAACGGCCTCCATCACCTCATCTTCGGTGAGAAAATCGCAATATCCCTCAATCATCAAGACGGCATCTTCGGTTCCGGCAAGGATCAGATCCAACCGAGACTTCTCCTGTTCCTCAACGGTCGGATTAATCACGAAACGATCCCCGATCATACCGACGCGAACGCCTGCAATCGGCTTAATCAGGGGGATATCGGAAAGAACCAAGGCGGCAGACGCGGCACAAATGGCAAGGGGTTCGGGGGAATGTACCCCGTCATAGGAGAGAACCGAGGTAATCAGTTGCGTATCTCCGTAGTACCCCTCCTCGAACATGGGCCGGAGAGGCCGGTCAATCAAGCGACATACGAGAACCTCTCTTTCGGTCGGCCTCCCCTCGCGTTTGATGAACCCCCCCAACGTCTTACCGGCGGAGGAGAATTTTTCCGTATAGTCAACCCGGAGCGGCAAAAAATCGACATCGGGAAGGGTGAGTCCCATACATGCCGTTGACAAGAGCATGGTATCTCGGGAACGGACAATAACGGCACCGTTGGCCTGACGGGCAATGCGACCCGTCTCGAACGTAACATCCTTACCACCGACGGACATCGTCATCGATCGAGGTTCGGGAAAAGCGGATTGGTCACTCATGAAAAACGCACAGCTCCTATTGCGACACGGTGGTAACGGAACGTGATCACTCGATCGACAAAACATCCCACCGGATTTTCGAGCGGACATTCCCCACTCCCCCCCCTACAAGCAAAGGAACCTCGGCCCGGACGAACGGCAAGACCATACTACGAGGGAGATTTTGTGACAATAGTGAGCCTTCTCACACGACACCTCCCGCCCTCGGCAGAGAACATTTGAGCAGAGACGGTCGGCCCCCTCTTCACGGTCGCACTCAACCCTGATCACGGATAACCGACCCTCGACGGATCACGCGGAATCCTACGCAAGATGACGATACGCTTACCTTGCAAACGCCGGTTCAAACACCGGCCCCCCCGTCCGCCTCCGACATGCCTTCCATGTACGTTGCATCCGTCATCGCAGCAGTCATCGCACGGACATGCTTCCCAAGGGGGAGAGGCACCTCTTAGGCACTCCCCTCTACCGTCACATAAATGTGTTCCGGCTCCTCATTAGACGGCCCTTCATCATCACGCGTCCCGCCAAATGCGGATTCCGCGACCCCCTCACCACCATCTCGCGAAGGGTGATTTACGGAATAACTCGCTTTTTTCCCGCATCTCTTCTTTGTGCACGCACACAAAGTGGCCCCGATACCCAACGCAATTAGGGTAAGGAGGAGAAACGTAGCTACCCCCGTAACAGGGGCGAGGACGGGAGGAGACAATAGGGTGGTCATTATGTCGGGTTCGGGGGGAACGGGAGTCGGACACACGGTGGTAATCACCGTAGAGGTTGGCGAGGTCTCGCGGGTCTCGTGGGTCTCGGGAGTCTCGTGGGTCTCGTGGGTCTCGTGGGTAGTGACAGGGATAAGGGACAACCCGTTGAGCGACAGAATCTCTTGGGCAAGGATTGCCTCGGGCAGGATCACGGGACCGCTACAGTATTCCTCGGTACCTTGTCCCGTCGTCTCCCCGGCGCACAGAGGGTTATCTCCACCGTTGTAGGGGTGTACCTCTTCACCGCACGAAGCGTCGAGCAGGAGAAGAAGCCCCTTTCGACAATAGGGATCATCCCGATCAACCAGTTCACTGCGGACATCCTCCTCAACGACCGAACAATTCGGGCTAATCACGCCGGGACCGCCCCGAAAGCTACAGGCGAGACCCGGCCTTTTGTAACATCTCACACGGGTGATATCGCCGTAATTCCCCGTGTCGAAGGAAGAGGCTCGGGCACAATATTCGTCTACGTCGTCGTAGCAGTCCACATCGGTAACCGGACCGGTGGAGAAGGTTCCGAGATTAGCAGCCGATTGCCGGCTCCCGACCAAGGACTTGACACAATCCCCCTCTGCACGATCATAGCAACGTACGTCGGTAATAGCTCCTGAGGAGCCGACATCGTTTGCTGCTCTCGTCCCTTGAGAGATGGTGGAGGCACAGGTTTCGACGGTGCCGTGGCAACGCACACGGCGGACGTTTCGCGAAGAACCATACCTGCTGTTGGAGGCGGATAAAGCACAAACCTCGGTGTCACTATAACAGATCGCATCACTCACCTCTTCAGGGGTACCGCTCCCCCCCAACGCAACAGAAGACGCACAGCCTCTACGCGTCCTGCCGTAACAGATACGAAGGTCCGTCCCCGGTTCATTGAATTTGCAATAGTCACGTGTCCCGGTATACCCTCCTCGGTAACATATCTTCCCTTCCGCGAGCGTGGCTCTCGCAAAACAGCCCGTGGTACCCGGCCTCCCGACCACGGTCTTCCGCAAACCTACCCCGGACAAATCTCCTTGGGGAACCGTGAAGGTCGATGAGGGATATCCCTCGGGAGAAGGGAGAACGTTTCCTTGAGCGTCCGTCAACTCCGCATATTCGGGCCACGTATAGGGAGAAGAGGTGAAACCGTACAAACCGTAAGACTGGATAAACAATTCGGCATCGCTACCGGAGTGACCGGAATAGGCACGACCGATCTCCGAGGTCGGAGGGGCAACCTCTACCCTCTCCGTGTAGGGCAGAGAAAGTGCGGCTGTCTCACTGTGAACAATCCGATCGGGAAGGATGACGGGACCGTTACAGTATTCATCCGCATTCGGGTAGTTCTGCATGACTTCTCCCATCCTCGTTGTCGTATCGGGGCACAGGGGGTGTCTTCCGTCGTAGGGAAGAACATCTTTCCGGCACGAACCATCGATGAAAAGAATCGCTCCTCGCCGACAATGAAGATCCTCGGTATTCGTACTACCCTCTGCGGAACAGTGCGGCTCTTCAACGGTACCGGTGGTGAAAGGGGAGACGACTCTACAACGTCCGGATACGCGTCCGCCACAACGTACATTGCGTACGGCACCGGAAGAACCATCGGACTCGACACAATTCTCTTCGATATCGCTGTAACAATTCACATCTCTAACATCACCCGTCGATTCCAGGGATTCGACGCAGGAGTATGCGTCGGCATAACAATCCACTCCGGTAACATCACCGGGGGACTCCGAAGAGTAAACACACGTACCCACCGGAGCATAGCAAACCTTTCCCCCTCTACCGTTCCGGTTGCAATACGCACGACTCCCGACGTATCCCCCTCGTGTGCATATCCTCCCCTCCATGAAGGTGGCTTTTGCCACACAACCGTTACTGTCCGGAGTCCTCATTACGTGTATGTCGGAGAGAGTGGAGCCGAGTCCGACTTCGGGATCTACGGCAACTACCAAAGTCGATGTCGAATATCCTTCATCCTCGAGAGAGGAGAGCGGGAAAGAGAGCAGAGAACCATCGTTAACACCCGCTATACGTATATTCGAGCGTGCCCCGGACGGAGTCGGATCGTAAACCTGAATGATCAATTCCCTTTCATTGCTAAGGGTATCGAGATCGTCTGCCGAGATACCGGAGGCAACCGGATAACTCACCGCATGCGCATATCCCGTCTCACACGCTCCGGCACCTGTTTCTCTCCTCTCTCTCAAGCCGACGTCGGTCTTTTGTGCGATTTCCGACATAGCGTACGGGGTGGTCACCCCTTCGCCCGACAGAATACCACTCGTAGCGGGCATAACGGTTACTGCACTCACGATTTCCTCCCGAATAGTTTATTCGTTTTTAACGATGTTTCTGATTATAAATATAAATATTTATAGTATCAATGTTTTTTAAATTATATCTCATTATTCATAACTAAGAGAGTGGTGATTCTCATGCGATGTGTCGTCCTCCGGAAAGGGGGAAATAGGTGCTCACCCTCCCCGTGAAGAACCGTATCGTAGGTACGCATGTCGGCACGGCCAACAACCCGGAGAAACCCTCCCCCGAGGCGAGCACGCTCGGAGGGGGAACACAATCAGCCCTTTATTCACGGTTACGTCGACACACCGGCAACCTCCTCGGATAGCGATATTCTCCTCAACTAATGATGGTTCTGGACAAGATGCGTGGTCCCGTACTTTCGGGGCGACAATGAGAGGAACCCGCAACGTTCCTGTCTTGCAATGCCATCGTCGCCGACCCCGTAACCTCCGAATAAGCAGTACCATCCTGCAACATATTTGCGGAATCACCCCCTTTTCCTCCGCACCCCTTTCTACAACACATGCATGATCCCATCGCCACTCCCAACATAAGTAGCAACACGATAAATGCACCCGCCCCACCGGCAACGCCGAGGATGACGGAGGATGTGGCACTACTCTTCGCGCCGGGGTCGGTAGGACATCCGGTATCGGTATCTACGAGACCGTCGGCATAATCACCCGAGGCAACCTCGGACGTGGTCGTCATCATGCGTTGTTCCGTGGAAGCGGGAACGGAATCGGCGGTAACGGTGGGGGTAATGAAGTCGATAACGGCAGGAGTAGTAGCGGGAGTAGCGGGAGTAGTAGCGGGAGTAGCGGGAGTAGTGAGGGGGGATAATGCGGTGGGCGATAGAGTCGCGCTACCCCTGATCATCTCAGGTAGGATCACGGGACCGCTACAGTATTCCTCGGCACCCTCTCCCGTCTTTTCTCCGACACACAGGGGGTTATCTCCACCGTTGTAGAGTTGTACGTCTTCACCGCACGAACCGTCGAGCAGGAGAATGACCCCCGATCGACAATAGTCATCGTCCTCATCACCGACCGTGCGGATCATACAATCCGCACTCACGTAGCCGGAACGAGATTCATCCAGCTCACAACCCCCCGTCGGTGTTCCGTCATAGCAGTGTATGTCGGTAACATTACCGGAGGAAATGCCCCGACTAACGGGGGTCTCGGTGGATTGGCCACACGCACGTCCTACGTTGTCGTAGCAGCGTACGTCGGTAACATTGCCGGCCCTACCGTTCACGCTACTATCGGAAGAAGCACAATATCGGCGTGTGTTGCCGTGGCAACGCACATGTTTGACGTGACCGGAGTAGGTGTCCCTCCCGGAAGCATTGGAGATGGCACAGCGGTCAACTTCGCTGTAACAAATCACATTCATAACATCTCCGGAGGAGCGTCCGGGCGTCACCGCTAAAGCTGTGGAAGCGGCGCATCCGACGCGACGACCGTAACAGATACGAAGTTCCGTCCCGTATTCGTTGCGTTTGCAAAACCCACGCGGATCGCTCCCGATAACCCCACTTTGACATATCTTTCCTTCCGCAAGCGTGGCTTTTGCAATACAACCCACATTCGTCGCCGCTACGCTTCTCCGTAGACTTATGCCGGAAAAGTCCTCCTGAGGAACCGAGAAAGTCGATGACGGGTATCCTTCGAGAGAAGGGAGAGGATTTCCCCGACCATCCGTCAGCTCCGTATGTGCGGGCCACGTATGGGGAGAAGAGGCAAAACCGTAAAGCTGGATGAATAACTCGGCGTCGCTGTTCGAATATCTGCCGATCGGCGAAGTTGCGGGAGCAACCGCTACCTGTGCGTAAGGCAGAGATACTTTGATGGTGTGCTCGCCCACAATCCTGTGGGGCAAGATGACGGGACCGCTACAGTATTCTTCCTCGGTACCTTGTCCCGTCGTCTCCCCGATACACAGGGGGTTCTCTCCACCGTTGTAGGGTGGTGGCACCTCCTTCTCACATGAAAGATCCGAAAGATCCATGAATACGATCATTCCTTTCCGACAGTGGGGGTCGTTGACATTCGCACTCGAGTTACCGCAGTGCACACCATCACGAACGTGTTGTAAGGCGGAGGGAGCACTTACGCACTCATCAGCCTCCACGTGAGGGCAGTTCACGTCGGTAACATCACCTGTGAAGAGGGAATCGACACGGACACAGTGAGAGGGTACGGTACCACCGCAAGTCACGCCGGTAATGCTACCTCCGGATTCGCGGGCACGAACACATTCCCCGGCTACGTTGCGACAGTCCACGCGGGCAACATCACCTCCGGATTCTAAGGTGTCGACGCATTCTTCCTCCGCATCGCCGTAGCAACTCACATCGGCAGTATTACCGGAGAAATTCCGGGATGAGACACAAGATCTTCTTGTCCTGCCATAGCAGATCTTTCCCCCTCTACCGTTCCGGTCGCAATACTCACGACTTCCGGTATATCCCCCTCGTTTACATATTTCCCCCTCCATGAAGACGGCCTTTGCCACACAACCCTCACTATCCGGAGTTCTCGTTATGTGTATGGCGGAGAGAGCGGAACCGATTCCCGCTTCGGGGTCTACGGCAGCTAACAGAGTCGATGTCGGATATCCTTCATCTCTGAGGGTGGAGAGGGAGGGAAGGGGGCCGCCGTCGGCACCCGTCAGACGTACCCCGGAAAATGCCCCGGAGGAGCCGGGGTCGTACATCTGCAAGAGGAGATCCTCTCCGGCATCGAGATGGCCCGGATCGTCTATCGGGATACCGGTAGCAACCGGGTAGCTCGCCGCATTCGCATTCCCCGTCTCACATAGTTCGGAACCCGCTTGCCTTCTTGCTCTGAAGCCGACGTCAACTTTCCGCGCGATTTCCGACATGGGGTACGCAATTGCTCCTCCGCCCGGCATACTGCCGTGCGTAGCGGGCATAACGGCTACTGCACTCATGATTTCCTCCCAAATAAGTTTATTCGTTTTTGTAACGATAGTTTTGATTATAAATATAAATATGTATTATATCAATGTTTTTTAGAAATAGTTAAATTAATATATAAGTATTTATAATTAAGGAGATAACGAACAAGCCGGTGTGTCACCGTCCCGAAAAGACGGGAAACCGTTTGCCCCTCCGGCACCGGCTTCGATACCATCCATACGATGAGATCTACGTATGCCGCCTCTTTTACGACAAACGGACCCCTTTTGGCGAAAGGGAAGAGAGGAGGAGAGGGAAAGAGATCGTCGGCACGGACTCCTTCAACACGGTCAAAAAAAGAGCCGCCCCGGGAGAGAGGGAGAGGGGCCGGAGAAGTGACAAAGCAGAGACTACGGGGCTACGGGGCTACGGGACCGCATCCCGACCGACCGGCCCGTCGGAACGGTCTGCACGGTTGCCATTGCCGGTGATACCCTCGGAATCACCGGAGTGGGCTCGGCACAACTACCATCTACGTCATCACGGCAATGCATATCGGAAACGGAGCCGGAGGAGTCGATACGGGTACGTTAAACAACACTTAACAGACAGGATATTCCGTTTCCGGATCGTCGTATTTGCAATACGGTTGCCTCCCGGTCTACCCCCCCCTCGCAAACGTGACTTTTGCCATGCAACCCCTATCCGTCGCCCCAACGACGATCTTTCGCAAACCTATGTCGGAGAACTCTTCTCAGGGTCGCTACCGGACCACCGATAGCTTCGACCGGTAGCACGGAAACCCTACCCGAGGCGACGATGTGCCTATCTTAGCCGACACCCATACGAAGAGCGGTAACCGCACTTCTCCCGTCCGTGTGTCGCTTACCGTCATGCGGAGATACTCATCCCGATTGTCGCCGTAATGGTCGTCGATCATCTCTTCCCCGAATCCGTTTGTCTTGACCGCACCGACATATTGCGGGGAAGGGGCTGTGGAATCATCGACCGGTATAAAAATAAATATGCACACGATAACCCCATCGAAGAGGCTGCGGAAGAACTTATTTCCAAGTCTCTGTCGGACGGTCAAAAGATCGATTTCACCCCCGATAGTCCCGATCCCGATAGTCCCGAACCTT
>JAPOVA010000026.1 GCA_026708385.1 Simkaniaceae bacterium | reverse complement strand
AGTCCCGAACCTTGACTGAAATGTTGGGAGAGAACATACTGTTCTTTCGATGACACGGAAAAATAAGGAGAGGATCGTGGTAGGACCAATAGAACCACCCACAGTTGTAGTCGACCGACAGCCGGGAAACATCGCCCCCGTCGTTAATCAGCTTGTAGTTGCTCCCGCTGTGGCGAATCACATCGCCCCCGTCGTTAATCAGCCTGTAGTTGCTCCCGCTGTGGCGAATCACATTGCACCCGCCGTTGTAGCCGATAATGTGGCTCAAGGGGCGTTGACGAATCGCAAAAAGTTCGGCATTGCCGTAGGGGCCCTCATCGGAGAGGGCGTGGCAGGTTTTGTGTGCTCGTCGGGGGCGGTAGTCGGTGCGGTGACGAAACTTGAGCAAATGGGGGCAACGACCGCTGTCACGACGGGAACACTTGCGGGAGTGGTAATCGGGGGGATTCTGTGCACACTCGGAGCCATGGTAGCGACAGGAGTACATTACGACTCAACCTTGCCCGAGTGAGCCGGCAACATTAGCGTGTTACATCAAGAGTGTGAACAAGTAAAATGTACCATGTCATCTCAATTGCCCTCTCTTGAAGTAAAGAATTGATAAGCAAAGTAGTTGATCTTTTCGGCCGGTTTCGTATCTCGGGTCACCGGGGTAACGTAGGCAACTCCTTTTGTCGGGGTGGGGGGAGGAGGTCGGAGATGCTTCGACACGATGTCCGTTTACACGGCGCAACAGCTCACATCGGCAATCGAACCGGAAGGGGATGGTGTCGGTACCGAGGAAGGGGGGCGGAGAGAACTTCCCCTCATCATCCCCTTCATTTCCATCTGCCGGCGACCCTTTTCGCAGGTGAGGGAAGACTACCTACGTATCCCCAAACGATCGATAAGCGCCTGATACCTGGGAGTATCCGTCGAATTCAGATATTCGAGTAGTTTGCGCCTCTGCCCCACATGTTTGATGAGTGCCAAACGGGAATTGGCATCTCCGGGAGCCACCTTCATGTGGTCCGTGATTTCCGTAATCCTCTCAGTCAAAAGGGCAATCTGCACGTCGGCAGACCCCGTATCCTTCTCATGCAGTTGAAACTGCTTGGTAATTTCATCTTTGGCACGTTTGTTTAACGACATATAATAAAATAGCTCCTATAGCGTGTTACGGGTGTGAACAAATACATAAACAGCCGAAAAATCCCGGTTTCCCCGTATCATACCCGAATAACGACAATTAAAGCAAGTATAAATCTTACATCACCGGTAATACCGGATCTCCGGCCCTTTTTTCTTGAGTCATCACCCGAAAATCCGGTACTATGGCGCCGTTATGTTTACCCCTCTCTCCGAAAGATTCCAAACTCTCTTTTCCAAATTGACCTCAGGAAAAAGGTTGACGGAAGAGAAGATCGCCGATGCCGTGAAGGAGGTCCGTCTCGCCCTCTTGGATGCCGACGTCCACTACGGTGTCGTCAAGCATTTCATTCAAACCGTTAAGAAAAAAGCTCTACGCGAAGAGATGATCAAGTCGATCTCTGCGGGCGACCGGTTCGTCAAAATCGTCCATGACGAACTCGTTCTCCTGATGGGTAGGGAGGAGACCCCACTCACCGTCAGCCGTTCTCCCGGCGTCATCATGTTGTGCGGTCTCCAAGGCTCCGGCAAAACGACGCAGGCCGCCAAACTCTCTCTGATGTACAAGAACCGGAAGCGACGCCCTCTCCTCGTAGCCTGCGACCCGAAACGCCCCGCCGCCATCGAGCAACTCAACATTTCGGGAAAACGGGTCGGGGTTCCCGTCTTCGCACAACCGGGACAAAACAAGCCGGTTGAGGTGGCACGTGCCGCCTTGGATAAGGCGAAAAAGGAGGGATTCGACCTCCTCATTCTCGATACTGCGGGACGGACTCATCTCGATCCGACACTCATGGAAGAGTTGACATCCCTCAAGACGGCCCTCAAACCGGATGCAACTCTCTTCATCGCCAACGCCGCAACGGGACAGGACGCCGTCAACACTGCGGCGGCATTCGATAAAGAGGTAGCCATTACGGGGACCATCCTCACCATGCTCGACGGGAATGCCCGGGCGGGTGCGGCCATCTCGATTCGCGTCGTTACCGGCAAGCCCCTCCTCTTCGAGGGGATAGGGGAAAAACCGACCGATCTCCGGGTCTTTAACCCGGTTTCGATGGCCGATCGCATTTTGGGAATGGGTGATATCATCAATTTGGTCAAGACAACCGAAGAACACCTCGAACATGCGGAATCGAAAAAGATCCGGATGAAACTTCTTAAACATTCTTTTACATACGGCGATTTCCTCAGACAGCTCGCATCGCTTAAGAAAATCGGCTCGTTCGAATCTCTTGCCGGGATGCTCCCCGGCAAATTGCTCTCCGGCATCGGTGACCTCCCCGCGTCGAAAAAGGAGATCGGTACCATCGAGGCCATCATCTCCTCCATGACTCACGACGAAAGGGAAGGTGTCACCGACCTTTCTCACCCCCGCAGGCGACGCATCGCCAAGGGGAGCGGCACCTCTACCGATCAAGTCAACCGGATGATCAAACAGTTCAAACGGATGAAACAAATGATGAAAACGGTACCGTTTTTTAAGAAAAAATTTGCCAAAGAAGCACATCTCAAAGAGATGCTCGGTCACATCGACAAACAACCCTTCTGACACTTCCCATGTACTATCCGACAAGCAAAATTCGCAACCTGGCCGTCATTGCGCACGTCGACCACGGAAAGACCACGTTGATGGATGCTCTCTTCAAACAGGCCAACCTCTTTCACGATAAAGAGGAAATACCCGAGAGGGCAATGGATTCTTACGAACTGGAAAAAGAAAGGGGTATCACCATCTTCGCAAAACACACGGGCCTCCTCTTCAACGGCTACAAGATCAACCTCATCGATACTCCCGGCCACGCCGACTTCTCCGGAGAGGTCGAAAGAGTCCTCGGCATGGTCAACTCCGTCCTCCTTCTCATCGATGCCGGCGAAGGACCCATGCCTCAAACTCGCTTCGTCCTTTCTCAATCCTTAAAGGCAGGACTCAAACCCATCATCGTCGTCAATAAGATCGACAAACGGGGAGCCGATCCGCACGTCGCTCTGGATAAAACCTTCGATCTCTTCGTCGAACTCGGTGCCACCGATGCACAACTCGACTTCTCCTACTGCTTCGTGTCGGCCTTGCAGGGGTATGCCATAGATGAGGCGGGAGAGACGAAAACCGATCTTACCCCCCTCTTTCGCCTGATGGCAGACTCTCCCGAACCGACCGGATCAACCGACCGCCCCTTCCTCATGCAGGTGAGCACCCTCTCCTACGACGAATACTTGGGAAGGGAGGTGACGGGGAGAATTTTGGAGGGAACCGTGAAGAAGGGAGAGACCCTCGCCATCGTCAACAAGGAAGGATCCCCGGAACGTTTCAGAGTCCTCCGCATCAACGGCTACCTCGGCTTGGATACGATCGAAACGGATGAAGCCGGAGCGGGTGATATCGTCAGTATTGCCGGAGCTGCCGGGGCGACAATCGGAGACACTCTCTGCGATGTCGACGAGATTCGACAACTGCCCGCTATCCGCTTGGGCAATCCCACCCTCTCCGTGGAGATCGGTGTCAATTCCGGACCCTTTGCCGGTAAAGAGGGGACACATGTCACCATGAATAAAATCCGGGACAGGCTTCTTCGCGAAAAAAAAGCCAATATCTCCCTCAAAATAGAGGAACCCGAGGATAAAGAGGATATCATGTCCGTTTCGGGACGGGGTGAACTCCACTTATCGGTTCTCATGGAGAGAATGCGTAGAGAGGGATTCGAATTTCTCGTATCGAGACCGGAGGTGATCACCAAAACGGTCGACGGCATCCTGCACGAACCGATCGAAAAGACCCACATTGAAGTGCCCGACTCGTTCACCGGAGGAGTTATCGAAGAACTCACGAAGAAAAAGGGGGAGCTCAACTCCCTGCAGACAAATGAGCGGGGCATTACCTCCATCACTTTCTTCCTCCCCACACGGAGTCTGATCGGCTACCGAGGTGCGTTCACTACCTTCACCAAAGGGCTCGGTATCCTCACGTCGACCTTCCACGAATACGCCCCCTTCAAAGGGGACATCCCGGGTCGTCAAAACGGCGTTCTCATCGCCACCTCTCCCGGCATGTCCACACCTTACGCCTGTTTCCACCTTCAAGGTCGAGGTACCCTCTTCATCGGCCCGCGCGTTGCCGTCTACGAGGGGATGATCGTCGGAGAAAACCACCGCGAAAATGACCTGCACGTCAACATCACGAGGGAAAAACAGCTTACGAATATCCGTTCATCAGCTACCGATGAACATCTGCTCATCACCTCACCCCGGAAGCTCACCTTGGAAGAGGCGATCAACTACATTCAAAACGATGAACTCGTCGAAATTACCCCAAAATCGATTCGACTGAGAAAAAAGAAATTACTTGAGAAAGATAGAAAGAAAAAATCATCCATGAAAACAAAAGGAGCATAATTATGACAACCAATCACTTCTACGCTCTCCCCTCGTCCCTCGCCATGGCACGGGACCGAGCAGACGCACACGCCATGCAACGCATCAATGACCGGATCATGAAGAAAAATGGCCATATGCGCGATTATGTCTATCCCCTCATGCACAGCGTGACAAAGTGGATCCGGCGTGGCGACCCTACGAAGACGCAGGATCTGACGCAGGAACTGCAACGGTTTGATAGGGATGCGATCAATATGGCCTATGCTGCTTATAAAGAAGAACTTCTAGAAGTATCCGCCACGGGGGCCATTCAAAACGGCGCCGCACATGAGCTCCTCCCGCCGGATCTCAAAGCGGTGGATCACGATGAACTCGTACGGATCGAATCGGCACTCATGGAGTGGAGAGACGGTATCAAGCACTTTACCGATAGAAAAACACAGGATCTCTACTTCATGATACAGGTCACCCTGATGCTTATGTCCGCCTTCCAAAACATGCAGAGAGATATGCACGAATCGGCTGCCTTCATGGTCAGAAAACAGGTTGTCCAATGATGAAACCGGATGAAGAACACCGTTTGCGGGAGGCACTCCTTCCTCTCAGTCGGAGATTGGAGAAAGGGGTACCCTTCCTTTCGAAAGAATCCTCCTCGGACGACCCGGAGGTACTCCATGCTCGCGCCTACAACCTCTATCTTGCACGAAAATACGATGAGGCAACGGAGATATTTCGAACCCTCATCGCCATGCATCCTTTCGAAACGCGCTACCTCTTCGGTATGGCCGCTTCCCTACAGGCCGTGAAACGGTATGACGAGGCGTTGAAGATGTGGGGCCTGTACACACTCATGGACGGCACC
Source organism: Simkaniaceae bacterium (assembly GCA_026708385.1). GTDB lineage: Bacteria > Chlamydiota > Chlamydiia > Chlamydiales > Simkaniaceae > JAPOVA01. The sequence goes on along the minus strand of JAPOVA010000026.1, from coordinate 53,946 downwards.
GACCCGCTACCTCACCTCCACGCCTCCGAGTGTTATGCGGCATCGGGAAAGCGGGAAGAGGGAAAAAAAGCGCTCGAAGCGTACCGACGAGCACACCCCCTCCCCGATCAAGGAGATCGCGTACGTCGGTTGGAAACACTCTTATCGAGGACGGGATGATATGTTGCATGCGGTAAAAGCTTTTTTTCTCGATCTTCTCCACGAGGAGAAGAGCCCCCCTCCTTCCCCCGTCAGGCCGGCTTCACCCACCCCCCCCCGGATCGGTAGGGAAAGGGATCGATATGTCGATCCCCGACCCTACCGGGACGTCGCATTCTCCCCCCTCCCCCCACCTTCCGATGAAGGGTGTACCGACTGCTCCCCCCTTCCCCCCTCCCTTCCCCTTCCTACCCGTTCCGGGCGGAGAGTCCGCAACGAAGGGTCCGATTCGCTGTTCGGTCTCCCCTTTGCCGACTCAGCCTCTTCCGGAACCGATATCGGTCTCACACCTCACCCCCAACTCGTGATGGTCAAGGTGGTGGATGATTGTACGCACACAATGGCGGTCGGACGAACGACGATCGGCTCGATCATTGTCACCGATCATAAGAAGCAGGGAGAACTCGAGGAATCCTTCTGCGAACAACTCCGTAAATCGATCGCAATCGCCAAACGGAATCGCTCTCTCGATTATGTGAAAGAGGCTATCCGCCTCCTCACACCGGCAATGGGGTGTATCGCAGGGGCTATCCTCACGGGAACATCGGTGGACGCATCCGATCTCGCCGGTATCGCCTCCGGCGTGGCCATGACGGCCTTGGGGCTCGGCTCCACCCTCCTCAACCTGCTCGGGAAGGAACGGTATGAATGGCTATCCGGCTTGATGGCATCGGGGATCGCGTTACTCACGATTCCGGGGGGGCTCGTGCAGCCGGCCGGAATCTTTCAGGGACTCATGAAGGGGCTCGGCGCAGTCACGGCCGGCGTAGAGGGTGCTACGAATTACGAGAGGCGGATGAATACGGCCGCACAAAAGGGAATCTTGCGGAAGATCACCGGATTGCGGAAGGAGAGACAACAGATAGCGGATGACGTACGGAGACACTACAAATCCCTAAATATTTCCGACAGTAAACACCTTTTTAATGTGGCCTTTGCCTCCGTCGATGACGCAAACCGTTCCACCAAAAACATGATCCAAAACACACTATAAACAGAGGAGATATCATGGTACTCAACCCTTTGATTCAAGCATGTCAAGTGCTCTCTTCGGTAGAGAGAGCTTCTATCGAACTCAAACAGTCCACAACACGCAATCTCAGAGAATTGCGTGACGTTTGGGCGACAAGTGTCGAGAAAAAGGCCGATCTCTACCCGGAGATGGCCGGCAAACACCGGACAATGGCCTATCTCTCCGGAGGGATCGCCTTCGTCTCCGTTCTGGCACCTTGCCTATCTTACAGGGGCTATGCTACCGCGAGTAGACTGTGCGAAACCGGTAGCACGGGGGCACAGAGGGTAGCCGACTCCTGCTCGGGGGCATATCAGAGGTTCAAGACCGATGACGAGACCCTTTATGATCATCAATCGAACGTGTTGAGACAAGAGGTCGAAGAACAACAAAAGGCCAAGGAAGAGCAAGAGGCCCATTACCGGTCACTCCAAGAGCGATTTCTGGAGATCATGAAGACGATCTCATCGCAAACAACACGCTAGGACGGTGCCCCGGAAGACGGGTGGCATCATCATCATCGGGGTGGCGGGTTCCGGCAAAACCTCCGTCGGTACCCTCTTGGCAAAAGAGTTGGGGTGGACCTTCCATGATGCGGACCTCTTCCACCCCCCCGCAAATAGGGAAAAGATGACGCGCGGCCTCCCCCTCACCGATGAGGATAGAAAGCCTTGGCTTGAAACGCTTGCCACCCTCGTAGCACGGCACGTCGAAAGGGAAGAACCCATGGTGCTTGCTTGCTCGGCACTTAAGCGCGCCTATAGGCGGATTTTGGCAAAGGATTCCGTCATCCTGTTCGTCTACCTGAAAAGCTCTCCCGAAACCGCAAGCTCTCGCCTACACAAGCGGACCGGCCACTTCTTTCATGCCGACCTTCTGGAAAGTCAATTTCGCACCCTTGAAGAGCCGACGGAAGAAGAAGGAGGGTGCATTACCGTAGAGAGTGCGGCCCCGAAAGAGGCCATCCTCCGCACCATTATCGAAGAGCTCTCATGTCGAAACCACCTCTCCGACTAAAGAAGGTCCGTGTCCATAATCTGAAAGGGATCGATCTATCGATCCCTTCCGATAGGTTGGTTCTCTTTACGGGGGTGTCGGGATCGGGAAAATCTTCCCTCGCCTTTGATACGATCTACATCGAGGGACAGAGGCGCTACGTAGAATCCCTCTCCCGTCATCTCCGTCACTACGCCGAAGAGTTGCCGAAGCCCGACCTCGATGCCGTCGAGGGGATCCGACCCACCATCGCGGTCGAACAGAAGACGGCGGGACACAATCCCCGCTCCACCGTCGGAACCATGACCGGTATCTACGACTATCTGCGCCTGCTCTTTGCCGAAACGGGCACGTGCAGATGCCCTCTGACGGGGGAGGTCATCACCCCGCAAAGTGTCGGCGATATCGTCGCCTCGATAGAACGCCTCCCCCTCCGCACGAAACTCACCGTTCTGGCCCCCTACGCTCGGAAGAGAAAGGGTTCCGTGCAAGAGATGGCGGACGACCTGCTCAGAGAGGGCTTTTCGAGAATCCGCCTCAACGGCACTTTCATCGATCTTGCCGACGGGATTTCCCTTCCCGAAAGGGGTACGCACGACATCGACCTCGTCATAGACAGACTCATTCTCGGAACAGGTGAGAAAGAGCGACTGATCGAAGCGGTCGAAACGGCGCTCGCATCGGGGTCGAACACCTTATCGGTTCTATACCTTGAAGGGAAAGAGGAAAAAGAACTCTTTTTTTCCCTTCAGGGGTATGCCAAGAAGTCGAAGCGCTCTTACCCCCCCCTGGAGGCACACGATTTTTCCTTCAACCACCCCGCCGGCATGTGTCCTTGGTGTAAGGGCCTCGGCTATGTGCGCAAGTTCGATCTCACCGCGATCATCGATGAGAATGCGACGGTCGAAGAGGGATGTCTGAAAATTCCGGGTAGATACGGGACGGTCAACCGGACAAACATCTACGAACATTTAGCGCGCATCTACCGGTTCGGCATGGAAACGGTTTGGAAAGATCTTCCGGAAAAGGTCCGAAAGATCCTCCTATACGGTGACGATAAGGACGAACTCCGGACCCACCGGACTCGCCCCGCCGAAAAGGGAGGCGGTCGACCCCGGTACGTCCCGTGGCGCGGCATCCTTGCCGAAGCGGAAGAGCGCCTCAACAAGGCGAAGAGCGCTGCGTATGAAAAAAGCATGAAGCGTTTCGTCCGTGAATCGGTCTGCCCCGAATGTCTGGGATCACGCCTCAAAGCGTACCCCGCAATGACCTTGTTGGGGGGACGGGGGGGGAAGAGGATTCACGAAATCACCGCCATGACCGTGGAAGAGGCGCTCTCTTTTTTTACCGGTTCGGTACTCGAACCTCCGAAAGCCGTTATTGCCGAAGAAATCATCGAAGAGATCAAAAAACGCCTCCGCTTCCTCTCGGGTGTCGGGCTCCACTATCTTACCTTGGATAGGGTCGCCCCCACCCTATCGGGAGGAGAAGGACAAAGGGTCCGGCTGGCCTCCCGAATCGGTTCGGGACTTACCTCCGTCATCTACGTCCTCGATGAACCCTCCATCGGTCTTCACCCCTCCGACAATGCAAAGCTGATCCGGATGTTGCACACCCTCTCCTCGTCGGGCAACACGGTTATCGTCGTCGAACACGACCCGGAAACGATCCTCGCCGCCGACCACATCGTAGACTTCGGACCGGGAGCCGGAAAAAAGGGGGGGACGATCGTGGCACAGGGAACACCCGATGACATCATGAAGAATCCCCGTTCCCTTACGGGTCGGTACCTCGCCGAGGGCGGTCCTCACCCCCATCATCGGAAAAGAAGGGTACCCTCACCCGACCGAAAAGGGATCACCCTCCGTGGCGCCACCCACCACAACTTGCGCAATGTCACCCTCACCGTCCCCTCGGGACTCTTTACGGCCGTGACGGGCGTTTCCGGGTCGGGGAAATCCTCTCTGATCACCGGTACGCTCTACCCCGCCCTGGCAGCTGAGCTTCACGGAGCGAAAAAAGGGGGAGGGCCCTACGAATCGATTGAGGGTGTCGATTGCGTGACCAAGGTGATTGCCGTAGACCAAACTCCCATCGGGAAAATTCCCGGCTCGAATCCCGGCACCTACACCAAGGTTTTTGATGAGATTCGCCTATGGTTTGCCTCCCTTCCGGCAAGCAAGGTAGCCGGATTTACACCGAGTAGATTCAGCTTCAATGCGAAAGAGGGCGCCTGTCCCGCGTGTGCGGGAACCGGACGTAAGGGGGGCGACACCGATCTTGCCGACACGGCGTGGCAGGTGTGCCCTCTCTGTTCGGGAAAACGGTTCGACGAGAGAACCCTTTCCGTCACCTTCAAAGGACATACGATTCACGACGTACTCGAAATGACGATAGAGGAGGCACATGCCCTTTTCGATCCGGTTCCGGCCATCCGGATCAAACTCGCTTTCCTCATCCGGGCGGGTCTCGGTTATCTCCCTCTGGGACAACCCGCCACCACCCTTTCGGGAGGAGAGGCGCAGAGAATCAAACTTGCCTCCGAACTGATCCGACCCGCAAAGGGACACACTCTTTACATTTTGGATGAGCCCACGACAGGGCTCCATCCCCATGACATCACCACGTTAACCGAAATACTCCACGCCCTCTGCGACGCCGGCCACTCCCTACTCGTCATCGAGCACAACACCGATCTGATCAAAGTGGCCGATTGGGTGATCGACCTGGGTCCGGGAGGGGGTACGGAGGGGGGGCGTATCCTCTTTGCGGGATCTCCCGATCATCTCGCCGAAGAGGAGAGTCCGACGGGACAAGCTCTCCGACAAAGAGTTGTATCCCACCAACCCCCGACAACGGGGGAAACGGCAGGCGAAGAGGAGGTGATCCGGATCAAAGGGGCCGGACAAAACAACCTCCGAAACCTCTCCCTCTCCATTCCCCGGAACGGCATCACACTCTTTACCGGCCCTTCGGGTTCCGGGAAGTCTTCCCTCGCTTTCGAAACACTCTACGCCGAAGGGCAGAGAAGGTATATCGACACCCTCCCCCCCCACGTACGTCGATCGGTAAGGCAGATGCCCAAACCGGATGTCGATCTGATCGAAGGGCTCCCCCCCTCCATTGCCGTCAAACGAAAGGGGCGGGGGGGAAGTTTCCGGTCAACGGTCGGGACGATGACCGAAATTGATGAACTCCTGCGCACCCTTTTCGCTCGAGCGGGAGTTGCCTACTGCCCCGACACACACGAACGGATCACATTCGTTACCCCCGAATACATAGCCGACTATGTCATGCGCAACAAAGAGGGCACACCCCTTTACGTCTTGGCTCCTCTGACCTCCTCGTCGACGAAAACTTTCGGGGAGGTGAAAGATCTCCTCCTCAAGAGGGGGTTTCTCCGCATTCGTCTCAACGGCCGGTACCTCTCTCTCGATGAAGAGGAGATCTCATACGATCCGAAGAGGGAAAACGAACTCTTTCTCGTCATCGACCGGCTCAAGGTACGCAAGACGAGTAAGGTGAGAATTGCGGAAGCGGTCCGGATCGCCACGGCCTTTTCCAAAGAACCCGTGACCCTTTCGGTGGATGGCACCGACCTCCTCTTCCATCTCTCTTTTTCCGTGCCCGCAACGGGAAAATGTTTCCCCCCCCTCACCCCGAACACCTTTTCCTGCAATGCGGAAGAGGGGATGTGTCCCCTCTGTTCCGGATCGGGATTCATGGAAGGGTCGGCATCCGTTCTCTGTGAGGCATGTCGGGGGGAGCGCCTCCGACCCCTTGCACGGATGGTCGAGGTAGCCGGCATCCGTTTCGGGGAGCTTGTCCGCCTGCCTCTGTTCGAGGCGCTCGCAAAAATCAAAGAGATGGGTGTTCGGGAGGGGCCGGAGTGGCAAGAGCTCTTTCTACGGATAGAGGAGAGACTCCGTTTCCTATGCGACCTGGGCCTTACCTATCTCTCCTTGGACAGAACGGCTCCCACGCTCAGCGGGGGGGAAGTCGCACGCATTCACCTCGCCGGCCGTCTCGGAAGGGGTCTTACGGGTTCTCTCTACGTGATCGAGGAACCGACGGCAAACCTCCACCCCTACAATACCTTCCGTTTGGGGAAGGCGCTCGAAAACGTACGTGCGCCGGGCAACACGCTCATCATCGTCGATCACGACCCCACCCTCCTCTCGATTGCCGATACGATCGTAGAGTTCGGTCCGGAAGGGGGAAAAGGGGGCGGTCGCATCCTTGCCCGGGGAACCCTTACCGAGATCAAACGGGAGAGCGCCTCTCTTACGGGGCACTATATGAGGAAGGGAAAGCCTCCTCCCCGAACGAGGCGGAAAGGCAGTTCTCCTCCCCTGATCGTCGAGGGGGCGTACGAACACAACTTACGCATTCCTCGGGTCACCTTTCCCACGCACGCGATCACGGCGATTACGGGTGTTTCGGGTGCCGGCAAATCGACCCTGATGCGTGACATCCTTTACCGAAGATTACGCGACCCGGAGAGGGCCGGAGAGATCAAAAACGGAGAGACAATCGAAGAGGTAGCCCTGTTCGATCAAAACCCGACGGGACATACGCCCCGCTCCGATGTGGCAACCTACACGGGAGTACTCACCCCCGTCCGACACTTTTATGCCTCGTTAAAGGAGGCAAAGATACGAGGTCTTACGCCGGATCATTTTGCCTACAATACATCCGCGGGGATGTGCGAGAGATGTCGGGGTCTCGGAATCGAGAAGGTGCATCCGCAACCCCTGCCCCCCGTCACCGTTACCTGCAATGCCTGCCGGGGAAATCGTCTGAGACCCCTGCCTCTGACCGTTCGCTACAAGGGTAAACATCCGGGAGATCTACTCAGACTGACGATTTCGGAAGCTCTCGCCTTTCTCCCCCCCGTCGCATCGTTGCAGAGACTTTTGTCCTCCTTGGAAAAGACGGGGTTGGGCTATCTGACCCTCGGGCAGCGTATCGCTACCCTGTCGGGAGGAGAGAGTACCCGCCTCCGTCTCTCTTCCGTCCTTGCCAAACCGGATAGGAAGCATTCTCTGTACCTGTTTGACGAGCCGACCATGGGGTTGCACCTCTCCGACATCGAACGTCTCACCCCCCTTTTCCACGAACAGATCGACAGGGGGAATACGGTGATCATGATCGAACACAATCCCCGGATGATCGTGGAGGCCGATCACATCATCGACCTGGGACCCGGAGCGGGTGATGAGGGGGGGAGGGTGATCGCCACGGGTACGCCGGAGGAGGTAGCGGGTTGTGCCGGTTCCAAAACGGCCCCGTTCCTCAAAGAGTTGGTAACGGTCGGCACGACCTCCGAAAACCGGTCCGCATCAACATAAGCTCTTCCGTAAACATATTCCTATCACTTTACCGCTCATTTCAATGAATACATGAGAGATCACGTAGCGAGGGAGGATTCTCCGACCTACCGTCGACATGCATGAGGTACGGCTCACCGGTACGTACTCGTTCGGACATCACGTTTTCTCATTGCAACGGAGATATTCCGCCATGCGAACAACAAAGCCTCCGGAGGAACTCCGTAAAATATCGCTAACCTTAATAAGCTACGTGAATTGTATCACTAAAAGTAGAATGAGTACATATGTTTCATACCCCCTCTACTCGTTCTTTTGTCTAAGCAATACGGGGAAGGTCGTATCCGGCAAGCGCAACGCAATCGAAGAAATCGATCTCGTTCGATTCGGAAGTATGATAGGCACTACACACTCTAATTAAGAGTGTTACGATTTTATACTTCGAGCAAATTGACAAAAAATATCTTGATTATCGTATAATTGAGATTGTAGACCGGATGTGAATCGGATATTCCTTCCGATCGTTTATGTTGATAGGGGGATAGTGATCATGGGTTTCGGATTCGTAGATTCCGGCATCGGAGGAGTGCATCAGAGGTGTGGGTATCTCGCCGACTCTCCCCGCTTGATTCCGGTATTCGGTAACTCGATTCCTCGGACTGCTGAGGGTGTGGACGGTGTGGCCCGTCCCCGATTCGGATCGAGCGCCCTTGCTCCCACTCTACCGGCATCCGACTCCGACACCGATTCCACTTCACCGGCATCCGACTCCGACACCGATTCCACTTCATCGGCATCCGACTCCTTTACCGAGGTACACGGATACCAAGCGCGTCGATATCGAATATTCGGAGACCGGCAACCCGGATTCCTGAGACTCAGCAGATACCTTACCGACCCTGCCTCCATGCCTCTTCCTCGGTTCACTCCCGCTCCTCCCCTAGAAAAAATCATCCCGTTTTATGAACGGAAGCCACAATCCCGGGTGGCACATTATGCGGTTCCCTTCGCGATTCCGGGAATCCTTATCGGCCTCGCATGCGGCATCCTTGCGGGGGGACCCGCGGGTATCTTCCCGGGAATTCTAATAGGTCTGGGGATCGGAGTGGTCGTGGGCCTACTGGTCAGATATGCCGTAGACAACATCCGCACCTACCATGCTCAAAAAGCTCTTCCCCGGGAAAGGCGAGAGTGAACGTCTTCATCAACAACCTCCCCTCTCCGTAACAAACCGGATCGGAATCTTCCACTTGGGCAAAAGGGGGGCAAGGTACTCCGTCAAACTCCCCTCTCGGACAGGGCGAATACTCCGAATATAGGCTACGGGACGCATGCCGAACTCTCGATCGGCTTCCGGGACGACCCGGGCGGTGAGGATACCTTCCATCTGCCCCAGAACGGTCTCGATCTCCTCCGGATAGATGTTTTCTCCTCCGCTGATGAAGAGCCTATCCTTTCTGCCCCGGAGAATCAACCCCCTCGTACCGTGGTAGACCCCGATATCTCCCGTCGGAAAGTATCCCTCTTCATCGAGAGGAAGATCCGGCTCGTCGGTCTCATCCGCATAACCGGCAAAAAGGGTCTTCCCCCTCACGAAGATCTCTCCCCTCTCATCTATTTTCCACTCTCGATAGGGCAAAAGGTGACCCAGGGAGAAGTCTGCGGACTCCGCACCGAAAGAGGTAGCAATCTGAGAACTCATCTCGGTCATTCCATACGAAGGATAGAGGGGTAATCCTACTTTCCCGGCTCTTTCGTAGAGGGAAGAGGCAATGGGAGCACCCCCGAGAAGGATCCCCTTTAACCGTGCGCTCAGCGCAACCATATCGGACGGAACACCCTCCTTTAGAAGACGGTAGAGTTGCGTGGGCACTGCGGAAAGGTGGGTAATGCTTTGTTCGAGCAACGTTTCGCATCGGGGTTGCCTCCCCTCACCGAACACGAGTGTTGCTCCTGCAAGGGCGACTCTGAAGAGGGGGGCTATGCCGGAAATATGGTGGAAGGGGAGAGAGTGGAGGTAGCGATCGGTCGGCAATAACCCGAACCGCATATTCGATCCCAGCGCACTGTAATAGTGGTTCCCGAGCGTATGGCATGCAATCTTTGCCTTTGCCGTAGTGCCCGACGTAGGTAGATAGGTGGCACGGACCTTGAGATCCAAACAAGGGGGGGTCGTTCCGCACGACCTACCCTTGCCGGTACCCGAGAGAAGCTCTCGGATGACATCCGGCCCGATCAGAGAGTGCGCTCTCGTACGATCCGATAGAGAGGACACTACACCCTCCGGTATGTGCTCACCGATCAGACATACGGCAACGCCCAGACGAAAAAGGGCAAACAACACGACGGGGGTATGCAATGTGTGCGGAGGAATGATTCCCACCCGGTCTCCCGACTTGATCCCCCGCTCCCTCACGCGCAGGAGAACCGATCGAATCTTCGCATCACACTCTTCGTAAGTGTACTTCTCCCCGGCACCTTCCAAGGCGATGAGCTTCGGATTCTCCCGTCCGTGGTAACTGAAAGGACACTCAACGCTCTTCATGAACAACGATGACCGGATCTTTTAACGTGTAATATGACGGAAACAACCATCTCCCCCCCTCCACTTCGATCTCCTCCTCGAATAGGGAATCTTCGGTAGGGTCGAGGGTACCGATGCCCATGGGTATGTCGGGGAGAGAGAGCTCCTCGGCCATTTGCGCAATACGAGAAAGACCCAACGCACTTTCGTAACTGCTACTCAGATACAACCGGATCCCCCTTTGCTTTGCCGACAGAGCCGAGGGGAGTAGTCGTGTCGGCCCTCCCGTCATCGTCGGCTTGATCACCATCCCCCGGAGAAGGGGAAGCTCGAGGTAGGCCGAACCGGGAAGGGCACGCACCGTCTCATCCAAGGCAAAGGGATGGGGAAAACGAACATAGTCCTCAAATCGTCGCAACGGTTCTTCAAAAAAAGAGAAGGTCGACGGGGGAAACGCCTCCGCAAAACGACACCCCTCTTCAAGAGACCACGACCCGTTCGCATCGACCAGCACCTCCGTCTCCCGGGGGAGGAGGGAGAGAAGGGTGGAAAGAGCGGAGATTTCCTTGTCAAGAGGATGACAACCCACCTTGATCTTTGCGGCTCGATAACCCTCTATCCGTTTTGCACATATCTCGGGAGGCGCGAGGAGATCGGTGATGAGGGCACATACGAGAGGAGGTCTGACCGGCACCGCTCTCCTCAAGTCGGCAAGAGCCGACTCGACACCGAACGATACCGAAGGGAAAAGGGTCTCCGGCACTCTCTGCTCGGTGAGAAGGAGGGGCAGTAGTGCGATGATCTGTTCCGTCGCCTCTCCGAGTGATTCAACACTACAAGGGGGAAGCGGTGCGATCTCACCCCATCCGACGTTGCCCCCCTCGCCGACAAGACGAAGGAGGAGCCCTTTGCGAACAAGATCTTGCATAGTCCGGGTATAGGAGTAGAGGGTAGCGGAAAACATCAGAGCATGAGGAGGGAAAGGGCTCGACGTATGCCGAATCCGTAGAGGCGCGCCCGGCGCGCCCGGTCCATGTTTTCCGCCACCCTCTCCAAACCGTCGGGGGGGAGGACAAAACGACCGTCCCCCTTCCCTTCGATCTGCATGAGATACCGATCCCCATACCACCCGTACGCACTCTCGAGTAGCCGGTCTTCTTCTTCCCCCCGTTCGACATCGATCTCCGCAAGCAGACGGAAGAAGAGAGCGTACTCTCCCGTAGCGGAGGCGGTCCAAAGTTGCGCGATGAGAGAAAGGGTCTCCTCATCGTCGGTTCTCCGCACTCTCCCTTCCGACAACACAAAGAGGAGGGAACGGGAGAGAAGCGTTTCGGGAAGGACGCCTTCCGAGGTTCCGGCAAGGATCACACGGACATAACTTGCCGGTTCTTCCAAAGTCTTTAACAGGGCATTGCTCGCCTCAATCGGTAACCGTTCCGCCTCGTGGATGATAAAGACCTTCCACCCCTTTTCATACGGAAAGATCGCTACCTCACGAATCAGTTCTCTCACACTATCCATCGTGTGGACGTGTCCCCTGCCCTCGGGCCGAAGCTCCCGCAAATCGGGAGAAGAATCCTTCCCGTCGAGAAGGGCCGTTGCAAAAGCCTTGGCACACGCGGAAGCCCCCCTCCCTTTGAGAAAGAGAACGGGGGGAGGTGCTTGTTGCAACGCCCGTAAAGATTCCGGAAGATCACAGGGGGGTGAATAGGTGTTCGAGCTCATCGAGTACCGATCGTAAAACGTCCTCTCGGGGTCGGGTCGCGTCAACCACCCTGAACCGGGAGGGGGCCTTTTCGGCGAGACGCAAAAACCCTTCGCGCACCTTCGTGTGAAAGAACACATCCTCTTTTTCCATTCTATCAACACCCCCTCGCCGACGACGTAAACCCACCTCCGGAGGAAGATCGAGGAGGAAAGTGAGATCGGGGACGAGATCGGATCCGGCAAAACGGCATAGAGACTCGAGGAAGGGACCTTCTTCCCCGCGAGCAACACCTTGGTAGGCAAGGGTCGAATCGTTAAACCTGTCGCAGAGAACGGTACGGTTTTCCCGAAGAGCCGGGATGATGCACTCCTCTACATGTTGCGCTCTATCGGCCAAGAAAAGGAGCAGTTCGGCCCTTTTCCCCAAAGGGGTGCCGTCGGAACGGAGAAGGAGTTCCCGTATGCACGCACCCGCAGGAGTGCCCCCGGGTTCTTTCGTCGCCAAAGCGGGAATACCGGCCTCTCGCATCTTGCGGAACACCTTTTCGATCAAGGAGGTCTTCCCCCCCCCTTCCGGCCCTTCGAAAGTAATGAACACTCCCCTACTCGTCGATCTCTTTGGATTCAATTTCTCGCACGTGTTTGATTTTTTGCATCACAACAAGGAGGTCTCCTTCTTTAAGATTTACAACCTTAACACCTTGCGTAGATCTGCCCATCACTCTGATCTCTTGCATGCCAAGCCGAATCGTCTGCCCGCTCGTCGACATCAACACCACACTGTCCGAATCGGTAACGGCCAAACCACCCACGACACATCCGTTCCTTGTGCTCGTAATAATGGAACGGACACCCACCCCCCCCCTGTGAGTCTGACGGAAAGTGTGCGCGCCGGAACGCTTGCCATATCCGTTTTCACAGAGCACGAGCACGGTATCTTTCTCGTCAACGATCTCACAGGAGACCACCCTATCCGAAACATTTTTCAATGTCACACCCTTCACGCCACGGGTTACCCGCCCCATCGACCGGATTTCATCTTGATCGAAACGGACGGCCATCCCCTCCCGGGTAAAGAGCATCACCTGTTTTCCGGGGGTGACTACGTGGGCCGCAATCACCTCATCATTCTCATCAATCCTGATCGCATAGACCCCCTTCCGGTTGATCGTACCGAACAGGTTGAGGGCACTTTTCTTCACAACCCCCTGCTTCGTCGCGAGGAGGATATGAGCGTCGGATCGATCAAATTCCCGAACACGTAGGACGACCGCAATCTTTTCCCCCTCTCGGAGTCCCTCCAACAGGTTGACGAGCGCCTTACCTTTCGCGCGACGTCCCGATTCGGGAATCTGCCATACCTTGACCCTGTAACATCTTCCGAAATTCGTAAACGTAATCAGATAGTCGTGGGTAGAGGCAATATAGAGGGCCTTGATCTCGTCTCGGTCCTTTTTGGCATCGAAACCGATCACCCCCTGCCCGCCCCGTCTCTGTTCTCTAAAGACTCCGAGCGGCATCCGCTTCACATAATCGTCATTGGAGATCGTGATGATCACCGACTCATCGGGAATGACATCTTCCATCCGGAGTTCCTCTTCCGCAGGAACGATCCGGGTGCGCCTTTCCATCTTATCCTGATCTCTCACCTCGGCAAGTTCCTGCCCGATAATGTCCCGAACAAGAGCTTCGCTTGCCAAAATCGCTTTGAATGCGGCAATCTTCTCCACGAGTTCTCGGCGCTCTTTTTCGATCTTATCCCGTTCGAGACCCGTAAGTCGGTAGAGGCGAAGGTCCAAGATAGCATTGGCTTGCCTTTCACTGAAGGCGTAGCTATCGATCAACGCCCGTTTAGCTACCTCTCTATCGGAACTCGCACGAATCAGCCGGACAATCTCATCCGACTTGTCGAGAGCTTTGAGATATCCTTCCAAAATATGAAACCGTTTTTCCGCCTTGTCGAGCTCAAACCGGGTACGAGCACGAATCACCTCGATCCTGTGCGTAATCCACGCCCCGATCATCTGCTTGATATTCATGAGGCGTGGCAACCCCTTGTCGAGGGCCAACATGTTACACCCGAAGGTGACCTGCATGTCGGTGAACTTGTAGATCTGATTGATCACGATATCGGCGATCTCACCCCTCTTGAGGTCGATCGCGATCCGCATACCGTTCTTGTCGGATTCGTCCCGGATGTCGGAAATGGCCGTAATCGTCTTTTCATTCACGAGCTCGGCGAGGCGTTCGATCAGACGAGACTTGTTGACATTGTAGGGAACCTCATCGATAACGATGCGCTCTCGCCCCTGATCCTTCTTCATCTCCTCGACCCGAAGGAGACCGCGAACCATCAATTTCCCGCGACCCGTATGGTAGGCGTCTCGGATTCCCTTATATCCGCAAATCATCCCTCCCGTAGGAAAATCGGGACCGGGTAGCACTTTGAGGATCTCCTCGATAGTCGTATCGGAATTTTTCAAGAGGAGAGCCGTTGCGGAGCTGAGCTCTTTGAGGTTGTGCGGAGGAATGTTGGTCGCCATCCCGACGGCAATACCGGAAGAACCGTTGCAGAGAAGATTCGGAAACTTGGCGGGAAATACGGTCGGCTCCCGTTTCGTCTCATCGTAGTTCGGGATGAATTCCACCGTCTCCTTATCCAAATCCTCCATCAGAGAGACGGCAGGGCGGGTAAGTCTCGCCTCGGTATAACGCATGGCGGCGGGAAGATCACCGTCAATCGATCCGAAATTCCCCTGCCCTTGCACGAGGCAGTAGCCCATGACCCAATCCTGTGCCATCCGCACGAGGGTCGGATAGATCACCGTCTCCCCGTGAGGATGGTAATCCCCCGAGGTATCACCGCAGATCTTCGCGCACTTTCTATGTTTGGCGCCGGGTGAGAGATTCAACTGACGCATGGCGAAGAGGACCCGTCTTTGGGAAGGTTTCAATCCGTCCCGCACATCCGGCAGAGCCCTCGAAATGATCACGGACATCGAATAACGTAGGTAGCTCTCTTTCATCTCCTCGTCGACGGGGCGAGGAACAACCGTTTCACCTTCGGTGTAACTCATATTTCTCCTTAAATATCGAGATTCTTAACGGATAACGCATGTGTCTCAATAAAAGAGCGACGGGGCGCCACCTCATCCCCCATCAACATAGTAAACATATGGTCCGCGGCTACCGCATCGGGCATCGTCACCCGCACCAGGGTGCGCTTGGCGGGATCCATCGTCGTCTCCCATAACTGGTCGGCATTCATCTCCCCCAGCCCCTTGTAACGCTGGATTTCCATCCCCTTTCGACCATTTTGCCTCAAATAGTCAACAATCTCCTTCAATGTATAGACGGGGAACTCTCGCCCTTCCTCATCAAGGATATCGAGCAACTTGCCGTCGGCCGTAAAATAGGCCATGATCGAAAAGCCGTATCCGGCAAGGGCATCGATTGTCCGTCGCAGCTTTTCCTTATCGCAGAGTTCGACAAACGAGAGAGGACGAGGATGAAAAGGTGTCGCATCACCTTCTTCCTCTCCGGAGGTCGACACCGACTGCTTTTCGTATGCTTCGAGCTGCTCCTTTTCATCCTCCTCCCTGATCCGAGCGAGCTCTTCGTCCGAATGGGCGAAGAGCGAATTGCCGGCCACAAGGAGGTGGTAACAGGGGAAGACTCCTTCTTCATTCCGGGCACCCATAAACTCCCTGAAGGGGATCCCCTTTCTTTCGACGGAGCGGATCAACTCCTCGAGATCCAGGATCGTATCGACAAGGCCCTGCATCTCTCCCTGATCCACCGTACGAGACGGCAATCGCATCGTCAGATCGCTCATGCCGAGCCGTAACAGGTAGGTGTCCATTTCCGATTCGGAATGAATATAGCGACCGACCTTCTTGCGTACCACACGATAAAGAGGCGGTTGAGCAATGTATACGAAGTGGTTCTCAACCAGATCGGGCATATGTCGGTAAAAGAATGTCAAGAGGAGGGTGCGAATGTGAGAGCCGTCAACATCGGCATCGGTCATGATAATGATTCTGTGGTAACGCAACTTATCCATATTGAAATGATCCCTTCCGACACCGCACCCGAAGGCGGAGATCATGGTACCGACCTCTTCGTTTTTCAGTACTTTTTGCAGTCGCGCCTTTTCTACATTCAGGATCTTACCTCGGATCGGCAGGATGGCCTGAAAACGGCGATCCCGCCCCATCTTTGCCGAACCGCCCGCAGAATTTCCCTCAACAATGTAAATCTCGCATTTCGCCGGATCCTTTTCCTGACAGTCGCTCAATTTCCCGGGTAAACGACCGCTATCGAGGGCGGTTTTACGAAGGGTCAACTCACGTGCTTTTTTTGCCGCCTCTCTGGCTTGGGCCGCCAAAATTGCCTTATCGACAATAGCGCGAGCAATCGGAGGATTCTCACCCAAGAAAACGGAAAAGCGTTCCAAAATCACTTGTTGCAATACCGATGACACTTCGCTATTGCCGAGCTTTTGCTTTGTCTGCCCTTCGAACTGCGGATTGGCAATCTTGACCGACAGGACCGCCGTCAATCCCTCCCGCATATCCTCACCCGTAACCGACATCTTGGCATTCTTGAGGAGGTTGTTTTCCCGAATGTACTGATTGAGGGAACGGGTCAACGCGGCCGAAAAACCGGAGACGTGTGTTCCCCCGTTACGGGTCGCGATATTGTTGACATACGAATAGACCGACTCCGCATAGAGGCCGTTCCACTGCATGGCCAACTCAAATTCGCAAGGCCCGTCATGCAATTCCCTGGAACCTTTGATGTAGATGGGCTTATCGAATAAGACGGTCTTGTTTTCATTGAGATAGGTTACGAACGAAGAGATGCCACCCTCGTAGTTGAATACCGACTCTTCGTGCTCCTTCCCCCTTTCGTCACTGAGAACAATAGCAACGCCCCTGTTGAGGAAGGCGAGCTCGCGGAGGCGGGTTATAAGACGACTCCTATCGTACTCCGTAACGGTGAAAATAGTATCGTCGGGAAGAAAACGGATCACGGTGCCCCGCTTATCGGCGGTACCCTCCCGGCGCAATTTCTCCACCACCTTCCCTTTGGAAAACCGGATCGAATACGCCTTTCCCTCCTTATAGACGTCGACACGCATATCCTTCGACAGCGCATTGACACAGGAGACCCCGACACCGTGAAGACCCCCCGACACCTTGTAGGTACTCTTATCGAATTTTCCGCCCGCGTGCAGGATCGTCATCACCACTTCCAAAGCGGAAACGTCCCGCCCCTGCTTTTGGGACTCCCTTTCGTGCCTTTCAACCGGAATACCCCGTCCGTTGTCTTCCACGGTCACCGACCCGTCGTCATGAAGGGTTACCTTAATATCGGTACAGTAACCTGCCAACGCCTCATCGATACAGTTATCGACCACCTCATAGACGAGCTGATGAAGTCCGTTCGACGCCGTATCCCCGACATACATTCCGGGCCGTTCCCGAACAGCCTGCAAACCCTCGAGTACGGTAATCGAACTCGCCGTGTAGCCTTGTTGATTCTCTTTTTCCTGCGCCATCGTCATAGCACTTTCTTTCATCTATCCCTTTTCTCAGGATGTGCCGTCAGGCCAAACCTCTCGGAGAGAGGCACACCGCGGTCGGATCTCACCCTAACCGACATGGAAAACCATATTCAAGATTTTCGTTTCCGGAAACCGGTTTCGTAGAAGAGACATGAGCCGCCCTTTTTCGTAAGAAACGAGGAAGCCGTAGGTACTTGCATCGGTAACGATCACATGCAACACCCCCGATTCGAACCGGTCCGCACGGGTCGACCGAGCGATCCCGGAGCCGACAATCTCGGGCCACGCCCGCAGGATCTCTCGGCCGTTCATCCCTGCCCTATCGGCAATGGCACGCACGACCCCGGGAATCAGGTTCCCGAGCAAGCGGTGAGTCGGCTCGGCCGTCAAACCCCTGCCGAACCCGCGTCGTTTCCCATACGTCACGCAAACAGACCCCCCGGTACGGATACGGAAAGGAACATCAGGCCCAGTCTACCGGAGACTCGGAGCTTAAGGCAAGCTCTCTCGACGAGAAAAACGGAACCGCGCAGGAAAAGCCCGATCTCCACTACCTCACTTATTTCCGGGAGGTTTCTTGCGGATAGAAGGGATTGTATTGGCGGGTAAGACGCACACATTCCCTAAGATACTGCTTTCTGGTACTTTCCTTCAATCTCTTCGTCAGGACCGCCTCCCGCAAATCTTTGAGCAGAGTGTCATCTCCGGTGAAAAACTCCTCCTCTTTAGCTTTTTTGATCCCGTCGTTCATGACCCGTGTTTCGCGATCCGTCCGAGGAAATGTCCACACTGCGCTATCGGGAATGGATCCGGGTGTGCATGCCCGTGCACGCTTCTTGGGGATCATGATGAACATCTCTTCCGTCTCTCCGAACCCCGGGGGCCGTATGGAACGCAACCTTTCCACAACCATCGTACGAAACACATCGGCAGAAATGAGAGAAGAAGAAGAGCCGTGGAGTACTACTATCATCACACCCGACACATCGTCTTCCCAGGAAACTTCCCCCGTGGCACAGTTCACGACAAGGGCGACCTCTTTATCTTCGTCTCCCGATACTCTGAAACAAAACGTCTTGGCACCGCGTTCGTCATCGCATTCTTCAAGAGCCTCTTCGACACTCTTGCAGATTCTATCCGTAATACGCGCATCCACCATGTCCGAAGAGGAAGCGCGAAGAGAATCCGTACGACCGGATGCTTTCCCCCCCTCGGGGAGTCCGGAAAACACAACTTCTCCCTCGCTCCGCATGCTCCCACCGGATAGATGAGCCGGCTCGCCCTGATGATGCCGTGACCGCCAGATTGCACGAACCTCACCCGCCTCTTTCTTCAAGAGCGGGTTCTCGAGCGCTTCCGAAAAGCGGTGTTTGAACTTTACGACCTGACAGAAGGTTGCAAGGTAAAGAAAGCCGAAAAACCCGATGGCAAACAGCCTTTTTCCAAAATTCTGATACACGCGCGGCCCCCCCCCGACCGGCACGCCCCCTTCCGAGTCCGTGGCGAGATGCGCGTTCGTACCGACCGACGTCATCTCTCTCGGTTCTTGTGTAGCCATCTTTTTTGCCTCCCTTCCACTTTCGAACCAACAACAAATCGTGAACGTTATTGTAACACAAATTGTTTTTATTATATAAAATCAAATATTTATTCATTATTAATGTACATTAAAGTGTGATTTATCAACATGATAGGTAATCACTCCACTTTTTCGTTACTTTCGAAAGGTCGAAGGTGGCCCCGGGTGAGTTTCTTGTATATAAAGAACTAATCATCAATATATTATACTTTTATATTCTTGCAGACGGACCCGGGAAGTCGCTCGATCCACCCCCCCTCCGGCTACGTCCGAATCCGAAAAGATAAGCCAAGCCTCGAAAAGCGGCACCCCCATCGCGATCTCGGTCAGGGTGCAATGTCCGCCGAACGGATGAGATCGATGAGCTTTTGATCGGCATCCGCAACATCCACCCCCCTCTCCACACACTGTTTGCCCACATAGAGATCCACTTTACCCGGACGAGATCCGACATATCCGACATCGGCGTCGGCCATCTCTCCGGGTCCGTTGACAACACATCCCATAATTCCGATCTTCACTCCGGGAAATCCGGCTGTTTTCTCCCGAATCCGTTTCGTCGTCTCTTGCAGATCGAAAAGGGTCCGACCACAGCTCGGGCAGGCAATCAATTCGGTCTGAGACATACGCATCCTACACGCTTGCAGTAGATTGAAGGAAATTTCTCGATTCCGCTCAGGGGGTAGAGGGGTACGCAGCAAGAGGCCGTCTCCTATCCCCTCGACAAGCAATGCTCCCAGTTCCGCTCCGGCGCAAAGGGCGATGCTCTCTTCGGAACCTTCATAGTCGGCAACCAATATGAGAGGAACGAGGGGGTAGCGACCTCTCAGCTCGTAAAAAAGAGATCTCCCCCTCTGCAGGATCGGTCGCTTCAATTCCAAGAAGAAGAGATCGGACGAGGGGTCGATACTTTCGATATCCCCCTTTTCCGTTCCGATCCAAGAAAAGCGGGGGGGCTCCTCCCCCGGGTCGGAACCGGAGACTATTTTTCTTTCCTCCTCAATGTAAAGAGCATCCGCCCTCTCGGCTCCCTCACCCAAATAGGCATCATACTCGCAGGGCGAGCGTTTGCTCCCTCCGGGAACGTGAAGAAAGACCGACCCTTTCTTATGAAGAACCTTGTGAAGACGAGGAAATTTCTTTCGCACGCGCGCTTCATCGCACGCTATGAAGGGAGGTACTCCCCTTCCCTCGTGCCCTTCGGCCAAACGCACGAGTTCTCTACACGGTCCGATCTCTTCCACGGAGTCTTCGGCCAGAGAAACCCGGATCGTATCTCCGAGACCGTCCAGAAGGAGAGTACCGGTCCCGACCGCCGATTTGATCCTCCCCGGAAGGCCGAGACCCGCTTCCGTAACGCCGAGGTGTAGCGGATAATCCCAACCCAACTCATACATCCTTTGCGTAAGGAGTCGATAGGCTTCGATCATCACGGCGGGATTACTCGATTTCATGGAAAAGATCAGATCATGAAACCCCCTCTTCCGACAGATGCGCGCAAACTCCAAAGCCGACTCCACCATTCCCGAAGGGGTATCTCCGTACCGGTTCATGATTCTGTCGGAAAGAGAGCCGTGATTCACGCCGATCCGAAGAGCTTTTCGCAACGCGAGAGATTTTTCGACAAGAGGGGAGAAGACCTCCTCTACCCTATCCAACTCCCTCGCGTAAGAAGCGTCATCGTATTCTTTTTTGCGAAAAACGGCCCTCCTATCGGCAAAATTACCCGGATTGATGCGAACCTTATCCACAAACTCCACTACCGTCAGAGCAGCCGGGGGATAGAAGTGGATATCGGCGATCAAGGGAATCGAGTACCCCTTTCGCACGAGGGTATTTTTGATCCGTTCACAACTCGTCGCCTCCTTTTTTCCCTGCACGGCAACACGTGCCATCTCACAACCCGCATCGGCAAGACGGATGATTTCCTCCACCGTACCCTCCACATTGCGCGTATCGGAGGTAGTCATCGACTGTATCCGGACCGGATTCCGGCCCCCCACTCCCACGTCTCCTACCGGCACCTCCCGGGTCTTCCTTCTCCTGGTTTCGTAGATCGCTTCGTTATAACGCATGAGAGACCCGAGCAAACCGTTTTTTCATACAAACGAAAGCGACCGCACCCAGTGCGACCCAATACCAGGAAATACTCGAAACGATCCCCGTCTTTTCGTAAAGCCGGAGAGAGATCGCCGCCGTCGGAGCGCCGAGCAGTTGCACGCCCAACGCGTTGCCCAAAGCCACCGTACCGTATCGATGAGTCTTCGGAACCAAAGAGACTGCCCAAGAGTAGAGGGGAGCGGCAAAAGCCGCCCCCGATACGGTAAAAAAGAGCCTGATCAGAATGATCGAAAGCAAAGAGGCACCGGGCAATATCACCGTTAGGGGAATCGCCAAAAACGAGATGGAGGCTACTCCGCACATGAACGAGTTTCTGCCGATCTTCGATGCCACGTACCCGAATAGAGGAAGGGTCAGTCCGTCGAAGAGGAGTAACCAAGCGTGGATCCGGATCATCTGCGCCTTGGAGAAGGGAGTGATCAGAGGAATGAAACCGTTCATCAAGTGGAAGGTAATGACATAGCTTGCATAGGAAAACCCCATATTGATCGCAATGATGAAGAGTTCCTTACGACGAAGCGCGAAAATCTCCTTGCCGTGAGAGAAAAAAGCGCACACCCTATTTTTTCCCTCCTCATATGTCGAAACCGACCGACTTTTCTCGCGCGTTGCACAACCCCGACCTCTCAGCAGATATCCGACAACGGCAGCGGCACCCCCCACGAAATAGAGAAAACGCCATCCGGGATCCACCCCTTCCGATCCCTGCGCTCTCCCGTAGGCAATCACCCCCGAAAGGGCAAAGGCGGCTACGATGTTCCCCACAATCGTCGAGGATTGGTAGAGACCGCTCAGCAAATCGGAAGAAACCGGGAAACGGAAACGACCTCCCAACCCGGCACCCCCCCCCTCTTCCAAAAGCATCACGGCACCGCCGACCGCCTCTCCCGACATGAAAAAATTCTGCAACAACCTACCCAAGAAGAAGAGCAGGGGAGACCAGAGACCCACCCGAACGTAGGTGGGTATGCACCCCATCCCCGCCGAAACGATCCCCATGCCGACCAGCGTAACGGCGAGAACCTTTCTCTTTCCGAACAGATCTCCCGCCACACCGAAAAAGAGGGCACCTACGGGATTCACAATGCGCGAGATCGACATGATCACGTAGACGAAGAACAGGGCCGTCACGGGACGTTCTTCGGGGAAAAGGAGGGGGGCGAGATACGGGGATAAAAACCCGAACAGGGCCGTATCGTAATGCTCGATGATGTTGCCCACACAGAAGGTCCACCTTCGCTTTGCGGGGAGGCAACCGGCCTTTGCGTCCGATACGATCATGTTTCCCCTTGTTCCGAGAGGGGGTTTCCGGTACGATGATCCGCGCCGGGGGACTCTCGGGCCGGAACGTCTCGAACCGGGTCAGAATCGGAAGATGGCAGCCCTAAGAACGCACTCCGGTGCCGTGAACCCCCTCCGGCCTTGCCTTTTCTTTTCACCTCTTCTTCTCGCTTTATGATCCTCTTCTCGTACCCGGCGAGGGTGCCGCGTAGTGCGCTTTCCGGATCGATCCCTTTGAGCAGGGCCCGGTAGACGAGGCGCAGGAAACGCATCCCCATTTCCTCTTCTTCACTCTCCTCCCGGCGTACGGCATGATCCGATAAGGTACGCTCCGCATCAGGATCGCTTTTCATGATTTTTTGCACGATCTTTCCGGCACGGATCAGAGAACCCAACGTTTTCGGAATCCCTTCGAGAGAATGCTTTCTCTCCCTTTTCTCCTCCCCTTTAATCCGTTCCCAGTTTTCGCCCACCTCCTCGACACTCCGGACGGAAACCCCGGCGAAGACGTGGGGGTGGCGTCCGACAAATTTTTTCCTCGCTCCCTCCAACACCCGGCTCAACGTGAAATACCCCGCAATCTCCCCGAGCTTTGCACAGAAGAGTAACTGGAAAAAACAGTCACCCAACTCTTCGAGAATCTTTTCCGGGTCCCCCTCATCCAACCCTTCGAGCAGCTCGTGAATCTCCTCCAAGATGTAGGGGCGTATCGAGGAAAGGGTCTGCTGCCGATCCCACGGGCACCCCCCCGGGCCGTGCAACCTATCGCATACTTCCTTGAGCTTTTCAAACTCCCTCATCCCATCGCCTCCCAACGCACGAGGACCGCCCCACCATACCGGAGAAGGGGAGAATCCGGCCGGTCTTTTCTCACTCTTTCCCGGAATCGTCGCGCACCTAACGGATGCACATAAATACGCCCCGAGTGTACGATCGGATCCCGGATCAGGTACTTTTACGGCAGGATACGGACCTTGCGCCCGGTATGCAAAACGAGATCGACGATACTCTTCATCGGACTCACCCTCTTTTCTCTCTTTTTCGGAGCCGGAAATATTACCTTTCCCCTTATCGTCGGTGTGCATGCGGGAGAGCGGATCGCGATCGCACTCACGGGATTTTGCATCACCGCCGTTGCCGTCCCCTTTCTCGGGCTACTCGCCACGATTCTGTTCGAGGGGGATTATGCCGATTTTTTTCACAGGCTCGGTAAGATTCCGGCTCTTATTCTCATCATCATTCTTCTCGGAATTGAAGGCCCTTTCGGAAGTACGCCGAGATTGATCACCCTTATGTTTTCCACCGTAAAGGCCCACCTTCCCGGAATACGGCTCGCCTTTTTTTCACCGATCTGTTGCGCAATCATCTTCCTATTTGCGTACAAGAAGAACAGGATCGTCGCTTTGGTAGGACGCATCCTGGCCCCCCTCCTCCTCCTCTCTCTCGCCCTTTTGGTAGTAAAGGGGTTGTTGTTTTCGCCCGCAATGCACGAAGTGGCAACGACTCTCTCCCCGGTTACCGCGTTCACCTACGGATTGGAGGAGGGATACTACACAACCGACTTGGTTGCCTCTTTCTTCTTTGCCTCTCTCGCCTACGCCACTTGCCGAAAGAGGGTGGCCTCACAACACACCCCTCCTCCCCCCGCCGACAGGAGAAGGATGTTATTGACCGTGAGTCTCAAAGGAAGCCTTCTCGGTGCCTTCTTGTTGGGGTTGACCTATTGCGGTC
Organism: Simkaniaceae bacterium; assembly: GCA_026708385.1. Classification (GTDB taxonomy): domain Bacteria; phylum Chlamydiota; class Chlamydiia; order Chlamydiales; family Simkaniaceae; genus JAPOVA01. Next base: position 29,898 of record JAPOVA010000026.1, on the reverse strand, counting down.
TGGGATCGGTAGCCTCCAAATACCGCACTCTGCTCGGTGACGTACCGAACCCCCTTCTCATAGCTACGATCGGACACCTTCTCTTAGGTGAGTGGGCCAACGTAACGGTCTGTACCATCGTCGTCCTCACATGTTTGACAACGGCCATAGGCCTTGCCGCCATCTGTTCCGATTTCCTCAGCAAAAAGACCTCCGTCCCCTATGTCTATGCACTGATCATGGTTCTCGTGGTAACGGGGTTGATCTCCTCCTTGGAATTCAACGGAATATGCCGTCTACTCACCCCTTTGCTCGTGATCGCCTATCCCACACTCATCGTTCTGTGTTTCATTAATATCTTACACAAAACGTGTGGGTTACGACCTGTCAAAACCCCCTTCTACGCCACGGTTCTAATCGCCCTCATCATCCGGCTCTACCGATGATCCGGGCGGCTTCCGGTTTCTCCTCCCTTTTCGTTGTATGAAAACCCGACTTGTGCGAGAATCGGGGGCTCGGTAGTGCGGAAGGGGCAAAACGGATACGGGAGTGCATGAGATCAAATCTCCGAACGGGCAGAGCTCCTTCCGGTAGAAAGGGGGTGATAGCGGTCACGGGATCGGCCCTCTTTTCCCTGTTTTTCGGTGCGGGCAACATCACCTTTCCCCTCTCCCTCGGTGCCCGGGCCCCGGGAGACGTTGTGGTCTCCTTGGTCGGATTTTTGCTAACGGCCGTTGCGGTACCCTTTGCCGGATTGCTTGCAATCATCCTTTTTGAAGGAAATTACACCGCGTTCTTCCGCAGGGTCGGGAAGGTTCCCGGATTGCTGATCACCCTTCTCCTCCTTGCCCTGATGGGTCCGTTCGGGGGGATTCCCCGCCTGATTTCTCTCATGTTTTCCACCTTCACCCTCTATCTTCCCGGCATGCGGCTCGCCCTCTTCACCCCCGTCGCATGTACGATCATCTTCCTCTGCGCATACCGGAAGACCGGTATGGCCCGGCTCATCGGACGCTACCTGGCACCTCTCCTCGTCCTTTCCCTCGCGATCATCATCGTAAAAGGTCTCCTCTCTCCTCCTCCGGTGGCACCCTCCCCCGGGACCACCACCCCGTCCGGGGGGTTTTGGTACGGACTTACGAGAGGCTATCAAACGATGGATCTGATCGCTTCGTTCTTCTTTGCCTCTTTGGTGTACGGAACATGTGCGAAGCGATGTCGTGAAAGCAATGCCGATCTCACTCCGTCCGAGCTGAAGAGGGTGATCATCTCCGTTGCGGTACGATCCGGGATCCTCGGTGCCACCCTTCTGGGCCTCGTCTATTTCGGCCTGGGGATGGTCGCCGCCGGGCATCATCCCCTCCTCGTCGATATTCCGGATCCTCGACTATTTGCCGCGATCGGGCAACGGGTTCTCGGTGTTGCGGCCGGATCGGTCGTCTCCGTTGCGGTCATATCGGCCTGCGTGACAACGGCTATCGGCCTCACGGTGATCTGCGCCGAATTCCTCGGCTCCGCCACAAAGACGGGCTATACCCCCTCCCTGTTGATCACGCTGACGACTACGGGACTCGTCACCTGCCTTGAATTCGACGGCATATGCAACATGCTACTCCCCGTCCTCGAGGTAATCTACCCTACCCTATTCATCGTCTGCTTCTTCAATATACTGCATAAAACACACGCCATCGCTCCCATTAAAGCACCCGTCTATCTTGCTACGGGAGTCTGCTGTGTGATCAAGTTCTTAGGTGGTTGAAGAGTCTGAAGGGCGTTGCATTCGTTCCCCCATTCTCCAACACAGAGCGTCGCACCGTTCCCATATGGCCAGATTGTGCCGTCTTCTCGCACGTATCTCCTCGATATCGGTTTGCACCTTACGGTTCGTACTCTGCGCTCTGAGGGTGCATACTCTCCCCACATCTTCAAACGCCTTCTCGAGCATATGTTCTCTCTCCTTCTCCATATCCCGCAACACATCGCCCGGAGTCGAAAAAACACGTTGCTTCTCCATACCATCCACCTCGCGCGCAACGCATTCAACGAATAGTTCTCTCACCTTTTCCGACGCGACCGTCCTCTCGGACATGCACGAAAAGGTCCGCCCTTCCAACAAGCAGAGATGACTCTCCATATTTTCCAGCTCTCCATCGACATGCACGAGCTCGCCCCTTAAGTCCGCAACCTCTTGTCGTAGCCTTCGTCGTAACTCTCGTTCCACACCGGACAAGGAGGTCGTACCTTGCCCGTGGAACGACATTTCCTTCGTCCGTGCGTCTATCCGTTCGACCAAACGGTCTCGCTCTCTTCGTTTCTTTGAGATTTCCCTATCCGACTCCAAAAACCGCCTAGCCAATACACGGAGATCTTCTCCCCCGGAATCCCCTTCGTGTTCGCTTACGGTCACCCTAGCTCGGATGGCTGCTCCCTCCCTTAAGGAGGTCACCGTCGGCTCGATGGCGGAAATAAACCTTTCGGTTCGCTTCACCTCCTCTTTTGCTTCCTCGACATCTCGATTCGTCGTACCTTTCGGTAATCGCCTCATCTCACGCTCCCGAGAATGCTTTACGTCATATAACATCGCAAGCGACGCCACGGGATCTCCCCTAAACGTTTCCACTTGCTCGGCCTCCCAAAGTTCCTCTTCAAGCCTCGCTATCTCCGCTTCCTTGTCCCATATCGCATCGCTTAACCGTCTCCGCTCGTCACTATTGTCCTTTTTGCCGTCTCGTCGTTGCCGAAGCAGGCCGTTCAGCTTATCCGTCTCAGTCCTTATCCCGAACCTCAAATAGGCTACATCTCGCTCTCGAGCAACGGGAACGTCTTCTTCGCACGTCGGACTTACCCTCTCCGAGGAAGGGGAACCCGCCCCCCCCTTTTCCTCGGTGGCCGTTTCTTTCCCGAGTTCCGATTGCATTTGCGAACACAGAGCATACTCTCGGAGGAGATCGTCACGCAGTTTGCCCGCCTCAGCTCGCCATTTACTATGTACCGACCGTTCCTCTTCACCCAAGGCAACCATCCCGTTCCGACCAACCGTTGCGATATATCGGCCATGCGTAACCAAGTCCTCATTCAGCCGGGTAAGTTTTCTCTTCAACTCGTCTATCTCTCCTTGTAATCGCCTTACCTTGTCCGAAGTTGCCGGATTCATCTTTTTTTCCCATTGCGTGCGCTTCGGGACATCGCCCGTGAACGTAATGTCTTTCGGATCGGAGAAAGGTCTGCGGGATTCATCCGCGTCCCGCACCCGTAGGGGGATCATATCCTGCAATTCCCGCTCCATCTGCAGACGAACGACCTCGTTGGCGCCCAAACGGGCAACATACTCCCGTTCTTTTTTCTGCCATTGCATCAACTCCTCCGTCGAAGAAGCTTGCTTGCCCTTTTTGCATGCGGTAATCAACCTATCCTTGAGCAATGCCTGCTCTTCGACAAGTCTATCCCGTTCGTCGGGATGTGTAGGACATCTTTCCCGTTCCTTCGGGGTACGTCGCGTCGGCACCTCCTCTCCGGGAAGCAATTGCACGGACACCCGATCATGCCGAGAAAAGCTCCCCTGCGCTAAGGTATCCACACTGTATGATACACGTACAACTCCTTGATCAACAGAGTTTTGATACACGGAACTCGACCCGGACGAGCGGAACAGACCTCTTATTGCGACAACGAAAGACATACACAACTCTCCAAATGGTTACATACTTATTGTAACATAATTGTAATGACCAACAAAATAAATCTCTAATTAATCAATTGTCCTGCAACAAATTGAATGAATAATTGGTAAATTACTCAAAATAAGGGTATATCGCACGCCGGACGGTGATGTCCCGTCGCACCGGAGATGTGGGGACACGATTCCCGGATCACTCATCATCAATCAAAAACATCACCATCTCCCTACTTTACTCCTCTGATGATCGAAATCGGTCAAAAAAAGAGAAGCGCAATGGTTTCATGCGTGTAAACTGTTCATTACCTATTTCTTACAACCAAATATTCCCCGTAAATATTTTTTCAATCCGACTGAGCCAAGTTATAATAAGTACACGAGCATGTATTGAAAATTTATATTAGTTTTTATAATTTCAGTTTATGAAGTGATGCGGGCATATCCACTATGAAATCACGAAAATTTGCAAATAGCCCTTGGCTTGATATTTGGAAAACACCGAGTCGGGCCATGCGTACGATCGTCGATTACGACCCCTCCTACGGATCGGTTCCGGTGTCGACTCTTTTGGGGTTCGTATGGGTGGTGCACTTCCTACAATCCGTGGCTGCGGGTAAAGCATTCTCGGCGCCCGTCTCGGTCGTCATAGCCCTACTCTGCGCCTTCCCTGTGGGGTATGCCTTACTCATTGTCGCTTCGTGGTTTGCATGCGGAGTCGGCAAGTGGTTCGGGGGGTGCGGGACATTTCACACGGTACGCACCGCGATGGGTTGGGGTAGCGTACCGAATACGGTGCCGGGAACGGTGATATGGGTGATTTTGCTCTGCCGTTACGGACGCGATGCATTTCTACCGGGAATGCCCCCCGTCGGCAATTACGTCACCCCCCTTACCACCCTGCTCGCCTTCGCGCAGTCTCTCTTCATTATCTGGTCCGTCGTCACTCGCTCCCATACGTTGGGTAGCGTACACCGGTTTTCCCCTTGGAAGGGATTGTGTACGTGCATCGTAGCGAGCATTGTCGAAGCGGTTTGCGGACTTCTACTCATCTTTCTACTCGGAGGTATCGGCACGATCTTGCGACATCTATCCTCGCGTTGATTCGAGAGAATACCGAGTATGCTCTCGAATCAGTTCGAGTATCGAGTATATACACATTCAGGGGGATTATGTTTCGCGTACCGGCAAAATCGATCTATACGGCCTATCTGATTATAGCATGTTGTTGTACCTCCGCCACACCCTTTGCAACCTCCGTAGGCGACAAAAAAAACAAAGAACGTCTCACCCCGGAGGCGAAGGGGGATCCGGACAATTGGAAGGAATTCCGGTCCGTTTCGGGAGAGTGTACCGTTTCCATGCCGAATGCCCCCGAACACGTGAAACAGGTGATGCCCCTTTCCGACGAGAAACAGACCCTAAGTTACGACATATATCTTTCCTCCTTCGAAAAGAGTGCACTCTACATGTTGCTCGTAGCGAAATATCCCGAGATGGTTTCCAAGGTGCTCGAAGGACAGACGACCGACCTCCATCTGGAGAGCTTTTTAAACGGGTTGCTCTCCCAAAACCCGGAAAACAGATTGATCTTTGCCGATCTGGTCGATACGCAGGGGACGAAAGGTCTCGATTTCTTCATCCAATCGGGGACAACCTACTTTAAGGGAAGGGCAGTGATCGCCAAGAACACGCTCTACCTCATCGCGATGGAGTGCGAACGGAAAAACTACTCGGACCATCATTTCAAACATTTTATTAACTCTTTTACTTTGAAAAGGTAGTATGAGGAACCGGAAAATTCCTTTCGTTCCTTCCGGTCACTTCGGCACGGACCGGTTTGCGGAGAGGATGTCACCTTTACCGGTTGTGCCGTTCTTCCCGAACCGGTATCATCGGGGAGATCCGACGGTGGCAAAGCAGGAACGGACCCATAGCGCTCCCCGAATCTTTTAGGAAACGATATCCCCTCCTCACGTTGGAAATAGAGCACCGGATCGGGTCGACGCACCCGCCCTGCCGCACAACCTGCCGCACAATCGGTCCCGCCTCCTCGTGGGCCCCCCCCCCCGGCGTCCCCCTCCTCTACGTACGGGGAGTGGCCTTTTGCCACGAAGCTCTCTTCGAATGGTTACGGGGTGATTCCTCACGCATGATCGTTTTCCTGGAGGACCGGATCGAGAGACTTACCTCCTTTGCACGGGACGAACGTTCTTCCCTACTTCTGTCACATTCGCAGGTCAAGGGAATATGGCTCTTCGATGTAGGGGATCCGGATCCCCGAGAAAGGATCTTTTCTCACGCATTCAAGCCCTACGCATGCATCGCCCCCTATGGAGACCCGGACCGGTTCACATCGCTTATTACATCGCTACACGCGCAAAACGAAGTCGACATCTCCCTATACAAAGATTTCGGGATTCCCGAAACGCAAAATATCATCGACAATTTTTGCCGGATCACAGGGCCGATCCGGCACGGCGCCTCATTGCGGAATGCCTACGCAAACATCCCCGCCGTCATCTGCGGCGCCGGCCCTTCGTTACGCAAATACCTTCCGGTTCTCGGGAAAGTTGCGCAACGGGTCGCCCTCTTTGCGGGAGGATCGGCAATGGATCTCTTATACGAGGCAGCCGTTCCCTTTCTTTTCGGAGGTATCGTAGATCCCCGGCCCCCCGAGGAAAAATACCGACACCTTTCCGCACTACGTTGCCCCCTCTTCTTCCAACCCCACGCCTCACATACCCTACTTGCAAGGGCCGGAGGTCCCCTTATCTGCATGGGAGGAAGCGGAGCCTTTCCCGTCGAAGAGTGGATCGCTCCCGGCCTGAAACCTCGAGATACGGGATTTCACGTAGGCACCTTCCTGATCTCCGTTGCCGAATACCTCGGCTTTTCTCCCGTCATCCTCGTCGGCATGGAGGGATATTCCGAAAAGGGGGAAGAAGACAAAGAGCGAGACCGGATTGCAATCAGGGGAAGGGGAGGGCATCCCGCACTTTCACGCATCGATTTCATACTCGGATCGGCATGGATAGAGCGCTTGAGCAAAACGCACCCCCGTCTCCGCCTCATGCATGCGGAGGAGAATGTGTTGAAACATCTCTTATCCTATGATCGACCCGTACCCCCACCGACTCTACGAGAAGAGGTAACGTATGATCCCCGGAGGATCGCCCTCTTTTATGAAAGTATCCGCTCCGTTCGCGCCTCCTCCCGAACGGCCCTCTCTTCCCCGGAGAAGCTCCTCTCTTTTGATGAAACTCTCCTCGCACAAGAACCCTTCTTTCACACCGTACTCCGACCCCTCCGGAAAGTGTGGGGTCCCCTCTTGCGCAGGGAAGAAGGAGAGGGAGAGATGGAAGAGCGGATCGGTCGCCTACTCTTCTACGCTCGGGTAGCCGAAGAGTATGCTACGGAGATCGTACGATGAACGAGGTCGGCGCTTTTGCGGAACATTTTCCGGAACTCGATTTTTTGCTCCGCTTTCTCACCGGGCCCGCACTCCCCCCTTCCGTACCTCTTGGGTGGACCGATGAGGCGCTTGCCTCACTACCTTCGGAGGAAATCGAGACACTCTATCTCTATGGCACGGGCCGGTGGTATGAAGGGAGCACCCTACTCGACTGGCTTGCGGCCGACGGAGAGCGCGACTTGGTCTTCTTCGAAGAGAAGATCGAGATGCTCCGTCTTTTCGCAAACAGCCCCGCCGCTCTACGACTTATACGAAGTCCCCGGGTACACATCCGTTTCCTGATGGATCCCCGAGATCGGGAGCGTTTCATCGATGAAAGTGCCGTTACGTTTCCCCGTGAAAAAATTGCATTCATCCCCTCACCCTTCTACGAAAAGACCAAGCCCGCCCTCTGTCGAACCATGCGTCTTCACCTGATGCGACGAACGACCATGCACCACGCCATCGAAACCGACAACGCCTTTTACCACGTGCTCTCTCGAAACCTTATCGCCAACATACCGAAAGCCGGTGATGCGTTCTACGTAAACCGCTTTGCGGGAGCCTTTAACGCCACTCCGGCGATCATTTGTGGCGCCGGACCCTCCCTGAATCGCACTTTGGGGCTCCTACGGCAGAAAAAGAAGGGAGCTCTCCTCTTCGCGGGCGGCTCGGCCATAACGGCTCTGAGTCGGGCGGGCATCCTGCCCCACTTTGCCATCGCCATCGATCCGAACGAGGAGGAAAGGGAGCGATTCCGACGCGCCGCTTTGCAAAAAACACCCCTTCTCTATACGGGTCGCCTCCATCCGGGGGTCTTTCCTTTCGTATCGGGACCTCTCGGATACATCCGTGCCGGTACGGGAGGTCCCCTTGAGGAGTGGTTGGAAAAAGAGCTCGGTATAGAGCCTCTTCCCTTAGCGGAAGGATTCGACCCGGAGGCACTCTCCGTTACGACGACCTGCCTCGAGGTGGCTACCATGATGGGATGCAGTCCGATCATCCTGGTCGGGGTCGACCTTGCCTTTACGGACGGTATGCCCTACGCAGACGGCGTACTGGAAAACCTTCGGCCGATCTCTCGGAAGGAGAAGAAGAGGGAAACGCGCGTCTCCGAACAACTCCTCATTCGGAAGGGAACGGGGGGTAAACGGGTCCGAACGCTCGTCAAGTGGGTGATGGAATCGGAGGCGATCTCTCGGTTTGCCAAAGCGAATCCGAACGTGACCTATCTGAACGGTACCCCGGAAGGGCTCGGTTTTCCCGACATACCCTATGTTCCCTTGGATACCCTTCCCCTCTCCCCCCTTCCCCCTGATGGAAAAATAGAAGAGCTGATCACCCGCCATCGCCTCCTCTGCCAAGGGAGCAAGGCGGTAGCCCGGCTACGCGAGGCATTAGAGGAGTGCCGAGAGATCGTGCACAAAGCGGTGCGGGAAACGGAAGGCCCCTCACCCCGATCCGATGCATTGCTCTTCTACGATTTGGAGCTACGAGATCTTCCGATCTTTGAGGCGTGTCTGCACCGGCCCACGCACGGAATGTGGAGACGTTTTGCAAGGATCTGCGGACGTCACACACAAGACAATGCGGAAAAGCTCTTTGCTTTAATGAAATGGCGCGAATACGAAGCGCTCATCACGTACTATTTGAAGTCTTTACAAGATATGGACAAAATAGGGTAATTGTGCTTCGATGGAGGGCATGGAAAACGTGGAAGAAATACGTGTTGGCGATGGAGAGAGCTATCTCCACATTATCCCCGCATTGCAGGACAACTACATCTACTTGCTCTCCAGAGAGCGGAATGCCGTAATCGTCGATCCCGGGGATCCGGATCCCGTGTTGTCCCTTGTGGAAGCAAAACAGTACCGGTTGATGAGCGCTCTGATTACCCACCATCACGGCGACCACACCGGTGGCAATGAACAGATTCACAAGAAAACGGGATGCAGGATTATCGGACCCGAAGACGAGAGGATTCCCTGTCTTCAACAATCGGTAGCCGATGGAGAGGAATTGGTTTTCGACCCCTTCAAGATTGAAGTGATTTCTACACAAGGACATACGCGACCCCATGTCGCCTATTTTTTTCGCGATCTCAATTTCCTTTTCAGCGGAGATCTTCTCTTCGGTGCCGGGTGCGGTCGCTTGACGGAGGGGACGGCCGAAGAGATGTTCGCATCTCTGCAGAAGATCAAAAAACTCCCCGAAACGACGCGGATCTTTTTCGGCCACGAGTACACCGAGAAAAACCTTGAGTTTGCCCTACTCGTCGAACCGGAGGCTCCGGCGGCCGTCCGCGACCGATTGGAAAAGGTACGGAAGATACGTGAAGAAAAGAGACCCACGGCACCATCCGATTTGGCGACGGAAAAGGCGACCAACCCCTTCCTCAGAACGGACGACGAACATCTGCAAAAGGTTCTCGGCATGGAGGATGCCTCCCCCTTGGAGGTCTTTGTTCGTCTACGCAGTATGCGAGACGAGCACCGGTAACGCCTCCGAAGTAATGATGTGCGCACCCCGGAGGCACATCCGCTCCAAAGCCCGTTTTTCATCCCCCTCCTCCGCCTCAAGGGCTCGGCACGCATCGGCAATCACGGTGACCTCGTATCCGAGCGCGATACCGTCCAAGACCGTCTCGAGGACACAGTAATCGGTCGCAAGACCCGCCACATAGAGATCACGAACGTGCCGTTCCCGCAAAAACCGGTCCAAACAACTCTTCTTCTTTTTCTCGTTGTCGAAAAATACGCTGTAACTATCCACCCGAGGATCTTCTCCTTTCAAAACGTATTTAGTAATTTTCTTCCGGTTGAGCCCTTCGACGAGCTCGGCACCTTTCGTCCCGACCACGCAGTGGGGGGGAAAATGTGCGAAACTCACATGGTCTGCAGGATGGCAATCCCGCGAGGCGATGACGAGGGAAAAAAACTCCGTGATCCGGTTGATCACCGGAATCAGCTCATCCCCCCCCTTTATGCCCAAGGCACCTCCGGGCATGAAATCGTACTGCAGATCGACGAGGAGAAGGGCCCCCCGATCCGCATGCTCATACGTTGTCCCGATCATGATACACCCCCTTCCGCCTTCCCGGAACGCAACCTGTCCATACGACACATTTTATCGCGATAGACCGATTCTCGCAATCCCACGAAATAGGGTTCCGGGTTCAACGGCCTACGCACGGAAGGAGAGAGCAAAGCCGACATACGTAGCGTACGAGCCCGGATTGCCTCCAAGGGGGGGAAGGGATAGACCGGCTCCCCTTCTCGCATAACGGGAACGAGGAGTTCTTCTACGGTATGATCGGAGGTACATACCCTGCGTTGCACGGGGTCGACGGAGTCGACCCATACCGAACCCTCTTCGGGCCCTTTTCCTTCCTCATGTAAGATATCGAAGAGATACGATCCGGAACGACTTACGACCCGACCCGGATGAAGAATACCCGGATTGGTCGTTTTGGTGATCTGTTCCGATACCTTCATCTTACCGACCCATTCCCCCGCCCTGTTGCGAACGGCGGAGAGCTTGTACACCCCGTCCAAAGCACCTCGGCCCCCTCCCGTAATCAGTTTGGTACCCACTCCCCATACGTCGATTGCCGCTCCCCGTCTTTTTAAGTCCCGGATAGTCGTCTCGTCGATTTCGTTACTCGCCATAATCTTCGCATCGGAAAAACCGGCTTGATCGAGAAGATCTCGCGCCACGATACTGAGTTGAGCCAAATCACCGGAGTCGAGGCGGATGCCGATCATCCTCCCCCCCCCCTCTCTTTTTGCCGTTGCGATTGCATTTTCGATCCCCCGGACGGTATCGTAGGTGTCTACGAGATAGATACAACTATCCGGCATGACCCGTGCATAGGAGGCAAACGCCTCTCTTTCTTCGGAAAAGGCCATGATCCAGCTGTGTGACTGTGTTCCCCGTACGGGAATGGCAAAGTGCTTACCGGCAAGAACATTTGATGTCCCTCGGCACCCCCCTATGAAGGCTGCCCGGGTTCCGGAAAACGCACCGTCCAATCCCTGCGCCCTCCTCATACCGAATTCGATAACGGGATCCCCTTCGGCCGCATCGACAATCCGGAATGCCTCGGTTGCGATCAACGTCTGAAAGTTGACGACGTTGAGGAGGGCCGTTTCGAGAAGTTGTGCCTGCAAAATGGGTCCCTTTACGATCAGGAGAGGCTCGTACGGGAAAACGGGGGTTCCTTCCGGAATGGCATCGATATCGCAACGAAAGGATAGGGTGCGCAGATACCGCAAAAAGGGGGGGTCGAAAAAGGGTCTTCCCGACTCCGTCCGCAAACCGGAGAGGTAGGCAAGGTCGGACTCGTCGAACCGCAAGCGACGCACGAAATCGACCGCCGTCTCGAGCCCTGCGACGATGGCCAAAGCGCCCCTACGGGGGGTCTTCCTAAAGAAGAGGGAAAAGGCGGCACCTCTGTCGGGGAAGCCGGATTTCCAATAGCCGTAAGCCATGGTCAGTTGATAAAAGTCGGTAAAGAGGGCAAGGGACTCACCGGAGCCGTAGATAGCCGGCCCCATCAATCACACCTCTCTCATACATTACCCTTTTTTCGTATCCGGGAGCTCCCCATGTTTCCGCAAAACGGCATCTCTTTGTCTCTCGAGTTCATCGATCTCTTTTTGATAACGTGCCGCGATCCGGCGCCCTGCGTCGGCATCGGCCCAAGCCCTCCTTGCATCGAGCAAGCTGTTGTATTGGTGAATGATGCGATCCCCATCGTTCTGTCTTCTTGCGGCACGAGCGAGCTCTTTATCACGCAAATCGACCAGTTGACCGATAGCCTGCTCAAGGTCTTCAACCTCTTTGCGCCAACCGGTTGTCGCCACACCGCTCTTCTCGGATCCGGAGGCACACCGTTCGAAAACTCCTTCATGCGGAGCGGACCGGCGACGGACCGGCTCCGCATGAAGGGCAAAAAGAACATCACCCCACATACATGCACCGATCAGCAAACACCGCATCGCTTGTTTCATCTGTCAGATACTCACTTCCTTCTAACGGGGGGGGAGGGTAGATCTCCGCAACCCCTCGACCGGATTCTAACACAACTACTTTTTTTGCGTGAGCACGAGCTCCCGGGGCGAAGGAGGGTCACTCCACGGTGACCGATTTGGCCAGATTACGGGGGTGGTCGATCTCATTTCCCCTCTCTCCGGCTACATGATAAGCAAAAAGCTGTCCCGCAACGGAATAGGGAATGGAAGCAAGGGTATCGATCACCTCCGGCATGTATATGATCTCCTCGGTGATGCGCCTCAACCCGTCGATCCCCTCGGGGGCGAAGGCGATCACACGCCCTCCACGTGCCTTCACCTCTGCCAAATTGGCACACGCCTTATCGACGGTCTGCCGGTTGCCACACAGCCCGACGGCGGTGAGATGCGGGCCGACAAGGGCCAAGGGTCCGTGTTTCATCTCCCCTGCGGGATATCCGTTTGCGCTGACATAACCGGTCTCCTTCAACTTAAGGGCTGCCTCCAAAGAGGTGGGAAACATGTAACGCCTACCCAAAAAGAAAAAGTGTTCACATGCGACATGCCGTTTGGCAAGATCCGCGATGCTCTTATCGTTCCGTAACACCTCTTCTACCTGCTCGGGAAGGGACGATAGGGCTTCCAAAAAGCATCGTCCCTCTTTTTCTTCGACCCCCCTGAAGCGAGCCATGAGGAGGACGAAGAGAGCGAGCACGACGAGTTGGCTCGTAAACGCTTTCGTGGAGACGACGCTGATCTCGGGTCCTGCGTAGAGGTCGATGAAATCGTGCGATTCACGGGCCACCGTCGAATCCTTGTTGTTGGAGATACCGATGATGTGCGCTCCCGTTTTTTTGGCCTCTCTGAGGGCCGCAATCGTATCGGCAGTCTCTCCCGACTGACTGAGAGCAATGACAAGGGTGCCTTTCGTAATCAAGGGGTTGCCATAACGGAACTCCGATGCGATCCGCGCCTCGGTCGGAATACGAGCGAAACTCTCCATAAGGAGGGCCGTAATGGAACCCGCATGCCACGACGTACCGCACCCCACGATGAGAATCCGGTTGACACGGCGTAACGCCGATCGGCTTCCGGAGAGTTCCTGAAAAACGGCATTGCCGGTATCTCCGTCCGTCCGATCCTTCATGGCAATCCGGATCGTTGCCGGTTGTTCATAAATCTCCTTGAGCATGAAGTGTTCGAACCCCTCCTTCGAAACCGGTTTGAGAGTACCCGTTACCCTTTCCGGCCTCCTCGAAACGGCCCGACCCTCTCGATCCGAAATCACGACGGTACCTTCCCCTACATCTGCGATCTCTTCATCTTGCAAGCGGAAGAGTTGCAACGCCTTTCCCCTAAGTGATCCCGAATCGGAAGAGAGGTAGCTGACCCTTCTTTCCGGATCGATCCCGATAACGAGAGAACTCTCTCGGGATGCGACGACGATCCGCCTCGGATCGTTGACGTACACCACGGCGATGGCCAACGATCCGACGAGACGTTTCAGCGCACGGCGCACCGTATTCGCCAGATCTTCTCCCTCCTTGCGCAGGTAAGCGATCAGCTGCACGATCACCTCCGAATCGGTGTCGGAACGAAAGGAAATCCCTTTTTCCGTCAGCTCCCTTCTGACGGCATCGTGGTTCTCGATAATGCCGTTGTGGACGATAGCCATACTCCCCGTCTCATCGAGGTGAGGGTGCGCATTCGTCCGGTTCGGCGAACCGTGAGTAGCCCACCTCGTATGTGCGATGGCCGCATCGAGTGAGGGAGGCTGTTTTGCAAAAGCCGTGCGTAGCTTTGCCACTTTGCCCGATCGTTTGTAGCTTTTGATCTTTCCGTCAACGACTCCCGCGATGCCGGCCGAGTCATAACCGCGGTATTCGAGTAGGGAAAGCCCTTCCAAACAGACATCTACGGGATTACCCGCTCCCCGGCTGTCGGGATGTCGGATATATCCGTAAATTCCGCACATCTTGTACACTCCGGCTAGTAGGCCTCGGCCCGTTATAGAAAATCCGGTTATTTAGCTCAAGAGACTCCGATGCACCGCGAATATGACCGCCTTCTCAAGGAATGTGTTGCAAAGGTGCGCACGACGATTCACCCGGATCAAACGGTTGAAGAGGCGCTCCGCTTTTTACGTAGCAAGCACATCGATGAAGAGATCATCTACATCTACGTCGTCGATGAAGAGAGAAGGCTCGTCGGTGTCGTCTCCACGAGGAACCTCCTTTTGTCGGAGTCCGAAACCCCCGTCTCCGCTATCATGAGCACCTCTATCGTGACCCTGAGGGGTGAGCAAACACTGAAGGAGGCAATGACCTATTTGGAGACACATCGCCTCCTGGCCCTTCCGGTAGTCGACGGAGAACAACGGCTTTTGGGAGCCATTCACATCGGTCACTACGTACACAGGAAGGTCGATGTAGAGACCGCCCGCCGGCGGGACGATCTCTTTCAAATGTTGGGCCTGAGTATTGCGGAAGACAAGAAGGGGGTGTGGTCCGGATACCGGACCAGAATGCCGTGGATTTTCTGCAACATGATCGGGGGCTTTATCTGCGCCGCCGTCTCCCACGCCTTCGAGATGACTTTGAAAAAGTTACTTGTTTTGGCAATGTTCATTCCCCTTCTCCTTACCCTTTCGGAGTCGATATCGATGCAATCGATGGCACAGAGCATGCATTTTGCCGGTCGTAAGAGATCCGCATTCATCCGGTTTTTCCTGCATGAATGGCGTGTTACGGCCCTTTTGGCCCTCTCTTCGGGCATCATCGTAGCCCTTGTCTCCCTCTTGTGGGGAGACGGCATCGTCGCAGCTCTTCCGATCGGATGCGGAATCGTGCTCTCCGTCACCCTCGCCTCCGCCATCGGTGCGATCGTACCCGTAATGTTGCGCAAGGGAAACCGGGATCCCCGTGTGGCGGCAGGGCCGATCGTCCTAATGTTCGCCGACGTATTGACAACATCCATCTACCTCTTCCTGGGTACGCTCTGTTTACTCGCCTTCACCTGAAGGTCGGGGTCCCCGCTCATATTTCTCTCCGTGCAAATAGTTGCGTTCGGGAGCATGATCATGATAGAGTAGGCCCGTTACTTGTTTGAAAGCGTATTATACGGAATGACTCAAAGTATCCTTCCTTGTCCGACCTTACAACGGGATACGTTTCCTTCCCGAGATGTTCCGGTAAGAGAATTGGAGAGTGTTGCCCGTAGGGTCGAGGATATCCGGGAGCGTCGCCTGTCACTCCTCGGTTTGGTAGATAAAATGATTGCTATGGAAGGGGTTGACGTCACACTGCAAGACAAAGAGAGGTTGGAGACATTTTTGGCCGACCGGTCGCAAGAGGGAGAGGCAAGGGCATGGTTGGCAATCAAACAAACGTGGGCGATATTATACCTATTCGTACATGCGGAATCCCGATTAATACTCACGATCTACCCTCTTTGTCCCCTCATCGAAAAGCTGGTTGACATTAAGGAGTGTATATTGAAAGTGCATCCGGACACTTCAATACCGTTACCTTCGGAAATAGTGAGATTCAAACAACTACAACGCTTGCAAGTAAACCACAGCCTGTTAAAGGCGTTACCTTCGACAATAAAGGGTCTGTGCAATCTGACCGAGTTGGACGTAAGCCATAATCTTTTGCGCACGCTACCTCGGGCAATAGGGGAATTACGGCATCTACGGAATGCGGACGCAAGTCATAATCTACTGGAGAAACTACCTTCGAAGATAAAGCATTTAAGGTTAAAGGAATTGAACGTAGGACATAACCGGTTCATCCGCTTTCCTTCAAAAGTACTATCCATAAAGACCTTGGTAAGTCTGAGCTTAAACAATAATCAGTTAAGAATATTGCCTGTTAGAATAGTAGAATTAAAACAACTACGATATTTGGACGTAAGTTGCAATCTGCTAAGGGCACTCCCCTCGAAGCTGAGGAGTTTGACCTTGGACTCGTTATATGTAGATGAGAATCCGTTCGACACCCCTCCCCGGGACGCAATGACAATGCATATCTCGGCGCACTTGGGTTTGGGCAACACCGGACTGAGGATCGTATCCCCGAACACGGACACCCTCACCTCCCTGGAGGTGTTGGATATGTGCGGTAATCTGTTACGCACGATACCTCCATCAATAGGAGACTTACATCAACTGACCATATTAGACCTAAGTAACAATAAACTATACGAACTACCCTCGTCAATAGGAGATCTATGTTCATTGACCATGTTGATGTTGAAAAGCAATGAGTTATACATACTTCCCTTGTCGACGGGGAAGATACACCGACTCAAAATATTGGATGTGAGCTACAACCGGTTGGAGGCATTACCTCCCACGATCGAAGATTTGGATGAGCTTACCTTCGTGGACGTAAGCCACAACCTGCTGGAGGGGTCGCTTGTGAAAATCATGCATTTACTGCGAAAATGCCGGCATGACAGGGTAAACTTGAATGACAATTCGTTCAATACTCCCCTTCCCTCGATACTTGAAGTAGAACTTTCGCACGTCAACCGAGACCCTTTGGGTATGCTAACGAAATTACGCCCCCACCTG
The DNA here is from genome assembly GCA_026708385.1 of Simkaniaceae bacterium. Lineage (GTDB taxonomy): Bacteria > Chlamydiota > Chlamydiia > Chlamydiales > Simkaniaceae > JAPOVA01. Next base: position 13,204 of record JAPOVA010000026.1, on the reverse strand, counting down.
AACATGCGGACGCTTCCCAAAATCCGCTATAAAGATTCTCCCGCATATTCCAAGGATGTAACAAGAGACTTTGTAACGCATCTTTTCCTTGCTATGTTTCCCGAAGAGAGTGACGACCTACCGTTTTCTCGGTGTGACCCGGAGGTTCGACAGAGACACTGGATGGTGATCGGCCAACTCTTCGGGGCGGCCTTTCTGGACGAATCGGAGATCACGATGAGCGGTAAATTTCACCCTTCCCTCTTCGATATGATCGGAACGTTGAACGGAAAGCAGATGAAGAAAATAGGTGATCCGTACGAATCGATCGACTATGAAATCATCGACCGACTCCTCCCCGCTTACATGGGAGAGGCAGTACGAGACGCACATCCGGAAACGGTAGTGATGCGACAACAACTCACCTCATCCTTGCTCGGAGGGGGTCCGGACAAGACTCTCGACGTACCCGCGGATGTGAAAGAATTGTGCGGATACGAACGTGAAGAGGCCGTAACCAAAAAGCGGTGTTTGGATGAATTGGACAACGGACGATTTATGAAGCTCTTACCTATCGTCTGTGCCATAGCCAAGGGTATGTACGACTACGTGGGAGAGGAACATTGGATCCGCGTCCGGTATCAAGCAAAGATGGGAATATTGCGCACCGAGCTCGAAGGCATCGTGTTCAAGGAGGATGTTGTGGAAAAGTTGGATACGAACCTGCCGGAGTCAAGGGCGTACCGATACCTCGTAAAATGGGTCAGAGAGAGCGATAACCGGAAATTGCGTGATTTCTTGCTTTGCGTTACGGGGTCGGGAACCCTGCCCCCGTTCCGAACCTACCTGCGCGTTACGATCCGCGATGAAGAGCGGTTCCCCTCTTTCCGCATCCGTGCCCGACAAATATGCCTTCCGAATTACGGAGAGAACGAGGGGTACCGGTATTTTGCCGATGCACTCGACTCGGCGATAGCATATGTACGTCCGAGATGGTAATGTCCCGACCCTCTCGAGGTAGAGATGTTCCGGTCGGGTAGAACGGAACCGGCCTTTCCGAGAATAGGACGTTTCTACTTTGCGCCGATATCCCCCGGAAAGAATGAGATCGGACCGTACCCGTTCTTTCAAGATGGCGGACTTTGCGACTTCGGAGCCCCTTCATTTACGGCACCTCCGACGGGAAGTGTATTGTGGCGGAAGGGTAAAATACAATGTATGGAAACTTCCGGTTTCGGAGCAAATAGGGCCGATTTTCGGAAAGGCCGGGACACCTCCCTCCGGAAACATCGCGACATGATTACTTCGGACGTACATGTATTCCGATATATGCTTGCTGTTTTCCTATCCGTCTCGTATAATAGTCGCCAACTCGTACGACATTATGCGTACCGTTTGTAAAAAAAATGCAACAATAGGCGAAGGATGTCTTTTGATCCGAAATACAACGCAGGTCCCCCCCCTTACACGGTGTTTCCGGGTATGTCCGCACCACATCCGTTTCCCCACCCCGCACACTACCCTCAACCTCTCCCGGTTCTCCTTCCTCACGGGGGTGGGGGTCCGGGTATGCCCCGGCCATGTCCGTTCCCGTACCCCGTATACTATCACTACCCTCAACACCCCCCGATGTTCCACCATCCTTACGAGGTGGCACAACGGGTAGCGGACCTATTCCGACAAACGGAGATGACCCCTTACCCTCCCCCCCCCGACGTTGCCTTGAATGCCCGAACGGAACAACTACGGAATTCGCTGGAGACGCACTCCTACGCGGGAAATCCGGTGCAGGCCGAACAGGTGATCGGGCAGATGCGCCTATCCGGAGTGCGGATTACCTTACACGAGGTCATACCACTTTGGTACGCCCATATCCGGCATGATCTGTCGCAAGGGGTGTTTACGGATTACTATGCCCTTGCGGATCGTATACGAAACCTGTGCGGTACGTCGAACGACCAAAAAGCGGCTACGACCGTGATTTTTGAAAATCTTCTCCGAGAGCACATGCGTCTCGGGAGTGTGGAGGGAGTGCATTATGCTACCGAAGGGATGAGACGGTATGGCTTTCCTCCGGGCATCGACATCTATAATCAGGTAATACGATGCTACCGGGATGGGGGGCACGGGAAAGAGATCAAACAACTCCTCGACAACTCGCAAAAGGATGGTGTGGTGCCGAATAATGAGCTGGCGGAGACGGTGTTCGAGGCGTACCGGTCGGCAGACGATCGCGAAGGAATATGCGAGATATTCGCAACGTATCTCCTTCCCTCCGACCTCGTCCCCGACGCATCCCTACTCGACAATCTCATCCCGTACCTATTTGCCAAAGGAGAGATGGCAAAAAGGATTGTGGAATCGTTTGCAACAACGCTCATCGAGAAGATGCCTCTCAGCCACCCGTGTCACACCACCATGATGCGGGAAGCGCACCGATCTTTTCCTCCCGAAGAAGTCGCTCGTCTCGCCGATGTTCTCCTGCAACGATCGGATAGGGAGGCAAAGAAAGCGAAGTATGACCTCTCCGGGTGTCTCTCCCCGTGCAAGGATATGTTCCTCGCCTACCTGAATGACCGGTCATCCGACCGGCAACGGACAAAATCCCGGATCACCCGGCTCGTAACGCTCTTCAACAAGTCGGGCAAGGGCGACAGGTCGATGCCGGATAACCGGCTGATCGTGTCGGTACTCCGAACGTGTCGAGACACGGGCAACGTCGAAGGAGTGTACGAGGTACTCGCAGAGCACCTTTTGCCGGCCGATATCATCTCCGATACCTCCTTTTTCGAAGAGATGGTTCTCTTCTTGTTTGATCGGGAAGAGATGACGAAAAAGACCATCGATTTGCTTGAACGAACGGTCGCCGGAGGGGTTGTCTTGAGCCGGTCGGGTTGCGCCTCCATGATACGAAAAGCGAACGAATCCTTCCCCCCCGAAGAAGCCGTTCGCCTCGCCGATACGTTCCCGGAATGGCCGGATCGGGACAAAAGCGAGTCGAGATCCGACGCCCCCCTTCACGACGGTATGGTAGTTGCCTATCGGCGAGGCTTTGCGTGCGATCCGGAGAAGATCGAGTCCCGAATCACCCGATTGCTACGGCTTCTCGAGGAGGCGGGGGAAGGAGATGCGACTTCGCGTAAAGAGCCGATCTCGGAGATTCTCCGCACGTACGCGAAGATAGGCGATCTCGGAGGGATGTGCGACATGCTCACGAAACGGCTGTTACCCGGAGGGTTCGTCCTCGACGAATCCCTCTTCAAGGAGATCATCCTCCCCCTTTTCAATAGGAAAGAGATGGCGGAGAAGGCGGTCGACATATCGGAAAAAATCCTCACACGGGATCTGCCCGTCAACGAATCGTATTGCACCCTTGTGATGCGAGCGGCCAACAACTCTTTTTCTCCGAGAGGGGCCGTTCGTCTTGCCGACATCATCTCGGAACAGCTTGAGGGAAGGAAATATAGGTCGACATCCGTTCTTCCCTTACCCCTGTGCAAAGAGATACTCCTCGCCTACCAAAGGGGATGTTCGGAGACTCTTCGGGGGATGCAATTCCGCATCATCCGGTTCGCTACGATGATACGGGAATCGAGTCTACGTTCCGACGATGACATGAAAGATATGTTGAAATCCGTATGTCGTCGGGCCGGCCCGTCGGGGAAACCATTCCCCCTTCACTACGATGACATCGAACCGGAAACGTTGTGCGCAATGATCATCGACGCGTCGGGAGGGGTGGCGCAATGCCGTGCCGTGTTGCGGACATATGCTCGGACCGAACGGCACGATCCGGAGGCGAATCGGGACAGGACGTTGCGGCTTTGCCTCCATATGTGGCAAAACGGTATCACACTCGACGAACAAGCCTTCGAAACGATGAAGGAAATCTGTTGCCTTGCCGGTAACCGAGAGGGAATCGAATACCTATTGCAAGCCATAAAGAACCGGGAAAGCGGCGCGATGAGCAAGTCCGCCTACAGGGCATTGGCGAAGTATCGTGTCGGATTCCGTACACTCTTCGGGCTGATTTCGGGATTTCCCGGAGAAGACGGTATGGTCCCGGACATTGTAGCGTGTCGGGAACGGTGTAATGCCGCTCTCAAAGCTTGCGCCGGAGGTGTAAAGGGCGATTCCCGTTCACAAGTAATCGTAGAGGCGCAACGCTTTTTCGAATACATGAGGGAAGTCGGTGTCACCCCCGATGCCCACAGCTTCACATCGTTGATCATCATACATTACAGAGGCAGAAAGCATGCCGAGGCGGGTAGGCTCATACGCTCTATGATTCGGGAGGGAACACAACCCGATTACCGGCACTATCTGTACATCATGCACGAACGGGTCACTCCGCTCGCGATCGTACGTGTCCTTACCTCCTCGGACCCCGGTGAAGACCCCCTTTCGCCCGAAGTGTCCCTACACCACTGTAATGCCGTACTCGATGCATGCATGAAAGACACGGATCGCAACGCCGTTGCGCGTAGCAAGTCGATGCACGGATGTTTCGATTACATGGAGCGGGATGTCGGCTTGACACCCGATAGGGAAACTTTCCATCCGCTCATAGAAGCATGTTTGGCCAACAACGATCACAGGGGAGTCAAACAACACCTCCGGTGTATGCGACAAAGGGGTATTCACGGCAACAAGATCACCTCTTTGATCAGGATGGAATGGGAGAGCGATGCCGAGAAGATCGCGACCAATGCGAAGGAGGCTTTACATCTCTTAACCTCTGCGGAGAGTGAGGGTGTATCCCTTGATACGCCCCTCTTTAACAGGGTGGTCCGCATATGTTGCCTGGCAGGCGATTATGACGGGGTCGGCGTTACGCTACAATATATGATAGAGAGGGGGTATAAACCCAATCTCGTTACCTATCAAGCTATCATCGATGCAAAGCCGGGACCGGAGACATTCTTTGCCACGATCGTTACCGGATCGAAAAGGAAGGGACGCGATGATCCGGAGAGGTGTTTGTCCCTTTGTAGAGGTGTGGCCGGTGCGTTTACGAAATACTACACGTGCCTGTCGAAAGAACACCAAAGGCAAGCCGCTCAATTCCTCGCACATATGGGACAAGCCGGAATCGTACCCGATACGCTCATTTTCGATAAGATCATGGAAACCTGTTGTCGACCCGGGAAACACGGGGAGGCGGGAGGAGTGCTCCGAGAGATGGTGAAAGGGGGGAAGGGTGTTCGTCCTAACAGTAAAACCTATGCAAACATGATCTATGGAGGAGAAATGGGTCCGGGTGCCCTCTTCGACGTGATCGTCTCCGCCCATCCCGCACCGGGGCCGGACGGTCCCTGTGCGGCACTCCGGAAACAGTGCAATACCGCTCTCGGTGCGTATGCCGAAGCCGGCAACCGTCGGCAACCGGAAAAGGAGGATGCGTACCGGGCATTGCAATTCTCCTCACACATGAAGAGGATAAGAATCATACCCTACCCGGCCGTTTTCGAAGCGATCGTGGACATGTGTTGCCGGTTTGACGATAGTGAGGGGCCGGTTCGCAACCTGCAAAGAAGTATGGGACGGGAGGCAAACCGAGCAACCGACTACGAGGCCTACTCGGAAGCGGTACGAACCGGTATGGCGGCCGACTTACTCTTCGAAATCGTCACGGGTTTTCACATACCGGCAGAGACCGGAGCCGCAGATTTCGTAAGCATATGTCGGAATCGATGTAGAGCCGTTTGCACCGCCTATTCCATGCTACGGTCCGATCGTTTTGTAAGGCAAGAAATGCACGCATTTCGCTCGTACATGCAACAGGTCGGTATACCTTCGGGTATGTCCGTCTCATGACACCGGATCGCGTCGAGCCCGTTTGCTTGAGTTGCTTAAAGGGTGTGTACACGGTACGTGTGGAAGAGAGGATCGCTTCCGAACCGATCGTAGCCGTTCTGCGATCCCCTACATTCGGGTGCACCCGGGAAGAGGTAGAGAGATATACCGATCCCCTCTCATTCGGGTTTACACGGGTGTGCATGACGCGCGACATGCCTCCGCCATCGTCGGACACCCGTTGACCGCAAAGTACAATCCCCCGCATAACCTCCTCCCGGCGCACATTCTTCCGATGATTCTACACGAAATGCCCGCACTTCTTTCGGAAGAGGTTCGAACCGAAGGGGTGGACTCTTCCTCCATGCCCCCATCGCACCATACGGCCGTATATTCTTCCGCACTTACGGACCACACGACACCCCGCCCTCTACACCCATCGCCGATGTCCTACTCTCTCTCCCTCAAGAAATCAATCACCTAAAGCGGGGGAGCGTATCACATCAACCTCTCACGGACAACGACAACTTTGTAGGAGACGGCCTCCCAAAGAGTCGACGGAAACGCATCCGGATACGGTTGCTCTACATCACCCGAAGACACATCCCGTAAGGGCTCTCTCATCGCCCGGCGATACCTCCGGCGATGGCCGGCCTCCGGGAAGACCGGGGTTGGCCGGCTCCACCGAACTACCCCCCCCCACTCCACCTATCCGTTCGTACGGAGTCGACGTGTAAAGACCGCACCTCCGAGCACACTTCGCAACCGACCTCCCACCAATCGCCAAGCCCGGAATGCCAAAGGTCAAAAAGAAAGAGTGGTGGATTACCGGCTTTGTGAACCGGACGACCACACGGGCTCTCTTCCGGGCACACCTGTTTCTCATTTCGTAAGAGATCGTCTGCTCCTTACGGTGAGGCTTTTTGCTCGGCGATCCTTTGGGTGTTTGTAAGGGCAAAACGATCGGAACAACTTCCTACGGGCCTTAAAACGGGGAGGAGGGACATTTCAAAATGTTGGTGTTAACAATAGACTTATATTTCCTTACCGTACAAAATGTCCGATCGGATTCGGTTCTATCGAAGCGAGGAGGTCATCGAAACCCGAACCGTGTAACAATCCTCCTCGTTAGCGGGCGGAAACCGTCATCGGTGTGTAGAAACAAAGGGGCTAATGTGGTACACTCTTCTCCGTTTAGGTAATGAAATTTCGAAAAGAGGATACCGTGACGTCGGCAATAGATGGAGAATGGCGTACCGTACGGCCTAAAAGCGAGAAAACGGAGACGACTGCGGAGACGACTACTGCGACGACTATTGCATGGTTCGATAGGGTACCCATCCCTTCTCCTGCCAACCGGGATTGGAGGAAGATGCATGTCCGGGCAGAAGAACAAACTTGCGAAGGCCATCCCTATGTTATGCCGGTGAAGAGGGAAGAACAGCGGACTGTTACCAAAGATCAACAAAAAACGGCGGATTACCGGCTTTATGAGATTTCAGGGAAGTCGATCTCGGGATGTGCCCGGAAACGCGATCTTTGCCCGGGAACTCTCATGGATGCAACGCGTGGATGCGACGCGAAACGGGTGCGTTCGAATAGAGTAGAATGGCCCGAAGGTTTTTGTAAAGAAGAGGATACCGTGGCATCGGCAATAGATGGAGAACGGAGTACCGTACGGCCTAAAAGCGAGGAAACGGAGACGACGATTACACGGCTCGATAGGATACCCACCCCCCCTCCTCCCCTAGGATACCCACCCCGGCTCGGACTCCTTCCGAACGGAGAGAGGAGGCCACTCACCGAGGAGATATGGGATGCGATCGTAGACTATGCTGTGAAGCAGAGGAAAGCAATGAACATCGAAGAGTGCGCCGAAAAATGCGGTGTTGAACCATCCGACCTCTCGGTCCGGATAATAGAAAAGTGTAGAACTCATCCGAAGATTAACACCGTAGCACTGGACGCTCACAGTGACTTAATACACGATCACAGATCGCTTTTGGCAGACCTCCGGGAAAAAATAGGATTTATTTTCTTGTCCAATTACATTCCTCACGGACAACAACCTTCCGCCAAGTGGAAGGGAAGGGAGAGACAGATCCCGGCAATAGAACGCAATCGAGGAGGCCACCCCCGTTTCGAACCTGCGGGGCGGGGAGAAAAGCGGCATTTTAGCGTGGATCAACAAAACAGGGTGGTAGATTTCTGGTTTGATAAGTCTGAAGAGGAGTTGATCTCGGTGTATGCCCGGAGATGCAATCTTCCCCCGGACATTGTATCCTTTTGGCTGGATTCAGCGTATTACCGCAACCCGGGACGAATACGGATGCGTTCGGTAGGGTTGCCTAGGGGGTCTCGTAAACAAGTGGGGACGTCTGTTATATGGCTCGATCAGAGTAAGGGAGGGCCACCCCTTCGAGTCATATCCCTTCCGAAGGGAAGGAAGAAGGCGGTCACCAAGGAGGTGCGGAAGGCGGTCGTAAATTATGCCGTGGAGCAGAGGGGAACAATGTCCCCCCGAAAGTGTGCCGAAAAATGCGGTGTCGCCCCGTCTGTCCTCTCGCACTGGGTAATAGAAGAGTGCAGAACTTGTCCGTATATAGACACCTTAGAATCGGACACTTACAATCTCCGAACAACCGACTACATAACGCTTTTAGCAGATCTCCAAGGAGAGAAAAGACCGACTCACCTTCCCGATTACATTCCCCCCGGGCAACGACCTTCTGCCGAACGGGATCGGATACACGTCCGGGCAGACGAACACACTCGCGAAGGCTACCCCTATTTCTCATCGCCGGGGAGGGGAAAACGGCGGATTTTTTCCCAAGATCAAAAAGAAAGAGTGGTAGATTACTGGTTTCATAAGTTTGAAGGGGATTCGGTCTCGGAGTGTGCTCGGAGATGCAATCTTCTCCCGAAAACTCTGTTCGATTGGATAAATGAAGCGTACGCACATATCCTGAAGCGGGCACGTTTAGCTGAAGCAGAATCGCCCGATGGGGGGGATGTTCTCATAAATAGAGAAATTGCTTCCGGTCCGGTCGAAGGCCATTGCGAAGTCGAGCGTTGTTCCTCCGATGATGAATCGTTACCGGAGATATCGTTGGATGATGCGACGGGATTGTCTCCAGCCGGGGTGCCCACCCCTTCGACTCAAATCCACCCCCTTCCGAAAAGCAAGGAGATGCCACTCACTGAGGAGATATGGGATGCGATCATAGACTATGCTGTGGAGCAGAGGGGCACAAAGTTGCTTAAAGGATGCGCCAAAAAATACTATGTTGACCCGTCCGACCTCTCGAACCGGATAATGGAAAAGTGTAAAACTCATCCGGACATTGACGCCGTAGCACTGGACGCTTACAATGACTTAATATTCGACCACAGAATGCTTTTGGCAGATCTCAGGGAAGGAAAAAGACCGATTCTCTTTTCCGATTATATTCCCGTTCGTCCCGGACTACCTTCCTCCAAGCCTCCCGGGCGACGACCTTCCGCCAAACGGGGTCGGATACGCGTCCGGGCAGAAGAAGAAATTCGCGGCGGCCGTCCCTATTTCATGTCGGTGAAGAGCGGAGAGCAACGGATTTTTTCCCAAGATCAAAAAAGAAGAATGGTAGCTTACCGGTTTTGTGAACGTGAAGAGGATTCGGTCTCGGAGTGTGCTCGGAGATGCAATCTTCTCCCGAAAACTCTGTCCGATTGGATAAGTGATCCGAAACTCTAGGGGGAATAGGGTGTTCGACGAGCCTTTGAAACATGAAAAAAAGGCCATCCTCCGGCTCCCTGCAGGGGGCCCCGGCAACAGCTCAACTCCTACCGAGTTGCACGCACGGCGCTCGATCGGGTGAAAGATCGTTCACCTCGGGTGTCCTCTCACCCTCGGCGAATATCCGTCGACCCCGTTCCACCGTCTGCTCGGTTTCCCCTCGGGGTACGACAACGACGCGACACTCTCTCCCACCACGTGCGACAACGATCCCGGCGTCTCCCGGCAACGGTTGATTCTCATAACAAACACAGGACATGCTTTTTCTCCTTAGAAGGATACCGTGGCGTCGGCAATAGATGGAAAACGGAGTACCGTACGACCTAAAAGCAGGGTAGCAGGGACGACCATTGCATGGCTCGATAAGAGTAAGGGGGGACCACCCCTTCTACTCGAAACCCCTCCCGAAAGGAAATTTGCTCGGCGATCCTTTGAGTTTTTTTAAGGGCAACATGACGAGTGGCTTCCTACGAGCCTTAAAACGAGCGGGAGGGACATTTCAAAACGTTGGTATTAACAGACTTACATTTCCTTACCACACAAAGATCGGTGTGTAGAAACGAAAAGGCTAATGTGGTATATTCTTCTCCGTTTAGGTAATGAAATTTCGAAAGAGGATACCATGGCGTCGGCAATAGATGGAGAATGGCGTACCTTGCAGCCTAAAAGCGAGGAAACGGAGACCCCTATTACACGGCTCGATAGGGTACCCATCCCTTCTCCTGCCAACCGGGATTGGAAGACGATACATGTCCGGGCAGAAGAACAAACTTGCAAAAGCCATCCCTATTTTATGCCGGTGAAGAGGGAAGACCGGCAGACCTTTACCAAAGATCAACAAAAAAGAACGGCGGATTACCGGCCTTATGAGCTTGCAGGGAAGTCGATCTCGGGGTGTACCCGGAAACGCAGTCTTTGCCCGGAAACTCTCATGGATGAAACGCATGGATGCGACTCGAAACGGATGCGTTCGAATGGAGTAGAATGGCCCGAAGGTTTTTGTAAAGAAGAGGATACCGTGGCATCGGCAATAGATGGAGAACGGAGTACCGTACGGCCTAAAAGCGAGGAAACGGAGACGACGATTACACGGCTCGATAGGATACCCACCCCCCCTCCTCCCCTAGGATACCCACCCCGGCTCGGACTCCTTCCGAACGGAGAGAGGAGGCCACTCACCGAGGAGATATGGGATGCGATCGTAGACTATGCTGTGCAAGAGAAGGAACGGGAGCTCGTCCGAGATTGCGCCGAAATATGCGATGTCGACCCGGACGACCTCTTGGGCCGGATAATAGAAAAGTGTAGAGCTCATCCGGACATTGACACCGTAGCACTGGACGCTCACAGTGACTTAATATACGACCACAGAGTGCTTTTGGCAGATCTCCGGGCAGGAAAAAGACCGATCCTCTTTTCCGATTACATTCCTCCCCGACGATGGTTCCACGCCAACCCCCCCGGACGACGACCTTCCGCCAACCCCCCCGGACGACGACCTTCCGCCAAGCCTTCCAAACAACGACCTTCCGCCAAGCCTTCCAAACAACGACCCCCCGCCAAGCCTCCCGGACGACGACCTTCCGCCAAGCGGGGTCGGAGGACGAGCATGTATCTCAGAAATAGATTGCGAGGTCGGACGTTGCCTTCCGGGAATGAGCGAAGTACCGTGCGGTCCGGACATAGGAAAGCGGATGCGTCTGTCATATGGTTCGATTACGCGAAGGGGCACCCGGGGCACCCACCCCTTCGCGTCACACCTTCTCCGAAAGGAAGTAGGGGGGCGTTTAGCGAGACGGTGCGGACCGCGGTCGTAGATTATGCTGTGGAGCAAAGGAAAACAATGTCCGTCAAGGAGTGCGCCGAAATATGCGGTATCTGCGAGGCTACTCTCTCGCGCTGGATAAGAGAAGAGTGTAGAACTTATCGGGGCATGGACGCGGCGCTGAACACCTACAATGGCCGGGCAATCAACTACAGAGAGCTTTTGGCAGACCTCCGGGTAGGAAAAAGGCCGATTTTCCTTCCCGATTACGTACACTCCGGATAAACCTCAAGGTGCACATCGGATATCCCCCCTCTTTCCTCTTCGGATGCACTCGAAACTTCGTCCCGCTCCGGAAGGGTAGGAATAAGCGCTCTATGAAGCTGATTCCCCAATCCGTCCCCTATACCGCACCAAGACGTATGTAAGGGAAAAGCATTTCACGGGTGAGGTAAGAGATGTAGTGAGGGGGTCGCTTAGTGCGACAATATGTCAATCCTACTTCCCTTCGCATTCCTCAACACTCTTCCCGTCATGGCTTTCTTCGGACCCGATAGCGCGCTCGAGGAGTAGGCTGAAGTTGGTTGGCGGACTTGGGCTACGACACCGATTTCACCCCCGATGCAAAAGAAGAGGAGTAATGTATTCCGAAGTGTGGTACGGTCTCTCTTTCGAGGGAGGTAGCTCGGTCGGGACGGCTTGTAACGTTGCTCGGAAGCGGTATTACTCTCTTGGAGATATTTGTAAGAGGCATTTGCCCGCCTCTCCATAAGGATGGATGGAATGGCCCGTTTCCTAAATAGTCGGGTTGGTGGAGTACCGGCTCGGGTTGTCGATCTGTCGGGAAGGGTAGGAAAGGCAGAGGACTTTCCGGGAATGGAAACATCCGACGGAAAGGAAGAAATGTAGGAGAAAGACATTATGGCTACGGGATTTGACCCTTGCTATCATGAACGGGTATCATTACCTCCGCCGAGTGAAAGCATTTCGCGGGCTCGGGGAGGAGTGATTGCTCGGAGAGTCGAGGGGATCGCATATGAGCTATCTACCCCCGCTCACGAACATAGATCTCGCCCTATGGGGGAGCAATACTCCCTCGCAGGACGGATGGAACCTCCCCGTTCACCGTGCCCCTCTCCGCAGGCCCGCGACTCGCAGACAACCCCTGTTAGAGCACCTTACGAAGAGCACCCCCGCCATCTATGCCATTTCCCCTCTCACCGACCCCCCACCCCCGTAGCGCAGGTAGAATCTCCACCGGATGAGGAGAGGAAGTTTGACAGGAAGCTCAGGAAGAGTGCCGTTGTGGTGGGAGTAACGGTGGCCGTGGGGATTCCCGTCATTGTAGGGGCCTCTTTCCTGGGAGCAGTCGTGGGAGGTACTTTGGGAGTCGGAATAGCGGTCACCTCTACCGTTGTTCCTGCCGTAAGTACCTTACTGGGAAGTTTCTTCTGCGTGGCCTGTTCCAAGATAGGGAGAAAAAAGATGAGGGAAGCGCCGATTTACCTATGTTGTCGGCAGAAGAAAGGAGAGGAGGCGGAAGAGTTCCCTCAGACATATCATGTGGAGAAGGGAGAGACCGAAAATCAGCTCCTCCACATCATAAGAGATATCCGAAATGGGGCACCTCAGATACGTAGTGTCGCTACCGGAGAACGGACCGAGCTTCGGCAACGAACTCGTACCCCTACCCCCACTCTTTCGGAGCGGGTCAAAGTTTCGAGTGCATCCGAAGAGGAAGGAGGGGAGATATCCGATGTGAACCTCGATGTCTATTCGGAGGAGGACCTTGGCGTAAGAGTCCCCCATGTGAAGGGGGGGGAGACCGAGGATCACCCCCCTCACGTAAGAGATGTCCGAAATAGGGCACCTCAGATACGTAGTGCCGC
>JAPOVA010000038.1:11721-60253 GCA_026708385.1 Simkaniaceae bacterium | reverse complement strand
CGACCTCTCCAACAACGGTCCCTGTGTAAATGCCCGCCCTTTTGATACCTCTCCATCGTCCTTGGACCACATTATTGACTGCAACGGCGGGTGCCAAGAATGCATTTCCGAAGTGCTGTTGATGAGTTCCCTCGGGGGCAAAGACAGGCTGATTTACGACGGGGGTGGGGTCTATGCTCTCCATCGGTGTGATGATAATCTTGGGGGCTGTCCGTGCGATTCCTTCCTTGACCACAACTCTCTTCTCCCTTTTCAAGCAGTCTCGGAGACTCGCTTACGACCTGTTGCGTAGTAATGCCCTGCTGTTGCCCCGATGATCCCTAGTGCACACAGAGCGCTCAAGAATGCCGTCCCAACGCCTGCTCCTGTCCCTATGGCAACACTTGTCCCCATGTTCGCAAGCTTCACCGCGACACCCATTCCGGCCCCCGCCGTGCACCCGGCACCTATCACGCCCTCTGCAATGAGAGCTCCGGAGTAAATACTCTCCTTTTTGCGATTTGTCAGCTTCTCTTGAGCCACGTTGTTGACCGCAATGATGGGTGCAATGTGACTCACCACAGCGGGAGCGACGACAGGCTGATTCACGACGGAGGTGGTGCTCTTCGTTTGTTGGCTGACGACGACTGTGGGTGGTGCTATGGGTCCTACCATGTCTCTCTTTTCCATTTCTCCTTTTTGTGGAACCGAGAGGATACTACAAACGGGCTTTTCGCTCAAGCGGGGTCGAGGGAGTGCTAATTTTGCGGGCGGTGACTGCAAAAATAGAGACGCGCCGGTTCTCAGGACGACGCATCCCCGGCCCCCCACCGCAGAGTGCAATCATGGAGGCCGTTCTTGCCGGTTTGCAAGAGCAAGGCAACGATATACCGAACGGGGGTATCGGGGCAAGTGTGGCGGTTGTCGATATTGCGTTGGTGTGTGTCGGGAAAGGTGTTTGCTCGTTGGTGGCCGGAGAGCTTTCAAAGGGGGTGTAATCGCCGGGGCTGTAGGTCGATGTCTAGACCTACAATGCGGTCTCCTTTTTCATTTTTATGCAAACAAAGCGTGCCTCAAGGAACATTGTAATGAAATTAAATGGTTTGTTTAGTAGGTGTTTTATGGGAGTCTCTCTCTGTGCATCAATATTACCGGGAGGAGCGAGTGGGGTGACCGGTCGCGGGTATTCGGAGGAGTCTGTGAGAACTTGGAGCGATGGGACCGAAATACTCTCTGATATAAGCTTCAATTGCACGTGGTCGGAGTCGAGATCCGGGCTCGTGTTTTGTCAGACAGCTTTCGATAAATATGCAACAACCATGGCCTTTAGAGAGTGGCCGAAAAAGGATCGCAACGGAAAGGTCGTCTTAAATAAGGAGGGTAAACCTCTTGGTGCGATTCTCATGCCGGGGCACGGCGTTTCAAAGGATAAAATGGTAGTACTCAAACACGGCGAATATCCGGAAACTCCCGCGGAGCTGAAGTGGTATTTTTGCAGTAGCGATATAGAAAGCCCGGTCAAGATCGGGAGTGCGAAGTATGATGTTGAACCGGGGTTTTGTTCGGCGGATGGGGAGGCCGGACCGGCTTACAGGCTTATAAAGAGGGCGTAGACAATCTTGTTGTATGGGGCGGAACGCAGTATTGCCATAAAGATTGCATGGTGGTTTGCCGTATCTACATACGTTTTGTAAAGACGGCTATTTCTGCGAGATGCGATGCTGTCTGTGTGAGACATCTGTCGTGCGAGCCATACTGCGGCATATAGTGCCCTTGTGACATGCTACACTTCGTCGCGTCTTTCCCCGCTTCTCCGTACCGCAATATAGAGGCGTCTGTGGAGAGGACTTTTTCCATAATGCCGTATCGCTGTCTATCTGTGGGTATGTAGGGATGTTTATTCGTAGCGAGTGTTTATACGAAACGCCGGTATTCGCATTACAGCACGATAACAAGCCACTCTTATGGCGAGCAGAACCTGTGGCTCTACGGGAAACTTGACACTTTTTGTGCCGTCCGTAGCGTGAATGGATGCGAAAAATTTGTATCAGTCTATCCAAAGGGGGCGTCGGCAAATCCACCGGTGCCGTGTGTATCGCTCACGCTCTCGCCATGGCGGGGCGCCGGGTTTTATTGGTAGATACCGACGATCAAGGTCAGGACGGCTGTTTGTTGGGGGTGGAAACGGCTCGAGGGCTACCTGAGGTGATCGCGCCGACGGAGAAAACCCCGTCTAATTTGTTGGAAACCCTGCAGGAAGACAACAACAGGGAGATGCGGGGGAATTCCACGGCTCCGGCAAAACAGCAAGTCACGGAAACGCCCGCATGGCAAGATGTAGAAACAGTGGTTGGTAAGCATGGGATTATGGACGGAGGTAAAGCCGTAGATCGGGCAAAGGTGACTTTCTCTCTCGGCCAAGACACTCTGCACGACCTCGACAACTTCCGGCCGGCCGAACGACGGAGAAGGGGAGTGCGTCTCGGTAAGGGGCGGTTGATCGAAGAGCTACTGCGAACCGCTATGGCATCCGACCGATGATCGATGCGAAGGCGCTGAATCAACGGCTCGACCCCTTGGACGTGCTCGCAAGGATCGGCTACGAGCATAGCAGGCCTTAAGCGGTCGGGGAAGATGGGTTAGAGACTGCTCTCCTTTGCACGGGGAGCGTCCCGAGAAATCGGGGGCAGGTGATTTGGCTATTGACTCATCGTCAAACACATTTAAGTGTCATTCAGCAAAATGTGATTGCCGTGGAGACTTGATAAAGCTTTACCGGACAGCAACACGCAAAGAGTGCAAAGAAGCACTTAAAGACTTAGCAGAACTCTGCGGGATGAGCGATACACATGACCAAACAAGCAAAATAAGACAACTTTCAAACACAAACAATACTCTCGATACGCGTAAACCGGGTTCAAACAAACGCCCCGAACAAAAAAACAGAAAGCGAGCCACCCATCGACACAGTTGAAACGTAATTAAAAAAGTGTTCTACAGACAAAAACCTCATCAACAACCACCCCCACATGAAAAGAAAATATAGGATTTCTTCCCGGACTACGAATCAATAAACAGGAGAACATCATTTATGTTCCTCTCTCCGATATTTTTGGTAGATTGAAAGCATTGCACCGCATTTGGGAGAATGGAGATAAAAAGTTCGCATATGGGTCAAAAAAACCAAGTGGAGCCTATTTCCGTATAAACAGAATCGAAAAAGACGACCCCAAAGAGAAGGAGCACGTCCTTTATATCTGCGAAGGATTAGCCACGGGGTACACCATACACGACACTTTAAAAAGAGAATACACCGTTCTCTGCGTTGGGTCCGCGAACAACATTTCAACCGTGGTCAACGAACAGCGTTTGCTATAGTTCTCGATCTCTTCATGCGCCTCTACGAGCTCATCGGTTCATCGGGAGTGTCTTCGCGTTCCCGTGGTAACCGAACACGAAATGGTCCTTCAGGTCCCCCGACAGGAAGCACGACCGGGGCAGGAACGTGATACTCTTCGTTCTCAACGGCGACCGGCCCCTTTTCAACAGCTTTGTTGATCCCCTCTCCAAGCACCAAGGACGACAGACTCTCACTCACCTCACTCCGTCGTCCGAAGGCACGTTCGGAACGGATTCGAACTCCATCTTCCGAGTTCGTTCGGAATATTTGCCGGTTCTGAGGGAGTCGGAAATGAAGGTCGGGTCTTTTCCGGTCCGGAGATCGACCCAAAGCTTCCTGTAGTCAATCGCCTGCAGGGTACGGCTGTCCAAGGTGCCGTCCGAGACTAGGTCCGAGACAACCCGATAGGTCATACACTCGGCCTTTAGCCGGGCCGATATGGTAGCAAGGGACGCTTCGGCACAGTCGTCGGCTACTCCGACGTAGTCGTAGATGGAGACCGGATCTTTTCCGGCCCGGAGATCGACCAAAGCCCTTCCGTAGTCAATTGGTCGCAGGATACGGCCACTCAAGCTTGCGTTCGAGAAAGCCGGATAGGTCATACACTCGGCCCTCATCCGGCGGGATAGGGTAGCAACGGGAACACCGACCTCTCCGGTACACCCTGCGAGGAGCCTTATATCCCTCATCTCCAAGGCATAATCCAAGAGCCTACTTTGCTCCTGAGGGGTAAATCCCCCCCGCCGCTCTTCCCCGGTAAACCTCCCCTGCCTTCTTCCGGGAAGGCTCCCGGAGGGTGGCTCATCAAGTCGTAAAGGAATCGCCGTCCCTACCCTGTCCTCGGGCCGCACAACACCCTGCCCCTCACCTACTGCCAACGCCATGATATCTCCCTCAAAAACTCAATCACACAGAAAGGAAAATTATATCACACCAACCCCCCGTGCACAAGGGCAATCTTTGCGGAAGGCGAAACCGCACGGGTAAAGCCCGACCCCCCTTCTCCACCTATTCTCGGACGCTCATCCTATTGTTTTCTTAGGGTTTACTGACGAAACATCCGAGTATCTCACTTCTCCGGATCGGTAAGGAGGAATCGCAACGAATAAGAACTCTTCGGAACCCGGAATTTCACCTGTGTAGTTCTGTCAAATGGTTTTCGGAATAGGCATCACGGACAAGACAACAGACGTGACCTTCCCGACGCGACTCGGCTTGCCGAGAAAACTACGGACCCGATGCATCGTCGGCACCCCCCGCACTTGAGAAAACAACAGAGATCAATCATCTCCCTTCGGGATCGGATCACCGCCTCCAAAGACAGCGACTCATCCAATAAAGATCCGTCACACTGCCGGGCGGACCGATTCCCTACGCCATTCCCATCATACTGCCGAAGCTCTCGGGATCAACCGGCATTTGCCATAGTTCTCGATCCCTTCATCCACCTTTACGATCTCATCGGCTCATCGGGAATGTCTTCGCGTTCCTGTGGCAACCGAACACGAAATTGTCCTTCAGGTCCTCCGGTAGGAAGGACGTCCGAGGGCACGTTCGGACCGGATTCGGACCCCGTCTCCCGAGTTCGGTCGGAATACTTGCCGGTCCTGATGGAGTCGGAATACTTGCCGGTCCTGATGGAGTCGGAAACGGAGGCCCGGTCTTTTCCGGCCCGGAGATCGAACAAAAGCTTCCTGTAGTCAATCGCCTGCAGGATACGGCCATCCAAAGCGTCGTCCGAGGTGAGGTCCCGGAAAACCGGATAGCGCTCACACTCTTCCCTTAGCCAGGACAACAAGGTAGCAGCGTGGACATGGAGCTCTCCGGCAAACCGAACGAAAGATTTTGTATCCCTCGTCTCCACGGCATCATCTATGATCCTACTTCGCACCCACGGACTATCCCACCGCCCGATCACGCGAACCCTGTCCGTGAAAAGCCTGTCCGCGATAGGGGAATCGAGTCGAGGGGATGACCATTCGATACGCCCATCGGGCCGCACGGCCGCCTCTACACTGCTTCGGACCCAAGCGACATCCCGTCCCTCATTGTCTATTGCCGACGCCATGACGTCCTCCCCAAAAATTCAACCACCTAGGGGGGGAAGTGTATCACACCAACCCCCCGTGCACAAGGGCAATCTTTGCGGGAGGCGAAACCGCACAGGTAAAGCCTGCCCCCCCACCTATTCTCGGACGCTCATCCTATTGTTTTCTTAGGGTTTACTGACGAAATATCCGAATGCCACGCAAAAACACCGGTTCGACAGGTATTACCGAACATCGTATCTCGCTTACCCGGATCGTTCACGATGCAAACCGGTAGAGAGGTCGAGTTCTTCGGAACGACAAGGCGCCATGAAAACAATCAGTTTAGCAGGGCGATACACTCTCTAGGTGCCGACCATATTCATATTCCTCCCGGTTGTTGCAAGGCAAATGCTGATGTCGGAAGCATTTATGCAATCATAGAAAGTGCATTCTATGACATAGCACTCTTTCAATCAAGAGGGGACTTCTTTTTTAGGGAGGGAGAGAGTTATCGGTTATTCCATAACTTGCAAAGACCCGACTGTTCCAAGAAGAGCAAAACCCCTTGGCTGATTGCTCAAGCAGGATCACCCCGATCAAGATTCGGCCACTACCGCACAACTCACGGAGGTGCCGGACTCGGATCATCTTGCAAAGATCAGACAGGAAAATTCGCAACGACAGGGGGGGGGTCGGACTTTTGCTTCCCGAACTTTCTTCACAAATTAAAGAAGGAATAGGGCCGGGTCACACCTTGTTGAGGAGGTATCCCCCGTCTTTCCACACCCGTACGGGCATGAAACGGGAACGGATTCGCAACCGACCACCCTCCCTTGTCGGATAACGAATAAGAACTTTTCGGAACGGGGATTTTTCCGGAATTTCACCTGTGCGGTTCTGCTCAATGATGTTTCGGAGTTCGTGAACACGTTGCTCTCTTTGCGTTTAATCGTTTCAGTCTTGCGATTCCCCCTCCTTTGCTTGCCTCCGGGTTCCGTGTGTGCCGGTCTGTTCCGGAATAAACCAAACCGAAACGAAGGGATGTGCCGTTTGATCCGGTACCATACGCTCCGCTTCTTCCTTTCCTTCGCCTGCTGTTTCCCATCCTTATGCCTTTATCCCGATCCGGACCGGATTCTTCTCCCATTTCCGAAAAAGAACCGGAAGAGTATCGGGTTTCGCAACGATGCAGACGCTCAATGAACGGTGCGATTCCCGCACTCGTCGGGACACTCATAAGGCCGGAACACCTAAACGACCCCGATGTGTTTGGCCGTTTCGTCAAGAGAATCTCAACGGGTACGGGACGTACTACGATGCTCAACGAAGCGGCCGGTCCGTATCCGGAACGCGGTCTGATTACAATCGGCACGGGTGGTAATCGATGCACAGTCACGTTTGGTAGCTACGACCCGGACCACTTCCTGTGTAAGGCACCGGAGATTCCGAAGGGACTCGAGTCTCATTCGGAATTCCGAACCTACGCTCATTGTATCGATCTCATGGCCACGTCACCGGAGAACACGGGTTTCAATGGATATCCGTACTATCGCAAGGGTGGCTATCCAATGCCCGAGGGGTGGGAACTCGAATATGCCGACGTACCGTATGCCTTCAAGATGTGGATGCTCAAGGAAGCACATCTCGCCGGTTTCTCTTCGTGCCTGTGGATGGATTCGGTCTTCATGGCAAACAAGTCTGTTGATCCTATCTTCGACATCGCGAGACCCGGCAGGGAACTTGAACGGCATTTTGAACGATTCGGTTTACCACGGAGTAGGTCGGAGGCTGAGAAGTGCACCGGATGCAAAATAGGTCACACGATATGGGCGAGGGTTTTCGGCTTGATCACGGGCACGCAGCTTACCGACGACTTCACACGGATATATGACGAACCGGTTAAGGGCCGTCTTGGCTTCTACGGCTGTTTTCCCGAGGGGCTTGTGTTCGCATCTCTCACCTCTCTCTCTCTCGATTTCGGGACCGGGTAAGACCCGTTCCGGATATCATAACGGGCGTTGATCCTGATGCGACGGATTCGTGGTGCAACCGACATTATCCATCACGTCCGTGCTTGAGTCATCCCGAATTTGATTGCGCTACAAGAAGCCTCAACGGACCGATCAAAGAACAGGCGAAACGGTCTTCTTCTCGGCGAAAGAGACGATGATATGAAGAAACCGTCCATGACACAACGACCTGTGGTACGCACCCGACGTGCTTCCCAAAAGACGACAGGTCGGCCCGTGACGGGGGTAGGGTCCGTGTTCTCCATCGGCGTGATGATATTTTGGCGACCGCATGTGTGGCCCCTGCCTTTGTCATACCTCTCCCCTCCCCCTTAGTGACCGGCTCACTCGCATGCGGTTGCTACGTAATATCCTGCCGTCACAACCACACATCCGAGTGCACAAACACTTACCAAGGCCGTCGCCCCCACAGCTATTCCCAGTGATACGGCAAACGTTGCCCCCATCCGTGTGGCTATCTCCCCCGCAAAGATTGCCGTCCCCATTGTGCCGCCTACACCTACCAAAGCTTCTCCAACCATAACTCCTGTGGCAATGCACTCTCTTCCGTAACCTCCAAACCGTACTTGAGCTACATTGTTGACCGCAACGGCGGGAGCAACGGCAGGTTGATGTATGGCGGTGGGGGCAAGATCCGTGTATTCCATCGGTGTAATGAGGGGGTCCGCGTGCGCGATGCCTTCCTTCACCATAATTTTTTTCTCCCTTTCGTGACTCCGAGAGGCTACGGTATAACGGTTCCTCTGATTAATCGGAAGATTTTTCTATGAAACAGGACGACCGGATCGCAACTCCTCAAGTCTACGGGGAAACGGGTCATTCTTACCCTTGATCACCTTCTCGGTCTTCTCGTCTCTTAGAACCCTGCCCTTCGCCGGCTCTTCGATTGCCGTTTCGATTCCCCTTTCCACGAGTCCGATCAACGTCATTCCTCTCGTCCGAAAGACCGCATCTTCGGCCCGTTCGAGAGTCTCGTTTGAGATGGTTATCGTGAGTCGATCCTTGCCCTCCCTACTGCCTTTCTCTCTCTCGAACACTTCTTCACCCTCTTTCCCGCTCACCGCGTCCGAGAGGGTCTCATCTATCGTCTGCCCGGGCATCCCACTACCTTCTGTTGTAAAATTTCATCGGCCAACTTCCCGTATTCCGAGACTCCCCTTCTCTGCGGATCGTACTCCGTGATGGATTTTCCGAAACTCGGGCACTCGGCCCATCTCACCGTCTCTCGGATGTGCGTCTTGCAGACCGTGTCGCCAAATCATTGTTTCAGCCTGTCGATGACGTCAACGGACAACCTCGTTCGCTTATCAACTCTGCATGGAAATCTTCCTGCAATTTTCAGCTCGGGGTTTACTCTTTCTTGAATCTTTTCGACCGTCTCCGTGAGTCTCACGAACCCTTCCGGAGCCATCACCCCCGTTTCAACCGGAATCAGTACCTCCTTCGCCACAACCGGAGCATTTAGAGACGGAAGATCCGGAGTTAGTGAACAGTCGAAGAGGGTGCAGTCCCATTTGGAGTGTAGCTTTGCCGGGGCCCTTTTCAGTACGGATTCCGAGACTATCTCGCCCGTCAAGAACTTTTCGGCACCGATGAGTCGCCGGCAGGATGGCATAACGCAAAGGTCATCAAACCGGTATTTACTACAAAGCTGTGAATGCTTTCATTGCCGGCAAAGATGTCATACACGCCTTTATCAGCATTACATCTCAACCACTTCGTGCCTGAGCCTTGCGGGTCTATGTCTACGAGAAGAGCTTTCTTCCCCCTTGCAACCGGAGAGACCCCCAAATTGACCGATGTCGTGGTCTTTGCCGAACCCCCTCTTGATGCATGACTGCGATCGATCTCACACTCCTCCCATGCGTGGTTTGCCGGCGATGTGGGTGATACGAATACGAAGAACCCTTTTTGTCAATACTCTTCCGACTCAGTCTTTTTGTTTTAAGTTATTACAGCGCCGTCTCGTACGTAGAAAACTCCTCTACCTTCACGCCGGCACTCGTAGCCTTGCATTTAAGCGAGGTGTCGTTGCAAGAGGAGGTGCACACCACCCCTGCCCTCTCCCTCCGCTGTTCGGATTTACTCGCCCTCACTTCCTATCCGATCATTCCCGAAACGACCGAGAGGTTGTGGCGCTTTTTGGGGCACACGACCCCCCTTGCGACCTTTCGTTGGGATGAGACCGTAGAGGAAAAGGGGGCCCCGAGTCCTTACCGACCCTGCCCCTCTCTTTGAAAGGGTGGAAGAATCGAACATTTTCGATGCCTAGTCGAAATATTATCTATACTTTTCTCTGTTATATTTATATATTTTTTTTTTAAAAACCACTCCTATTGAACAGTATACAAGCATAATGTTATAATAGAGTCAAAGATAGTGTTTTTAAATAAAAAGGAGATCATTCCATGTCCTCATTATCCAACTCCGTGTCATATGCCTACGACGGATCGCTACACGTCGAAACTGCCTACGGAACGGTCGTGGACGACACGGCACGTCCCCAACCGCTCAGCAGTGTTGACACTGCAAGGAAGGTAGATCAAGCTGTTCGCTTGAAGCGACAACGGCCTGCCACATCGGGAAAATCCGAGCTGCCGGAAGGTGGAGTAAGAGTACGGACTGATTGTTCCGGTTCCGCGAATCACACGCAAGTAGCAAGCCGAGGAGAAGAAGGTGCGTCTCCCGTTGCATCTTCGGATACGCCGTCGGAGAAGAGTACGAGTACGAAGTCTCACGGCCTGTGCTTGGTAACGGTTTTTAGGTGGATTGTAGACACAATACGACGCATGGTTTCCTGCCTTATGCCACGAAGAGACGGGGAAAGAACATTGCTTTTGGCAGAAGAAGGCCCGGTGATCAATCGCCACAACGTGAAGGATATGCGTAACTACAACGATACCGAGGTAACGGCGATCCTTACACGCGTGACGGGGCAACAAGCATCGCATTTGAAAAAACAGGACCCGGCGGTCAATCGCCAAAGGCTTGCACGCCTGCTGGAAACTAGTGCATCGGCACGTTGTGTCGCCGGTAACTTACTGGCGGGCAAACGGCAACGGTATTGAACCTCACCTTCCGGGAAGGAAGGGAGGTTGGGGACGAGTCGCGAAGGATAACAGGCAGTTTTTCAACGCCGTTTAATAACGCGTCCGGAATCCCCCGGCCTTAGCCGTGGGGAGGTTCGGGTATCGTCCGTCATAACATTCGGGCTAATTTGTTGCAAACAGTCGGAAGCTCGAAAATCGAAGAAGTGGGTAAGAGGGAGTGTATGAACTCTTTCCACTTTTTCCCACCATAAGAAAAAACGGAAAAGATCGGGGATCTTCCATCCTTATGAAAACGGTACCAAAGTTCTCGATCTCTTCGTGCGCCTTTACGACCTCATCGGCTTATCGGGAATATCTTCGTGTTCCTGTGGCAACCGAACACGAAACCGTCCTTCAGGTCCTCCGGTAGGAAGCACGCTCGGAGCAGGAGCGCGATACTCTTCGTTCTCGACGGCGACCGGCCCCGTTTCAACAGCTTTGCGGATCCCCCCTTCAAGTACCAAGGAGGACAGGCGATACGACAGGCTCTTGCCCACCTCGTCGTCCGAGGGCACCTTCGGATCGGATTCGGACTCCGTTGGCAACCGAACACAAAACCGTCCTTCAGGTCCTCCGGTAGGAAGCACGCTCGGAGCAGGAGCGCGATACTCTTCGTTCTCGACGGCGACCGGCCCCGTTTCAACAGCTTTGCGGATCCCCCCTTCAAGTACCAAGGAGGACAGGCGATACGACAGGCTCTTGCCCACCTCGTCGTCCGAGGGCACCTTCGGATCGGATTCGGACTCCGTTGGCAACCGAACACAAAACCGTCCTTCAGGTCCTCCGGTAGGAAGCACGCTCGGAGCAGGAGCGCGATACTCTTCGTT
Organism: Simkaniaceae bacterium; assembly: GCA_026708385.1. Lineage (GTDB taxonomy): Bacteria > Chlamydiota > Chlamydiia > Chlamydiales > Simkaniaceae > JAPOVA01. Next base: position 48,898 of record JAPOVA010000038.1, on the reverse strand, counting down.
CTCGACGGCGACCGGCCCCGTTTCAACAGCTTTGCGGATCCCCCCTTCAAGTACCAAGGAGGACAGGCGATACAACAGGCTCTTGCCCACCTCGTCGTCCGAGGGCACCTTCGGATCGGATATGGAGATCGGGTCTTTTTTGACCCGGGGATCGGCCGAAGCCTCTCCGTGGTCAATTGCCGGCGGGCGCAGGATACGGCCACCCAAGCTTGCGTCCGAGAAAGCCGGACGGATCTTCTCATGCTCGGCCTTTATCCAGGACGATAGGGTAGCAGCTTGGATACCGCACCTTAGGGCATACACGGTGAGGGGCACCCCACTCCGTGAGGCGTGATCCACGATCCTACATCGCTCCTGAGGGGTCAACCTAGGCCTCCTCCTCTCCCGCCCCGGGAAAGGCGCTATATCCCTCCGTCGTTCCTCCCTGACAAACCTCCTCCTCTCTACCCCGGGAAGGGGTGGCCCATCAAGCCATAGAGTCGCCGTCCCTCTCCCGTCCTCCGACCCCACAGCACCCTGCCTCCCACCTATTGCCGATGTCACGATGTCTTCCTCAAAAATGCAATCACCTAGAGGGGAGAAGGGTATCACACCAACCCCTTGTGAACAAGGGCAATCTTTACGGGAGACGAAACCGCACAGGTAAAGCCCGACCACCCCACCTATTCTCGGACGCTTGTTCTATTGTTCTTAGGTTTTACTGACGAAATATCCGAATGTCACGCAGAAGCACCGGTTCGACAGGTATTACCGAACATCGTATCTCGCTTCCCCGGATCGGTCACGATTCAAACCGACAAAGGAGTTGAGTTCTCCGGAACGACAAGGCGCCATGAAAACAACCGGCTTTAGCAGGGCGATACACTCTCTAAGTGCCGACCATATTTATATCTCTCCCGGTTGTTGCAACACAAATGCTTATTTAGCAAGCATTTGTGCGACCATAGAAAATGGATTCCATGACATAACGCCCTTTCGATCAAGAGGGAGCTTCTTTTTTCGGAAGCTCAATTTCGGGACCGGGTAAGACCCGTTCCGGATATCATAACGGACGTTGATGCCGATGCAACGGATTCGTGGTGCAACCGACATTATCCATCACGTCCGTGCTTGAGTCATCCCGAACTTAATTGCGTTGTGAGAAGCTTCAACGGACCGATCAAAGAACACGCGAGACGGTCTTTTTCTCGGCGAAGGAGACGATGATGTGAAGAAACCGTTCATGAAGCAACGACCGATAGTACGCATCCGACGTGCTTCCCAAAATCGGTCCAAGCTAAAATAGACCCCTGCTCGCGAAAACGATGCGTTGCATAACCTTAAGGCAGAGAGAGATATTCCGGAACCGCTCACCACGGATACCGAGCCTGAGTATACCTCGGGAACGTGCAAAGTGTGGACACAACGCCGGAAAGTAAAGCTGAATGATATTACTTCGGGCAGACCGATAGAAAACGGTTATGTTGAAAGCTTCAACGGAAAATTTAGGGAAGAGTACCCGAATCGTCATAGCTTTATAAACTTAGATAAAAGAATCAAATTACTTTTGGAAAAAGATATAAACAGATCAATGTAATTCCGAATTAAAGTGATTTTTCACTTGCAAACTATGATGGCTTATGTAAACATGATCCGCAATTATTCGTAAAATAAGGAGGTTTAAAATGTCATCAGCCGCGCGAACGTTACAAGAGGCACGTACGATTATCAATCGTCTGGATAGTCCGGTGCCCGTACCGCGCATAGGGTTGCGGTACGTGGCTTATAAAGTTCTCACAACACAAGCCAAAATCTTCCGCGCCTCGTTGGTTTTTGCATCCGTAGGAGCAGGCATAGGTATATGCATGGGGGCCATGGAGAAAACTCTCCATTTACCGTACATGCAACTCGGCATCATGGCGGGCGCAGCGATCGGGTTTCTTCTCGGCATGATCAAAACGCACATCGATATGGCGAGAGAGATTAGGATACAGGCAAACAACCGAATTGATCTGTTCAATCAAAGAACCGCAATGTGTATCCTACTTCTTGAACAGGATCGGTGGATTCGTACGCAGGTTGCGCATGTGCTACCGCCACCACCCGAATATACACCACCGACAGCTCCTCCCCGAAAGACATAAATGGTAGACAAGGATCTTACCGGGGTTTTACGGAAAGGTGTTGCTTAATCGAAGATCGGATCGTACCCATGCGGTTCCGGTGAAATCATGTTCACCGGTTGCAAATCATGAAACCCTGTGTGCGCGTGGGCTACACACAGGGGGGGTCAAGCAAAATGGCTACGACCGCGAGGGTATTGGCTGAGGCGTGCCCCATCGTCCGTCTCCAAGGGAAAATCCGCCTCGCGTGGTGTAGGAGCGCGTTATACGGCTTGCAAAGTTCTCGTAGCACAAACCCTACTTTCGTGCCTCGTTGATCTTTGCGTCCGTGGGAGCGGGAATAGGTGCGGGCATGGAAGCCACCCCGAAATGCACCCCTAAAACATACCGTACATGAAGTTCGCCGTCGTAGCGGGTGCGGTGGTCGGGTTTCTTCTCGGCATGATAAAGACTCACATCGATATGGCGAGAGAGATGACGGAGCAGGAGAATGAGAGGGTTCGTCCGGGCATTCAAATGGCCGAGATCCGTACCCTACTTCTTGAGCAGAATCAGCCATTCGGCCTGCAGCAGCCTGCCGACCTCCCCCACGAAAATGGAGACCGAACCGGACAGTAATGCGAGCGAAGCCTGTTGGCCGATAGCGGGATGAGCGACATTGTTGACGACGGAGGCGAGCCGACCGGGATTGCCGAGGTTCTGTTGGTTCGCTCCTGCGGGAGCAACGACGGCCTGCATTGCCGTATCATTTTTAGCAAACGGACAGACTGCAGTCTACACGAAGCATTGACGGCCCCCCGGTACACCTCTTTTCTTTTGATTTGTTCAAGCTCGGATGTGGCAAAACAAACCCCGGGCCGGCAGATCCACGGGGGGATGGGGGTTGGCCCGAAAGGCGGGGGGCTTGCCGCAGGAAAGAGCAAAGGGAGAGGTGTAGCCGACCACTGAATGCTTTATTTGATTTGTCCCTGAGGAGCGTATCTTTTCTTTATCGTTGTTTCGCAATATCGTTCCCCTGTACACTGCCACCCGAAGAGTCGCGAAATTTGGAGGTGAACGGTCTATGGCAATCATACCCGACAACACCGTTATCGGAGAACCTGATCCGGGTCTCCCGTATCGTTTTCACGAGAAATGGGTTGAGGTCGCTTGCAAGGCTGACGACAACTTGGCCCCCGACACGTTCGGAGCCTTGTCCCGGGCCGACCGAATCCTCCATACTCTTAAGACTCGTGAGAGTGGTTGCGGTGTGCCTGATGCGGATGTCTCCGTATCCCTGCCCGAGAAGGGAGGTCGCCCCGGCCGTCGCGATGTGAAGGTTCTCACTACACCTTCTTTGTCTGAGCCTATCACCGAACAGCCGAGTCCCCCTTCACCGGAGCCCGCCCCGCCCGTACCGGCAAAGATGGGAGCATATCAGGGGGTGGTGGTTTTCAGACGGGGTGAGACGGCCGAACCCGCGGGTGGGTCGTCCGTAGAACGCGATGTGAAGGCTCTCACTACACCTTCTTTGTTTGAGCCTATCACCGAACAGCCGGGACCCCCTTCACCGGAACCCGCTCCGCCGGGACCGGGAGAATGGAAGTATATCGGCAAGGGATGGTTTGTCAGACCGTACCGGTGGGCGGGCGAACCCGTGGGTAGGTTGTAGAGGGCGTTCGGGAGGCCGACGTAATCGTAAACGGTCATCGTTGCTTAAGCAAGGTAATGCAAGGGGGGGAGCCACGCAAAAATCCGGAGCTTGCATGCTTCTTTCGGAAGAGACGAGGTAGCCCCCGGTCTCCCCGTAATGCCCGAAAACCCGATTTGTGGTAGTTTACCGTGAACTCGTCCGGTGCGTACGCAACCATGAAGGAACAAAAAGCCTATCTCGAATTAGGTGAGGAAATTGTTCGAAAATTACAAAGGGAGGGATATCTTGCCTATTTTGCCGGAGGGTGGGTGCGCGATTTTCTCATGAGTCTTCCCTCCGATGATATCGACATCGTGACCGAAGCCTCCGTAGAGGAAATCCTCTCCCTCTTTCCGAAAACCGTTCCGGTAGGAATCCGTTTCGGAATCGTCATCGTCGTAGAGGGAGGAGAGCGCTTTGAAGTAGCGACGTTCAGAAAAGACCACACCTACAAGGATGGCAGACGTCCCACGGGGTTTGCAAAGGCAAGTCCCGAAAAGGATGCCGAAAGGAGAGATTTTACGATCAACGGCATGTTTTATGATCCGGTAAACGGAGAACTCATCGATTACGTAGGGGGACACGAAGATCTGCAAAGGGGGATCGTTCGCGCAATCGGCAATCCTCGAGAACGCTTCTTGGAAGATAGGCTCCGGATGATACGCGCCATACGTTATGCGAGTAGATTTCGTTTTGTGTTGGAAACCGAAACGTTAAAGGCCGTCATCGATCACGCACACCTCCTCTTTCCCGCGGTCGCCATCGAGCGTGTGTGGGGTGAGTTTCGCAAAATGGCACGCTACCCGGGATTCGACACCGCACTCATCACCCTTCACCGTCTCAATCTGCTATCGGTCATTTTTCCGCAACTCAAGGAGGTATCGACCGGGGAAATCGCAAAGCGCCTGAGCACCCTTCCCCGTTTCCCCGAAAAAACTCCCGTCATCGTTAAGATTCTCGAGCTCTTCCCGGAAACAACCCTACGGGAAAAAGAGGCGATCGCAACCTATCTCAAGGTGCCGAACAGAGAGAAGCTGTTCGTGCGCTTCCTACACCTCACGCAAACAGTCTTCCTCGACCCGAATCCCGAACCGTATGATTTGGCCCGATGCTACGCCGACCACCGCGCTTCCCTCTGCCTACACATCTGCGCCGCCCGCCTTCCTCCGGAAAAACGGGATCCCTTCCTCGCACGACACACCGCAATGCAAAGAACACTGGAAGAACCCGTACGACGGCTCGAAAAGAAGAAACCCTACCTCACCGCCACCGACTTAAAACGTGTCGGTATTCCGGAAGGAGAGGAAATGGGAAGGCTCTTGAGGGAGGGAGAAAAGATCGCTATCAATGCACGGATCTACGATCCGAAAGAGATCATGAAGAGCTTGGGTTTGTCATGCGAAGAACGAGAATCGTGATATCATCATATTGGGGTCCGTCTTCGGCAAAGGAGATGACCTCATCTACTATCTCGTCGACGAGTAGCGAAGCCGGTAATCCCCTCTTCGCTTTCAAAAGGGAGAGCAACCTTTTTTCCCCGAACATGCGTAGATTGCGGTCGTGCGCTTCAACCACCCCATCGGTAAAGAGAAGGAGCGTATCTCCCTCCCGGAGCCGGACCGACATGGTGCGCACCTCCGAAAACTCTTCGACGCCGAACGCCATCCCTCTCGTCGTAAGCTTTTCGATCTTTCCGTCGGCACGCATCAGGTAGGCCGGAAAATGACCGCAATTCGTATAGAAAAGCTCACGCGTACTTTCGTTAAAGAACGCAAGCCAAGCCGTTACGAAGACACCCGAATCTCCCGTATCGACACAAAAAAGATCGTTCGTTTTCCTCACGACGGCACCTAAGTCGTCATACACTCCCGCGTAACTTCTCAACATACTCCGGATGGTAAGGGAGTACATACAGGCATACACACCCTTTCCCGACGTGTCGGCGATACTGAAAAAGAGGCGATTTCCCGATCGGTCGGGATAGATCAAAAAATCATAAAAGTCACCCCCTACCTCTTTCGCAGCTATAAAACGGGCGGCAATGTCCAAACCCGGAACGCGTGGCAACTGCTTGGGAAAGATCGAAGTTTGCACCTCCTGCCCGATAATGAGCTCCCTTTCAAAGGTTTCCTTTGCCGACTTCTCATACCTAATCCTATCGACAAAATTGATAAGGGATTTAATCATCGCATTGAAGATCATCCCCACAACGTTGATCTCGAATCCCATGGGATCGGCTACATAACGCGCGGAGAGATCTGCTGATCGGACTCGCTCCATAGCGAGACAGAGATTTCTCAACGGCTTTCCCAAACGGAAAGTCAGCCACAGAGTCGATCCCCCTCCGACGGCCAAAATAATCAGGAGCAGAGCAAACATCTTTTCCACAAAATAGGGAATGTCAACGAAATTCTTTCCTACGGGTCCTGCCGTGAGAAGAAAGAGGTTGCTACGCCGAATTTTGGAAAATTTTCCTATGTACTCGACCTTATCGAGAGTGAATTTGACGTTCCTCGCAAGTGCCGAAGGGATCTTTCGGTCCACCCAATCCGGGTGCGTCGACAAAAGTACCGAGCCGTCTTCCGCAAGGAGGGAAATGATCGTCGGATAGGGAACCTCTTCGTTGAAGGCGAGCCTCTCTTCCAGTTGTGCAGGCGAAAAGGCATTCACCCCTACCCCCATTCCCCCGGAAAAGGGCTGAAGAAAGTAGAATTTCTCCTCTCTTTTCTCGACTACATCTCCCCACTCAAGGACACTCTCCGTTACCAAATTCTTCGGTATCAAATAGGAAAAATCAACCCCCACGAGTTTCGGGTCGGATGATCGGACACAAATGTACCCTTTGGGTTCCCGGACGAGATAGGCGAGAGAGGAATGTTGGTGGGTAACCCTTTCCAAGTCCTGTTGATTCAGTTGAATTTTGTGGAGATAACTCAAAAAATCCCCTTCCGCACGAATAACCTGTTCTATCAAAGCTTTTTTGCCTTCCAAAACAAGCTCAAGGGCAAACAGATCACTATCCCTCTTGAGGTCGGTATCCTCGTAGTAAATCACTCCCGCAAAGATAAGGAGGGGAGCGACGAGAAGAGTAGCTTCGATTAAAAAAATACGAAATACGAGAGAACCGCTAAGTCCCCGCATAAAGATTTTGCTATCTATTTTCTCTTTTTCTTTCATTCAGGTCGACATCCTAGATTGCATACGAGAGGGCCGAGCCGTCTATACGTAAGGTGATCCAACCTGACAAATTTGGCAAGCAAATCCGTCTACGGAGACGGGACAATCACCCCCCCGTTTGAGAATATAGGCGTGGTACGCAATGCCGAGTACGGAGAACATAAGTGCGATCGCCCCGTTTACCGGAGGTGATCGCGATAAGACGGCTCGGGATGCTTTTTGCAAGTGTGGGTGTCGTACGGCTGTAAAGCGGTAATCCGAGCATCTCGACCGGCACGAAAAACGATACCGAAAACCTTCCCGCTCTCACACGTAGATACGACCCCGTAGGGGGTCCGAAAGAGGTTGCTATTTCCCAAGGAAGACCGACTCTCCCTCCTCCACAAGGGGAAAGACACGGTGACAAAGGGGGATAACGGGCGTCTCTTCCATCAGTAACTTCTCACACCTTCGTAAACGGAAAAGTCTTTCCGATTCATCTGTCAAGCCGCTTGACTCTTCGAGGAGCTTCGCATAACGAAGAGCCTCGGCACGCATCTCTTCACCACCGACAAACTCCTCCGTAAAGAGTCCTAAAAATCCGACGGGATCGTTGAAATCGACGGGCCGTTCCTTTAGGGCGAAAGTGTACTCTTGCGAATCGACTCTCCGACGATACTCTTCCCGATCGAGTGATTCCAAACGAACCTCCACCTCGGGAAACACGCGCCACTGATTCCGAACGGTCTCCGCTAAAAGACGGTTCTCCTCCCCCTCGGGGTAGATGAAAACGAGCGGAACAACGATCTTTTCATTCGCTCCCCGTTCACGTAACCCTTCTTCGAAAAGAGGGCGAGCTTCCCCCTTTCCCGTAAGATCGTCCGGCTCCTTCTTGCCGAAGAAGTCGGGAAGGATGCCCGTCGCAGGAATCCGCCCCCCCCTCAGAGGACCCGAAATCATCTCCCTCGTGTTCAGGGCACGGGCAAATGCCCGGCGTATCTTCTTCGACCGCAAAAGAGGATCCCCCCCGTTCACCTTGATCCATTCGGTAGCGAGAACGGGGGAGCTTTCACAGCCGAGAGCCCGTAGAACGGGGGTACCGATCGCGGGTGTCCGTCCCTCGGTACCTATGGTAACGGTTCGCGCGGATGTCTCCTCTCCCCCGTGGCGGGAACGGATGACGGCTTCGATACATCGATGAGGTACTCTCTTCAAAATGCGAAACGGACCGTTCGAAACACCGAGGTTTGCCCCGTCGCTACCGGCCTTTACGGGGAAAAAGAGGGGGTGCTCGACCAATGAGAGGAAATGAGGCACTTTCCGCGTCAAGCGGACGACAAGGGTATGTGCATCGGGAGTTTCGACACCTAGGAAACCGGAAGGGAGCCTGCCTTCCTTGATCGCCTTTGCGTTTTTGATGACATAGAGCAGACTTACATTGGGAGCTTCGAAAGAGGGGGAAAGGGCTCTCTTGAATGCATACGCGAAATCGTAGGAAGTCACGGGAGAGCCGTCGGACCATTCGCTCTCTCTCAGGGTGAAGCGATAGAGTGTTCCCTCCTCCGAAACATCGACCTCTTTTGCCAAGGCATAAAACCTTTTGCCTTCCCCGTCGGAACGCATAAGTCCTTCATAAAAAACCTTTACGAGAAACAGATCCTTGGGAAGACGGACCCCTGCCGGATCGAGCGTTTCGGGTTCGCCTCCCACATTGAACAGGAAGGGATCCTTCCCGGACCCGGAGGGGGTGGTATGCAAACATTTCTTCCCGTTACCGCCTCCCTCGGGCCCGCCACCGGAACAACCGACGAGGGCCACCGCCGTCGCAATCGACACGAAAAGCGAACCCTTCCCGCACCCGCGCGATGCTCCCTCAAACCTCCCGCACATCCCGATTTTCCTCACAACGCTCCTCGCCCCGTCCCTTCGCACACGAGGCCGGTTTTACCGGAATCACCCCCGGGATGTACAGTAAATTCTTGCCCTCCCGACGAAGGAGAGGATCGGTAAGCCCCGATCAGCAAGTATGGGTGTGGGATCCCTTCCCCTTCCTCCGGGTTTTCGACGCACCGACACTTCCGAAACGCAATCACTCTCCACAGGCCATCTATTCCCTATACTACACATATAAAACGTCTTACACATTTCTTCGGATTAAGGTCATACCCGAAGGAAAGTATGCACCATCTCCTTCGATAAAAAAGGATTTTCATCCCGCAATTCCGACCGAACCGGCACTTTCCTTCAAAATGTGCCGGATCCGACCACAGGACCGCCAAAATAAAAATAAAAATATATAAAATATTAAAAAACAAAGTGTTAAACAAAAGAAAATAGACTTGTTTGTTGATTTAATTTGTGAAATTTGTGATAATGGGTACATAAAGGTATTTCTTCATAAAAGATCGGAGGCCCGGATTTTCAATTGCAACACCGATCACGCAATCGGTCGTGTGGTTGTCATTTCGCCATCGACAAAAAAAAAAAGAGAGTTCCGGCCTGTAAGAGTTAGTTTTACTGTGAATTTTTTTAGGAGGGAAACATGGAAAACGAAAACGAAATGACACACGTTTTTATGCAGGAGACGCCGGATCAGGCGGTTTCCATATCGGAAGCTGCCCGTATCAACGGCGTAACCAGACAGGCCATATATGTGGCCATCAAGCAAAACAAACTAAAAGCTTGTAAGAATGAGTCTCGATGGATGATCAAGCTGTCGGCCTTGGAAGAGTACCGGAAGAACAAGTACTCCCGAGCCAAGTCCACCTACAAAGGAGAGTTGCTGTTCGATAACAAGAAAGGCTATTACTCCATCAACCAAGTGGCCAATATGCTCGGCGTTCCGGCACAAAAAATCTACTACGCTACCAGGATCGGTATGTTAAATGCCTCCCGAAGGGGCGCTGCTTGGGTGGTTCACATTGATGATATCAAAGAATATGGGGAAAAATATCTGAACAAACAGCACATCTCCACCGACACCGAGGTTATGTCGGGGGCATAGGGGGGGGCGAGGTCTTCCGAAAACACCGAAGTGTGGAAAACTTTGTTGATAACCCGTTCACATGTTGATAACTACATGTCGATTCCTACCATCCCGCAACCTCGGGTTGGATAATTTCGTTTTTTTCGACGGTTTTAGGTAGGACGATCTCCCAAGGTAAAAGGGGGGTTCTGAACGAATCCACACCGGAATATGAGGAAGAGTATCGTAAGGAAAAGATCTTTTCCTCCCTCTCGAGGATATGGTATCCTCCGGGGCATGTGTTCCTATGAGAGATTTTTTGACACCGCCTCGTTTCCTCACCCTCTTCTTTTCGAAAGGAAAAAGCCCGTCTGGGAAGTTCTCGGAAAACTCAAGAGCTATCTCGACCGTTACCCCTTGGGTAGCATAGAGGGCAAGGTGCATTCCCGGGCCGTTTTGGAAAATCCCCATCTCATTGCTTTGGGTTCCGAAACGATTGTCGAGCCTTTTGCCTACGTGCAGGGACCGTGTATTTTGGGAAAGGGATGTCGCATCGGACAGGGAAGTCACATTCGCCCCTATGTCGTCTTGGGAGACGGTTCGGTCGTAGGGCATGGAAGTGAGGTGAAAGGCTCGATTTTTCTAAACGGTGCCAAGGCACCCCACTTTAACTACGTGGGAGACTCCGTTTTGGGCAATTCGGTGAACCTCGGAGCGGGGGTGATTTGTGCCAATCTCCGCCTGGATGAAAAGGCCGTCTTTGCCGAGATAGACGGGATCCGTTTTGCTACGAATCAAAGAAAACTGGGAGCGATGATCGGTGACTTTTCTTCGATAGGATGTCATAGTGTGATCAATCCGGGGACGGTATTGAATAAGGGGACCCGTATTCGTCCCCTTTCTTCCGTTTGTGGCAAAGGGGATCGAGTTGTCTGACTCCCTTTTACCGGAATCACACGAAAGGGTATTTGAGAGGTTTCTTCGGAAAGTACTTTCCGGATTGTGCGAAAAAAACCGGTTGCGTGATGCTTGCGAATATGCCCTTGCGGAGGGGGGGAGGCGCGTTCGCCCCACGATGGTTCTCTTGACGGCCGATGCGTTGGGGGCTCGCGATCTTCCCCTTGATGCCGCCCTATCCGTTGAATTTTTCCACTCCGCCTCTTTGATAGCCGATGATCTTCCCTGTATGGATAACGACGATCGTCGAAGGGGCAAACCCTCCGTTCATAAGGTTTTCGGAGAGACTACGGCCCTTTTGGCCAGCTATGCATTGATTACGGCCGCCTTCGAAATGATCCATAAGAGTGCTGTCCGAGCAAACGATAAGATCGGAATGATGGCCCTGCTCTGTGCCGCAAAAGGTGCGGGCATTTCCGGAGCTACGGGAGGGCAGTTTCTCGATCTTTTTCCCGCAGGGGACTCTTGGGAAGAGATCTCGGATGTGATCCGGAAAAAGACGGCTACGTTATTTGAGGTATCCCTCGTGTTCGGGTGGCTTTTCGGGGGTGGTTCCCCCTCCCGTTTGGAGGAGGTGAAAAGGGCCGCTTACCATTTCGGGATGGCCTTTCAGATTGCGGATGATAGGAAAGATCGGGTGAGTGACCTCTCCCGTGACAGGAGAAGTAATGCGACCGTGTGTTGGGGAACCGAGGGAGCGAAACGCCTTTTGGAGGAACACCTCGGTGCTTTTGAAAGGATCATGCGTGCTCTCCGGATCATGACCCCGGAGTTCGGTCGCGTTGCCGATCTCGTCCGAAGAGGTTGGAGATTCGGATTCCCCGCTCCTCAATAACCTCCCCTTTTAAACTTTCCTTTGCAATTCATAGACTCGGACGGCCGTGGGAGCCGGTGTCACGGTAGTCTTGGGAGCCGGAGCAGGACTCCCGGCAGAGACATTCGTGAGATGGAACTCAAGTGTAGCAGTGACCACCTTTGCGGGGGTATTGTCGGCAGTGTTTACCTTCGTACTCGGACCCATCTTTAGTTACGTTCGAGAGGATGGAGGATCCATGAAGAGTACCGGGGGGATTTTCCCTAATCCTCACAAGTAGCTCGCCGTTTATCGGCCGATAACCCGCAAAGTACGTATTGCACCACGGGAGCACTAGGCGGGTGTTGCACTCTGAGAAGCCTCTTCGACTCTCCCCGGAACGGTGTCGGGTGCCATTTTCGCCAAGATGCGAGCTTCGAGCTCTTGCGCCAAATCGGCGCGCGACTTGATCACCTCTCGCGTGCTCTCTTTCCCCTGTCCCAGCTTATCGCCTTTATAACCGTACCAGGAACCCTTTTTCTCGATGATCCCGAGATCGACGCCGAGATCGATCAAAGAACCCGTCTTGGAGATTCCCTCTTTGAAGAGAATATCGAATTCGGCCGTACGGAAGGGGGGTGCCAGCTTGTTTTTCACCACTTTTACCTTGACTCGATTTCCGATATCGACATTATCGGGCCCCTTGATGGATGCAATACGGCGGATATCGATCCGGATCGAAGCGTAGAACTTGAGGGCCCTCCCTCCCGTCGTAGTCTCCGGGCTACCGAACATCACGCCGATCTTTTCACGGATCTGGTTGATGAATATGGCACAGGTCCCGCTCTTGGAGAGGGTTGCCGTGAGTTTTCTCAATGCCTGGGACATAAGGCGCGCTTGTAGGCCGACGTGGGTGTCCCCGATCTCTCCTTCCAGCTCCGATTTGGGCACAAGTGCCGCTACCGAGTCGATGACGATAAGGTCGACCGCACCCGAACGGGCAAGCATCTCGGCAATGTTGAGGGCATCTTCTCCGGAATCGGGCTGAGAGATCATCAGTTCTTCGAGATTGACACCTATCGTCGAAACATAGGCGGGGTCCAGAGCATGCTCGGCATCGATGTAGGCTGCGGTTCCTCCCCGTTTTTGGCAACCGGCAACGACATGTGTTGCCAAAGTCGACTTTCCGGATGACTCGGGTCCGTAGATTTCGATGATGCGTCCCCGTGGCATGCCTCCGATTCCCAAAGCCACATCGATGGAGACGACTCCTGTGGGGATCGTGTCGATCCGTCTCTTGGAGGAGTGACGACCCAAGGACATCACGGCACCCTCTCCGAACTGTTTTTCGATATGTTCTATGGCCAGCCGAAGAGCTTTCTGTTTTGCGGAATTTTCGCGCGAATCGGACATGGGAAAACCTCGGATCCTCGGTGTTACGTGTGCAACCGGAGCTACCGTCCGGTGCCGGTCATGTTAGGGGATGTTCGACGTTAACGGCAAGTACGAATTGCCCGGAAATCGACTTTTCCCTATATCGGAGGAGGCGTCGTATTGTATGAGGCGGAGCAAGATGTCGAGTAAAAAGGGGTATTTGGCGGGAGATATCGGAGGGACGAATACTCGGCTGATTCTCTTCACGGTTGCGGGGGAGGAGATCACGAGGATAAAGGATCAAAAATTTCCCAGCCGAAATTATGCCGGCCTCATCCCGATCGTCAGAGAGTTTTTGTCCGACTCCCCTTCACCTTCCGTTTCCGTTGCCTGCTTCGGTATTGCGGGCCCCGTGCAACACGGGAAAACCCACACCACGAATCTGCTTTGGGATGTGGATACGAAGATCGTATCGAGAGAGCTTGCGATCGATTCGGTCTCTTTGATGAATGATTTGGAGGCCAATGCCTACGGGTTGAGGATGCTTTCCGAAGGGGAGTTCTGCGTTTTACAGAAAGGAGATCCGGAGCCCCGGAACAACCAGGCAATCCTGTCGGTAGGGACGGGGCTGGGGGAGGCGGGAATCTACTACGACGGAAAAGAGCACAGGCCCTTTGCCTGCGAAGGGGGACACACCGACTTTGCCGCTCGAAGCGAATCGGAAGATGATCTTCTCAAATATCTCAGGAAACGCTTTGCTCATGTCTCCTACGAGCGTATCTTGTCGGGTCTCGGACTCTGCTCCCTGCATGCTTTTTTGGTCTATACGGGGCGAGAAAAAGAGTCCCCGGATGTTCTCAGAAGGATGGAGGTGGAAGGGGGAGCCCGCATCATCGTAGAGCTCGGGATGAAGGGTATGTCGAATGCGTGCGTAAGGGCTCTGGAACTTTTTGCATCGATTTGCGGTGCGGAAGCCGGAAATGTCGCCTTGAAGTTTTTTGCTCTGGGAGGGGTTTTTATAGGAGGGGGGATTCCGCCGAGAGTATTGCCTTTCCTAAAAGAGCGGGGATTTATGGAGGGATTTTTGCGAAAGGGGAGGTTCCGCGGTTTGCTTGAACGGATTCCCGTAAAACTCGTTCTCAATGATGAGACGGCTTTGTTGGGAGCTATGCATTGCTGTATGCATCCCCCTTCGCATCCTTCGTGACATTCCCCGATTCCGGATTCCTCTTCGCGGGTATGAGAACGGGACTTGCTATTTTTGTCTTTGCGTCGACGCCCCTTCGTATGTTCGGTTTTTTTTCGAGATGATAGCCCTCTTCCAATAGCTTGATCCGGTCTTCGTCCGCCTCGATCGAAAGCCTCTCTCGTAATGCACGGGTAGTGATCGAGTACCGGGTGTGATCGCTGTTTCGATGTCTCCCCCCCGGCCACTCGTATGCTTTAATTGCTTCGTATCCTTTTTGCGAAAAGAGTGTGGCGAGTAGGCGTGGATTGGCAAAGTGAAGCCGGATAGGGGCAAAGTCGGTTTCGGTAAACGTGATGATCCGATCGAGAGGAAGATATCCTATGTTCCGCTCGAAATCTATGTTGCGCGTCCCCCTGAGCATCTTTCGATACCTGTCGGGTACGATGAAGGGGGGTCGATCGATCTCCTTTATGTCTCGTGCCTTTTTCCCCCGTTGTTCTTCGATCAGGTAGCGTACCAATTCGCGTGCCTCTTCCCTCTTCTCCATTCTGCACAAGGAAGAGAGCCGAGAGTAAGAGGCGAAGAGGTAGTCGATGGCTATTTCTCGGAGCAGATCGAGATCATACCCCCCGCTCCCCTCAACTATGTGTTGTAGATTGATCGCTCCCGAGGAAGAACCTGTTTGTGTGATTCTGAAGTAGGTTTTCGGTTTGCCGGTTTGTTCCGGAATCGGTTCCCGGGATTCTGCCGGATTCTTCCTCTCGGCGCGGGTCGGTGCCCTATCCCCGAGTCTTTCGGTCACATACTTTTCATCTTCGCGTCGGTTGCGCCCCTCTCGCAGAGATCTGATTCGGCCCGCGGATAGGCTCTCCAACCGGATTTCCCCCCGCTGTTTGGTCGTAAAGGATATCGAAGTAATACCGAGTATAACGATGAAAACACATATGAGAGGGATAAAATTCATGACTTACGGATAATTATTTGACATTAGGTGGAAAAATAACTTTATTTTCCTACCGGTATTGCTTCGTATTTTTATTTTAAGAAAAAGGGGGGTATTTTCTACCCCCGACGACCTTGCTTCCCACTTTTTTTTCTCCCCGTCGGCTACCATACACGTGAACGATAGGTCATCCACTCCTTCAAAAAGAAGTTCCGAGGTGCCTTCTTCCTCCTCGGAAAGGGGCTCCGTCTCCAAAACAAGGTTTTTCTCTTTTACCAGGAGTCTCCCCCTCCTCCTCTTCAAGGTTGTTTCATCGATACGGGAAAAGGTGAGTTGGGGAAGGGAACCTGTTCGTTCGATCGTAAATCGTGTGTCCTGAGGAGTATAGGCAAAAATTGCGGAAAGCCCGGAGTAGAGGTGCGCTTTGGAAAGGACCCATTTCCTTTGCTTTTCGATTTTCTTCGCATGCTTTTGGCTCTCCACGAGGTGGGGAAAGAGCACACCCGTCAGTACGGCGAAAATGCCGAGGGCGCACGCGATTTCGATCAGGGTAAGGGACCGTTTTTTTCTCACGAAACCGGGGGAGTGCGTCCCCGTTTTCGGGGCTTTTTGTAGGTGACGACTCCGAACAGTATCGCAAGCAGTACGAAGAAACCGAGACTGAATTCGTCTCCGAGGAACGCCGGCTTGGAAGACGCCGTGATACCGGTTACGGTGAGAATGGCAATGATGACCCCCATGCAAGCATCTCCCGCAACCAGTCCGGATGCGAGCAGGGTTCCCCTTTCCGCCGACCGGGAACCTCGAGAGAGTAACGATAGGATACCGCTGACAATGCCTCCCGCCATCATTCCCGTGCTCAAAGAGACGGGAAGGTAGAGTCCGACGGCAAAGGGGAGTATGGAGACATTCATCAAAAAGAGAAGGACGCCCAATACGATGCCTACGACTACCAACACGATCGGCAATTGTTGTTGGATCACCCCTTCGGCAATCAACTTGATCAGGGTGGCTTGGGGGGCCGGGAGGAGGGGGCTTCCGAACTTGTAGGCGGCATCGAGGAGATAGAGGATGTATCCGACGACAATAGCCGGTAAGAAGATACCGATGATCTCCGCAATTTGTTGTAGACGTGGCGTGGCCCCGAGGAGAAACCCGGTTTTGAGGTCCTGTGAAGTGGTCGAACCCAGGGCGATGGCGATGTTGGCAACGGCGCTCATGGTGATTGCCCCTATGAGGTGGACGCGATCGGTTTGACCCAGGCCGAGGAGGACGAGACAGGTAATGAGCAATGTGGTGATCGTCGATCCCGATACGGGACACGAAGAACTTCCGACGATGCCGACCGTAATGGAGATGACGGCTACGAAAAAGAGGCCTAAGACGGTCAACAAGATGATCGTGACGACGTTTAGGTGGAAACCGGGAAAGGCCCATAGCGCAATGATGATGGCGATGGAACCCAGAAGGAGGTAGGCCAGAGAGATGTCCTGATCGGTCCGTTCGATATCTCGCCTTTTCATCCGGATGAGGTGGAGACTTTCCCGGACCGTTTCGAGGACGATCTTTCGTATGACCGGAGCAATACGAAAGAGGGTGATGATGCCCCCGGCGGCGACCGTTCCCGCACCTATGT
The DNA here is from genome assembly GCA_026708385.1 of Simkaniaceae bacterium. Lineage (GTDB taxonomy): Bacteria > Chlamydiota > Chlamydiia > Chlamydiales > Simkaniaceae > JAPOVA01. The sequence continues at coordinate 32,111 of JAPOVA010000038.1, read as the reverse complement.
AGCGGATGTAGTCGGACCAGATATCGGTAGGGGTCATCCGGCTGACGGGAACGGCTCCGGGAAAGATGGGATCGGTGCTCACGGCGAATTTTTTGATCAGGGGGATCAACACCCACCAGCCGAGTGCTCCTCCCGACAAGATGAGAGCGGAGATCCTCGGCCCGACAATGTACCCCACCCCCAAAAGAGAGGGTGTGCCGTCCAAGGCAAAGACGAACCCCTGCGCCTTGTTCACGACGAGGGTAATCGTTTCGTTCCACCAGTAAAACGCACTGTTGCACGTCTTGTACAGAACTCCCGTGAGGACGCCGTAAACGGCTAAGAGGGCATTGGGTTGACTCTTTTCCCCGGCTTTTAAGATTTCGGCGCAAGCGGTTCCCTCCGGGAAAGGGAGGATGCCGTGTTCTTTCACAATGATGTAGCGTCGCATCGGAATCATGAAGAGGATCCCCAAAACTCCTCCCAGCAGGGAGAGGAGGAAGATATGGAAAACGGGGGGGCGATATCCCATGAGGAAGAGAGCCGGAATGGTGAATATAATCCCCGCCGTCAACCCTTCCCCCACGGCAGCCATGGTTTGGACGATGTTGTTTTCCAATATGGTCACGTTCCGAAAAAAGAGGCGCAGGATGGCCATGGACATGACGGCCGCGGGAATGGAGGCGGAAATGGTAGTTCCCACCCTGAGCCCCAAGTAGGCATTGCCCGCGGCGAAAAAAATGCTCAGGATCATTCCCAGCACGGTCGCCCGCCAAGAGAGCTCTCTCTGCCTCTCCGAAGAGGGCACGAAAGGGGTGAAGGGGGGGGGTTCGGACATACCGGGTCTTGCTTACTTCGTCACGCCGGAGTCTACCGGGGTCATGTGGGGCAAGTCAACTTTGTTGTGGCCGAAATCAGGGGTGAAATCGTAAGATCGGGGGGTATGTTTTGCGATGCTCATGCCCATCTGACCTGCGATTCCGTCTTCCCCCTCCTCCCCGAGGTGTTGGAGAGGGCTCGGTCGGCGCGGATCGATACGATCGTGAACATCTGTACCGACGAACCCTCTTTGCGGAGAGGCATCGCTCTTCGTGAGGATGTAAAGCAGATTTACAACGTGGGAGCGACGACGCCCCATGACGTGGCGGAGAGGGGAGAGGCCGACTTTGCAACCTTCGAGCGGATGGCAAGGGAGGGAAAGTCGGTGGCGATCGGAGAAACCGGCCTCGACTATCATCATACCCTATCGCCCAAGGAGCTACAAAAGCATTTTCTGATTCGCTATCTCCGGCTGGCCGTGGAGGTCGACCTACCCGTCGTTATCCATTGTCGTGAGGCATTTGACGATCTCTTTGCCCTAACCGAAGAGCACTACCCGGATCGCCCCCTTATGTTGCATTGCTTCACGGGCACTGCGGATGAGGCAAAAAGGGCTTTGGAAAGGGGATGGTATCTCTCTTTTAGCGGGATCGTCACCTTTAAAAAGTCGGTTGCTCTTCGCGAAACGGCCCGTTCGGCTCCCCTTGAGCGGATGGTGATCGAAACCGACACGCCCTACCTTGCCCCCGAAGGAAAGAGGGGGAAGTCGAACGAACCGAGCTTTCTCGTGAGAGTTGCCGAGGAGCTGGCTACGGTGAAAGGCCTCTCCTTGGAGGAGGTAGCCACCGTTACCTCACGTAATGCCAAGATGTTTTTTCGCATCGTCGATTAACGAGAGAGATGTTCCATTCCCCTTACCATCTCGTAGGCGATTTTTTGATAGAGGTACGACAGATTGTTCTCCCGTGCGCCCTCCCGAGAGTCGAGTTGACCCATGGAGAAGGAGAGGGTGGACCCCCTTACCCCTCTCCCGTCGAAAAAGGATGCGTCCTGAGGAGAGTTCGCGTCAATGAAGTCGAAATGGCTGCGCCCTTCCGTTTCAAAGGGGCCGTACACCCTTTCGCCGGTCTCGGTAGAGAGGAGTGAGAACCGGATCGTGACCGATTGACGCCCTTCGTCGGGTACGAGACGGTTGATCCGGGCACCCGTTTTCGCATCTCTGTCATAGCGCCATCCGATGTGTGTCGTCTCATTCCGGATGATCGTCGCGCTGAGGGTGAGATCCCCCTCCTCGGAGTAGGAAAGGATACCGGAAAATCCGATCTCCCGGATAAGGGCTTCGGCCAGTTTACCCTCGTCGTCTCCCGCAATTTTGGTAACACGGATCGTATGAGAGGGGCTGAGGGCTTTCTCGGAAAGGGGGAAGGGGGTGCTCGGACGGTATCCGCAACCGGCAAACGGGAGGAGAGACAATACGACGAACCGAAGTGTCAGGCTCGGGATCCCTGTTCTTTTGATGTGGCTACCTCTTTTCGGGCACGCTCCGCAGCCTTCGTGTCGGGATATTTGCGTAAAACCGTCCGGTAGTACACGACAGCGGCTTCGGGATGATGTGTCTTTTTATAGAAATCGCCCGTTTCGAGAAGATCTGCGGCCATGATGTTCCGCATCTCCGCCAATTTTTGCTCCGCCCCTTTCAGACGGGGTTCTCCCGGAAAGTGGGCTCGGAATTTGCGTACGTTGATCTCTGCCGCATCTATGGAGTGGTGGCTTGAGGGGGCTTTTCGGAATTTGAGAAGGTAGACGTCGGCAATACCGAGATAGCTTTCGGGAGCGAGGGTGTGGATCGGAAAACGGCGAATCAGTGTCCGGTAGGCTTCGATACTCTTTTCGTACTCTTTGAGCTCGGCGAGTAGAGAGGCTTTTCCGTGAAGGGACTCGGCCGCCAGGTCACTTCTGGGGAAGGCGGCGATGACCTCATCAAAGATCTCGACGGCATCTTCATAACCGTGCACCCACTTGGGCATGCCCCGCGCACCGAAAAGACGGCGTCGTGCACCCTCTCGGAGGCGCTGTGCGATCCGGAACTCGTACCGAATCGCCTCCTCAAAAAACCGGGGCGAAGAATTTCCTTGCAGATATTCCGAAAAGCGACGCCGGGCCATGGCATAGTCGGCGTTTTCGAAAAGAGCTATTCCCATGTAGTACCGAGCTTCTTGCGCGTAGGTGCTGTCGGGAAAATCCTGCAACAGCATCTCCCCTTCCCAAAGTAATTTTTTCCACTCTCCCTTCCGCAGATGGAGCAACACCGCATCGTACCGATCGGAGGCGGAAAAGCTCGCCCTCGTCTCCGGATCAAAGGGGTTGGCCGTCGGGGTCGTCCCCGGGGCACCGACGAACATAAGGCAAGTTGCGATCGTGACGACCGTCCGTTTTCTCCATGAAAAAATCATCATTCGGTTCCGCTGACCGGAAAATGGCCTCAGTATACACGATTAGGCACCAAAAGAAAAGGAGTGAATAAAAGAGAGTTTGCGTAAACTTTTTTTTAGCTCCTCCCCTTCGGAGACCCCCCGCCGACCGTCGATTTCGATCGTCCCCACCCGTTCCCCTTCTTCCTCAAAATCGATTGATACGGGAGAGGAGCCGGGAAAGGTTTGCAACAGACGTTGTAAAGTGACGATATGGCTGAACCGGATCTCTTGCATAATTAACTTTAGGGTAAGTATTTTTTCTTTCTCCTTTACGTTTTTGCCCTCCCTTTCCTTTCTTGCATTCCGCATCGAAGCACTTTGACGGATTTGTTCGAACATATTGTTGAACCGATTGACTTGCCCTTCATCAAAAAGAGTGAGATCTTCCAAAGCCAACAGGCGCAGTTTGCCGGTACCCTCTCCCCGTACCGCTACTACCTGCAAGATGGCGAGAAGGAGTCCGTTTTCACGCAAAAGGTCGGTATGTTGCTCGTAGATATCGGACCACGCAGGTACTTCCGCCCGATCCGCTCCGTCGCTGATGGTGAGGATGGCAAACTTACGCTGCGTTTTAGCCGATACCTTGATCTTAACACCATCGATGATACAGGCCGCCTTAAAAACGGTGTTCGGGACAAGTTTTGCCGTGTCGCGAAGGGGCGTCGGTCCGAGTTGTGATAAAAGGGGTTTATATGCATCCGTCGGATGGCCCGTGAGGTAGAATCCGAGAAGCTCTTTTTCCGCCCTTAACATCTCGTCCCGAGAAAGAAAAGAAGATGCGGTGGGGGGAGTGGCACATTCTTTCTCCTCTTCCCCTATCAGGGAGAGAAAATCGATGATCCCCTTATCGCGATCCCTTTGCCTCCGCTTCGCCTCACGAAACACCGGTTCGATGGCGGTCAAAAGCTCCGCACGTTTCCGCTTCGTGAAGTCGAAAGCGCCCGCCTTGATCAGATGTTCCGTCGCCTTTTTCGTGATGACCGAGGGCTTGACTCTCGTGATTACGTCGTAGAGAGAGCGGAAGGGACCGGCTCTCTCCCTTTCCCGTACGATCGCCTCCGTAACGCCTCGACCCACCCCTTTGATGCCGGACATGGCAAACCGGATTCCCTTTACGGTGGCTACGAATTCCGATCCCGATTCATTGAGGTCCGGGGGGAGAATGTCGATTCCCGTTCCGGAGGCATCCCGGATATGTTTTGTCGTCTTTGCCATATCGCTTCCGTCGCATGTCATAAGGGCGGCCAACCACTCCTTCGGATAGTTGGCTTTCAGATAAGCGGTGACATAACTTAGGAATCCGTATGCGGTGGCGTGCGATTTATTGAACCCGTACGAGGCAAATTTTTCGATCTTGTCGAAGATTGTGGTGGCCGTCTTTTCGTCGATCGATCGACGAATCGCTCCCGAGATGAATGCCTCTCTTTGTTTGAGCATCTCTTCGCGATCTTTTTTACCCATGGCACGTCTGAGTATATCGCCCTCCCCCAACGAGTAGCCGGCAAGTGTCCGTGCGATTTGCATGACCTGTTCCTGGTAGACGATAATTCCGTAGGTTTCTCTGATGATCTCCTCCATCAGGGGGTGGTCCGTTTCAATGTTTTCTTTTCCGTGTTTCCGGTTGATAAATGAAGGGATCATCTCCATGGGTCCCGGCCGGTAGAGTGCACTGACGGCGATGATCTCCTCAAACGTGTCGATGTGTAGCTGTGCGATGAGCTCCTGCATTCCCGATGATTCAAACTGGAAGATCCCCTGCGTATGGCCGCGGTTGAGAAGGTCGAATGTTGCCCGGTCATCGAGGGGGAGGTCGGCAATACGGATCTTTTTGCCCGATGAGGTGGCGATGGCGTCGACCGTTTTTCGGATGGAGGTGAGAGTTTTCAACCCCAGAAAATCGATCTTTAGCATGCCGACCGCCTCCACGGACTTCATGGAGTATTGGGTTACGATGAGGTCGGCTCCCTTCGGGAGGCAGACGGGAATATGGTCGGTCAGGGGATCGCCGGAGATGATGATACCGGCCGCATGCACTCCCGTATTGCGAATCGATCCTTCCAATTTTCGGGCGAAGGCGAGGACGGTACCTACCTCTTTGTCACATGAGGCACTCTCCTGCAATTCCGGATCGGCGGTGAGCGCCTTATCGATGGTTATGTCGAGTTCGTCCGGGATGAGTCCGACGATGGCGTTGACCTTGGTCAAGGGTACGTCGAGCACCCTTCCGACATCTCTTATGGCCATTTTGGCCTTCATTCTGCCGAACGTAATGATTTGTGCCACCTTGTCCCGTCCGTATTTGTTCAACGTGTATTCGATCACCTCGGGACGACGTTCCATGCAGATATCGACGTCGATATCGGGATAGGAGGTCCGTTCGGGGTTGATGAAGCGTTCGAAGAAGAGATTGAAGCGGAGAGGCTCGATATCGGTAATGCCGATCAAGTAGAGGATGAGGGAGCCCGCTCCCGAACCGCGCCCGGGTCCCACGGGAATATCTCGGCTTTTTGCCCAAGCGACAAAGTCATACACGATCAAGATGTAGTCGCACATCCCCTTGGAGGAGATGATGTGAAATTCGGTTTCCAACCTCTTCGCAATGACATCGGAAGGATCTTCATCCGGATAATTTTTACGCACTTCGGACAGTTGTTTTGCTCCATACCTTTCGGGGATCTTCTCCTTGCAGAGGCGTATGAGAAACCGTTCCGCCAAGCGAATGCGTTCTTCTTCACTTAACCTTTTTCCCTCCGATCCCGGGGGAACGAAAACGGGGTAGTAGCGGGTGGTGAAATCGAGTTCCACGTTGCACTCTTCCGCTATTTTTTCGGTATTTTCGATTCCCTCCTTTCGGTCCGTAAAGAGGGTGGCCATTTGATCGGGAGATTTGAAGTACATCTCGTGGGTAAAGGTGACCTTGCGCTTCGGGTTGGGTGTCCGTCCGATTTCTCTGCCGTATTGATCTCGCCGTACCGTTTCGACCGGTTCTCCCGTCCCGATGTTCATCAAGATTTCGTGCGCTTTCCAATCGTCCCGTTGCAGATAGCGAATATCGTTCGAGACGATGTAGGGGATGCCCCGAGAGGAAGAAAGATCCGACAAGGTCTCCATGATCTTTTCTTCGGATGCTATTCTCCTCCGATACTCTCCGTAGATCCATGATTCCTGATCAATCCCCCCCTTTTTGATGGCGTCTGCCGTCATTCGGTGTCTTTGGAGTTCGAAGTAGAAGCGCTCTCCGTACGTGGAACGGCTCCACTCGATTTCCGCTTCAAGATCTTCTTTCTCGTCCCGCAAGATCATGCGACCGATTCTGCTTTCCGGGGTCCCCGAGATGCAGATGAGACCTTCCGCGTGGGCCTCCAGTGTTTCCCTATCGACCCGTGGTGTGTAGTAAAACCCCTCTACGGAAGCTACGGAGGCGATTTTGCAGAGATTGCGGTACCCCTTTTTGTCTCGTGCGAGGAGGAGGAGGGGGTATCCGGGGGGGTGGTCGGGTACCCTTTTTTTGTGTAGCCTGGATCGGGGAGCTACCGCAATCTCGATACCGATAACGGGTTTGATCCCCTCCTTCCCGCACTCTTTGAAAAACTCGACGGTACCGAATAGGTTGTAGAAGTCGGTGAGGGCCAAGGCGGGAAGGGCATATTCTTTGGCCTTTGCGACGAGAGCCGGAATCGAAGCGGTGCCCCGCAGGACGGAGTACTGAGAACGAACCCGGAGGGGGATCGGACCCATATCAGCTCATTCGGGCTGCGCGCCCGGGTTTCCTGTTCCACAAGGGGAACAGGAAGGCGACGGCTACCAGACCGGAGAGAGCCAAGGGAACGAACAATCCCTTCGACCACCCGTAGAGGTCGATCATCCGGCCGACGGGGTATCCCGCTACCGTTGCTCCCGCATAGGCGAAGAAACCGACAAATCCCGTAGCCGCTCCCGATACCCTTTTTCCGGCCAACTCGGCAGCGGCCATTCCTATCAACATCTGCGGACCGAAGATGAGGAATCCGATGGTGAATATGATAAGAGAGAAGAGGGGGACGCTCGGCGTGGAAGCGATCCATAGAGCGAAGAGTACCCCGACGACCCCCAGGGTGAAGAGTGCATTGACGGGTCCCCTCTTCCCTCGAAACAGAGTGTCGGACATCCATCCCGCGGAGAGGCTACCGAAGAGTCCTCCGATTTCGAACCAGAAAATGCACATGCCGGCAGATAACATGGAGAAATCCTTGACACGTATCAGATACATCAGTGTCCAGTCGTTGATTGCGGTTCGCACGATGTAGACGAAGAAGTAGGCGATTCCCAGAATCCATATAAACTTGTTTTTCAGCACGTATTTTTTGAAGAGTGCATTCGGTGTCTCTTTTGTGATCGCGGATTTCCGATCGGAGCCGGACCGAACTTCTTCGGACGCAACTTCCTTTTTGTGCTCTTCGATCGGGGGAAGACCGACCGTACGAGGGGTATCTCGGAGTCGATTGATCAAAAACAGCCCGAAGATCATGGCAAGTAAGCCCGCGGCATGCATGCCGTACTGCCAACCGAATGCCTTACCGAGTCCGACACATATGAGTGGAATGATGGCCCCTCCGAGATTATGGGAGGTGTTCCATACTCCCCACCACCGCCCCCTCTCTTTTTGAGAATACCAACAGGTAAGGAGTCGAGCGCACGGAGGAGAGCCCCATCCCTGAAAAAATCCGTTGCATGTCATGAAGATACCGAAAAAGAGCAGGGAGGAGGAGAGGCCGAAGAAAATGTTACACAGACCCGTCATGAACAGCCCCGCTCCCATGAAATACCTCAGATTGATCCTGTCGGAGAGCACCCCCCCCACCAGTTTGCTGAATCCGTATGAAAAGCTGAGGAGGCTTCCCAAAAACCCGAGTTGGCTTGCGGAAAATCCCAGCTCCGAGCTGAGAAGGGGCATGGAAAAGGCAAAACTCTTACGCGTGAAGTAGAAGAGGGCGTAGCCGATGTACATGCTGTAGAAGACACGAATACGCCAGTAGAAGTAGCGACGTGCGATTTCTTTCTTGTCGGTCACGGTCGGATGAGGGGGGTCGGCCCTTAGCAGGCGTTCCACAAAGCTCATTTGCATCTCTCCTTATGGTTTTCGCGCTATTCCGTCGATCATACCATCTCTTTCTTAAGACGACAACGTAATAGTGTGCTGTTCGTTAGCTTCCCTCTCCTTAAAAAAATCCACTTGTGTAACTTTAAGAAAAATTATATTAGACAAATTAATATTGACATAGTATCTTCATATGAAATCTTTCTTATGTAGGTAATACTCGATTATTTCCCGGGAGTGGGTGGCGAGATGGGGCTTTACCCGTGCGGTTCCGTTTCGATTATGGCCCGGCATTGATTCAATTGTAGCTATGGGTTACAATTAATTGAAGTTGACAGGTTTATTAAACAGATAATTACTCGGTGAAGGAAATGTCCGGTTTGGTTGAAAATACTTGGGGGAAACATGTCTTGAATGCTTCGGTTTACGGAGCCGAGCACGAAGCCGAGCAAGGCGGCCGATTCCCATCCCCGTTTTTGCTCTCTTCGGCAACCTCTACGACGAAACCGCAACCGCTTATTCGGAGAAGCCCCCTCCGGAGGGCGACACTCGCGAAGGAACTCCCCGTGAGACCGGAACGGGTAACCGGTACCGTCGACGAACTCTATTGGTCGGTGTATGGGGGGTTGCGGGATACGATAGAGTATGAACGATACGGCGTTTCGGATGAAGGTCGTGTGGGATTCGCACTCTTCAAAGGGACCCGAGTGTCGGCTAAGGGACGGAAAAAGGCTGTGACGGCATGCTTGGAGAGCATGCAATCTCTCGGCCGGATTATCGAGTACGGGGTGCACGGAGAGAGCGTTACGATTCGCTTTACGGAAGGGACGGATGATCCGGATATGTTGGAGCCGTTTCTGACGAAATTGCGACTGCTTATTCGGAGAAGCCCCCTCCGGAGGGCGACACTCGCGAAGGAGCCCCCCGTGAGAATCGAACGGGCAACCGGCACCGTCGACGAACTCTATTGGTCGGTGTATAGGGGGTTGCAGGATACGATAGAGTATGAACGATACGACGTTTCGGATGAAGGTCGTGCGGGATTCGCACTCTTCAAAGAGACCCGAGTGTCGGCTAAGGGACGGAAAGAGGCTGTGACGGCCTGTTTGGGGAGCATGCGATCCCTGGGCCGGGTTGCCGAGTACGGGGTGTGCGGAGAGACCGTTACGATTCGCTTCGTGGACGGGCCGGATGATCCGGATATGTTGGAGCCGTTTCTGGCGAACCTGCGAACGCTCGTTCGGGAAAGTCCCTCTCGGGGGGCGACATGCACGATGGAATCCTCCACGAGAATCGAACGGGTAACCGGCACCGTAGACGAACTCTATCGGTCGGTGTACGGGGGATTGCAAGATGCGATGGAATATGAACGACACCGCATTTCGGATGAGGGTTGCGCAAGATGCACGGCCTTCAACAAGGCAGGGGTATCGGCCGAGGGACGGAAAAAGGCCGTGACGACATGTTTGGGGCGCATGCAATCCTTCGGTTGGATCACCGGGTACGGGGTTCGCGGAGAGATCGTTACGATTTGCTTCGTGGAGGGGATGGAGGGTGTGCTCGAGGGGATGGATGACGTAGATATGTTGGGGCAACTTCTATAGACGGCTTCCGAGATCGGTCTCCGGTTCCTCATCCTCTTCCGCAAACTTGAACCATACTCGGAGATCTCCGACACCATGGCCTTGGGTAGCGTACACCCGTCTTGCTTTGCGTATGTGACCGTCGTGCCCCCAATCTTCCCGAGCGTATGCAAACGAGCTACCCGTCGGGGGTTCCTTCACATCTCCGTCTTAGCGGGTGAGGGTAGGTGATGTCCGGTACCCGACGATGGATGTGCAACGATTCGGATGGGTTGTTTTCGGAAAGCACGCACCCTTCACGATTTTCCGTAATACACGGAAAAGAAGGTCGTGCCCCCCGATGCAACATACTTCAATCCCGGGAAGACCGAAGAACCGGCAGTGACCCGACGAAACCAAACCGGGGCGCTCGTGCCACCCACCGCACAAAAAAAGCGTGGAGATCGAGCCCCCCGAAGCAGTACCACCCGCGCCGATCGCGGGGACAAGAAATGGAGGCCCCAATCTACACGGACGGTCCTCATACCCCGGGTTTCCCGAAGGCTCCACCCTCATAATCCTCATAAAGCAGAGCCGCCATCTTCACTATCGCCACGGCGGGATTGTCTCCGAACTCAATCTTGACCTCCTCCTCGTCGTGCATGATTTCTCCTCCGGTCGGGAGGGCGTGAGACCCGCCATGAACGGGTACGGGACCGGGGACGGGAGTCGGGGTGAGGGGCGAATCCGCCTTCGTCACGGCGTCGGGTTTCCCGTCATGTAGGGCCGAATCATCTTTGGGAACCGCGGTAGCGGGGATCGAAGAAGTACTACCCCCGACACCGGTCTGCTCGGTTCGCTGAACGAGTATCCTCGCTTGGGTGGCGGGGACGAGGGTCAGGGTGGTGACTTCCGCGTCCGTCCCGAGCACCTCTTGCACTGCCCCGGTGACCTTCTTGGCGATCCTCCGGGTCTCTTCGGGCGACAATAAAATGACTCTCACTCCTTGCTCGTAATCGATCGGGGGTCGTGCGACTGACGATCTTCGGCAACATAAAAAAGAAAAACAAGACATATCCGCCTCCTTTTGTGTACGATGTAGGGAGACACCATACCACACCTACCCCGACATTAGCAACCTAAATCGGCCGGGTCGGCGGAGGTGATGCTTTCCGTTTCCATAGTTTACCTCCTTTCTTTGTTTGGGTTATCTGTTCGGTTTTAAGAAGTGACGTAGCGGTTGTGGAGATTATATTTTACCGAGCCGGTCCACAACTTTCCCAATAAACCGGAAAGAATAGATGCCGTATAGATACAAAAGAATCGAATACTCTTAATTCAAGAAGATATGGAGTAATATCGATGTGAGAGTGATCCCTTCATAAAAAGCCCTGAGTAACTTTGTCCTGTTGAGTCTTTGTCGTTGAGAGGGAATCGGGGTTAACGAATCTTTTTCGGTCCGGGATGCACGTTCCTCTTCTATCCGAGTGTATGGCGTGCATCCGCTAAGGTTACCTTTCCGGCTACATTCCGCGATCGATTGCTCATCTTTTTTTCAACGCAGTCGGTAGGATCTTGATCGTAAATTACGATGTATCTACAATGGGCCCTCTTGGTAATCCGGTACGGGGGGGCCATGACTATATCGCTTGTGGGGAATTTTCTTTCCAACCTCTCTTCGGATGGTGTGTTCGGGGGTTTTGCCGCCATATACCGGGCCACGCACCATAAAGCCCGGCCTTCCCCACTTCGTCGCCATCGCAACTGCTCCGGTGTGCGAGTCGGCAAACAACGGCTCTTGCAAGAAGCGGGCATTCGAGAGGATCTCGTTATCGTGCAGGACGACCATTCGGACAGACCGTATGCCGTAGGGACGAACCGGTGGCGATCGGGCGATGCCGTCATATACATCCCCGCGCACGACCATGACGTCGACCCGGCTCGTACGGGCTTTTTGATGAATCGCGAGATTGCGCACCTTCGATCCGATGACGCCGTTAAGGGCGGTGTCGCCGTTGCGGTCAATGATCTTGCTCGACTTGCGATATTGGGGATAGGGTCCGTAAAAATCATACGCGCCCTCTCCCGTGGAAGGGCGGAGTCCGTAAAAATAGTCCGAGCTTCTCCTCGCAGGGGGGTGTGGTCGGTGAAAACCGTGCGCACTTCTCCTCTCGTACGGGTTAGGCAAGTAGTCGTTCCTTTGGCCGGCATGGCGGTTGCCTGTTTCGTCGGCAATCGGATGGTTGATGCGGTGTTTCGATGGCAAGAGGCGAAGGCGGATGATTTTGCCATAGCCAACGCAACCGATGAAGAGTTACGGGGAGGGTGGAGACATTTTACCTCTCTGAGGGGAGTAAATGCCGATCTGTCAAAGGGCGTACGGGCTCTTTTCGATCCCTTCGGCCCCTTGGGTATATGGTGGGCTCTAATGAGATGGTCTTCCGGAGGAGAGGATCTGTTTGATTACGGGCAACCGTTACTCAAAGATCGCATCCGGAAAATCGAAGAGGCAACGGATGTTCGAAAACTCCCGCCGTACGGGATCGGGACAACGGATAGGCGCAAGATGGAAAGGTTGCGGGTTGAGGAAGTGCGGAAAAGGATGGGCTATTTCGGTAGCGGTGGTGGAGGCGGACCGTACGCACGTGCCATGCACGGTGTCTTGGAATCCATGCTTTCCGAAGAGAGGGGTGATTGAGGGACTTGATCCCGTTCGGTCATCCTTCGTGATCCGGCTTACATCGTGACGTGTCCGGGGGGACGGGGTGCCGTGTTCGGTCATGTCTGTCGTGCATCGTTGTTAGGGCTTTTTTCGGGAAGAACAGGTAAAGTCCGATCTCCCCGTTGCCCGGGATTTTCCCATACGTTCTTCTAAAGATGCCGGGTGCGACGGTGGCTACATTTTGATCGAGGCGGTCCGATTGAGCAATCAGCCACCGATTTCGCCCTTCTTGGAAAAAAATAAGATTCCGGGAGAGCGTCCTCTTTGGTCTCATCCCACACCGAAAGGGATGAGGCACGGGAAGTATACTAAGATGGAGAAATGTGCGATCGTAGACTATGCCTTGGAGGTGAGGAGAGCCGAAAGCATTAAGGCATGTGTCAAAGAGGTCGGCATCGATCCTTCCTGCTTATCGAAATCGGCAGTGGTACCTCATGGGCAAAGAGCTCTCCGCGAAGGAAAAGGAGACGCCGGTAGCTTACGTCCGTCTCAGAGGGAAAGAGATCAACAAGCGAAAGGGCGTCGCCAAGACGTGGTTCCTCAACGGCCTTCGCCCCGTCGCTTACAGCCGGAAGAAGATGGTGCAGGGCTACCTACGGTGGTTGCTCGATGGAAAAAGCGGGGAGGCGTAGGTTGGGAAACCATCCCCCCACCCGTTCCGGCAAGGTGTAGACCGGGCCGGTCTCCCAAGGAATAGCAAAGTTGCGATTAATAGCCACCTCGGGTGTAATGACCATGAGTCGACGTTGAGGTCGACTCTTTTTTTTTGCCACGGTTGAGGTTAATCGGTAGAGGAAGTAGAGTGGGGCGCTGTTTCCATTTGTGAGTCGGCTTTCCTGCCCGCTATCGAGAAATCGGTGGCCGGGGAATGCTTGACAGCACTACTTCCAAGAAAAAATATATTGGCAGGTTGGCCGGCTCCTTTTTTATCAGGAGAATCCCCATGTCGGACCCGCTGCCCTCCCTCGATGTCGTTTCCCGTCGCGTTGCCACCACCCGTCTCTCCTTCCCGAGGAGGATAGCCGAGCCGGCCGGGAAGGTGATGCAGACCGCCATTCCCACCCTGTTTGCGGGGGCGGCCTGCTGCATCGGAGGTGCGGCCTTAGGGTTGACCGCCCTCTCCCTTCCCGTCTTTCTCCTCATGGCCCCCGCACTCTTGTACAAACACCTCCGTAAGCCCCCTTGCTACGACTCCCCGGTAGATGCGGAGGATCCCGAAACGGGGTACCCCATGGACTTCGGATACTCCCCCGAGCCGGAGAGGAGCACTACCCCCGAGCCTCCGAAACTCATCAGACACGACTCGGATTACCGGAGCGAGATGGCGGGGAGTTCGAGAAGCCCCGACTTCACCGATAGCGAAGATGACTGAGTCGGCCGGAAGGATCGGCGTTTTATCAAAGATAGACGAAAAGCCGGGTCGCCTCAGAGATAGCCTCAAGGAGATCGGTGGGGGGAAAACCTATACGAATGAAAGGGAGAAGGTTCACAAAATCCTGACCGACCGTACGGAGGTACGCACAGGGTTGAGGAGGGCACTCCTCCTTCCGGATATGTCCGACTGTAAGCGACGGGGCGAAGGCCGTTGAGGAACCACGTCTTGGCGGCGCCCTTTCGCTTGTTGATCTCTTTCCCTCTGAGACGGACGTAAGCTACCGGCGTCTCCTTTTCCTTCGCGGAGAGTTCTTTGCCCATGAGGCACCACTGCCGATAGGGATCATCAAAAATCTCCATAAGCCGGGCTTCGTCTACTCCTATCGGAGAGCTGAGGGAAATCCGACGGGTTCTTTTCCCTTTCCGAAATCTGAGCCACTTGGACGATTCTTTTTCCAAAGCGGAACTCCTCCCCTTTGTATCTCCACAAGATCTCTGCGCCCTTTTCCTTCTTCTCTTCTTTTACCTGTTCCGGTGGGCTAAGATGTGCATGTAAAGCGTACCGGATTTTCGGACGTAAATGTAGGTGCCGAGACTCTGCGAAAGATCGACTACGGGGAACTTTTGACGGACCTGCGATCCGGAATAGAGTCGGTCACCGTTTCCGATCTCCCCAACCTCGACGCCTTCTTGCGGGAGTGGGGCCGACGATGTCCTTTGTGGGATCTCAGTACCGCATTGAGGTCGAGGGGCAGGAATTTTTCATCGATCTCCTGTTCCACCGCCGCAAGCTAAGGTCTCTTGTGGCCGTCGAGCTAAAGGTGTCGAACTTCAAGTCGGAGTACGTGGGTAAGATGCAATGCTACCTCGCCGTGTCGGATGACACGGTACGACTCAAGGATGAGAATCCCTCAATCGGGGTCATCATTTGCAAGAGCAAAAAACAAGACCGTTGTCGAATATGCACCGAGGGAGACGAGTAAGCCCGTCAACGTCGCTTCGTACCGTTTGAAGGTTAAGTTGTCCGAGCACCTGAAAGAGGAGTTGTCCTCACCCGAGCAAATGCGGAAGCTCCTTGAAAATATCGAAGGCGACCGGGCACTTGTCGGCCCTTACGATTTCCATTGTGTTCTGAGGGAGTCACCCCGACCGGTGACTTCTCTCTTTGATGTGTCCGAACCCGGTACGGATCGTTTCGAATCTTATCTTCCGCAAAGTTGCCATTGTTCATTAGAGATAGACCCGGTACACTCTTCCGCTTTAGACGATTGAATCTTTGAGAAGGGCGCTATGGCATCGGCGATAGGTGAGGGATGGAATGTGGTGTGGTCCGAGAGCAAGCAGAAGGGTACGGCCATATGGCTCGGTAAGGTTCCGGGACAGCCACCCCTTCGATTCGACCCCCTTCCCGAGGGAAGGAAGCGGAGGTGTTTCACCAAAGAGGAGAAGCGTGCGGTCGTAGACTACGCTGTGGAGGTGAGGAAAAGTAAGAGCATCGGGACATGTGCCAAAGAGATCGGCATCACTCCTATTTTGTCGGAGTGGGTAAGGGCAGAGTGTGCAACCTACCGGGCTTTCTCGTCCTTGGACTTGGACAACCGGACTCTGTGGGTAGTTGATTACAGGGAGCTTTTGGCAAGCCTTCGGGAAGGGAAAACGTCGATATGTGTTTCCGACTACACTGAAGTCGGTAAGTCTTCCGGTCGACTCCCTATCAGTGAGGGGGCAGGTGGTCCGGGATTGGCGATAGGTGAAGGCCGGGGTGTCGTGCAACCCGTGAGCGACCGTGGGGGTACGGCCGTGTGGATGTGTAAGGGCCCGGGAGAGCCTCCTCTTTGGTTTGAGCCCCGTTCTAAGGGGTCTAGGCAAAAGGATTATACCGAGAAGGAGAAACGTGCGATCGTAGACTATGCCTTGGAGGTGAGGGAAACTAAGAGTATGGGTACATGTGCCAAAGAGATGGGCATCAAGCCTACCTCTTTATCGAATTGGGTAAAGTGGGGGTGTGAAGCCTATCGGATCTTTTCGTGCTTACAATTGGATTCCCGTACCCTGCGCGCAATCGACTACAGAAAACTTTTGGCAGACCTCCGATCCGGAATGGAATCGATCACCATTTCCGACTACACCGGGGGCGTAAAGTTTTCCACACGAAAGCGTACGCCGGGGACAAGGTTGGAAGGGGTTCCTGCGCAAGAAGAAATTCGGGGTGGCCACCCCTATTTCTTGTCGCCGGGGAAGGGAAAACGGCGGGTTTTTACCGAAGAGCAAAAGGCAAGGGTAGTGGATTACTTGATTGACAGGTTTGATGGGGAGTCGTTCTCGGAATGTGCCCGGGAATGTAATCTCTGCAAGAAGACCTTAATCAAGTGGGCGGATGAACGTGACTCGAAGCGGGCTTGTGCGGATACGAAGGAATTACCTGAGAACTCTCCTGAGACGACCGGTTCCGATCCGGTTGAAGATCCCTTACCTGATATTGCAAAGAGGAAAAGATATGCCAAGGGGAGGGGTGGTACGGCTCAATGGCTCTCTAACCGGTTGCCGGGGACGGGGCCGATGGGTGTGCAGGCAAAAGAATACGCTCGCGACGGTTATCCCTATTTTGCGTCGGAGGATGAAGGAGAAGGGTGCGTTTTTGCCGAGGAACAGAGGGAGAGAGTAGCGAGCTACCGGTCTCATGGGTTGATGGAGGAATCGGTTTCGGGGGATTTCCGGGCGTGTAATCTTGACGAGCAAACTCTAAGCGATGTGTTTGACGATACGTATGGGTGTACTTCGAAACGGTTTTGTCCGGATGCGACGCAATTGTCCGAGAGCGCTCCTGAGACGACCGGTTTCGATCCGGACGAAGATCTTTTTTTCGATATGTCGTGGCAGCTGTGTCTGACCGGAACGCTCACCGGATCCCCGAGTTCCGAATTTTTCTTCGAGAAGTGAGACGACCGTTTAGGCGGTCTCTACGGAAAGATCTCTCTTTGACTTGTCCGAACCCGGCTCGTAGGTGTTTTCAAAGGGGGTGGCGTGGTATACCCTCCACCCGTCATCGGGTTGCATGGCAAAAGGGGAGGTACTGTGGCATCGGCAATGGGCGGGGAACGGGGTGTTGTGTGGCCTGAGGGCAGGTAGAAGGGGACGGTCGTATGGTTTGACGATCGTTTTGGAGGTCCGCCCCTTCGGTTTGCTTCCCTTCCCGAAGGAAAGAGAAGGCGATATACTGAGGAGGAACGAGGTGCGGTCGTAGACTATGCCGTAGAGCAGAGGGAGGTGAAAGCTATCGGCGAGTACGCTAAGGAGATCGGTGTCGGTGCCGGTTGTATTTCGTACCGGGTGAGAAAGAGGTGTGCGAAACGTATCAGACTTTCTCGGAGCCGGATTTCAACGAAGATACTCTACGGGTAATGGATTGCGGAAAGCTTTTGCCGGGCCCGCGGGCAGGAAAAACCTCACTCTGCATCTCCGACTACACCGGAGGGGAAAAATATTCCAAGGGCAAACGGGGGCAAAAGCTGAAGGATGTCCGAGCAAGGGAGGAGGCCCGCGACGGCCGGCCCTATTTCGCGTCGCCGGAGAAGGGGGAACGGTGTGTGTTTAGTGAGGGCCGGAAAGAGAGGGCTGTAGATTATTGGCTTGGTGAGTGTGAGGGGAGCGCGATTTCGAGTTGTGCCAAGGAAGTCAACCTGTACGCGGACACCTTGATCGATTGGGTAGCTGCGTATGGGCGTGGGCGGTTCGAGTGTAGTTTTCCGTCGGGCCACCGTACCCTCTTCCGGATCACGAAATCCGAGGGCGGGATGTGTTCCGTATCAGCCGATGGCTCGACCTTTCTTTACGAGGGAATTCCGTCATCCGCAAATGACCTTTCTCCGTCATTCCGCATCTAAACCGACGATTCGCCCACGGACGAGGAATCACAACCTGCATTCCTCGATCTTGAGCTTCCTTAACGATCGCGTCGCTGTCGTACGCCTTATCGGTGAGTAGGTATTCTGCGCATATTCCCCGTATGAGGGCGCTTGCCTGTGTGCAGTCTGCCTTTGTGCCCGGTGTGATATCGGCACGGACCGGCATACCATGCGCATCCGTTGCCAAGTGTAATTTCGTGTTGATCCCCCCTTTCGTGCGGCCCCGGGCCTTGGTTGTCTCCCCGTGCTACCGGCTGCATGAGCATGCGCCTTGCAGTGTGACGCGTCAATTGGTAACCACTCATAATCAGGATCTGCGATCAAAACCCGTAACACCCTTTCCCACACACCTTTGTCACGCCAACGAGTGCATCTGCGCCGGGTGTTCTTCCAATCACCGGAATCGGGGGGTAGGTCGCGATCGCAAAGCCCCCGTCCGTAAAATCCACAACACGGCGTTGAAAAACTGCCTGTTATCCTTCGCGACTCGTCCCCAACCTCCCTTCCTTCGAAGGTGAGGTTCAATCAGTTCCCACATATGATCCGAAATATCATGCCTTCCATGTGCCGTCATCCTTGCCACCACCTGTTCCGGCTTAGGTCATGAAGATGGAGGCGGTGATAGACACATATCCATACTTTGTCACATCATTTTTTTACTTTATGACGACACGCTCTAGGGTATGCTCATGTGGAACGAAACACAATTTTTGACAATATCTCCATTATGACTTTTTTGACGGTCCCGTTTGCTGCACGACGACATGCAAAGTAGGATACATAAATACCTGATAATAAGTTAACAAATCTATCATTTGTATGATTTGTCTCTCATCGATCGGGCCGAATCGGACGGTGAATATCCGAGATATGCTGTTTTTTGCCTTGGGTGACGACTGTTGCAACACAGCACCGGGAGTGGTCGGAGGGGGTCGGACTTTGCCTGTGCAGTTCCGGTTGATTTACAGAATTCGCTTGCAGTACAAATGTTTAATATGGTATAATGTTCTGCAGGAAATGAATAAATAGAGGGTCTTTCACATCGTCAGGAATTGATGTGCAATGCTCCTTCCATAGCATCTCAAGGAACGCCTTCTTCTGCGGAGAAAACCGCTACGATTGCGAGCAGGTTACGAAGTAAGGAAAAGTTGGCAGTCCGTGAGACGGGTTGGTTTGCAGGCGATACGGTCCGCAAAATCAAGAATGAAATGCGTGCCACCATGACTTGGGATCAATACGGCCGACGGAAGGTAAGCGATGAATTAACGAAAAAGCTCGTTACGATGCATGAAGAAAAGAAAAAGGGTAACATAGAGTTTTTTGCGGAACTAAAGATCGAAAAGTGTAGAAAAGCATGCGAAGACCACACGAAAGAAATTGAGAGTATCTCGGCTCGGGGGCGCGAGCTTCTCGAACGGGATACGAAAGGGTGTGCACATGCGTCACCCGAAAAAGCAGTATGACAAAATAACAAAAAACGAGGATTTTCATGTCGACTACGCCCAATAGTAATTTTGATGTTGAGCGTAACGGTTTGCCCGCAGGGGCACTTCAAGGTGATTGTTCATCTCCTGTTTCTTCCATAAGGGAAACCGCTACGAGTACGAACGGTTTCCGAATAAGAATTGCCGTTTGGGTGAACAATCATCGTACGGGCACCTTTGCCTTGTGCGTTCTCACGGGTATGGTAACGGGAGTGATACTTCCCGGGGCCCTGGTCGGGGTGATAGTAGGAACTATCCTCATTGTCGCATGCTCTCGCACGTGTAAGATCAAAGAGGCCGAAGCTTCCGAACATCATACGATCAGCGAGACGATCTCCGAAGAGGCACGGGGTGCGGAAGGAACCGAATCTGCGCCCGCCTCCGGGGTGGATACGGAGCATACCGAGGAGCCTGCCAAGGAGCCCGTGGCGGAGCAGAATGCCGAAGGCCCGAGAGCGCTTACCCGTTCCGAGGAAGTAGCATCGAAGGAGTCGGCAGAAAAGGCAGGGCAAGGCAAAAAGGCGTCGGAAGGAAAGAGTGCGCTACACCCCCGTTTCCAATCCCCTGAATTGGTGACCCTCGAGAATGCCTTCTTCGATCTCTTGATGAGAAGACATAATACGATAGCCAAGTTTTGCTTGGCACGGGAAAAGTTGGCGGCCCGTGAGACGGATTGGTTTGCAGACGATGTGATCCGCCAAGTCGTGACTACCTCCATGATTTGGGATCACGGGCCACCGAGGATAAGCGATGCAGGAAATGAAGAGCTCGCTATGTTGTATAGAGAACAGGAAAAGGGTAATACGGAGCTTTTTGCAAGACCAAAGATTGAAGGATATAGAAAAGAATACGAAGACCTCACGAGAGAGATTGAGGGGGTTTTGGCTCGGAGGCGCGAGCTTCTCGAACGGAATACGGAGATGTGATCCGCCAAGTCACGGCTACCTCCGTGGTTTGGGATCACGGGATCACGGGATACCGAGGATAAGCGATG
>JAPOVA010000038.1:0-11711 GCA_026708385.1 Simkaniaceae bacterium | reverse complement strand
CCAGGTGAAACTCTTACGGAAAAGGAGGGTTCGCTAAGTTGTATAGAGAACGGGAAAAGGGTAATACGGAGTTTTTTGCAAAACCAAAGATTGAAGGATATAGAAAAGAATACGAAGACCTCACGAGAGACGTTGAGAGGATTTTTGGTACGTACTCAAAAAGCATGCGTTCACGCAATGGTATCAACTTAAGGACGGGGCCTTGAGATTCGAAGCAGGGCGGATCTTAGAGCGTGTCGTCATAAAGTAAAACTCGGGATAAGCCTTACACGCATCCCTGATCCGCCTCGACAAACTCGAACCGGTAGCACCACACTCTACGGCACACTCGTCGACACTCTTTCCCCATCTCTGTCTTACGCGGCATAATTGACGACCGCATTGCACTCCGCCTTGGTATGGACCCTATTTTGCCGACCCTCTTGTCCGGGGAGAAGGGCGATTCCGGAAACGTGCCTGCAAACGCTATGCCCCGATTTAGTAGAGACACGGCACCCCACGAAAAACGAAGATCCGACGCCGAATAATGTAAAATCCCATAGCAATAAGCCGGCGTGGTGGCTATGTCCCGAATGCGGGTGCGAGTGGGAAACTCAAGTGTGCGACGGAACGCGCGGAACCGGGTGCCCGGAATGCGTGACAAGAAAAAGACGCAAAAAAACATAGCCCGCCTATCACAAAAAAAGCCCCGACTTTACCGTACATTGCAGTGCACCGTATCACGTGGGGCGGTCAAAGTGGGGGGATTTCATGGCCGTATCATGTGTGACGGATACGTTTTCGGACCTCTCCGCATGTAGTGTGTTCGGAGCCGGCTATGTACCCGGGCCGCGCATCATCCGGAAACGAGCCGATGACGGTCGGGTGATTCCGAAGAGAGTCGGTGTCCGCGCTTTCCGAGGATGAGGGTGGTTCCGCGAAGGGATTTCAACCCCCGACCCGGGAACGACCGTTCCGGTTATCTGTCGCAATATTGTTTTTCACATACGTAAATATTTACTTTTAAATAATTTGTAATATAATCCTTGAAAGTATTTATTGCAAAATATGCCCTCTTCGTCCATCATGGTGTGGAGGAAGCACGCGGAGTGTGTAAAATATGACATTTTTTCCCGAACCACTCAGACCCTCGAATCAAAAGGTCGATGACAAGATTGTCGTGAACCCCGTTGAGGCCGACAGAAAGGGAAAGGATGCCCTTCCACGGATGTTGCCTGATCGGGAAGAAGGGTGTCGCTACGTTGCTTTGCTCACCGTTATCCGGGGGGCGTGTACTTTCTGCATCGATAGTTCCCGCTTCCCCCGGGATCCCCTTCTCGAGCATATCGAAGAACTACGAACCCTTTTCAAACAATTACGGAGGGAAGATTGTAGTGCGGATGCTCGCTTTGCGGGAGACCTTTCCCTTGCCGTAGCACGATTGGTCGAACGGTTGCGAATGATGAAACACGATCTCCGGACACCCCGTGCCCTCCTCTCCGATCTGCGGATGGTCCTCTCCGATATCGACCACTACCACCCCGGAGGGGGCAAACGTCTCGGCTTCTATATAAGCAATACGGTGGGAGGCAGTTGGCTTCCTTTGCCTTTTCGGGAAATCATCAAGACGCTCCATCTCGAACACAAAAACAACGGGAACGAGAGCGTACTGACGGGCTGGATTCGCTTGTTGGGTCGGGTAGCGGGGGGGTTTGCCGAGGTCGGATGAGAAATATATCCGGGTGAGAGGATTCGAACCTCCGACTTCTTGCACCCCATGCAAGCGCGCTGACCAAGCTGCGCTACACCCGGACTCGGAAAAGAACCCCCCGAGTGTACCGGAGAAATCACATAGCTCGCAACCTGAGGTCAAAGAGAGACGATCACCCGCGGTGGCTCGAATAGAGGTAGAATGTCCGAATCGTGTACGATTGCCCCCGAGTCCGGCATCATCGAGAGAACGGTGGAGGTTGTCTGTGAAAATTGCAAAGGATTGGGCCGTCGTTTTGCGGGAGGAGTGGCGGAAAGAGTACCTACACGGATTAAAACGGTTTTTGCGGGAGGAAAAGGAGCGAAATGCCGTGATCTACCCCGAAGAACCCTTTGTTTTCGAGGCGTTTCGACATACCCGGTTTGTCGATGTAAAGGTGGTGATCATGGGGCAGGATCCCTACCACGGACCGGGTCAGGCTCACGGCCTTTCCTTCAGCGTGCGACGCGGGGTGCCCCCACCCCCCTCCTTGCGCAATATCTACCGCGAATTGCAGAGCGACCTTAAGGTTGATCCCGCACCTCACGGTAACTTGGAAAGATGGGCCGGGCAAGGGGTTTTACTTCTGAATGCTACCCTTACCGTTCGAGCCGGAAGCCCCCGTTCCCATTACGGTAAGGGGTGGGAATCGTTTACCGATGCCGTTATCCGAATTCTCGTACAAAGGGACGATCCCGTGATCTTTCTTCTGTGGGGGCGGGCGGCGCAGGAAAAATGTGAGGCCGTTCTCCGGACAAGAGATCATCCTCATGTCGTGTTGCAGGCGGCGCACCCCTCTCCCTATTCGGCTACCCGGTTCTTCGGTTGTCGACACTTCTCGCAGGTGAATAAACACTTGCAAAAATGGGGTCGAGAGCCTATCAATTGGTCGTTGCTATAGCCTTCACCTCGTCGATTCCATGTCTGCCGAAAGTCGTCAGCGTCGCTTTTCCCTCTTTTCAGTCTATTTCACCTTTGCCGTTGATACCCTCGGTACGGCTATCGTCTTTCCCATATTCGGTCCCCTCTTTTTGGAGTCCGGCTACGGCCTTATCCCTCCCTCTCTCGCGCCGTATAGATCGGTCCTACTCGGATGCTTTCTCATGATTTTTCCCTTTCTGCAACTCTTTTTGAGCCCGATCTTGGGAGAGTATGCGGACGGGAGGGGGCGGAAACGTTCCCTCCTTTGGACTTCTTGTTTGACAACCTTGGGGTTTGCATTAAGTGCGTGGAGTATTTACGAACGTTCGGTGACATGGCTCTTCTTGTCCCGTATCGTCATGGGAATCGGCTCGGGCAATCTATCCGTCTGCTTGTCGGCCTTGGCCGATTTAAGTCGGGACGAACGGCATAAACCCAAATATTACGGGTATGGTGCCGCTATCAGCGGCCTCGTATATGTTGTCGGACCTTTCGTAGGGGGTAAGTTGGCCGATCCGGAGGTATTTTCCCTTGCCGATCCTTCCCTCCCCATGATGCTCGGAGCTTTTCTCGCCTTCTGCAATGTCTTTTTTATCCTCTTTGCCTTTCGGGAGACCTTCCGACTTCACCCGGACACGCACTTTGATCCGATGCAGGGCATTCGCAATATCTTCCTCGCCCTCAAAAACCCCGCCATGAAGGATTGTTATTCGATCTACTTTTTCTACCTCTTCTCATGGAATGTGATTCTCCTCTTTGCCCCCGCCGTTGCCGTTCGAAAATTTGCGCTGTCCGAAAACCGTGTGGGGGAGATCTGCGCTTTGATGGCCCTCTGTTGGATCTTCGGAACAACCCTACTCAGGAGGTTCTTCCACACCTTATGTAAGGCTCGTTACATCGCCTCGGGTTCTTTTTTGTTCTACGGGCTTTCCATATTCTCGGCCCTCTTCTTTATGCATAGAGAGACGATCTTGCTCGTCTTGCTGGGAATATGTGCCGTTACGGCGGGCTTGGCTTGGCCTTTCTGTGTGAGTAGAATATCCGATGTGGCACCCGCCACGATGCAGGGGAAGGTGTTGGGACTTAGTCAATCCGTCTCCTCCGTCGCGACCTTACTCTCGGCCCTTTGCGGTGGTATCGCCTTGGGATCGCATGTCTCTTTACTTCTCGCCCTTTCGGGGGTGTCGGCCCTGGTGGCTTTGGGTTTTACGGAGTGCGGACCGAGAAAACGGTACGGATGGTGATCGTCGCGTAAAGTCCTTCTCGGACATCGAGACCTTCCACGTACCCGCCCCGTGATGTGTTGCCCCTTCGACGGAAACCGGAACGGGCCGGATAATAGGGTGTTAATCGACCCACGTGGCGGCATCGTATTTCTCCGAGTCGACGGCTCCCTCCTTTTTGGCAACGTAGAGGGCGGCAACCGCATCTCCCAGGATATTGACGACCGTGCCGAACATATCTCTGAACCGGTCAATTCCGGCGACAAGTGCAATCCCTTCTAATGGTAAGCCCATGGCATTCAATACGATAGATAGCATGACCAGTCCGCTACCCGGAACCCCGGCGGTGCCGATGGCGGAAAGGAGTGTCGTAAAGATCAAAATGACAAGCATAAAGGGTGTGACCGGAATGGCGTACGCCTGAGCAATGAAGAGGGAAAGGATCGCCTGTCCGATAGCCGTACCGTTCATGTTCACGGTAGAACCGAGCGAAAGGGTAAATCCGGCGATGTCCGGTGAGATGCCGAGATGCTTCTGAGAACACTCCAAAGAGACGGGAAGGGTCGCCGAACTGCTACTCGTCGTAAAAGCCACGATAATAGCATCTTTCATCCCTTTGAAAAAGGGTGTGATCCGGACCTTGGTGAGGATGCGTAGTGAGGCAAAGAAGATGACTACGACTTGCAACATACAGGCCAAAAAGATGCAGAGGATCGCCCGAAGGAGAGGCATGATCACTTTCAAGCCCACCGACCCGACCGTCGTCGCCATCAGGGCGAACACTCCGTAGGGGGCCAGTGCCATCACGAGGTGTGTGAGCCGGGCCATCACTTCACCCAGTGATTCGACAACGTGTAGTACGGGCAGGGCCTTTTCCTTTATGAGAATCATGGCAATGGCAAACAGAGCGGCGAATATGATGACTTGTAAGATGTCGCCCCGAACAAAGGCGACAAAGGGGTTGGACGGAACGATTGAAAAGAGGAAGTCCGTGAGATTGAGGGTTTTCGATGTCGCATGTGTTGCCTGCACTTCCAAAGCAAGCCCTTGCCCGGGACGGATGGCATAGACCGTGACGAGTCCGATCCCGATGGCACAGAGTGTCGAGCATACATAGAAGAGGAGGGTGGTGATTCCGATTTTTCCCAGCTTTTTGGGATCGTTGATGTGACACATCCCCGTGACCAGAGAGGAAAAGACGATGAGGCCGACGAGCATTTTCAACAAATTGATAAAGGCCTTGCCCGTCAGAGAGAGAAATGTCACGGGCCGGTTGAGAATCAATCCGACCGCTATGCCCGAGACAATGCCGAGTAACACTTTGAACCAAGGTTTCACAGTCTACCCCCCGGTCAACATGTCAACATTGATCAAACCACTTTTCTGCGCAATAATCAACACGATAAATAGGGGAACCATCCACCTGACGGAGAAGTACCAGCAGGCGAAAAGTCGATTCCGGTCGGTTCCCGGAGAAAACCCCGAACGGATCTCTTCCTTTTTGAGCACCCAACCCGTGTAGAGAGATGCAAATAATCCCGCGAAAGGGATGATCCAGACGGAACAGAGAGAATCAATCGTGTCGAAAAAGTTTTGGCCGTAGATCTCCGTCCACTCTCGAAAGAGGGAGTCCGATCCGGATAGGGCCCCCGGAATTCCGAAGAGAAACATAGCCGTTGCCGCAACGAGGGTGGCCTGTTTGCGGGACCAACCGAATAGCTCCGTTAAGTTTGTCGAGACAACCTCGATGAAGGGGACGGCCGAGGTGAACGCCGTAAAGACGAATAGGGTAAAAAAGAGGGTGGAGAGCACCTGCGATCCGGGGAGGGCTGCAAAGAGGTAGGGCAATGTTTGGAATACGAGACCCGTTCCCTGCTCCGGTTTGAGGCCGAACGTAAAGACGATGGGGAAGATCGTAAGGGCGGTTAAGATCGCTATAATCGTGACGGCGCAACCGATGATCAGGGACATGAGAGGAATATCGGTCGTTCTGCCCGTGTAACTTCCGTAACTGATCATAACGCCCTGTCCCAGACTCAGGGTGAAAAAGGCTAATCCGAGCGCCTCCAATATGCCGGAGGGCTTGAGCGTCGTGATGTCGGGGTAGAATACGAACCGGAAAGCCCGGAGGAAACCGTCGAGGGAGAGAGCGTATACGAAGAGGCCGACCAACATGACGAATAGGGCGCGCGTCATGATGCGCCCCCAGAACTCTATCCCCTTGCGTACCCCACTTACGACGATTGCCGTAGTGCAGGCTACGAAAAGGAATTGCCAAAAGAGGGTGATGCCCCCCGAGCGGGAGAGCGTTTGGAAGACGGTAACCATGTTCGTCGTCTCCGGATTCCGGTAGAGTCCCGTCAACGACATGAGGATGTAGCTCATCCCCCATCCGGCAACGACGGAGTAGAAGGACATGATGAGAAAAGAGGAGAGGAATCCCAGCACCCCGCCGATTTTCCAAAAGGTGCGTTGCGGGGTCGGAACGGTAAACGCACCTATCGATGCCCGTCGGCTCTCTCTCCCCAACAAGAGCTCCGCAATGAGAACGGGGATACCGATAATGAGGATGCAGACGAAGTAAGTGAGGAGAAACAGGCCGCCACCGTTGTTTCCGATGGTGTAGGGAAACTTCCACAACACCCCGAGACCTATGGCGGATCCGATCGCCGCAAAGAGGAAGCCCATGCCCGATCGCCAGCTCTCTCTGGATGATGTCATGGTAGGATACCTCTCCGCAAACGAGTCGGCATCTTATGTGAATGCCTGAAAGGAAAGCAAGGGGAAAGGAAGGGGTTTTCGAGGTGATGGAAACAGAAGATACGAATTGTAAAAGACTTGATTGATGAGCTTGCACGGAGGGGGTAAGTGTTCGGTACAAGCAGGGAGCGGAAGGGGTCTCTGCCGGAAAAGGTGAAAAGGTGATTGTGTCGCCCGTCTTGCAATAACCTATGGACAATTTCTCTCCGTTTGGGTACCCTATCCGGGGAGCATGGGAGGTAAGGTATGTCATTGCGGGAGATGTTGGTTCGAAATAACTGGTCCGGGTTGTCGGAAGCGCTTGATTCTTCGGAGTTAACCTTTTCGTTCTCGTTTTGGGGTACGCGAATGGTGTCCGTGGGAAGATCCGGGGAGCGTGTGAGTGTCGACGAGATAGCGTCGGCCTATTTGTCTTCCCCTGCTCAACGCGTGAACAATGCATCGCGACACCGTGCGGGGAATGTGTCACTGCGGGACCGGTACACCTGCTTCCTGTTGTGGGATAAGGTTCTTCGACTCTATACGGAGGGTGACAAGGAGATGGGTGCGTTGCCCTGTCACACGCGTGCGGCAATGTGTGTCCGGTTTATCTACCGAAGGGCACCTATCCTCGGACATCCGGAGATGAGAATAAGAGAGGATCTCGGAGAGAGGAATTCGCCCCTTTGCTTTTCCGCCAAGCAATTTCGGGAACATTGGCCCGATGCCGAAGATCCGGATCCCGGCGGAGTTTGGGGTAACAACCCGATTGCTCTTGCCACCGAGAGGCAGATGATCGATGCCATAGAGAGAGAGAATGGGAAGAGAGAAGAGAGAGAGGGGGGAGGAGAAGAGGAAGGCGTGATGTGTAGGCAAAGGGCGACCTCCGGGCAGTAGTCTTCTCCTATTCCCGGGGAAAGAGGTTTTCGTGGCCTTTTTCCGTGATGATGATCATGTCTTCCGAGCGGATCCCCCCGACGTCGGGGAGATATAACCCCGGTTCGATCGTTATGACCATCCCCTCTTGCAGTGTGGTTGCGGAGCCCCACGGTCCTTTTCCGGAAAAGTAGGGGGCCTCATGTACCTCCAACCCGATGCCGTGTCCCAAGCTATGGGTAAAGTGTTTGGCGAGTTTTCTCTTATCCATCTCTTGCCTTGCGGCTTTGTCGATCACGGTAAGGGGGACACCCGGCTCGCACAGCGCGAGCGCGACTTTCTTGGCTGCCAAAACCGTCTCATAGACGGGTAGAAGTCGGGGGTTTTTTTTGCCGAAGAAAAAGGTGCGCGTACAATCACTCGCATATCCGTCGTAGAACACTCCCGCGTCGATCAGGACGAGATCTCCCCGTTTGAGAGTCCGGTTTCCCGTGTCGTGGTGAGGAAAAGCGGAGTTGGGTCCGAAGGCAACGATCGGAGGGAAAGAGAGCCCCTCCGCCCCCCGCCTCCGGCAGTGGCATTCGAGCTCGAGAGCTGTTTCGTGTTCCGCCACTCCCTCCCTCAGGGTGTCGTAGATATATGACATGCCCTCCCGGAGAATCGCGGCACTTTTCCGGATCTTCCGTAACTCCTCCTTGTCCTTTACGGTTCGGACCGATGCCACGGGATTGGCAACGCATACCAGGCGACAGCCGGATCCTCGAAGTTGCCTCCTTGCTTCACATACCGATGCATAGGAGGAGGAGGCATCGAATCCGATCGTGCACATCCCCTCTTGTCGGAGATCGTTTACTCCCCGCTTCCGGATGACACATCCGCTTGCTCCTCTCTTGGCGCTCTCATAGTAACGTCCGTCTACGAAGAGAAGGGGACGTCCCCGTTTTCTGATGAGAAGCCTGCCCACCGAAAGAGAGAGTCCCGTAAGATAGAAGATGTCGGTTGGACGGTCACAGAGGTAACCCTCCGTCTTTACTTTCTTCAGTTCGGTTTTAACCGCATCCAGCCGGCTATCGAAAGTGTTTTTTGATCCCATTTCGCATCTCATCCGGGTGCAATCGGATGTAAGTCGATTTTCCCGTCGGATCCCTGTCATATGAAGGAAGGGAAAAAAGGCGCTCGGCAATTTCCTTTCCTTCCCGCAGAGAGTAACTCCTCTTGCGAGATTTTGCAAAAGTTGTGATTTTACGGGCGAGCCGTTTGCGTTTCTCTTCTTCCGGATAGTCCCGGTTGCCGAATCGCTCCAGTAGATATACGAGATCATGAATGAGGTCTCGCACTTCCTCCTCTTTGATGTGCGGGGAGAGGGCATCGACGATAAAGGTGGTCTCTCCGAAGGGGCGAATGGCTATGCCCATCTCCAGTAGCGTGGTGATATGGGGGTCGATGGCCCTTTTTTCTTCTCGGTCACACGAAATCGTGACGGGCGATAGGAGCATTCGAAGAGTATCCTTCTCTTTCTTTCGATCCTCCATGTCGCTAAATGCTATCGTGGCTTCGGCCGCCCGCAAGTCGACGATCACGAGTCCGTCCGAGATTCCGGGTTTATCGACTCCGTCGCCGTCGAGCAAGAGAAAGGTCCTATAGAGTCCGATCACTCTCACGTCACGTGGAGGGAAC
Organism: Simkaniaceae bacterium; assembly: GCA_026708385.1. GTDB lineage: Bacteria > Chlamydiota > Chlamydiia > Chlamydiales > Simkaniaceae > JAPOVA01. The sequence continues at coordinate 2,546 of JAPOVA010000038.1, read as the reverse complement.
AGGGACGGGGAGGCTTGATCGGGAGCAAGGGAAGCCCTTTCCGGGTCTTTTTCCCTCTCCTGTTCCGGGAGGGAAGGTGGCGGATTGAAAGGGGGAGGGGGGCTAAAGGGTAGGTCGGCCATCCGTACGGAAGGAGGTGTGTGTAAAGCCTCGATCATCCCTTTTTGCAGTACTTCCTCAATCCTCTTCGTTTCACAAAGGCGTACCTCCTTTTTCTGCGGGTGTACGTTCACATCAACCCATTCCGTCGGCAACGTACAGTGGAGTACGTAGACGGGATGTCTGTGTGTCGGCAAAAAGGTACCATAGCCGTCGTAGATGGCCTTGGAGAGTTCTCGTGATACGATCGAGCGACGGTTGATAAAGAGGTACTGTCCCGTCCTACGGGTGCGCATGCCCTCCGTCATCCCGATAAAGCCCGAGAAGAGGCACTCCTTTTCTTCAACGTGCAGAGGTGTGGAGAGTGCCAAAAATTCCTCCCCGAGTACTTTGCGGACAACGATACGGATGGCCCGGTTTTGAGCTTGCTCCTTGCACATGAAGGTAGATATGAGCTCTTTGCCCTCTACGATGCATTTGATCGATAGAGAGGGGTTTGCAAGGGCAAGGCGCGTCACCGTTTTGAGCACCTCATCCCGACTACTCCTTTCCGATTTTTGAAACCGCTTCCTGGCCGGCGTATTGTAGAAGAGAGAACGGACCGACATGGTTGTTCCCCGCATGCGCACGGCAGGCCTTATGTTCACGATCGTCCCCCCTTCGGCGTAGAGCTCGCTTCCCTCCCCTCCGGTTGCGCTCGTCGTGATCGTCATCTTCGAAACGGCCACAATCGCGGCGAGTGCCTCTCCCCGGAATCCCATAGAGAGAACGGAGGTCAAATCATCGGCCTCTCGAATCTTCGACGTAGCATAACGCTCGAGGCAGAGAGGGAGGTCTGCGGTACCTATGCCGGTGCCGTTGTCGCTCACGGAGATCATATCGAAGCCTCCCCCTTCTATGCGCACGACAATCTCGTCTCCCCGTGCATCTATCGCATTTTCTACGAGCTCTTTGACAACGCCTGCCGGATTTTCTATCACCTCTCCCGCGGCAATGCGATTGATCGTATGATCGGAAAGCACGCGAACCGATCCGGGGATATCTTCGGACATCACCTACCCTCTTTAACGGAAGAAAAACGCCCTTGCGCCCGGGTCTTCTTTTCCGGTACCCTCTCCCCTCTCGAGGTCTCTTTGAAGGAAAGATGGCTGAGTGGCCGAAGGCACGTCCCTGCTAAGGACGCGTATCCGCAAGGGTACCGAGGGTTCGAATCCCTCTCTTTCCGACCTTCACGGACGTCGCGGGTGTCGCTCCCCGTCTCAACAATGAACGCGCCCCGGCGGAGAGCGGGGGGCCGGACGAGATCTCTCCGCTCTCTTTGCACCGGTTTCGGCCTCCCTACGGAATCCTCCGTGCACATTCGCAAGAACGGGAGGTTAACATACGGGGTCGCACAAGGCTACGTTATTTGTTCAGCCGTTCGGCGATCCTCTGCTCTTGCTTGAGTCGGCCGAGTTCGTACCCCTCGTAGTCGACAAATTTGAAGAACCGGGCAAACTCGGGAAACCGGTCGGAAACGAGTCGTGCCATTTCCTGCGCGATATAGCGGTAGGAGGGATGGCCGGAGGGGGCGGATCGGAGTTCGCACAGCCACTGTAAAGCGCGTAGGTTGATGTGGAAATACCAACGCATGTTGTAGGCCATGGGGACGACATATTGTGCCTCTTCGGGAAGTTCTCCGGCAATTTCCCGGTAGGTCGCTTTCGCCTTATCCATCGCTTCTCGGTATCCCTTTTCCATCTCGGTGCCGAGTATCTCTTCGGGGGTAAAGTAGCCGTGATTGCAGGAAAGGGATTGTCTTTCTTGGGAAAGGGTTCTGTGTCGGTGCAGATCTCTGTAGATGCCGAAATCGGCCATGATCTCGAAGGTAAATTCGGCCTGTTCAAGAGCGCGTGGTGATTTGTGTCTCCTATTACGACGGAAGGAGGAGGCTCCTTCGAAGAGTCCTTCGCGCTCTTCTTGCGAAAATTCGCGACAGAGGGTGCGAAGGTCGGCAAGACTCATTTCGGAACGACTGAACAGAAGGGCTGCGCCCACCTTAACCGGTGCTTCCGGATCGTAACCGACCAGACGGACCGGAGGGGAGTCGCTACGTCGTCCTTCCGCGGAGGAAAGGTGTTTACCTACGAGGAGCGTAAGTGCCTCATCCGTTTTTTCGGAAAATTCGGCAAAGGCCTTTCCGTAGCTGTGGTTCGGATCGGATCTGCGAATGAAGGAGGGGATCACTTTGGCCAGCTCCGTGTGGGCCGCACGGGCCACCTCCCGCAATTCGGGTAGGCTGTGGCAGTGGAGCTTTCGTATCATCGTATCGAAAAATCGTCCGTTGCCGTAGACTCCCATATTCGTCAGTGCACTTGCGGGCAATATTCCGCGCAGAGAGTCCAATACCTTGGCGCGTAAAGCGGCCGTATAAGCAACACTCGATATCTCCGGATCTTTGCGAAAAA
>JAPOVA010000020.1:53468-62897 GCA_026708385.1 Simkaniaceae bacterium | reverse complement strand
AACGATGAACAATATGTCGCGATCTTTCTTGCAATGTAACGAGCACCGTCGCATACCACCGGAGGAGAGCTGATCGACCCGGCGCCCCGGTCCACGGCTTCTCGATTTACTGAAAGGATCGAACTTGCAGACATATTTTTTGCTTCCAACACCACACCGCCCCGCATGGTCGCACACAAGTCGATGTAAAAGCAACTAAAACATTGATTTTGAAGAGAAAAACAGGCAGGATCCGGGTCCCTTGCCCATACCATCGGATGATCGTCCGGATACCATGCTATCCGTGATGCGATGTTCGTATCCTCGTGTGTTTTGCATATCGTGTTGCAATCCGACATCATTGCTTCAAAAGCAGGAACGCATTAAGTTGTAATAGGCAATATGAGGTTGCCGGTTTTATGGAACCCGAGAAGCTCGGTGAAGAAGTAACTACGTTTTCCGGATTTTCGATCCGGATATTGAGGTCCGTCCTACACCCTACCTACCCTACCCACGGGGTATACCTCCTTGAGGAAAGTTTTTGAAGAGGGCGCGTTCTCTTCGCTTCAAACACGGCGTTCGATCATATCTCATCGCTACGACCGAAGGAGTATTGCCTACGATGATGCGGTGGTTTGAATTTTTCATGACCGATAAGCAACTTCACCGCATCAACATATTTTTCCGATATCGCCACATGCAAAGGGGTCCGCTCCGAATAGCCCTTGGCGTTGATGTCGATTTTCACGCATGCCGCCTCATGCAACCGACGATCGCCTTCATCGCACCGATACGGCCTCTCCATGTCGCCACATGCAAAGGGGTCCGCCCTTGGCGGTCCTCGGCGTTGACGTCGACGTTTGCATGGTCGACGAACCATTTCACCGCATCGGTACGGCCTTCATGTGCCGCCTCATGCAAAGGAGTGTGCCCTAAATGGTCTTTGGCGTTGATGTCGGTGTTTGCATGACCGACGAGTAGCCGCACCGCACCGATCCGGCCTGCGCCTGCCGCATAATGCAAAGGAGTTCGTCCTAAACGGTCCTTGGCGTTGATGTCGATGTTTGCACGACCGACGAATAGCCGCACCGTATCGGTACGGCCTTCGCGTGCCGCCTCATGCAAAGGAGTGTGCCCTAAAAGGTCCTTGGCATTGACGTCGGTGTTTGCATGATCGATGAGCGACGTCACCGCACCGGTATGGCCTCCCCCTGAGGCCCTATGTAAAGGAGTGTGCCCCGAACAATCCTTGGCGTTGACGTCGGTGTTTGCATGACCGACGAATAGCCGCACCGTATCGGTGTGGCCCCTCTCTGCCGCCACATGCAAAGGAGTGTGTCCTGAAAGAAGGTCCTTGGCATTGACGTCGGTGTTTGCATGACCGATAAGCCACTTCACTACATCGGTCCGGCCTTTGCCTGCCGCCTCATGCAAAGGGGTTCGCTTCAAACAGTCCTTGGCGTTGACGTCGATGTTTGCATGACCGATAAGCCACTTCACTACATCGGTATGGCCTTCGCGTGCCGCCTCATGCAAAAGAGTTCGTCCTTGATCATCTCCGACATAAGCTCCGTCGTCCGGAATGCTCGTAGAGTTCTTGAGTAACGATGAAAGACATGCCGTGATCTTTTCCGCAATGCCACGGGCATCGTTGCACACCACCGGCGCGGAGTTGACCGACCCGGTGCCTCGATTCACGGCTTCTCGATCTACCGAGAGGGCCGAATTTGCAGACACACTTACTCCCAAATACTTATTTCAGAACACCCGTCCCGGTCCATGGTTGCACACAAATCAATTTAAAAGCAATCAAAAACATTGACTCCGGCAGAACTGCACAGGTAAAGTCCGACCCCCTCTCACCGATTCTCGGATGTTCGTCCGGATACCATGCTATCCGTGACGTGATGTTCGCATCCGTAGCAAGAGTGATTGAAGATACGTAGAGGGTGTCGTCATAAGATGTGAACCTGAATCACGATGCATCGGATCCGTATCGTAGCTGAAAACAAGGCCGTCCGCTTTGCATATCGCGTTGCAATCCCATGCCGATTATTTGAAAAACAGGAATGCATTCTCCACTAAGTGTCTTGCTCTACGGAAACGGGGGTCATATGGTCTTTTCGTTTTTCGGTGTCTTCTCGAAGGAATCACAACCTACATTCTTCGACGATCGCATCGTTATCGTACGCTTTGTTGGCGGATACATGCTCCGCACGCATTCCTTACACGAGGATATCTGTCCGTGTGCGGCCTCTGCCGTCGTACCTGATGTAATGACGGTGCGGACCGGCACACCATGTGCATCCGCCACCGAGTGTCATTTCGTGTTCACCCCCCTTCGTGCTCCCGTCACATGAGCGTGTACCTTACGGTGGGATGGATCAACCATTCATAATCAGGATCTTCAATCAAAATGCGTAGCTATTTTTCCCGCGCGCCTTTGTTGCGCCAACGTACGAACCTGCGGTGCGTGTTCTTCCAATCACCAATCGGGGGGTAGGTCGTGCCATGGAGATCCTCTCCGTAAAATGCATAATCCGGTGTTGAAATGTTGCGGAAGTACTAGGTTTCGGCAACGCAGGCCAAGGTTTCGGCCTTTTCCCCTTCTTCCCCTTCTTCTTCTTCCAGGATTTCCAGGTTCACACGGATGCCGTTCCGGCTGGCGACGGACATGAGGAGAGTGCGGACCGCATTAATCGTCTTCCCCCTTTTGCCGATAATTTTACCGATATCCGTTTTCTCAACGCTCAGCTCGATAATGATGGTATGTGTGCCACCGATCTCTTTGACCTTGACTTTATCGGGATTATCCACGAGATTCTTGACAATGTATTCAACAAACTCCTTCATAGCTCGATCCTCGTTTTGGGTTTTCTCGAACGGAAATATTTCTTTTTCGCTCTCACAGGGTTCATTGTACAACAGGCTTTGATAATAAATATATGGCCACAAGGAATAATTCGCGAGAAAGAGGGAGGAGAGAGTATTCAAGATATTGATAACGAATCTATTGCGTCATTCCTCCAAGCGTGGCCAAACCATTTTTTTATGCTTCGGCTCATCTCCTCAGAAAAGGGAGCCGTTAGGGTCATAGCCTCCCTTTTGGTAGGATGATTGAACGTAATGGACTCTGCATGAAGGAGTTGACGAGAAATTCCGTGTTGTATGTTGAGAAGGGGGCGTCCGTAGGTGCCATCCCCTAAGACGGGAGCCCCGATATGTTGCAGATGGACTCGGATTTGGTGGGTCCGACCCGTTACGGGATGGATAGCCAGCAAGGAGAAGGGGGGGGCGTGGGCAATCGGTGTGACGATCGTCTTTGCCTCCTTCCCCCCCGTCGTTACGACGGTTCTTTCGGTTTTTCTCACGGGATTTCTTCCGATGGGTGCGTTGATGGTGCATGAAGAGGGATTACCGTAAGAGATGGCAACATAGTGCTTAGAGATCGTCCGCTCTTTAAATTGCTCGCGTAATTTTTCGTAAGCTACCTGAGATTTAGCAACTAAGAGAACACCCGAAGTGTCTTTGTCGAGTCGATGGACAATGCCGGGCTTATCCGGGGGGCCGGGTAGCCGCTCCTTGCAGTGGTGGAGAAGGGCATTGACGAAGGTCTTTCCCGTGTGTCCCGGAGAGGGGTGCATGACCATGCCCGCCTCCTTGTTGACACAGAGTAGGTGATCGTCCTCAAAGAGAATCTCCAAGGGAGCGGGATAGGGAGTGAGCTCGACCTCCTCTTTCGGGAGGAAGAGGAGGTCGATTATGTCCCCCTCTTTGGGTCGAATCCTCTTTTTGACGACTTTGCCGTTCACCGAGACGACTTCGCAGTCGATCAGATGTTGGAAATAGGTGCGCGAAAAGCGGGGGAAGCGAAGGGCAAGGAACCGATCTATACGAGGAGGTTCCGATTCCTCTCCCACGACAACCCTCTTCCGGTAAGGACGCTTCATGATGTTACGTTCAATCTCTCCCCTCTTCGGCCTCTCGCATCTTTCGGAGTCGCTTGCGCGCCCTCGCCATCTCTTTGGAAATTTGGCGACCGATCTCCTGGCAGATGGTTTGGAGAAACTGCTTCACGAACCGGTCCGTTTGCTCCTTGCTCATTCCCGGGTAGAAGTGGTGAGCCCATTCCCGAATGGCGGTATCCCCCTTGACCGCGTACGACCTGCCCAACCCGGTCGGCGCTTGTGCGAGGATGTCGTTTTGTGAACGGGAAGAGGGGTCGGGGGCGGGAGGGTGACTACCTTCTATCATCATGCTCTTACTCCGAGGAGACGTATCGTGCTCAAAAGGAGCGATGACCCGACTCATCGGGGGGAGTTTGTCCCAACGATCGGTAAAGTTCCCGGATCTCTTGCCGGTGTCTCCTACGCTCCGCCCGATCGATACTCGACCACTCCGAGATCTCTTTTTGCATTGCCTGCCGGTATGCGGGATCGTTTATCCAATCCCTCTCGGCACCGTACGGATCTCGGTCGTAGGGGGAGACGGGAGTGACGGGGTCAACGGGGGAAATGCCTCCGACATAATCGTCCATAATCTTACCTCTAATGAAGGGGGGGGGACCAACCACCCCGTGTCTTCATTGTAGTAGAAGGAGGCCTTTTAGTAAAAGGAGCTCTTCCAACATACCTTCTTATCCTACTAATAATTAGATAATTGGTAGAAACCGTGAAGATTGTTGGTGATGATCCCGTCCGGAAGTGCGGGGAAAGGGAAGTGCGGATCGTCAATCGTCCAACACCATACCTCGCCCCCCCGCTCCCGTATCCGGTCCGTCCGTCGTTGCGTAACGAGTTGGTGACGTAGTGCGATCAGAGGGAGGGAAAAAGAGAGAAGGATCTCCGCGTCCTCCTCCGAGCAGGCGATGCCGACCAAAGGAAGGGTGGGATCCTTCTCCCGTAAATAGGCGACTATCTCTATCGATAATGAGCCGATATGGTAGCGCATGCCCTCCGGCTTGTGCGTTTTGATCACCTCGTATACGCAGTCGGCATGTTGTAGAGCAACATCTCGGGACGATTCCGGATGTTTGATCTCGATCATCAACCCCGTTTTGCCGAAATCAAGGGTCAACATCTCCCGTAGGGTCATCACCTTTTCTCCCGCAAAGGTTTTGAGAAACCACCCCCCCGCGTCCCACTGTTTCATCTCCGGCAATGTGAGTTGTTCTACGGGTTGATCGAGCACTCGTGCGCGGTGTGTGACCACGGGTATTCCCTCTTTGAGTACCCGGACGTCGCACTCGATGAAATCGGCATGCAGTTCGATGGCGCGCCGAAACGCCGGAGCGGTATTTTCGGGCGCTTCCATCGACGCACCCCTGTGGGCGATGATTTTCATCGTCGATGCGAGTTTCGGTTCGATTCTCTTTGCATTTCCTCTCCGTTTTCGGTATATCCGGGTTGATTTACGGTGTTGGGACAATGGATATTGGCGTCGTCGGAATAAGCCGGTCTTCCGCTACATTTGCCGATAGGGAGAGGGTGGCGAGGGCATGCAGGGCAGAAGGCTTCGCTTTCTCTCTCGGATCTTGCGTACCCCTCACCACTTGTAATAGGACGGAGTTCTATTTTTCCTCCCCCCGTCTACGGGAAGCTTACGAACACATCCTGTATGTTTTCGAAAAGGAAGTCAAAGGCTTTCCCCCGCGCTCCCTGTATGCCCGGTTCGGAAAGGCCTGTTTTCTCCACCTCAGTCGTGTCGTATCGGGAATGGAGAGTCACGTTTTCGGAGAAAGTGACATCCAACGTCAAGTGAAAGTTGCCTATGAGACGGTACGTAAGGAGCGCGTTCTTGCCTCCGAGTTACACTACCTCTTTCAAAAGGGGTTGAAAATCGGCAAAGAGATGCGTAGCATGATTTTGCCTAGGGAGGCCTGTTTGCCCGACGCATTGCGTGCCTTGATCGGGACGCCGGGAGCGGAGCGGAAGAGGTTTCTTTTTATCGGAAATTCCGCGATCAATCGTTCCATGATCTTTCACCTTTTACGGAGAGGGCTTTTCGACATCACCTTGTGCACGCGTACGGGCAAGAGACCTTTTCGCTCCGTTACCACGGTCGGTTGGCAGGAAGGTCGGAGGTGGTTTGCCTATGATGTCGTTGTTGCGGCAACCTACCACGAAAAGTACGTGATTGCGGAAGATAGCGAGAAAAGGGGAGGACGGGTGATGTTGTTCGACTTAGGAATGCCGCGCAACATCGACCCCTCCCTGTCTACTCGTGCGGGTCTTTCCCTATACGGTATTGACGACGTACTCCGGTCCGCAAGGTGCGCACGAAAGGAGAACGATCCGGACGTGACCGTGTGCAACGAGGCGGTGGAACGACTTACCGAAAGACAGATGACCCTTTTCATGGCAAAAAAAGAACGTCGTGCCCCGGCCCTCGGTTGCACCGGTCTTGCTTGAGAACGGGGTCCGACCGGCTCCTTCACTCTCTTCGATGTGCTCTTTTGCGTCGGTTCGAGCATCCCCCTTGCTCCGGGCCGTGCGGAGACACCGGCTATAAGGCATACCTCCTCAGAAGTGCGATCTCCCGTTTCCACATCGTATCGCCGTCGGGGGTTTCCAAATACTTCGGAATGGCCTTCAACGTATCGTGTCGCATCATCCGTTGAAATGCTCCGTATCCGATTTCTCCGTGGCCCAGCGATGCATGACGATCTTTTCTCGAACCTAGAGGATACTTCGAGTCGTTAACGTGAAGGGCGCAGAGGTATCGCAATCCGATGATCCGGTCAAATTCCCGCAGTGTTTCGTCCCACCCCCGTTCGGTGCGAATGTCGTAGCCGGCAGCGAAGATGTGGCACGTATCGATGCAGACACCAATGGAAAGATGATCTCGCACCCGGTCGATAATGTAGGCGAGTTGTTCGAACCTATGGCCCATAACGGTTCCCTGACCCGCCGTTGTCTCCAATAGAAGAGTCAGGCCGGATCCGGTTGCCAAGAGAGAACTCATCTTCTTAATACTTTCCGAGATGCGTAGCAAACATCTCTCTTCCTCATCTCCGGTTGCCGCTCCCGGATGGAAGTTGAGAAAAGAGAGGCGGAGTTGCAGACAACGCCGGATTTCCTCCTTAAAGGCACGGAGGCTTTTTTGTAGAATATCCGGTTTGGGAGACCCCAAGTTGACCAGGTAGCTTGCGTGGGACATGACATGGCTGATCCCGGAACGGATGAGAGTATCGTGCCACCGCGCACTCTCTTCATCCGTAATCGGCTTGCCGGCCCACTGCTTCTGGTTAGCCGTAAATATTTGAACGGTAGTCGCATCAATTTCTTCCCCCCGGAGGAGGGCCTTGTGGACGCCTCCCGCAACGGACATGTGCGCTCCGATCGGAGCCGTTTTCGGGACGGTGTGTGGGGGTCGCGACATAACCCGCATCCTTGTCGGGATTCTAGTGTGTGTGTGCTAAGAATTCACACACGAGGGCGATGTTGATCGGAAGGGGTAGGACGATCTGCTCGACCGTAGGATCCGTGATCAACTCGCCGGAAAAGGCATTCTCCTTCAGGGCAAGATAATCGGGTATCGTACGTGCCGCATTCGCGGATGCGTCCTTGATCGACTTCATGCTCTGCGACTTCTCTTTGACCGATACGGTCATGCCGACCTTCACCTGGAAGGAACGGATATCCACCTTCTTGTTGTTAACCGAGATATGTCCGTGAGAGATGAGCTGATGGGCCGCAAAGATTGTCGATGCAAACTTAAGCCGGTAGATGATGTTATCCAAACGGCACTCAAGCCTTTCCAAGAGGAGGTGTGCCGTGTTGCCTCTCCTCTTAACGGCCTCGCGATAGTAACGAAGAAGTTGCTTATCGGTGAGCATGCCGTAAGTCGCTTTGAGTTTTTGCTTTTCTTCGAGTTGTAGGCCGAAGTCCGATTTCTTCCTCCTCTTGGCTCCGTGCATCCCCGGGGGGTGTGGCTTATGGAGGAGGGGATTTCTCAAACGCCCGAAGAGATTGACGCCGAAACGCCTCGCAATGCGATTCTTAGGCCCCGTATACCGTGACATATATCTTCCGCGTTCCGAGCACATCCCCCGGTTGTCGCCCCGGAGTGTACCGGTTCATCTTCGTGTAAGGCAAGCTAAAGATGTAACCGTCGCTACCGGACATGGGAGATACCTCTCCGTCGGAGGAGGTCGGGATGAAGGAAAGGCGACCCTATGCCTCCCCTCGGCGCTTTTTTTCGAGCAACTCGAGCGCCGCACTCTTCAAGGTGCGTATCCCCTCTTCAAAACCGACTTCGATGAGTAGTTCGTCAAGATAGCTCAACTCGGATCGGAGCTGATCACATAGCGATTCGAGGGCGGCCACCTTATCCGGAAGCTTATCCATATCCATATCTCAATCCCCTTATGCCGGATAAGGCATTCCCTGCATGATCCGTGCCATCCGGAAGAAATGCGGAGGAAAATATCTATGTAACATCTTGATGGTGTGGCGACGGGTACGTAGGTTTGCCGTCATCTCTTCGGAACCGGGGAGATTTCTCAGACGGAAACCGGGGGAAAAATGTGCCTACTTCCGGGAATATTTTGCTCCCGAGAAGTAGTTTGCCTTTTTAGTTAGTTAGAGGATCACTACATCACCTAAAAAGCCCTTTGCAAAATAATGCATACCGGTTATGAAGAAGAAAAACAGACCAAAATCGGAAAGAGCGTTTATGGATCCTTCCCGGCTTGACCCGGAATACCGCAAATTCATGGCCAACCTTTCCGAATGGATTCCCGAGGGTATTGTCGATGTCGATATGGATCTCTTGGAAAAAATCGGCTTTTTGGATCATGGCGCCTTCGATGAGGAGAAACAGACGGACCGGTTGCCCTGCTACTTCCACGTGATCGAAACGGCCGATAAGGTCACGCTCTTTAACCACCAATTCGTCATCTGGATCGTTCCGAAAAGTGTGAAAGGGCAGTCTACGACACTTGTTTTGATTGCCCTTGTCAAAAAGGGCCTTCCCCGACTTGAGTTCGGGTTAACCGGTAGGGGAGTCTATAACAAGCCCGACCTTATCCTCAGGCTGTTGCGGTACTACCTTGCCGAAATGATGGATACCGAAGAGGAAATTGCCCTTATGAACAACAATAAGGATTCTTAAGGGCTTTTGCAGTTGAGAGCTATGAAGAGCGCTTCGAATTCATGAAAGGAGAGCTGTTCGGGGCGCAAGGTTCCCTCTATCTGCGCCTTGTCCAGCGTATGCAGAGCAACCCGTTTATCGTACAGAAGGGCCAAAGAGGCGCGAAGCATTTTGCGTCGGTGTCGGAAAAGAGCTCTGATCATGGTGAAAACGGGAGGTATTGCTCCCTTTCGTTGTTTGAGATCGAGGCGGATCACGGAGGACCAAACCTTCGGAGGAGGGTGAAAGGCGGTGGGAGGGACGGTAAAGAGGAGGCGGGGGTCGGAGTAGTAGTTGGCAAAGAGGGTAAGGGAGCCG
>JAPOVA010000020.1:0-53458 GCA_026708385.1 Simkaniaceae bacterium | reverse complement strand
ACGGCAACAAGTCGACCGGCGATTTCGCTTTGGACCATCAGGGTTACGGAAGAAATTCTGTTACCTCGGGGCAAAAGGGTTCGCAAAAGGATGCCCGTGATGTGGTAGGGGATGTTTGCAACGACCTTCGTTCCCGGTTCCGTGACGGCCCGTAGCTCCGTCCGGAGAATGTCCCCCTCCACGGGCGTCAAACGGGGATACGGTAACGTCCGTAATTTCTCCAAACAGCGGGGATCCGTCTCGACGGCGGTAACCCTGGCGCCTCGGCGTAAGAGCGCTACGGTCAACACCCCTGTTCCGGGGCCGATTTCCAAGACATGTTCCCCCGGCTTGACCCCGGCGGCACTCACCATCTTTCGAGCAATCGTACCGGTTTTCAGAAAATGTTGAGAGAGGCACCTTCTGGGTAAGACGGGGGGCATTGTTCATCCGTCGGCAACCGGTCGATATCCCTCCGTGAGAGGGAGGAGAAAGCCGTTTCCGCTTCGATCGTACCGGCGTCGCAGAGCATCGAGGTAGGCCCTGTGCTCTCTCGCCACCGCTTCGTTGAGTAGTTTGGCTTTCAACGCATCGTGGAGCTTCCGAAATTCTTCCGGTTTTTGCATAACCCTTTCGTCCAAGCGGAAGATACGTATGACCGTGGCACCGTCGAATCTGCTTTTCTGCGTGATCGGTTCACTGAAAGTACGTACCCGTAAGTTCCGAATCCCCGCAAGGTGTTGTTCGGAAATGCGCGATGTCGTTCCGGATAAAGGGGCACTGAACGTTACGGTGGGGGGAGATATTCCGACCTCCCCTTCTTCGGCGGCTCGCAAAAGGGTCGGAACCTCTTCGGGAGATTTCCCCTCTTTCGTTAGAAGAGTGTGGGCTCGATCCGCACACCGTTGACACGCGGCGCGATCCGTCCCGCGGATCGAAAGAACCCGGTAGACCCATTTTTCGGAGGGGGGGTGTTTTTTAATGTGGGTCAGATAGGCCTCCCTGATTCGCGTCGGGGTAACCGTTTGTTGTGCTTTTGACTGCACCTTGTACCATATCATGCGACGGATGATGAGTTCGTTGCGCATCCACTCCACCGCCTCTGCCCGAGATAGGCCGATCGATTCGAGATTGGCGGCTACGTCGGGTCCGAACCGAGCCTCTATGTGCTCTCCCACTTCGCCGTCACCGCCCTTAATCCCCTTCTGTTTGGCGTCCAGAAGGATCAGTTCATTGCCGATCATTTCATCCAATGTGACCTTCCACCTTTCGGTGTAGAGTCGACTCTTCTCGGCACGGGAAAGGCGGAGAGAGGGATCATATTCATAGAGAAAAAAATCAATCTTTTTAATGACATCGATTAAAGAGATCACCTTTCCGTCAATTTTGGCCAGAGGACGGTTATTGAGCGGTAATTCCGGCTCGGCCGAGAACAGCACGCCACAGAGGAGAATCGAGAAAAGGGGGAGGAGGAGAAGGAACGTACGGGTAAAAGATCGTTGCAAAAAACCCGCCGGGCCTCTCCGCTTCCGGTAAGAGGGTAAACAGGGGAGGATCACAGTTCGTTCCTCAGCATTGTTATGAAACGGCAACTTGTTCTCCGCCCTTCAACGGGGAACGGGCCACACCCAGCATATACGATGCGTCCGTTAGAATGCAAAAATTTCAGGTTCCGGCAATGACCACCTCCGCCTCGCAAGGAGGTGTACGCATACTTCGCATCCTTCTTTGCGGGTAGGGATTACGGAGACGGATTGCCTCTTCCGCGGGAAGGGGGATCTCGAGTCCGTGAGATCGGTGACGAGGCGGTGCTACCCTCCCCCCCCGACACGGAATATGTAGGAGATATTGTCTACGAAAAGAATTCATAATATAGTCTATGTGCCGTATGATTGTCTACAAATTGTTAAGATGGTTTTTGTTGATGTTTCGGCCGATCGCTTTTTTTCTCGTCAGCTTCCTCGTCGTGGCATGGGGGCAACCGGATCACGGCTTTTTTCTCTCCTTTTCGGCAAGCGGGATCGGGTTTGCCTGTTGCTTTCGTGCGTTGCTATGCATAAAGGGGACAAAAGGGCGATTTCTGTGGGCGGGCGTGTGGTTTGCGGCCGTGCAGGGCGTACAACTGTTTTGGATGACGGGTTCCGAATATCAAGGATATGTTCGCTTTTTCGCCTACGGGGGATGCGTTCTGTTTCAGGGATTACAATTCGCTTCCATCTTCGGGTTGCTTTCTGAGAAATGTATCCGAAAACCCTACTTGCTCAATTTTTTAGCCATATCCGGGGTGTGGACTCTCGCGGAATGGGGCCGACTCTTCGTCCTATGCGGATTTGTCTGGAACCCCTTGGGGTTGACCATGACGGGTTCTTTGCTCGCGGCACAGTCGGCCTCCGTAGTCGGTATGTTCGGCCTCTCTTTTTGGGTGATCATGACAAATCTTTTCGGTTTGCGCATGCTCGCGCTCGGCACGCCGCGTTTGCGTACCGTTTTTCCGTTTCTCCTCGTTTGGCTACTCCCCTTCGCTTTCGGCGGGATGCATGTCGCGTACCATACCTCCCGTATGAAGGAGGAAACGAAGAGATACCGGATCGCCCTGGTGCAAACCGCCCTTTCTCCCCCCGTAAAAGCGACTCTCTCTCCCTACAGACAGTGGGAGAAAATTTTTGCCTACTTGGAAGGGGAGGTTGAGGGGCCCGTTACCCATATCATTCTCCCCGAATGTGCCCTCCCGGGGTCGGCCAACCGGTTTTGCTACCCCTATGAGGATGTGTGCGCCGTTTTGCGGAATTTCAAGGGTATGCCCGATAGCACCCGGCTCCTCATCCCCTCTTTTGCAAAGTACTTTCCGGAGAGGGAAGGGGGGGGGTGGTGTGTCAACAATCTGTTTTGGTCGCAGGTTTTGGCCGATGCGTACGGGGCCGAGGTAGTTGTCGGGTTGACCGACGTCGAAGAGAGGGGGGAAGTGGCCTACAACGCGGCTTTTCACTTGATGCCGGGGGGGGAGTCCGCATGTCGCTATGAGAAGAGAATCTTACTCCCGGTAGCCGAGTATATGCCCTTTCCCCTGCTACGCTCTCTCGCCTCCTCTTTCGGTATTTCCGGATTTTTCATGCACGGCAAGGAGACCAAGGTATTCGACGGAGAACCCCCGCTTACCGTTTCGATCTGCTACGAAGATTGCTTCGGACATGTGATCCGGGAAGGGAGGAAAAAGGGTGCCGAACTCCTGGTGAACGTGACGAATGACGGGTGGTATCCCTCTTCCGGACTGCACTTGAAACATTTTCTGCACGGAAAAATCAGGGCTATCGAAAACGGTGCCCCTTTCGTGCGTGCGTGCAATACGGGGGTAACCTCCGGGATGGATGCCTTGGGGCGGGTGACCGCTTTATTTGAAGGGGAAGATTCGGAAACGGTAAGGGGCACATTAGTCGTATCCGTTAACCCCTACACCTACCATACCGTCTACACATACTCGGGGAATGGTTTGATCGTGACTCTCTCCGCGCTTTGCGTAACCGTCGCACTTTTTCGTCTTGCGTCTAATCGCTTGCGAATATACCATGCGGACCGTCTCGCAAGAGGTTCGGCCTCCTCCCGAGATCCGGTATGAGGTGCCACATGTCTCCTTCGGACGAGATTTTTTCTTTTCGTAGACGGCAACGTTCCATCGAGAAAGCGGTCTCCGTCGCCGGAATCGGCCTCTTCACGGGGACGAAGGGGAGGGTGACCTTCGAACCCGCTCCCGAGGGGACGGGTATTCTCTTTCGGAGAATCGATTTGCCGGGAGAGCCGGCGGTGACCGCATCGGTCGATCATGTTCTCGATACCCCCCGATGTACCGTTTTGGGGGATAACACCTTTCGTATAAGCACTGTCGAACATATCCTCTCCGCCCTTAAGGCGTATGAAATCGACGATGTGGTCGTTGCCGTGGAAGGGGAGGAGGTGCCCGTTTGTGACGGCAGCGGGATGGCATTCGTCGATATGATCCGGGAAGCAGGGATTGTTTCCCGGCCGGGCATGTGTGAGATCCGGCGTCTGCATGCTCCCTTTTTTCGATCCGAAGGGGATGTCCATTTGATCGCACTGCCTTCCGAAGAATTTCGGGTCAGTTATACTTTGAACTATCCGGACAATGCCTTTCTGCGTGCGCAATTTTTTACGATTCGGGTGGACGCGGAGAGCTATACGGAGGAGATTGCTCCGGCGAGAACGTTCGCACTACACGATGAGGTCGTGCCACTTGTCGAACGGGGATATCTGGCGGGGGGCAATTTGAAGAACGCCTTAGTCGTCAAGGGGGACGGTGTGCTCAATCCCGAGGATATGCGCTATCCCGATGAGCCGGTCAGGCACAAGATTCTCGACCTGATAGGGGATCTTTCCTTGGTCGGAAAGCCCTTCCATGCGCACGTGATTGCCATCCGTTCGGGACACCGTTCCAACATCCTATTTGCCCGGGACCTCATTAACCACCTTAAGTCGGAGAGTACGTTATGACGTCGCAAAGCGACACGGAGAGTATCGTTTTCGGTACTCGGGAGATCGCATCTATTTTACCTCACAGGTATCCCTTCCTTCTTGTGGATCGCATTGTGGAGCTCGACCTTGAGAAAGATAAGATTGTCGGCATCAAGTGCCTGACGATGAACGAGGCATTCTTTCAAGGGCATTTTCCGGATGCGCCGATCATGCCCGGGGTGCTGATTTTGGAAGCATTGGCTCAGGTAGGGGGGGTCTTGGTCCATGAGAAAGGGCTCCGGGGGACGGTTTTCCTCTTGCATATCAATAGCGCAAAATTTCGCCACCCCGTGATCCCCGGGGATGTTCTTCGCCTGAATGCGCAGGGAATACGTATCGGAGCGAGGGGGGCACGGATTCAGGGGCAGGCGTGTGTCGGAGACCGGATGGTTGCGGAAGCGGAGATCGGTTTTGTTCTGCGGGAAAAAGGACAGGTGGTTCATGCGTAATCAGACCCCTTCCGTCCATCCGACGGCCATTGTGGAGGCCGGGGCCGAGATCGGCCGGGATGTGACGATCGAACCGTACGCCGTCGTTAAGGAAGGTGTCGTGCTCGGTGATTGCGTAACCGTCAGATCCCATGCCTATATAGACGGGTTAACGACGATCGGGGAGAACACCGTAGTCTATCCGGGGGCAGTGATCGGTACGAAAACGCAGGATCGCAAATTTCGCGGAGAAGAGACTTTCGTTCGTATCGGGAAGAGTTGCGAGATCCGTGAATGCGTAACGATCAATTCCTCTTCCACGGAGGGATCAACCGTCTCCGTCGGTGATCATTGCCTGATCATGGCTTACTGTCACGTGGCCCACGATTGCACCGTCGGCAACAACGTCATTATGGCCAACGGGGCCACCCTTGCGGGTCACGTAACGGTCGGATCATATGCCGTGATCGGGGGAAAGACGGCGGTTCACCAATTCACGCGCATAGGGGAATATGCGATGGTGGGGGCGATGAGTCGGGCCTTTCACGATATGCCGCCCTACATGTTGGGAGGAGGAGATCCCTATCGCTTGGGCGGTATTAACGTAGTGGGACTTAAGAGGCACGGCTTTTCTCTCAAGACGAGACAATACCTCTTTCAGGCTTTTCGATTACTCTACCGGTCGCGGTTGCATGTTGCGGAGGCGCTTGTCCGGATCGAGGAAGAGGTGGGTGAGGATCCGGAGGTAAAAAAGCTCCTTGCTTTTTGTCGCAGTTCGAAAAGAGGGTTGATCGGGTTGACGCAAGAGAAGAAATGCGACGCGGAAGAAGAGGCGACGTGTCCGGATCCCGACTCGGGTGTACGGGCTTCTCCGTAGCGTTTCCCTACCGGTTTTCGTTGCGGGACGCTTCGCAAACCTCCGGAGCCGTTGCCCCGTGTCGGAACGTAGGTGCCGTTGCCTCGGGAAGTCGTACGAAAATGCTTTCTTACCGTTTTGCATTGTGATACCCTTGCCGTCAGGCAGGTAAAAGGGCGGACGTTGTGAGAAGGGGAGAATGGGTTTGGATAGGACTTTTTGTTGTCTTGCTCGTGACGCTTGTTTGTGTGACGCGGTTGTCCGACAGGAAAGCGGATAGGGAAATTGCCCGTTTTCTACATCGGTCCGGTTGTCGGAAATAGGGGCGTTTGGTACGATGCCCGGGCTTGGCTTGGTCGTGGGGGCCGGTGGATGTCTCTGAGTTTGATGGGTTGCAAAAAGGGTATGACCCGGCTTTTTGATGAGGCGGGGAACCTCGTCGTGTGTAGTGTGATTGAGGCACCCCCGAACAAGGTCGTGCAGATCAAGCGCAAAGAGGTCGACGGGTACCAAGCGGTGCAACTCGGAGCGATCGAGATGAAGCGGAAGAAGGTTTCCAAGCCCCTTGCCGGGCATTTTGCCAAGGCTGCGGTGCAACCCTGTCGCCATCTGCTCGAATCTCGCACGGATGAAGCGGAAGGGTATGAGCCGGGGGCGGTAATCGGAGTGGATCTCTTTAAGGACGTGTCCTTTGTGGATGTTATCGGTACTTCGAAGGGGAAGGGATTTCAAGGTGTCGTGAAGAGACACGGGTTCGGTGGCGGTCCTGCCGCACACGGTTCCGGGTTCCACAGAACTGCGGGTTCGACCGGAATGAGGAGTACTCCGGGTAAATGTCTTCCCGGAACGCGTATGGCCGGGCAAATGGGGGCGAAGCGGGTGGTTGTCATGGGATTGCGAGTCATTCTCGTCGATTCCGAACACTCCCTTCTCCTCGTGAGGGGGGCGATACCCGGGCCGAAAGAGGGCGTGGTGTACGTTAGGAAAGCAGTCAAGAAACGGTGAAGAGTGTGGTGAGGCCGTCGGATGCGATTGAAGGTATATGATATGGAGGGGAAGGAAGTAGAGGAGGTCGATGTGGATGATGTCGTTTCGGAGATCTCCGTTAAAGGGCAGACGGTCAAAGACTATCTCGTTGCATTGCGGGCCAACAAGAGGCAGTGGAGTGCGAATACGAAAGAACGTTCGGAGATCGGTCATTCCGGATTCAAACCTCGCGCCCAGAAGGGGACCGGTCGTGCGCGTCAGGGTACGATCAAGGCGCCTCAGTACAGAGGGGGGGCAACCGTGTTCGGTCCGAAACCTAAATTCGATCAACATATCCGGATCAATCGGAAAGAACGGAGGTCGGTTATCCGATTCCTTCTTGCCGAGAAGTGTAGGGTCGGAAGGATGCACGGTTTGCGTATCGGTGCTCCGGTAGAGGGCAAGACGAAGAAGATGGCGGTGATGCTCGGGGCGATCGGTCTGCAGGGGAAGAAGGTCCTCTGTTTGGGTAAAACGGTGGCCGGGGAAGAAGAGAACCGGCGCCGGTTTTGTAGGAGTATGCGTAATATTCCCGGGATGCGCCTGCTTCCCTATGAGAGTCTTAACGGATATGACTTGATCAATGCCGACGAATTGCTCGTTTCTACCGACGCGTTGCCGGACGTACTGAGCAATATAAAGGGGATGTCCGATGCATAAGCGTCATCCCTACCGGATCATCAAAAATCGGCATGCTACGGAGAAGACGATGGTGTTGGCGCAACTTGCCGATTCCCGGAGCAATAAGTGCGTTGCACGGTGCGTTCGGTCGAAGGTGGCCTTTATCGTCGATAGTAGGGCGACGAAACCGGAGATAGCCGGGGCCGTCGAAAAGGTCTACGCGGAAAAAAACATTACGGTCAAAAAGGTGAACACCGTAACCGTAAGACCCAAGAAGAGAAAAGTGCGTGGCCGTCAGGGGTTTCGTTCCGGTTTTAAGAAGGCGATCGTTACTCTGGATGAGGGGGACGTGATCGATGAAAAGGTATAGGGGTATAACGGTTTGAGGAGAGCGATATGAAAAAGTTGCGTCCCGTTACACCGGGTAGGAGAAGGGTTGTTTTGCCGACGAATGGTGAGTTGACGAGGCTTTCCGGAACGAGGAAAACGGTGAAACCGTTGAAGGGTCTTCTCGTCGCGAAAAAGCGTGCGAGCGGTAGGAATCATCACGGTCGGATCACTTGCCGGCATCGGGGCGGGGGGCACAAGCGTTTCTATCGTTCGGTCGATTACCGGAGGGACAAGGATCGGATTCGAGCGAGGGTTGCCTCGATCGAATACGACCCCGGTAGGAGTGCACATCTTGCGCTCCTCCATTACACGGATGGAGAGAAGCGGTACATCATTGCGCCCGCTACTTTGAAGGTGGGGGATACGGTCTCTTCCGGTGAGGGGGCCCCCTTCAAGGTGGGTTGTAGTATGATGTTGAAACACATGCCTTTGGGGGCAATCATTCACGGTATTGAGCTCTATCCGGGGAGGGGGGGTATGTTGGTTCGTGCGGCGGGTCTTTCCGCTCGGTTGATGGCCCGTAACAACGGGTATGCTACCCTGAAGATGCCCTCGGGAGAGGTGCGTATGGTGCGTGAGGAGTGTCGTGCGACGTTCGGAGTCGTTTCCAATGCCGAATGGAGCCTTCGCATTGAAGGAAAGGCAGGTCGTAATAGACATCGCGGTTTCAGACCGACGGTTCGAGGGACGGCGATGAATCCCGTCGATCATCCGCACGGGGGGGGAGAAGGAAGGCATAACGGCTATATCCCGAGAACTCCTTGGGGTATGCAGACGAAGGGATTTCGGACGCGTTCCAAGAAAAAGTCCGGTAGATTGCTTGTGAAAGATCGTCGCAAAAAATAGAAACGGTACCGGGTAGAGGTATGGGAAGATCACTTAGGAAAGGTCCTTTTGTCGACGGGCATCTTTTGAAGAAGGTCCGGAAGAACGAAGAGGAGCAGACGAAAAAAGCCATTAAGACGTGGTCCAGGAGGTCGATGATTTTGCCTGAAATGGTCGGTTCTACGTTCATGGTGCATAACGGGCGTAAATTTATTTCCGTTTTCGTCTCGGAGAACATGGTCGGGCATCGTTTGGGAGAGTTTTCTCCGACCCGGTTATTTAAGGGGCATCCGGTGAAGAAATGACGAAAGGGAGGGCCGTGACGAAATACGTGAGGGTGAGTCCGAGGAAGGCGAGACTTGTGGCCGGTTTGATTCGTGAAAAATCGGTGGAAGAGGCGTTACTGCAACTCCGGTTTACTACGCTGAAGAGCGGGCGACTCCTTGCCGGGACGGTAAATAGCGCGATAGCGAATGTGGAATCGCGCTTTGATGTGCAACGAAAGGACTTGGTGATCGAGGAGGTTCGCATAGACGGAGCCCCCGTGGTCAAACGGGCTAAATCGAAGTGTCGTGGCGGACGTGTGCCGATCCTGAAACGGATGAGTCATTTTACCGTGGTTGTGGCGACACGGAATGACGGCGGTAACGGCGGTAACGGCGGGAAGGGCTGATCATGGGGCAGAAGACATCACCGATCGGATTCAGGTTGGCGCTTAAGAAGAATTGGAAGTCCGTTTGGTTTGCCAATAAACAGGAATTCGGTGCCTTTCTACAGGGAGATATGGCTATTCGTCGCCTGCTTATGAAAAAGCCGTGTTGCGTAGGGACGGCTCGTATCCTCATCAAGCGGATGAGTGAAAAGATCGAGGTGACCCTCTTTACCGCGAGACCCGGTTTGGTCATCGGAAAGAAGGGCTCCGAAATCGAGATTTTGAGAAAGGAGCTGAAGCGACTCACCGGCAAGGATGTTTGGATCGAGATCGTCGAGATCAAGAGGCCCGATCTCGACGCGCAACTCGTTGCCGAGGGGATTGCGAGGCAACTCGAAAGGCGGGTGGCGTTCCGTCGTGCCATGAAGAAGGCCCTTCAGTCTTCGATGGATGCCGGGGCTTTGGGAATGAAGATCGCGGTATCGGGACGGCTCGGGGGTGCGGAGATTGCACGTACCGAATGGTACAAGGAGGGACGTATTCCCCTCCACACCTTGCGTGCCAATATAGACTATGCGACGACGCGGGCCGAAACCACGTACGGTTCCATCGGGGTGAAGGTATGGGTGAACAAGGGAATACACGCTTAAATGTAAGGGAGGAGTGATATGCCTTTGGTTCCGGCGAAACCGAAGTTTCGCAAACAGCAGAAAGGGTCGATGAAGGGGATTGCCAAGAGGGGGTGGCTCGTCCGGTTCGGTGATTACGGAATGCAGATTCTGGAGAGGGGGCGCATTACGAATCGGCAGATCGAGGCGTGTCGTGTGGCCATCAACCGCTACTTTCATCGTAAGGGTAAGGTGTGGATTCGCATCTTTCCGGATAAGCCGATCACGAAAAAACCCGCCGAAACGCGGATGGGTAAGGGTAAGGGGGGGACCGACCATTGGGTTGCCGTGGCCAAACCGGGGAGGATTCTCTTTGAGGTCGGAAACGTGACTCGGGACGAGGCGCAGGCGGCTCTGCTGAAAGCGGCGGCCAAGCTTCCCTTTCGTACGCGATTTGTGGAACGTATGGAGCAGGTATAGGAAAGAAGATGTTGAAGGCGAAAGATCTGCTATCCGAGTCCGTCGAGGAGCTCGAGGCACGTTATGAGGAGTTATCAAAGAACATCTTCGAACTCGTGAACAGGTTGAGGCTTGAGAGGAAATTGGAAAGACCTCATCTTATCGGGGAGTACAAGAGGGATCGTGCAAGGGTATTGACCGTTCTGCATCGAAAAAGAGCGGCCGGGGTGTGAAGGGTATGACGGGAAACACGAAACGTAAAAGACGAGAAGGGGTTGTGGTCTCGAATAAGGCGGATAAAACCGTGACCGTGATGGTGGAGCGAACGCTTCCCCATCCCGCGTATGGGAAAGTCATTATGCGACGCAAGAAGTATTACGCTCACAATAAGGGCGATGTGATTGCGATCGGAACACGTGTTCGTATTGAAGAGACGCGACCGATTTCGAAACGTAAGCGTTGGCTTGTAGTCGGTGTAACATAACCCGTAGGCGGGTGAGGATGATTCAACAGGAAACCATCTTGGTCGTTGCGGATAACAGTGGCGCCAAACGGGTGAAGTGCTTTAAGGTTCTCCGGGGAACAAGAAGGCGGTATGCCGTTGTCGGCGATGTGATCGTTTGCTCGGTGAGGGAGGCCGATCCGAAGGGGAGAGTGAAGAAGGGGGATGTCGTGAAGGCCGTCATTGTCCGTTCGAAGAGCTACATCCGGCGCAGGGACGGATCGATGATCCGCTTTTACGATAATGGTTGTGTCCTCATCGACGACAAAAAGAATCCGGAGGCAACCCGTATTTTCGGATCGATAGCAAGGGAGGTACGAGAGCGGGGTTTTATCAAGATCAGCTCACTTGCCTCCGAGGTGGTATAGAGAGAAGGATGGAGAATAAGCGCATTAAGAGGGACGATACCGTTCTCGTTGTTGCAGGCAATGATAGGGGTGCGGTGGGCACGGTTATCGGTCGAAAGGGAAACCGGGTTGTCGTAAAGGGGGTGAATGTAAGGAAGAAGCACCGTAAGCCCCGCGCGGAGGGGCAACGACCCGAAATCGCGGAGATGGAGGTGGGGATTCATCTCTCCAACGTGGTGCTCTGTGATGCGAACGGTCACCGAATCCGGTGTAGGGTTGAGTATGGAGATGGCGGAGAGAAACGCCTTGTCCGGAAGGCAAAGGGGGGTGATGGCGATGTTACCCCCCACAGAGTATTACGAAAAGCGTTGAAGAGGTAGGCGACCCGTGTCCGGATTGCAGAAGCGATATCGAGAGGAGATTCGACCGGCACTCGGGAAGAAATTTTCCATCGCCAATGTGATGTGTGTTCCGAGATTGGAAAAGATTACGATTAGTATGGGTATTGCGGAAGCTCTTAAGGACAAAAATGTTACTCAAGACTGTATGAAGGAGTTGGCATTGATTTCCGGTCAAAAACCGATCATGGCAAAGGCAAAAAAGTCGATTTCCAATTTCAAGTTGCGGGAAGGGCAGGTCATCGGTTTGAAGGTGACGTTGCGTAAGAGGCGTATGTACGATTTCTTCTATCGGTTTACGAACATCGTCTGTCCGCGCATTCGCGACTTTAGGGGTTTCAAAAAGAAGGGGGACGGAAGGGGAAGTTACTCTTTGGGTTTGAGTGATCAGCAGGTTTTCCCCGAATTGAATCTCGATGAGGTGAAACGGGAGCAGGGGATGAATATTACGTTCGTTACCTCCGCAATCCGGGAGGAGCACTGCTTGGAGTTGCTCACTCTTCTCGGACTGCCCTTCAAGCGTGAGGGAAAATAGGAGTAGAGGGCCATGACCGATATGATAGCGGATCTTTTGACACGGATGAGGAATGCCGGGCGGGCAAAACACAAGTATGCGGATGTTCGGATGAGTAAGATGAACCGGGCGATTGTTACGGTTTTGCAAGAGCGTGGATTTGTTCGCAGTTTCATCGCAAATGATAAGAAACGGTTGATTCGTGTCTTTTTGAAGTACTATCCCGGTGTTCGCGAGGGAGCGATCCGTGGTTTGAAGCGTGTTTCGAAACCCGGGATGCGTCGCTATGTCGGTGTGCGGGAGATTCCCGTCGTCCTTAGCGGTCTCGGCATCGCCATTCTATCTACGCATCAAGGGGTAGTCGACGGCGAGAGGGCGCGTAAGATCAACGTGGGTGGTGAGTTGTTATGTTTGGCGTGGTAGGACGTATGATGCATTCGGTAGCTGTCGGGGAGTGAGAGATGTCGAGACTCGGTAAGTTGCCCGTTCCTCTACCGAAGGGGGTAGCGGTGACGGAGGAGAATCGGGAGGTTTCGGTGAAGGGACCCAAAGGGCATCTGACGGTGAAGATCCCCGTGGGGATTGCGGTCCGGGTTGCTTCTCAAACCGTGCTCGTTACCTATGACGACACGACCGGTTTACCGAAATCGTTTTACGGATTGTACCGCTCCCTGATCAACAACGCGGTGATCGGAGTGTCGCAGGGATTTGAGAAACGGTTGAGTTTGGTCGGTGTCGGTTATCGCGCCGCTCTCAAGGGAAAAATGTTGGATCTTTCCCTCGGTTTTTCCCATCCCTCCGTCGTCTCCGTTCCGGAGGGGATCACCGTAGCGATCGAGAAAAACACGCAGATCACGATTTCCGGGATCGACAAACAGGCCGTGGGACAATTTGCGGCCGATGTGCGTGCCTTGCGCCCTCCCGAACCATATAAGGGGAAGGGGGTTCGTTACGTCGACGAGTACGTGCGCAAGAAAGCGGGTAAAACGGCAAAGGGTAAGTAAGCGATGTTGAGGAAAATGAGCGGAAAGGTTGCTCTCCGCCACAAACGGTGCCGGCGCGTCCGAAAAAAGGTGAGAGGATCTACGGAGAGGCCGCGCCTGTGCGTATTCAGATCTTTGCGACATATCAGCGCCCAGATTATCGACGATACGACGGGCAAGACTTTGGTCGGGTTCGGCACACAGTCGAAAGATGCACGAGGTCGGGGGAAGAGTAAGGAGAACGCTTCCTTTGTGGGGGAAAGGCTGGCTGCGTTGGCAAGGGAGAAAAATATCGAGCAGGTCATTTTTGACCGGGGTCGATATAAGTACCACGGATTGATTGCGTTGCTTGCGGATGCGGCCCGGAAGAACGGGTTACGATTTTAGGGAGTAGCGGTGATGAAGGAAAAGAGAGCGAGAGAAGAGAAACCGGATTCGGAATTTGAGGAGAAGGTTCTTTTCATCAATCGTTGCTCGAAAGTGGTGAAGGGGGGGAGGAAGTTCAGCTTTTCCGCGTTGATCATTGTCGGTAACGGAACCGGAAAGATCGGCATGGGATTTGCCAAGGCGAACGAAGTGGCCGATGCGATCCGAAAGGCGGGAGAATCGGCCGGAAAGAACATCTTTGCTTTTGAGTTGGAGGGGACGACCATTCCGCATGAGACGGTGGCTCACTGGGACGGTGCGCATGTTTTACTCAAACCGGCCAAGGAGGGCACGGGGGTGATTGCGGGATCACAGATGCGTTCGGTACTGGAGTTGGGGGGAGTGAAAGATGTGGTGGCAAAAAGCTTGGGATGTAACAATCCCCTCAATCAGGTCTATGCGACGTTGAAAGCTTTAAAGGGACTCAAAAATCGTCGGAAGACGTTAGAGGCGAGAGAACCGGATGCGGGAGATGAGCGTGAAGCTGTTTGACTTGAGAGATACGCACGGGGGCCGACCCTCTCGGCAGAGAGTCGGACGGGGTCCGGGGTCCGGCAGGGGGAAGACCTGCGGGCGGGGACATAAAGGGGATAAGTCGAGATCGGGGTATAAACGTCGAGCCGGCAAAGAAGGGGGGCAGTTGCCCCTTTTTCAAAAGTTGCCGGGGCGCGGTTTTTCGAATATGCGATTTCGAAAGCCCGTTTTCTCCATTAATTTGGGGCGTATCGATGCACACTTTTCCGACGGGGAGACGGTAAATCGGGCCACTCTTCTGCAAAAGGGTTTTCGGGTACGTCGTCGTACGAGGTGCATTAAGATTTTGGGCATGGGAGAGCTGACGAAGAAGGTAACGATTGAGGCGACCGCTTTTTCCCGGGGGGCCGTGAAGAAGTCGGAGGAAGGGAATATAGTCTTCAAGAAGGTGAGATGTTAGGGGCTTTACGGCAGATTTTTTCCACTCCCGAATTGAAGCAAAAAATCCTCTTTACCCTCTCGATGCTTCTCCTCTGTCGAGTGGGGGCATACATCCCCGTTCCCGGGATCGACGGGCGTGAGGTGGTTCGTATCTTTCGTCAAATGACGGGGGGAGGGCAAAACCTCCTGCAGTTGGTCGATGTCTTTTCGGGGGGTGCCTTTGCAAAGATGACGATTGTGGCGCTCGGAGTGATGCCCTATATTTCGGCTTCGATAGTCATGCAGGTGCTTGTGGCGGTCATTCCCTCCCTGCAGAGGGAGATGCGGGAAAATGGTGAGGCGGGGCAGAGGAAGATGGGGAAGATGGTTCGTATGGCAACCGTCATCCTGGCCCTTTTGCAGTCGGCCCTTCTGGCGAGGCATGCTCTGAATCTCCATTTTGCCCATTCGGGGGTCATTGTCGACCTTCTACTCAGTGTCGGGGCCGGCTCTTTTCCGTGGCTGTTCTACCTTGTCGTGATGATCACCATGACAACGGGGACATTGCTGTTGATGTGGATCGGGGAACAGATTACGCAACGGGGGATCGGCAACGGGATCAGCCTGATCATTGCGACGGGGATTCTCTCCTCCTTGCCTCTGACGCTCGGTTCGGTGATCGATCAGTTACATCTTGATTCGCAGGAGATCGGTCGATTGACCTTCTCTTCCCTCGTCGTGCTTTCGATCCTTTTCATATGCATTATCGTAGGGACCATTTTGGTGATTCAGGGGGCGAGGAAGATTCCCGTACAGTATGCCAGGCGTGTAGTGGGTAGGCGAGAGTCACAGGGGGGTTCGTCTCACATTCCCTTAAAGGTCAATTACGCCGGGGTGATTCCCGTGATTTTTGCCTCTTCGCTACTGATGTTTCCGGGGACGATTGCTCGGTATCTCGGACAGGGGCCCGTGCTGTCGGCTTTTGTCAGATGGCTTTCTCCGGGCAGTTCGGTGTACACGGCACTCTTCGTATTGCTCATCATCTTTTTTACCTATTTTTGGACGGCGACGCAATTTCATCCCGACCGGATAGCTTCCGACATGAAAAAGAACGGAGCTTTCATACCCGGGATTCGTCAGGGGAAGCCGACACAGGAGTTTTTGGAGTCGACGATGAACCGGATCACCCTTGCAGGGGCGGTGTTTTTGGCTCTGATTGCCATCCTTCCCACTTTGGTCGGAAGGGTTTTGGACGTAGACGCTACGATCAGCCATTTTTTCGGAGGAACCTCGCTGTTAATTTTGGTGGGGGTCGTACTGGATACGACGAAGCAAATCGAGTCGCACCTTCTCATGAAGAGGTATGACGGATTTATGAAGAAGAGACGTACTTCCAAGACGTATTGACGATGCGTCCCGAAGTATTGCTCAAAGATTGAACAAATGTTGTCATCCGGGTATACTCGGATCGGTTCGGCGGCATTTGTTGAAATGGGTTTTGTAACGAATAGGGTATAAGCGTATGCCACGCGTGATAGGGATTGATATTCCCGGAAACAAAAGGCTTGTCGTGAGTCTGACCTATATCTACGGGTTGGGGAGAAAGCTTTCCGAGAAGGTGGTAAGTCGACTCGGGTTGGATCCCGAGATGCGTGCTCACAATTTGACCGAAGGGGAGATCTCCAAGTTGAATGCGATTTTGCAGTCCGACTTCGTGGTCGAAGGGGATTTGAGGAGGCAGGTGCAGGGAAATATCAAGCGGTTGACCTCCATCAACTGCTACAGAGGCTTGCGACATCGCCTCGGTTTGCCCGTAAGGGGGCAACGTACCCGATGTAACGCGAGGACTCGGAAAGGGAAGAAGAAAACGGTAGCCGGCAAGAAGAAGGCGCCGAAAGGGTAAGGAAAATGAAGGAGCGGACGTTTTGGTAAAGGACGCGAAATCGGCACGGACGGGGCCGGGGAAGAAGAGTTCGGGCAAGAGCGTGAAGAAGGGCGCGGCCAAGGTTAAGAAAAAGATCACGAGGAGTGTTCCGAGCGGGATTGTCCATGTGAAGGCGACCTTCAATAATACGATCGTAACGATTACCGATCCTGCGGGCAACGTGATCGCGTGGGCGTCGGCGGGCACGTCGAATTTCTCCGGGTCTCGTAAGTCGTCCTCTTTTGCGGCATCGGTTGCGGCGCAGAATGCGGCGAAGCCGGCGATGGGGTGTGGGCTGAAGGAGGTGGAAGTGCATTTGAAGGGGCCGGGTTCCGGAAGGGAGTCGGTGGTGAGGGGGTTGCAGAGTGCGGGTCTCGTGATCACGTTGATCAAGGATTGCACACCCGTGCAACACAACGGTTGTCGTCCCAAGAAGCGGCGTCGTGTATGAGTGTGTGACTTGAGAGGAGGAAGAGTATGACCGTGAGGTATGGCAAGTTCGAGTTGCCGACGAAGATCCAGGCGGATGAATCGAAGAAGACGAACCGGTTTGTGCGTTTTGTTGCCGAACCCTTCGAAAGGGGATTCGGGCATACGATCGGGAATGCGATGCGCCGTATCATGTTGACCTCACTCGAGGCTCCGGCGATCATATCGGTCAAGATCGAGGGTGTACCGCATGAGTATACGGCCGTTCCGGGAGTCATTGAGGATGTAACACATATCATTTTGAATTTGAAGGGGGCTCTTCTGCGTCGTCTTCCCTTGGTGGAAAATAAAGATTCCCGTGCGTCCACGGTGCTTTCCAAGGTGTTGGACGTAACGCAGGAGATGATTGATGCCGGGGAGGGGCAATATGTCGTCACTTTGCAGGACATCGTGGATTCTCCCCTTTTTGAGGTGGTCAATCCGGACCATGTCATCTGCACGGTGACGCAACCGGTACGGAAGCAGTTTGATTTGAAGGTAGCGATAGGTCGAGGCTACGTACCTGCGGAGAGGCACGGAATTACCGATGCCGTGGTCGATGAGATCGTGATGGATTCCTCCTTCTCTCCCGTAATGCTTGTGAATTACTTTGTGGAAAACACTCGTGTCGGCCAGGATACGGATTTTGACAGGCTGATCTTGGAGGTGACGACGGATGGTCGGGTGACACCCCAAGAGGTGTTGGCATTTGCGACGCAGATCGCGATCCATCACTTTAAGATTTTCGGTGAACTGAAGTTGCAGAATGTTTCCTTTGAGAAGGAGGAGAGTGAGTATGACACGGATCGAGAGGAGCTGTTATCGAAGCTTGTGTTACGCATCGATGAAATTGAGCTCTCGGTTCGTTCCATGAACTGTTTGAGGCAGGCCGCAATCGATACGATTGCCGAGTTGGTGGTGATTGCCGAATCGGAGATGTTACAATTTAGGAATTTCGGGAAAAAATCCCTCAACGAGATTAAGGAGAAGTTGGAGGAGATGCATTTGCATTTGGGGATAGACCTTTCTCGCTTCGGTATAGACCGAACGAATGTAAAGGAGGTCATTGAGGCTTATCTTCGAGAGAAAGAAGGTAAGGAGGGGGCGGAATTGCAGCAGTTGCAACCGAAAGAGAGGGGATAGAGGAGGAGTGGAGCCACATGAGGCATAGGAAGCGCGGGAACAAATTGGGGAGGAACGGGTCGCATCGTCGTTGTTTGATGGCGAATATGTTGAAATCTCTCGTCTATTATGGGAGAATCGGAACGACCGTAGCGAAGGCAAAGGAGCTTAGGCGTCATGCGGATCGCATGGTTACTTTGGCCAAGAGGGGCACGCTGGCGTGTCGGAGGAAGGCGGTAGCCGAGATGATGATTCGTTTCAACCGGCTTTCTTCGAAGGAGGCGCGAGCGGCCAAAGGGGGCGATCTTTCGGCTTATAATGTGGATCGGTTGGTTATGGATAGGTTGTTCGGAGAACTTTCCTCCCGCTATGCCGATCGGAAAGGGGGGTATACCCGGATCGTGCGTACGGGGAACCGGGTCGGTGACGGGGCCGATCTTTGTGTGATCGAGTATGTTGTATAGGTTCCGGATCTCCGGGTTCCTTGGTCGGAGGTAAGAATGGTGTTGCGTATCGGGATTAACGGGTTCGGGCGTATCGGGAGGGCCGTATTCCGGTTGATTAGTAGGAAATACAAGGGGGTTGAGGTGGTAGCGGTCAATGATCTGGTGCCACCGTCGAGCTTGGCCTATTTACTCAGGGTCGATTCGGTACACGGTCACTTTTCCGAAGAGGTTGCCCACGATGAGAAGGGGTTGATTGCGGGGGGCAAGAGGGTAGAGGTTTTTTCGGAAAGAGATCCCGCCTCCGTTCCTTGGGGTAAGGTAGGGGTTTCCTACGTTCTTGAATCGACGGGACGCTTTGTGAAGCCCGAGGAGATGCGCGGGCATTTGGACGGGGGTGCGAAACGGGTGGTCCTTTCGTCTCCCGGCAAGGGGGATATACCAACCTATGTGATGGGGGTGAATCATGAAAAATACGATCCCCGTTCCGATTTGATCGTATCGAATGCTTCGTGTACGACGAACTGTCTTGCCCCTTTGGTGAAGGTTCTCTTGGACCGTTTCGGTATTGAAGAGGGGTTGATGACGACGGTGCATGCGTTGACGGCGACCCAGTTCGTCCAAGACGGTCCGTCTTTGAAGGATCCGAGGGGGGGGCGTTCCGGAATTGCCAACATCATTCCCGCCTCGACGGGTGCGGCAAAGGCGGTAGGGCTCTGCGTACCGGAGGTGAAGGGGAAGTTGACGGGAATGGCTTTCCGTGTGCCGGTGATAGATGTTTCGGTGGTTGATTTGACGGTAAGGACGACGAAGTCGGCGACGTACGAGGCGGTGTGCGATGAGATGAGGGGGGCATCGGAATCGAAGTTGCGGGGGATTTTGGGTTACACCGAGGAGGATGTAGTTTCCTCCGACTTTCTCGGGGACACCCGTTCTTCCATTTTCGACCGCCATGCGGGGATGGCGTTGAACGAGCGATTTTTCAAATTGGTTTCTTGGTATGACAATGAGACGGGATATTCCTGTCGTTTAGTGGAGCTAATGGAATACATGGCATCCGAGGAACCGTAGTGTAAGGGTTATTTGTGCATTTTACTCGTGAACCTGTCATAGAGACGATTATTACTCCTAAAGAGGGATTTGCCCTTGTTCTCCGAAGCAGCGGGAGCTGTGGTGAGGAGTGCGAGGAGTATGTGGTAAGTAACGTTGAGATTGTTTCCTTCGGGCGTTCGTTCTTTTTCCGTTATTTAGAGAAGCCGAGGGCGTTTTTGTTGCCGATCGGGGATTACGAGGTAGTGGAGACGCGGGAGGTGTGTCCCGTACTGAAGAAGCCCAAGATCGAGAAATCGGTGAAAGTAGGTGGGGGTAAGCAACCGAGAGGGGACAAGGGAGACCCGTCCGATACGGGAGGTGGCAAGCAGTCTGCGGATAAAGAAGAGACGGAAAGGGGGGAATCGGGGGTTGCTGACGGGAAGTCGAGGCGCAATCGCGGGCGAGGGAATCAACGGGGGGGTGAGATGAAAAAGGGGAGGCAGGTCGGAGGGCGGACCGTGGAAGGAGGATCTCGGTCCCCCAAGGAGCAGGGAGAAAATTTCGTGCGGGAGGGGTCGATTGCGCAGGAGAGGA
The DNA here is from genome assembly GCA_026708385.1 of Simkaniaceae bacterium. Taxonomy (GTDB): domain Bacteria; phylum Chlamydiota; class Chlamydiia; order Chlamydiales; family Simkaniaceae; genus JAPOVA01. The sequence continues at coordinate 33,443 of JAPOVA010000020.1, read as the reverse complement.
AGAAGGTGGTGAAAAGAAGACCTGTTTTGCCTCCTCCTTCCGGGCTCATTTCGGAACAGATTAGTCGTTATAAAGAGTATGTGCCCGGTGGTGGGGATGCTGACGGAAAAGTGGGGGGATCTCGGCAAGAGTTCGAAGCGGACGAGGGGGATCTTTCTGAGAATGGTGGAGAAGCACCACGGGAAGAGTAGCGTTGCTCGAGTGGTGGAATCGGCAGACACAAGGGACTTAAAATCCCTTGGGCGGAAACGCCCGTGCGGGTTCAAGTCCCGCCTCGAGCATTCACTTTTAGGATCCCCGTCCATATCCTTTTCAGAGCGGTTCAGGATCGGTTTATCTCTAATCTACAGTACCTTTCAAGGGTATTTGCAGATCTTACATATCAGCTGAGCCAACAGCCGGGATCCCGTCTTTTAGCAATTTTTCCGGATCCTTCTGCGGTCTGCTTCCGGGGTACACATGGGACAGTTAACAATGACCGAGCTGTCGAAGCCGATTCGGAGCCTCAGCAAGTAATTCTTAAGCAAGCAGGGGGTAATGGTTCTTTTGCGCTATTGCATTCCTAGCCACTCTTCAAGATGACGGTACAATCAACTGATACCCTGACTGTGCCCTCTTTTAGAGAGAGCCCCGCTAAAAGATTACGGGAAGCTACGATACACTCTGAATAAAAGGCCTTCTTGGCGATGACAAAGTAAGGAGGCGGGTTACGTTCCGGCGCGAAACGTCAATATTTTTTGCGAGTCAACATCGACCAAAGAGAGGGTGAATGTATTTTGGTATCGAGAAATAGGAATAAATACAACCTTGTTAAAGCTTGAATAGGGACCTATTATATTGATGTTCTTTGCTGATTTTTCGCTGTAATCTCTGGCTACTACGTCATTTGATTGTGATGAGCCTATACCGTCAACGATTGCAGGAATGGCAAGTGGCCAAACAAACAGTGCCCCTACTCCATATCCCGTTGCCCTTGCGGTTGTGTTTGTTCGTCCTGCGTTGATAACATCACTCACATCAGCACATGTTTGAGAAAATCGAGAAAGAGAGAACTCATACGATCTGGAAGAGTTGTTTTTGATCTTAATTTGAAGGGGCTGGTATCCCTTAGAAAGCAAATCGCGTCCTAGGTATCTCTTGCTATCCGCGACCGTGAACTTTTTCGTGGCCAACAGGGGTAAATCATCTGTGCGCGGGGATGAATAACCCAAACACAGTAAGCTCAAGCAAACGACAGAAATGATACCTTTGTTTATTTTCTTCATAATGCGCCTCAGGAATGAATGTTATCCATCCACTGTAGCGCAACATAAAATAAAAGGCAACTTATTTATTTCCTAGTTTGGGTTTTACATATTCATGTTCATGAGCGGGCTCTTGAGGAAGAGGTTCAGCGTTGTAGCTTGCGCAGGCTTGCAGAAATATGGTTGTGGTTATCAGTGTTAAAATATTGAGTTTTCGTTTCATTTTCACGCTCTCCAAGTTTAGCTAGTCTTATTCACGAATACAATAGGTCAAGAAAATATGCAACTATATATTATGATTTATATGATCTTTACTTTATGCTTAGACTTGTTGGCTTGGTGCATTATGTTATATAAAAGATTTGTTTAATCAAATAATTCTTATTCAAAAGTTCAATTCATTTGATTATGTGGTGACTGTTGTAGTTTATGAGTTAGTCGGTCATCCTTGTGGGTATCGGTCGAAAAGCCGTCCGTAGTACCCCTTTTGCCGATCGTTACGATTGCCCCCACACTCCCCGCATGTCCGGTTCGTGCATTGTACCGAGGACTTTGCCGGTTTCCTTCAGACCCGTCCGTATCGAGGGAGGCCGATCGTCCTGCAATCCCCTTCGGAGACGACCGTTGTTTCCGTTGGACCCTCGATGACGGATTAAAAAGTGCTTAAGTTGTAAAGTGTAAATGACAAGGTCATTTATGTGCTTGTCTTTCTCAGCTTCCGGGAAAGACAGTCACGAGTGACCCTTTCTAGTTCGGTTTTTGTGAATGGGGAGTGTTTCGCCAAAGGGCCTTCAGGAGGCATCTGCTTTAGTAGGGTGTCATGTTTCTTGTGAAGCTCGTAGAGATTCTTGAGATATTTGCTTGCGACGAATGAGGGGAGTTCTTTCTCTTCTTCTATCCCATACCTTTTAAAAAGATTTTTTCTGGCGGAGCTGTCGAACCACTCAAAAGGGAGCTTTGCGCCCTTTGAACTGTTGCATGATGAACATATATTGACCCTATTGTCGGTGTGGTCGAGCCCTCCTAAATTTTTTGGGATTATATGGTCTCTTTCAAGCTCTTTCGGATTTCTTTTACAGTATTCGCACCCGAATCTCTCTTTACGCGCTTCTTTTTCATTATCTATCCCTATAGAGCCTATTTTATGAACTTTATCTCTGAGTTTTTTGAAATGACCATGAACAATTGTATAATAAAGGCTACTAGTCTTATAGGTTAGTGCATCCAATTCTTCGGATTGTTTTTCAGATAAAACCTTCCCTTCCATTCTTTTGGCTTCAAGATGTTTTTTGCGGGCACCGCATATCACAATCTTTGAGTATTCATAAAGAATCGCGTCTTCTAATGTTTTTACGAAAGACGGAGGCATAACATTTCAAATGGCTTTAATTTTGTGTCCGGTATAGGATTGTACTATATCGGAGACAATTCACGCAATATGAATTGACGGGTGATAAAGTCTGTTGCTACAATAATAAACTCCATACTTGTGCGCCTTCAAGGCGAAGTATAGACACGATAGAGCGACTTTAAGAAGGCGTAAACAGCACCTGTCATGTTTCTCCTCCCGTAGGTCGATAATGGGGGACGCGCACCCCATCCGTATAGCCTTAGCGCGTATGACATCGAGCTTTCAGTCAATACGGTTCTTGAGGCTACATGCCGGCCACTTCGGGGGTGGTTCCATGTTCGGCCATTCTTTTCAAGAGTGCTATGCTTGATCTCCTTAGGCATCTTCGGCTGATCCAAGATCATTCGTCAATACTTGCGGCGGTATTTGGGTACGACCGGATGGACCGCTCATCCCCTGCTGTCATAAGGGGGAAGGTTACCGTATTCCGGGATTCCGGATTTGAAGATCAACTTCTCCTCCATCTTCCGAGTCGTTCCGTGTATACGAAGGCTCAGAGACGTTGATTATCTTGGCCAAGGTTTTGAGGTGCATGAAGGTGTAGCCTCTCCTGCCTGAATATTCCGCGATGATCTCGATAAGAACTGCGTGCCTAGGGCCCATCTTCATGAGGTCGGAAAGAGTGACCGTGAAGGAACGTATGGGTTATCCGGCAGCATCGATAGAAGCAAAAATCACGGGGTGCGGATTTATCTTGCCTTCACCTGTTCCGCATGTGTTACTTTGCAGATTGTTTATTTATTGTAATATACAATATGAATGTAATATTTTTTATTATGCAAAAATTCAGATTCCCTCTATCGTATGTGCTATGGTAGCAGGCCCTACCCGGGCACCTCTCGCAGGCATGTGAGGTAGGGGATATCCGATAATGGGACGGTATGGAACAAACATCGCCAATATGCCTTTCTTATTATGCACTGTTCCCAACGTGTAGCGTTTTTATTTTCTGTGTGACATAAATGACCTTCGATTGTGGTGGATAGGAATGCGCGCGACTTAAAGTCCCTTGGGCGGAAACGCCCGTGCGGGTTCAAGTCCCGCCTCGAGCATTCATTGTCGGATGCTCCGTCTTGTGGTATTCCCGGGGGTGGGCCACCGGACATTTGCTTGAGTGTGCGACATCTTGTGAAGGTGGCCCCGTTCATTCCGTCACCTCCCCCTCTTCATGCGTATCGGTCGAAGAGCCGTCCGTAGTATCCCTTTTGCCGATCGTTGCGGTTACCCCCGCACTTCCCGCGTCCGGTGCGTGCATTGTACCGAGGACCGTGCCGGTTTTCCTAGGTCCGTGCGTATCGAGGAAAGCCGGTCGTCCCGCAATCCCCCCCCCTCGGAAGAGACTACTTCACATCAACTTCGCCCTGTGCTACACTTTCCCGGGAAGAGGGACGTCGGGGTCTTTTTTTTCGAGAAGGCAAGGCATCCGGGGTGCCGAGATGTTGAAGGAGGTTGCTGTGGCTGTTGTTGCTACTACGGTTTGTTTTATAGCTTGTCATGGAGGAGCGGCAGACCATTTTGCCGTCTTTGCCGATCATTTGGCAAACAAAGGCTATACCGTACGGGTGTATGGAGCGGGTCCTGCTTCGGATAAATTCCGAGCGCACCAAACTGCGAACCTGTACGTGTTTTCGCCGGAAGGTGTAGGGTCTGAAGAACGGGAGGCCGCCGGGATCGCGAAGGCATGCGCTAAAGTGGCTGTCGTGATAACCGATGTAGGGCATCGTTTCGGTGTCGCCCTGCAGAAGTCGCTGGCTGACCATGCGCCCAAGGTGCTTCGTGTTGCCTATTACGATAATCCGGAACCTTACGTACCCGGGGGATATTCCGCAACTGCGTCCCGAGTGATGCAAGAGGCCCATAAGGTTGTGTTTGCCAACGCGAATCTTGCAAAGAGTCCCGTTTATCGGGAACCTTCTCAAGAAGTGTCTTTACCTCGTGGTAACAAGATAGGTCTCGGGTATTATCCCTTGGAGAAGGCCCGACACACTGCAGAGAGAAGAGAGAGTGACCGTACTCAAGTAAGGAAAGATTTTTTTTCTCATTGTGGAATAGAGGATGTGGGGCAAAAAATGTTCGTGTATGTCGGAGGGAACAACGAGGAGTATTTTTTGAGGGCTTTTCCCGCTTTTCTCCGGTTTATGGCCGACTCAAGTGCCGAACATGACTTGTCTGATGTGATGATCGTACTACAACAACACCCCGGAGCAAGGGCGAAGAATATCGATGCGGGTCTTGTAAGAGGGTGGGTCGAGACACATGGAAGCAACAAACGTGCTCCTAAGGTGCTCATTTCGCACATGAATACGGATGATGCTTTGGTTCCGGCTGATGCGGTGTTCTATTATCAAACGAGTATGGGACCTTGGTTTGTGCTTGCGGGTATTCCGACAGTCCAAGTCGGTCACGAAAAATATGATGACATTCTTGTAAAAAATAAACTAGCGCAGGTTGTAAATAGTGCGGAAGATTTTGTAAACGTATTGCAAACTTTGCAGGAAAACAAACCGCGAATTGCTTCCAAGGTCGTAGAGGAAGGGTTGGGGGTTGACTCCGACTGGCCCGGAAAGTTGGACGATGTTGTGCATTTGCTTACACAAAGCGTTCGGAACATTCGAGAAGGGGGTAAGCGATCGCAAGGAGAACCATTGAGCTTGTCCTAAGGGACTACTCAGGGGTGGCGATCTCAGAGAGAGGAGAAGGGCGAAGGGCCGGTGGGGTTGAACGTTAAAGTGTCGGATTGAGATATCTTTGCTTTCTGTTGGGTGACCGTCCGAGATGCGCCTGTTCTCCGCTCCCTTATCCGGTGTGTTGCTCATCTACATGTTCGGAGTGCTTTTTTCGTTTGATTGATAACTTTGATCTGTTGGCAGATGTTGCCGGTGAGCTCTTTGAGAAGGAAGTGGGGGTATGCGTTGTTGTGCGCCGGTGTCCTGTCCGATGTATGATCGGCCGGCACACAAAAAACCTTAAGCAGATTCGGCAATTGCGGAAATGTTCGTTCGGACGGAGAGGGAGTCACCCCCGTTTGTCGGCCGGGTCGCCCCCTTAGGAAAGTCGGAACGTTCCGGCGCGGATGATCGAGAACCCGGGGGGAGGTCTGCGGTATCAAATTAGGCACTTTAAGAACCCCCCCATGCTACCACGTAAAACATTTTTGCCGATTGCAAAAAGGTCTGACTTATCCTTGCCCGCCTTGACCGCATTCGTCATCTTCAACAAGACCACCACAAGTGTCGGATGCGGTTCCGTCCGTTTACACCCGCTCGTTGCACCCTACCTACTACAGGGTTTTGGGGGGTTATCAAAGTCTGTGTACGGACTGTACGGACTATCCGCACCGGTTTTTGCGCGTTCTACCGCACCCGCACAGGTTTTTGCGCGTCTTATAGGACCGGCACATACAACACTCGGTGGGGCCGAATGCTTGCTCAGGGGTCGGATCTTTCTCAATGGGCGCCAACGATGTCTTGGATTGAGCTCTTGTTGTCCCCACCCGTGCTTGCGAGCGGCTACCTCCGCTTCCTGTCTAAAACGTGCTATTTCCGCAATTCTTGCAGCGTGCTCGGTTAGGGAAGGGGCCTGAGTTTGTTTCTTGCCCGGGTCGTCGGCAGTAGTCCAGCCGAAAAGCAAAGGAAGCAACCCCAAGACAGCGGACAGGCCACCTCCGTTCTCCGGTACCATGCTCATTATCACCCCCATACGTCAGTACTTTCCGCAAGGCGACGAGTCTAACTCAATTCTACAAAATATGCAACAAGTACATTCCGCTATTTTTGTAACGTGCTCGGTCCGGGGAGGAACCCGGGTTCGATCCGGCCGGTCGGTAGCGGCCGAGTCGAAAAGCAAAGGAAGCAATCCCGAAACAGCGGACAGATCACCTCCGTTCTCCGGTATCACACTCACCGTTTTGCCGTCTTTACCGGTGATTTGGCGAGCAAAGATCATACCGTACGGGTTCATGCAACGCGTCCCGCTTCGAGGATATTCCGCGCGCACGGAACTGTGAATCCGGAGGTATTTTCGCCGGGAGGTGTCGGATCCGAAAAACCGGTAGCCGTCGAGATTGCGAAGAGGTGCGCCAAAGCGACTGTCGTGATGATCGATGTGGGGCATTGTTTTGATATCGCTCTACGGGAGTCGCGCCGGCTACCCATGCGCCGGGGGTGTTTCGTACTGCTTACTTACGGTAATCCGGAATCTTACGTACCCGGGGGATATTCCGAAACCGCTTTCCGTACGATGCGAGAGATTCATAAAATCGTACTTGTCAACGCAAACCTTAATGGCCGGACCTGTTTACCGGGAGTCCGTTCAAGCAGCCTTCCCTGCAGATCGTACTTCGTGATCGGCTTTCCGAAACTCGGACATTCGGTCAACCTCACCGTTTCTCGAATATGAGTCTTGCAGATCACGTTACCGAATCGCTGTCTCAGCTTGTCGATAACGTCAACGGATAACCTCGTCCGCCCGTCAACTCTACGGGGGAGTATTCCGGCGCTCTTTAGCGCGGGGTTTTACCCTTTCTCGAATTTTCTCGACCGTCTCCGTGAGTCTCACGAGCCCTTCCGTCGCCATCACTCCCGTTTCAACCGGAATCAGCACTTCCCTCGCCACAACCGGAGCATTCAGGGACAGGAGACCCGGGGTTGGCGGACAATCGAAGAGGGCGTAGTCCCGTTTGGGATGTAGTTTCTCCAAAGCCCTTTTCAACACGGATGCCGAGGCTATGATTCCGAGACTATCTCGTCCGCTAAGAACTTTTCGGCACCGATGAGTCGCTGACAGGATGGAATCATGCAAAGGGCATCAATACCCGTATTCACAACAATACCGTTAACGCTTTCACTGCCCGCACACATGTCATACACGCTTTTATGAGCACTACGCCTCAACCATCTCGTCCCGGAGCCCTGTTTGTCTCGTCGTTTGATGATTTTGCTTGCGGTCTTTCAAGCTATCTACGGACGTCATTGTCTCGTTTACTCTTGTTACAAATTATACATCTCTCAGGGCTAACTATTTAGATGGGTTGTGATGGGTGATTTCTTTGCTTTGTTTGAACGAAATTATGACACCGGGCGACCGGATCGTAGTTTCTCACCCCTTTGCAATACGTTCCCCAATCAAGTTGACCGTAGCCTTGCCAAATAACACCCGACTGTCGTACACACAGCCCCGATCATACAAAGACCCGCCGACATTCCCGCTCCCGTAGCTACGCAAGTTGTAACGGCACTCGTTGCCCCCATTTGTGTAGCTATCTCCGCCGCACCGAATACCGCCCCCGGCAAGCAACCGAAACTTACCACACCCTCACCAATCACAGCCCCTATGGCAATGATTTCCTTTTTGTAATCTCCCAACCGTACTTGAGCCACATTGTTGACCGTAGCGGCGGGTGCCAAGACTACATCTCCGAAGTTCTGCCGGTCAGCTCTCTCGAGGACAGCGACAGGTTGATTCGTGATGATGGGGGTAGAGTCCGTACTCTCCATCGGTGTGATGTCGGGGTCCATACGTGTGATTCCTTCCTTCACCATAACTCTCTTCTCCCTTTTGCGACGCCGGAAGACTACAACAAACAGCTTGCCGGGTCAATCCGGAGTTTTTTCTATGAAACCGGGCGACCGGATCGCAACTTCTCAAGTCTATGGGGAAACGGATCATCCCTATCCCTAATCACCTCTCCCGCCTCCTCATCTCTTAGAACCCTGCCTTGCCGACTTTTCGATCGCCGGTTCGACCCCCTTTTCCACGAATCCGGTCAACGTCACCCCCCTTACCCACTCCTTTCCGGTGCCGAGGTTTCAAAAAAGCCGTCGTTACGCCGCGGATAGCGCGGTATCCGGCATGAGTGACCGGGAAGGGGGGTGATCGGACCGTGCTCGTGCGATTCCGGTTCTCCGAAAGAGGCCGGTTCACATCAACCGTATCTTGTGCTACACCCTCCCGGGATGGAGGGCGCCGGGGATCCGTTCCGGGAAGGTGTCTGACGGTATTGGGGGGATGCTATGGCTACCGTTGCTACTACGGTTTGTTTTGTGGCCGGTCACGGAGAGGCGGCAGACCATTTTGCCGTCTTTGCCGGTGATTTGGCAAGAGTGGGTAGGTAGGTCGGATTGTGCCCGGGCGGTTCCGGATCAACCGGTACGGTTGATGGACATTTAATACCGATTCGATCACCATCTCCCGGCGTGCGCGTCGGTTGAGGTTGGCGATCTTCGGTGTTTTGAAGGAAGGTGTGCATGGGGTGAGGGTGATAGTCCTCACGCTCGTACGATCCGGATTACGATGAAAACTATAGGAGAGCAGTATGAAACAAAGTAGAACAAGGCTGTGTGTTTTTTCGCTGATTGTGTGTTTCTGTGTAGCGGTATCGCCATGTCACGCCCTACCCGAAACTTCGGTTCACAAACCACCGATATTGACGACCGGGGCCATTATTGAGGTCTTTGAGAAAGATAAGTTCAAGGGGATTGTTTTGATTGACAGGGGTAAACCGCCTTGGGGTAAAGCGCTCCCCGGAGGAAAAGTCGAATATGGTGAGACCGTGGAGGACGCCGTTAGACGTGAGATGATGGAAGAAGTCAATTTGGAGTTGCACGATTTAAGGCAATTCCACGTGTATTCGGATCCGGCGAGAGATTTTCGTCATCATTCGGTAGAAGTAACGTACGTAGCAAAGGCATTTAGCAATCCGATTGCCGGTGATGACGCGGCGCAGGCGTGGGTAGTCGAAGTCGAAAACATTCCATGGGGTCATCTTGCTTTTGATCATGCCGTTGTATTGCGAGATTACTTATCTCATCGTTCCGGCGATGATCAGGTAAGAATGCTCAACCCCTGATTACGAATTTCGGTGACAACTTATCGACCCTCATGCGGGTCGTCCTTTCCGGGGGCGGGGTAGAGGGGAGGGCACAAACCGGACGATGCCCGTGCGGAACCGGCAAGATACTCTTGCCCGGGCGTGTGGTCATGTGTGGAAAGGATCGTGTCCGAGTCGGACCGGGGGGAGGTATGTGGTGCGGATACGGTTCGGTTGCGGTTCCTCCGAGAACATCCGCACGGTTGCGGAAAAACGTACCCCGATGTATGTTCCGAGGGTCGATCGGTCAATCTCGGGGAGGAAGACGATGTTGCATTATGCTCTTGCCGTGGTGGTTTGTGCGGTTATGACCTGTTTACACGGGGATGAGCGGCAGGCCGTTGTCCGGGAGGAGGTTACCCTCGAGCCTGCTTACCCGGAGGATAACGACTTTCCGGAGGGACGGGATTTTGATTCCGAGAGAGACATGCTGTTTGATAACCTTCTCCATCAACTCCCGGAGAGTTCTCAGAAAACGAATGCCGATGGTATTAAGGCGGTTATTGAGCGGTTGCGAGATTCGGGTGTTTGCGTGTTGGAAGGGAGTGACGATGAGATTCGTCCCGCTTGCGTCGGCCTTCAATGCTTGTTCGAAGAGATGTTTCTGGCGAATAGAGGGCTCTTCAAGAGGGCGGATTTTGAGATTCATACGACAATGCCGTCTACCCCCTGTTGTAAGCTTCCGGATGAAAAGGTGAGGGAAACATTCCTTGCGTCATTTGAAGACGAGGTCCGTTTGGTTACCATAGACGGGCGTTCCGCTTCACTCGATGCCATATGTAACCAACCCAACGCTACTTTGCATTTGACCTATACCGAAGCGGGTCTCAACCGACGCCTACGCCACGAACAAATAGCCCTCAGAGAGTATTGGGAACCCAGGTTGCATACTACGTGCATTGCATCGCACGCTGCTTTTCCCGCGCGGGTTAACGGGGCAACCTATCGCTTGCTTACCCTTTCCGGAAATGAAATCTTTTTCGGCATACAAGCTACGCAGGCCATTCATGCGGATGGCAAGCGTTTTGTTGTTCACCTCGGTATGAGGGATCAGCCCGCAATCAGGGTGTGGTTGGATACGCTCGAAAAGGATTTGGCATCTTTCGGTCGTACCCTTTTTGCTCGGTAGTGGCCGATTTTAGCCGAACCGGGGGAGGAAAGAAGAATGATGCGCCGAAATGTTTCTCGTGAACGTGCAGGGGGGCACACCGGAGGTCCCCGGGGAAAAGAGAGCGCTTGCGGAGAATCCGGTTACGGCCCCGACCTTACCGGCAAGCGTGTACCCGGAAAGAGCCCGATCCCGGTCGGTACGAGGAGGACGACGGTACCTACTATCGCGAATATCTTCGGGGCGGGCTCGGACTCCGTGTAGGTTGCTTCGCAGGGGATGCTCACCGGGGCCGGGTTCCCGAGATAGGGTTTGCTCCTCCGGTTGCTCCGTACCGTTCCTTTGCCGAGGTATTCGTATTTGACATGGACGGAGTGAAGGGGGGATAGCGGTATCGTTGCCACGATTCTCCTTTGGTAAGTGTGAACGGTCTATGGGGGTTTTGCATCGTTGATGCAAGGAAAAAGGTGCTCATCCCGGTTTGTGTGTGTTTCATCTTTGAGAAGCGAATGGCGGGATAGCCCGTACAAACCATGTTCAAGGGTCGTAGGCCGATCGGGGGATCGGGGAACCGAAGGTGAGACGGATGCTCATCCCGGTTGGGAGTTTCCGGATCCGGTACGATCTCCGCTCGTCCGGACGAAGGTATGCGACTCCGGGAATGCGTCTTACATTGCCGTTGACCTCCATGACATGATGTCACCCCGCCCCGCGCTCCCCGGGCGGATCGCATCTCGTCATATCCGTCCCCCATTACGTATCGGGTAAGGATACTAAGGGGTCGGTTTCGGTTCATGCAACACAATCTGCCTTGCCGCCGCCCCGGCCTCCGGGTAGAGGGCAAGGGGTTGACCGTTGGACACCCGCCCCTCATCAATCCACCACATTTGCGATCCGAACCGTGCATTGGATGAGATCTTCTTATCCGAGTGTTGCAGGTTCCACTCACGGATCGTATCGATACGTAGCTGTTCGATCTCCTCGCTAAAGGCGGATCCCGGATCCATCTCTTCGAGGGATTTGCCTACCCTATGGGAGACCTCTTGGTCGAGTTGATCCGGATCGGACCATCCCGTTTTTGATGCGTCCGAGTAGGGTGTGGCATCTTCGGCCCCCCAGTGCAACATGCTCATAGCCTTGTCGGGAGTTATGCCGCAGGTATCGACCAAAAAACCGACCCAATCAATAGCTCCGTAATCATCCGTTTTTATGCTCGGAGTCAGGTAGGCCATACCACTGCCATTATAGGCCATGATGTTGACCGAATCGATATATCCTCCTTTGAAGAGGAAAGCCAAAGGTTTTGCATTTTTACCGACACTGCCACATAAGGTAAGCTGAATCGGTGTGTGTGTCGGTTGCGCTAAGGTACGTAGCGTGCTAAAAAACTTCGTGATATTCTCCTGCCCTTCGTTGGTAAGGAACCTGTCAATCGTACCTCCCTCAATATCCAAGTCAATGCCGTTTTTGCAGTATTGTCCGTATTGCGACCAGAACAATGTAGCCGATGTCGAGGGATTGCTTCCGAGATCCAAGGTGGCAGCCGTACCGTCTTCACCTCCTACGGAGATTCCGAGATTGATGCCCCATTTGGCGGCTTCGGCAGCCATCACGGCCATGGGTTGACTCACATGTGCGTCCTTTGCCGCCTTGAGCATGGTAGCAACGGTATCGGCCTGTCCCGCTTTTTTGCTAAACTGTGCAAAAGAGAGTTTGGCGTTCGTAATACCGCTTTGCGCCATCTGACGAAAGTAGGTGTCCAGCTGTTCGCGGAAGTTTGCGGGGGAGGTCACGTTGAGGATTCTGCTCGTATCGAACCAAATACCCGGCCCCCCGTCTCCCAAGATGTTTCTCAACCCGTTTTTCGGATCTCCGTCGAGAACATCATCTTTGAATCGATCCGGATCCAGTTTGTAGATCTGTTCCGTCAAACTGCCGATATTTTCCAAGTCATGTGCCTCGGCTATGATGGTCGGGATGCTACTCTTCTCAAGTGCCGTAACCTGATCCTTTAATCGCCCCATTTTCTCGTCGAACTCCGCCTCACTCATCGGTTTTGTTTCCGCATCCGGAGGAATGGAACAAATGCCGCAAATGGTTGAAAAACGGGCATCGATAAAGGTAATGAAGGATTGGGATAACGATGCAATTTGTGCATTGATACCGTTGACCTTCGAACGAACATCGGGAAGTGTATGTTCGATAAGCTGTTTGACCCGGTTTTCCAAAGCATCCCGCTCCGTTCCCGCCTTGGCTTCCTTGAGATAGGCAAGGTCATTTTGTAGTTGAAACATGTCGGAAGCCAAACTACCGGTCAGAGAGTTTTCCTTCTTCTTAAGGGCGATCAGGCCACTTTGATAGGTTTGAGCGGAAGAAATAAAGGTCCGCATAGCGGAAGCCTGTCCTGCTTTTAAGGATTGAGGAGAAATGTTACCGAGCACTGTGGCGGCATCTCGCAGAGTCGCATCATTCCCTTTCGCCTTGAGCTCATTATAGATTTCTTTCACTTTAGGTATGAGCACTTTGTATACGATGACCGATGCATCGGCTGTCGCCTGCTCCGGAGTAACTCCTTGACTTCCAAAGAAAGTAACCCATTCGGGGTAGTGCCCCACCACATTGTTCATCACCGTTGTCCATACGTAGTCCGCATCCGATTGCTTCTTCGGATCTTCCGACGAGAAGAGAGGTACGGATTCGGCGTGCTCGACCCTTCCCTTCCCCTTCTCTCCGTATTCTTTGGAGATTTGATCTACTTCATTGCTAATCAGATGTACGAACGCTACGGGGACATCGGTTTTCCGCAAATCTCCGGATCCGTCGATGCCGTGAGAACCGTAAGCCGGATCTCCGGGCTCAGAATAATTAACATCAATGTCCGACATAGATCCCCCCATTTCGTATTCTTAAAATTAATCCAATCAAAATTATTCTATAAAATAAATATTTTAAATACAATGGTGTCCTTAACAATACTTAAGGGTTGTGTGCTCAATTCGATGAAAAAGAATATCTTATGCACACAAAATACAAATAGACAGAATGATCCCGCCATGTTGCAATTCGTTGAATAGAAAGCCGAAGTATAACACAGTTAATTGTTTATTTATAATTAATATTAAAAAATGTACGTGCCCGTATTTCGCATCGCGACATTTCACAATTCCCCGTGTTCATGTGTTTTGTGAACCGTAACGGCGGAGATTTGTCGTATCCCCTCTTACCCGCGATTCCGGATACCGGATACCGGGGAACGGGGGTGAGGAGGTGAGGTTCCCCCGCAATTTTCCGTAAAACGCTTGAATAAGAAGGAGAACGGATCGTGTCGGTTCGAAAAAGGCTTTCTCTGCATTGGGGGCGTCAGACTACGGAGTGTTCCTATGCTCTCCCCTTCTCAGACATGGAGGAGGGGCAACAGCGGTCACACCCTGCTCCATATCGGACGGGGCGACTTCGTTGCACGACGTGGTCCTCAAATCGTAGCTTCTAAGGATCTTCTCAGGCATGATGACGGGACCGCCGCAGTAGAGATTCTCCCCCTCTCCCTGCATGTCTCCGCCACAAATGGGGGGTAAGGAGGCTTCGTTGTAACGATGTAACCTGTCGCCCGAGAGGTCGAGAAAAAAGATAGCCCCTTTCAGGCAACAAGGGTCTTCCGCAGGGGAAGGCAACGGGCACACATCCTCTTCCTCGCAGTGGCAACGGACATTGGACACGGCGCTACTGCTGCCCATGCGGACACACCGATTTCCGGTCACTTGCGCGCAGTTGAAGATGCACTGACCTCCGGTTTTGCGGTAGCAGTCAACATCGGAAACGGTACCACCGGAAATAGCGGCGACACAATGATCCGTTACATCGTCGTAGCAGGCGACTTTGCTAACGGATGTCCCCATCCCCGAGGATTCGACACAATTCTTTCGTACGAGGCCGTGGCATGTTGCATTGGAGGCGCCGAAGGAACAATAGTCTACGGTGCCGTAACAGTCACGTTTAGGGCCACCCGCCCCGGATTTGCAATACCGACGGTTTCCGATATGTCCCGGACAGCTACATATGTCTCCGTTCAGAAACACGGCCCGCGCTACGCGATCCGTAGCGCTCGCGTTGACGGTACTCCGCACATGTATACCGGAGAGGGTGGAGGCAAACCCGCCTCCGGGATCTACATCGGCCTCCAAAGTCGTACCCGAATACCCCGTAACGCTATTCAAGCGTAGAGTGTTTCCCCGAGCGTTCGTTAGTCTCGGCGGTTCCGGCCCCGTATCCGCGTAGGAAGAAGAGTAGACCGTCGCTTTCGGATCGTATACTTGAAGGAAGAGCCTGCTGTCGCTATCGACGTCCAATCCACCTTCCGAGATACCGGGGGCGACCGCCACCGTGCATAAGTTGGTTCTTCTCATACCCTCCGGTGTCGGGTACGGCCCCGTAACGGTACCCGACATGCCACCGATCGGTGTAGGCAAGGTAGCAACCGGCGTAGGTAAGACGGCGAGCGGTGTGGGCAAGATGGTGAGCGCACTCACGGCTTCCTCTCTGCAACGTGATTTCGATTGCGTGCCGATTGTACGATCCGCTCCATTTTTGCCCAAACATAATTTGAAATCGACGGATCAAGGGTAAACCGTGCCCGACCGTGTGTGTCGGCAAGAGATTAGGTGTGGGGGAAAACGTACATCCCTACCGGGGTTGAAAGGCGACGCCATGCTCCTTATCGGAAAAGAGTAGTTCGACCCGTTGTCCCGGCACCAATTTCTTTTCCAAAAGGGCGGTAGCCAGAGGATTGATCACATCGCTTTGAATGACCCTCTTTAGGGGGCGTGCGCCGAAAGAGGGGTCGTATCCCTCTTTTGCCAGATAGGTTAACAGATTTTGTGACCAGGTGGGCGATATGCCCTTTTCTTCCAATCTTTTTTTCACTCTTTCGAGCTGAATGGCGACGACCTGTTCCATATCTTGCCGTCTTAGAGGAAGGAAGGGGAGAATATCATCCAAACGGTTGATAAATTCGGGGCGAAAGTGCCCCTTCAAAATCGGATCGATGATCCGTAAGATCGCCCCCTTCCCGGGGTCGTTACCCTCTTCCCGGATGTGTCGGAGGAGTTCTTTCGCTCCGAGATTCGAGGTCATCAAAAAGAGTGCATGACGACAGTTCACGGTGCGTCCTTTGCTATCCGTAATGCGTCCGGCATCAAAGATCTGCAAGAGGATATTCAAGATGTCCGGATGGGCTTTTTCAATCTCATCCAACAAAACGACCCCGTAGGGGCGCCGGCGGAGCGTTTCGGTAAGCCGACCTCCTTCCTCGTGACCGATATACCCGGGAGGAGAGCCGATGAGCTTGGAGACGGCATGCTTTTCCATATACTCGGACATGTCGAGACGGGTCAGGGCCTCTTCACTATCAAACAATTCCGCCGCCAGCGCTCCGGCCAATTCGGTTTTTCCCACTCCCGTAGGGCCGACGAAGAGGAATACGCCGAGGGGGCGTCCGGGATCACCGAGGCCCGTACGTGAACGGCGGACGGCATCGCTCACGGCTTGCACCGCAACCTCTTGCCCGACCACCCGCTTTGTGAGATTTTCTTCAAGGTGTAAGAGGCGCTCCGCCTCCTCCTCAAGCATCTTATGTACCGGAATGCCCGTCCATTTGGCTACGATTTCGGCAATGAGCTTTTCATCTACCTCCTCTTGCAGTAGGCGATCTTCTTTGCGGGCGAGTAATTCCTCCTTTTCTCGAATTTCCCGTTCCAAGGAGGGCTTTCGGTGATACCGGATCTCCGCTACCCGGTTGTAGTCGGCTACCTGCTCGGCCTCCTCCTCTTGAAAACGAAGGGCTTCAAGGGTCCCTTTACTCTTTTTGAGATCTTCAATGAGTTTCTTTTCCTGCTTCCATCTTTCCGAAAGCAAACCGAGTCCCTCTTTGGCTCGGACGATCTCCTTTTCAAGGGCTGCCCGCTCTTCGGCAACCTGCGATGCCTTTTCCCGTTTGAGAGCCTCCTGCTTTACGATTAAGGTGCTCAGCTCTCGTTCTTTCGTGTCGATCGGCAGGGGGCGCGATCCGATCTGCATTCGGATGAGGCCGGCTGCTTCATCGATCAGGTCGATCGCCTTGTCCGGGAGATAACGGTCGCTGATGTAGCGGGAAGAAAGGCGGACGGCGGCGTGGATGGCCCCCTCCGTGATCCTCACCCCGTGGTAATTTTCGTAACGTTCCTTGAGTCCGCGCAAAATGGCAACGGCCGTATCGAGAGAAGGTTCCGCAATGGAGACCGGTTGGAACCTGCGTTCGAGGGCGGCATCCTTTTCGATGTACTTCCGGTATTCGGCCAACGTGGTAGCGCCGATACAATGGAGAGTGCCCCGAGCAAGGGCGGGTTTGAGCAAGTTGGCGGCATCCATTGCTCCTGCTCCCTCCGTTGCACCCGCACCGACGAGCGTGTGCACCTCGTCGATGAAGAGGAGGAGCGACCCCTCGCCCGCCTCAACCTCCTTGATGATCCCCTTAAAACGCTCTTCAAATTCACCACGATATTTCGTGCCTGCAATCAGACTGCCCATATCGAGGGCAAAAAGTTCCTTCCCCTTTAGAAAGTCGGGGACATCTTCCCGGATGATCCTGTGAGCCAACCCTTCCGCGATCGCCGTTTTTCCCACTCCGGGTTCGCCGATGAGGAGGGGATTGTTCTTTGTGCGACGACTCAAGACCTGTATGGTACGGCGGATCTCCTCATCCCTCCCGATGACGGGATCGAGTTTTCCTTGTCGGGCAAGGGCGGTCAGGTTTTTGCAAAATTTTTCAATGGCTTGCAAACTCGACTCGGCCGAGGGGGAGTCGAGCGTACGCCCCTTCCGAACTCCCTTGATGCCCTCTTCGACCTCCCGTAGCGGGATGCCGGTCTCCTCGCGAAGCCTCTTCAGAGGATCGCGTGCATCCTCCCATAGGGCACAGAGGAGATGATCGGAACCGACGTAAGAATCTCCCCGGTTTTCGGCGATGACCTGCCCCTTCCGCAAAATCGCCTGCAAGGTCTTATCGGGCACGGGGCGATTTCCCCCTGCTTCATACCCCGCCTCGTAGGAGGGGAGGGAGGCGAGTGCCTTCTTCAATTCTCGCGCCAAAAGGGCAACGTCGATCCGGAAGCCCGTCAGGAGGGTGCAAAAGTACCCTTTCGGATCTTCCGTGAAAGCGAGGAGAAGGTGATTTTCGGTTACCTCGGTGTGACGGGCGGTCGTAGCCAGAGACACGGCCCGACGCAATGCCTCCGCTACCGCATCGGTACATTGCGGTTCCATCCGATTTCCTCCTCATTCGCGACCGGCATGGTAGTGGAACGGGAGATTTTTCGGAAGGGGGCGACCCGGAATTTTCTTTTGCATAAGCCGGCCTTTTTCGTATGATCGGCAGGTATGGGAAAGGGGCTTTTCGTCATCTGTGTATTGCTTCTCCTTGCGGGTTGTTCGAAGGGGGAAAAGGGGTATGTCATTGCCGTCGATCCGACGTGGTTTCTCTTGGAGCCGGGAGAGAGGGCGGCGAATTTGCATGCCTTTTCGAGAGATATAGTGCGGGAGGTGGCACGTAAAGAGGAGATCCGGTTCACTCTCGTAACCGTTGGTTGGGATCAACTCGAGTCGGGCCTTCGGCAGAGAAACTACGATGCCATTCTTTCCTCGATTCATCCTCTGCCTTCGGAGAAGGAGAGATACCGCTTTTCCACGCCTTACTTGCGCACGGGTCCCGTTTTGCTCACGCGAGCGGGTATGGAAGAAGAATCGGTACGTGCCCTTCACGGTAAGACCCTTTTGGTCGGATCGACGAAAAACGAGGTACTCGGCATACGGCTCTATCCGGAATCCTTGATCCGGTATTTCGACGGAGTGCGTAGCGGATTGCACCGCGTGGCAACCGGCGAGGCCGATGGTATGCTCCTCGAATCGATCCGCGCATATCCTCTCGTGGCACGGTCGCATGAGGGAAAGGTGGTCGTCGCTACTTCTCCTTTGGACGATAGCGGTCTCCGTCTGATTACTCTCGCCGATCCGGATCGGTCCCGCACCGGTCCGCGGGAAGATCTCATTGCTCGATTTGACGCCGGTCTGAAAAAAATTCGCAAGGACGGGACCTATGATATGTTGTCGATGAAGTGGGGATTCCGGTTTCGATCCGAGGTACGGCGTGTAGGTTAGGGTGTGTCGATGCGACACCGATCGTGTCTGTCGTAGTCGCTCCGGACTTGCTTGAGAATTGCGGGGTCGGGGGGACGGGGTCGTAGTTTCCATACCTTTTCCGCATAGGTCGCAACGGCAACATCCGATGAAAAGGGACCCATGCCGGCAATATTGTGTATGGCATACTCGGCCCACTTTTCGGGCGATGCGTAAAGTTTTTCCACCTGCTTTTGCGTCGCAATGTAGGAGGGAAGGTCGTTCAGAACGAAAAAGGGATCGCCGTCGACCAAAAGAGAGTCGCGGATTTTCGAAAGTGTCTCCGCTTCGGCCTCATTTTCAGTCAGGGAGTTGTCGGTAAGGGCATCAATTGCCCCTTTGATGTCGGGATCGGTTTCGTAGATCTTTACGGGGTCGTACGCTCCTTTTTGCATGAGCAGCAGGTTTTCTTCGGCACTATTTCCGAACCGGAAGGGCCACCACCTATCGGTAATGCTCTCTCGCATTTCCACATTGGCCCCGTCGTCCGTCCCGATCGTCAACGCACCATTGATGGCGAACTTCATGTTCCCCGTTCCGGAGGCTTCCATACCCGCCGTCGAAATCTGTTCGGAAAGATCGGCTGCGGGGATGATCGTTTCCGCTCGCGTAACGTTGTAGTTCTCCACGTAGTGTATACGCAGATCGCGTGATACCTCCGGGTCGTTGTTGATCTTTCGTGCGAGACAGTAGATGAACCGGATGATATCTTTGGCAAGGAGGTACCCGGGGGCGGCCTTGCCACCGAAGAGAACCAACCTCCCGACGGGGAGAGGGGGAGGATTCCGTTTCCTCTGCCGGTAGAGAATCAGAAGGTGTAGCGCGTTCATGAGTTGTCGTTTGTATTCGTGGATCCTCTTCACCTGCACGTCGTAGAGTTTGTTCGTTTCGAGTGTGCATTCCCGCATAAAGGTCTCGTCTACACCGTGTCTCTTCTCCATGTCTCGTCGCATCATTTCCGTAAAGCGCTTTTTGTTAGCGAGTTTGATCTCCGCAAATTCCTCTTGTGATTGTGTGTCCGATGCAAAATCGGCAAGCTTTCGGATGGTCGTAAAATCGGTAATCCAACCATGTCCGATGCGATCGCTGATGAAAGCGGCCAGCTTCGGATTACAACGGAGGAGCCACCTTCTCTGCGTGATACCGTTGGTTACGTTGACGAACTTATCCGGGTCAAGTTCATGGAAGTCCTTAAAAAGTGAGGTCTTGAGGATCTCCGTGTGGAGGCGTGAGACACCGTTGACCTTGTGACTTCCATAGATGGCCAGACGGGCCATCCTAACCTGTCCTTCCCCGATAATGGCCATCCTCTCCCCTTTGCCGGGATCTTCCGGAAAGGTTCGTGCCACCTCCCGGAGCAACTCGTCGTGAATCCGTTCGATCAGGTGAAATCTATCCGGCAGAAGGGTTTGCATGCGCGATGTGTTCCACTCTTCAAGGGCTTCTTTCAGTATGGTGTGGTTGGTGTATCCGACACACGTTTTCGTAATCTCGAACGCCTCTTTGAAGGATAGATCGCTCTCTTTCACGAGTATCCGGATCAGTTCGGGGATGATGAGAGCGGGATGGGTATCGTTGATCTGAATGCATACCTTATCGGGAAAGGCATCGAAGGTTTCATGTTGCGTAAGATAACGGCGTACGATGTCGCGTAGCGATGCCGACACGAGCAGAAACTCCTGCTTGAGACGAATCCGTTTACCGGCCTCATTGTCGTCATTCGGATACAAGACGTCGGTCAACGAGGTATTCTCACTTGCAGGGCCGAGCTCTCCCGCATTGTATCTCTGCAACTGAAAATTGCGGGGGGATTCCTTCGTCGACCATAACCGGAGCGTTAAAACGGAAAAATTGTCCCCCCTGCCGTAGCCGATCATCGGGAGGTCGTAGGGGAGGGCCCGGATTTCCTCGCAATCGATCAAGTCGACCGTCACCTCACCTCGACCGGTCTTCCTCTTCACGGGCGTTCCGGAAAAATAGACGGGCACGGCATCGCCATCCCTCCTAAACTCCCACGGATTGTGTTTGAGCAACCAGCAGTCGGGTCGTTCCACCTGCACGCCACACACCATCTCCTGTTCGAAAATACCGTAGTGGTAGCGCATACCGTAACCGAACGCCGGGTATTGCAACGTGGCCAGAGAGTCCATGAAGCATGAAGCGAGACGGCCCAGCCCACCGTTGCCGGTGCCGGGATCCGGCTCCGCGCGAAGCACCTCGTCATAGGGACGTTGCAAGATCCGGAGTACACGTCGAATCAGCTCATCGGCATGGGTGTGGGTGACGGCACTACCGAGAAGACGACCCGGCATGTACTCCATCGAGAGGTAGTAGAGCATCCGGCTTCGTTGTTGATGGAAGGTACGTTGTGTGGCATGCCAATTGACCATAATCTCCTCGCGCAGCGAGGTGCACAGGGCGCCGTATAACTCTTCCGATCCCGCCTCATCTTCCCGGTACCCCGTCGTAATCATCAGGTAGTGGCGTACTCTTTGCGCAAAGGTTCGGGCGTATGATTCGAGTTCGTTCATACCGCATCCCTATAGCACGTTGTCTCATAATAGACAAAACGCTTGCCCTTTAAGGAACATTACCGGTAGCATCCCCCATCGGTCGGACCTTCAGGGGGGGTGCGTGTCATGAAGAGATTTCTACTTTTCCTCTGTTTGATGGCGCTCTCTTGCGTGGCAAGGGCCGAGGGGGAGCGGTCGCCGGGGGTGTCGCCGGATCGCCCCCCTCCGCCGGCGCCGATGTTTGAAGAGGATGAGGTCAAGGCTTTAAAGGCGTGGGCAAGGGAAAAGCGGAAACACGTAACCATTTCGGATAAGGGAGGTAACCTCACCCTGAGCGGTGAGGTACGTACCGAGTTTCAGACGGTGAACGAGACCAAAAACGGTGTCAGGCAGAGGCAACCTCGCGGTGCGGTTCCGGATAAGGCGATGTATAACTGGGACTTTGAGGTGAACTTGCTCTTCAATTACCGGACCGATTATACGTGGGCTACCTGCAAGCTGGAATTCGATAATCCCGTCGGGATAGGGGATGGCAAGTTCAATGCCATCTCGTTGGAGCGGGCCCTTTTGGGTGGGCGGTTGTTGACGGGAGAGCGGTACAATGTCGATATCGATATCGGTCGACGCGCTCTCGGGTATGAGTTTGATTCCGGAGTACAGTTCGGCTCTTCCATGAACGGGATACTCGTCAAGTATGACCATGCTCTGCAGCCGGTCGGGGACTTCTACGTCCACGCGGGTCCCTTTCTCATAGATTCGTCCGTGAACCATTACGGATATGTCGGGGAGGTCGGTCTGCTTAAGATCGGCGGTACCGGTCTCTACGCCAAAGGTTCCCTCATCGACCGGAATACCCGGAAGTTTGCGAGCGACCGGCTGAGAAGACTGGCCTACTCGTTTCGCAATGTGCAGGGCACTCTCGGTTATAAATGGTACCCCGAGTGGTTGGACGGGCAGGTAACGACCCTTTACGTTGCCGGGCTCTACAACACGGCTGCTCGCCGTCATGAGGAGACGGGGCGGCACCGAGATCCTTGGGCGTGTTATGTCGGCCTTTCGGCCGGTGAACTGCGGAAGCAGTGGGATTGGAGTTTCAACATCAACTATCAGCTTGTGCAGGCTCAATCCGTTCCCGACTTTGACGGTAGCGGAGTCGGAAGGGGAAATGTGGCCGGTACGGGTCTCTACGGTACGAAGAAAAGGGGAGCGGGGGATCCCCTTACCGTGAAAACGTCGGTAGGTAGCGGGAATTATCACGGGTATGCCATTGAATTACAGTATAATATAACGAATACGGTGACCGTCTACCAATCGTGGGGGCAAGCCTTTAAGTATCGTAAGGATTTGGGGCCCGATTTCTCCTATAAGCGGTACGAGATCGAGCTTATCTACACGTTCTAGTTTGTCCGGGGCACGTTCGGTTTTTGCGCCGATTGCCTGTTTTTACCGGGCGTGCTATGAGATCGGTTTAAGGATTTGAGGTAGAGGGCGTCGGGTTATGCTTGGCATTTTTCTCGATACGGAGACGAGCGGGCTTAACCCGAGGCAGCACCGGGTGTTGGAGGTGGCTTACAAGATTGTTGATGTGTGTACGGGTGAGGTGCGTGAATCGTTTCACGCCGTCGTGAAGCAGACGCGGGAAGCATGGGGGCGAGCTGACCGCAATAGCTTGAAGATCAACGCATTCACTTGGGAAGAGACGGAGAGGGGTATCCCGGAACAGGAGGTATCCGAAAAGATTCGGGCCTCTTTCGGTGTGGCAAAGATCAAAAGGGGACAAGCTGTTTTTATCTGTCAGAATCCCTCCTTTGATCGCCCGTTCTTCCAACAGCTTGTCGATGTGGAGATGCAGGAGGAGTTGTTGTGGCCCTACCACTGGCTTGATTTGGCGTCAATGTTTTGGGTGCGATGTATGATCGACGGATCCACCCCCCCCTGGAAGAGCGGTCTTTCCAAAAACAGTATCGCCGTTGCGTACGGGCTTGCCACGGAAGAGATGCCTCACAGAGCCATGCAGGGGGTCGATCACCTTTTGCTCTGTTACGATGCGGTCGTGGGGTTTCCCGACCCGAAGGGGCGCTGAACGGGCACTAAAGGGAAGGGTGGCCGATATGACAACTACGACGATCAAAGAGAGCAAAAACATGTGCCGAGCTTGCTTTACCTCATCGCGACATCTCAGACCGCGTATGCCCGCCCGCAACCATATCATGCCGAGCACTCCCGCAATAACCGAAAAGAGGACGTTTGTCACACCGAAGAGGTGGAAAGCCTCGGCGAAGGCGGTAAATAGGGCAATGTAGACGATCATCCGGATCTTTGTGGCACGCAAACCCCTTTCGATCGGAAAGGTGGGGATGCCGGCTGCTCGGTAATCACGCATCCCGTAGATCGTGATGGCAAAAAAGTGAGGTATCTGCCACATGACGATCATCCCGAAAAAGAGACATGCGGTGATGTCGAGTCTCCGGGTAACGGCCGTATAACCGATAACGGGGGGAACCGCTCCCGCGATACTTCCTATGAGCGTGCTGTGTCCGGTTCGGTACTTGAGGAAACCATAGACGAAGACATACACCGCGAAGCCCGTTCCGGTGATGGCGAGGGTGAGCGGGCCGGTCGCATAGGCCAATGTGACGAAACCGGTTACACCCAACACGCTTCCGTAGAAGAGGGCGTTGCGAGGTGTTATCTCCCCCCTTGCGATGGGACGTCTCCTCGTTCGTTCCATTTTCCTATCCGCTTCCTTGTCGATGTAGTTATTGAAGACGCACGCCGATGCGATCACCAATGCCACCCCCTCCATCATAGCGAGAAAAAGAGTGACATTGCATCTCCCCCGCGTTGCAAGCATGTATCCGCTTGCGGCGGTCACCGCATTTCCCATGATGATGCCCGGTTTCGTTGCTACCAGGTATGATTTAAAGGTAGATAGGAATTCCGTATTACCGAAAGATTTTTTCTCGTAGATCCTTGCCATTCGTTACTCTTGGATGTATAACCGGTTATATACTACGCTATAGAGGATCGGGTTATGAAAAGTCATGCTATTTTTTTTTCGATGCTGTGCGCCGTCGGTCTTTTTCTGTGTGGTTGTGGGCAGGTGCAACGGAGCGCGCATGTTCCTCCTTGCAATGATCCGACCCACAGGGGGTGTACGTGGGATTGTAGGTGCGGGTGCAGGGAGTAAGTCCCTCTGGCCAATAAAACGCATTCGGAGTATGATGCGCCCTTTCCGGTGCGGGGCATAGCGCAGTTTGGCTTAGCGCGTCTGCTTTGGGAGCAGAAGGTCGGGGGTTCAAATCCCTCTGCCCCGATTTTGCCCTTTTCTTGTTCGGCCCTTCCAAAACATGAAACCGAAGGATCTCGTGCATCCCTTCTCCTCCGCCGGTTGTCGTCCCTGCATTCGGGAACGCATCTTGTACGTTCCCGTCGTATACGAGGGGTACGAACGCTTTTCCTTTCCCTCTTTTTCCGCCCTTTTCGGTAATGCACGTTCCGTACATATGGAGTATTGTAGCGGGAACGGGGAGTGGATCATCAACAAAGCTCTTCTCTTCCCGGAGATCAATTACGTCGCCGTGGAAAAGAAGTTTGATAGAGTAAGACGTATTCATGCCAAAAGGGTCAATCAAAAAGTGCGGAATCTGTTTATTGTTTGTGGCGAAGCGCAGACATTTACGAACTATTACGTTCCGGATAGCAGTATCGATGCCGTCTACGTAAACTTTCCCGATCCGTGGCCGAAAAGGCGCCATGCCAAACATCGACTGGTCAAGGCTCCGTTTATGAAAGAGGTGGGGCGTATCGTGAAACCGGGGGGTACGGTTTCCTTCGTATCGGACTCTCGGGAATATATCGGGGAGGTGAAAGAAGAAATCGGGAAAACGGATGGGTGGAGATCCTTTTCTTTCGTAACCGGAGAGGAGTACGGTTCCTCTTACTTTGAGAGGCTTTGGCGTGCAAAAGGACGGGACATTCATTACCTTGCCTACAGACGGGTCTGCTCATGAATCGACGATACCGGAAGATTGTGATCGATATCTCTCCCGCTTCCGATCTCGATAGAGGCCGGATCGACCGAGAGATCGCCACCTATCCGGAAGAGGAAAAGATCGTCTGGCATCTGTGTTACGGTTCTCCCCTCCCTCACCCCGGAGATGTGATCCGGATGGCCCCCGTTTCCACGGCGGTCCGGATCTTTAATGAACGGGTCGCGCTACCCTATCTCGCTCGTACGGAGGCTGTTTGCCTGTACGAAGGATCTCTTTCGGCTTGCGTTTGCACCCGCTTTACGGAGGAAGAAGAACGTGCCGATGTATATGCGCGCTATCCCGCCTTTCCGGATAGTGAAGGGTTACGCCTCGTCCTCCTTGCGTCGGAGACGTTGCACCTTCTCGCGGCCCTCCTACCCGAAGAGCTCTCCCTCGTCGCCGTTTTCGACGGCAACGACCTCCTCCTTAGGAGCCCCGCTTGGCGGGCGACCCTCCTTTCCAAAGAACTTTTCCCCTATGTGCGACCCCGTGTGGTCGGCTCTTTTCCCGTTGCCGAGAGGGCTAAGGTGGGCATCGTCATACCTTCGTGCCTTGTCTGCTCGGAAAAGAGTTTGGCCCTTTTGGATGAGCTATTTCGTCGATTTGCCTCCGCCGAGGTCCCCTACCGGATCCTACCCGAAGTGAGACTCAACGAGCATTGGGACGGCCTCGATACTATCGTCTTTCTTTCCGATTTCGTGTCGGAGTCGGGTATACGACAAGCACGGGGGTTTGCCGCCGCGGGAGGGCGCATTCTGTACGAGGGTTCTCCTATGGGGATTTCCGGCGAGATGGCGTACGGGTGACGAAGAGATCCTTCACGTTCTTGCCTATGCAACAAATACGTATTTGAGGGTAGGGTCGTTGTTTCGGAAAGCCGATCACGGAGTACGATTCCCGGGGAAGGGGAGCTTCGGACTACGGGGAGCCGGCTGATGAAATGTTACGACAGGGGGTGGCGGGATGCCCGGACAGACAATAGACGAGAACCCCTTGGATGCGTTGGTCGAGAAAAGAGAGGACGAGATGCCCGACAAGGGGAAAAACGGTAGGGGTGGTAAGGACCGACTCACGATAACCATCTCAAACGAGACTCTCGAACGGGCGAGAGATGCGGTCTTTTGGGTGAGGGGAGCGACGTTGACCGGACTCGTGGAAAGGGGGGTCGAACCGGCGATCGAAGAGTTGGCGAAAAGTTAGGATTCTGAGAGATGAAGAGACAGGGAAGGGGATTAAGGGTAAGAATGACCCGTTGCCCGATAGATTCTCGGAGTTGCGGTCCGGTCGTCCGGCCTTATAGGCAAACCTTTCGATTGACCCGGCGAGCCGTTTGTCGTCGTATCCTAGCGTAGCACAAGGGGAAAGGGAGAAGGGAGTTATGGTAAAGGAAGGAATCGCACATACGGTCACCAAAAATATCATCATACCGATGGGGAACATAGACCCTACCTCCGTCGTCACGAATCAACCTGTCGTTGCCCTCGAGGGAGCTGATCAACAGAACTTCGGGGATGTAGTCTTGGCACCCGCCGTTGCGGTCAACAATGTGGTTCGAATGCGATGTGGAGGTGGCAAAAAGTTGACCACTGCCATGGGCGGTTATGGCCGGTGAGCTCTTGGTAGGTGGTAGTTGCGTGGCGGGGACGACATTCGGTGCGGTGGAGATAGCTGAACGAACGGGGGCAACGGTTGCTGTCATAAACGCGGTAGCCGGAGGAACGGCAACTTTGGCGTTTCTCTGCATGGTCGGAGTTAAGGTTGCAACAGTCGGATGTTATGTAGTGAGCGCATGCAAACGGTGAGAAGGGGTGAGGGGGAGCGGTCCGATCACCCGGCTTCATCATTGCATTCGCAAGAGACAAGAGAAATCACAAATCGCAACAAACACGGATAACTTTACATCGAGACAGGTATACGGCTCATCAAAAACCATAAGCCACACCGCAAACAAAACAACATCATTCGTCGATAAGCTGACAAGTTTGTAATAAATCATCAAATAATGAAATAAACACTGAATATCAACAACTTAATACTCTCATCCGGAAAGAGACACTCGAAAACCCCGATCACACGTACAGCGTCGCAACCAACCGGTTCGGGGCGGATGTTCCGGCACGTGCGTTTTTTTGGCACACCACTGTCCGATTAGCGACAAAGGGAGCGACGATCCCTGCCGTAGTGGGCGGTCGGTAGCGGGATCGGCCATCTCGTCCTCCGGCGGTGTGGTTACACGTCGTCACAACGCCGGCGTGCCGTAACTAAGAAACGGTGACCGAATCGATTGTCATTGTGCCGGTTCCCGAGCCCCGCTCAAACGGATGGGCTCACCCGCGAGTTCGGTTCCGCCAACCTGTCCGCTGACGACGAGGAGTATTCCCGTAGAGGACCGGTTCACCAATAAGCGACTCCATACACTCATGAGCACGGGGACAACTCCGACGTGATCACGTTCCCGTTGCGGAGTAGAGCTTATACTTGCTACTCCCGGATCTTTCTCCGTCTAAACGGATGTTGCGCCCGCGAGATCATCATCAGCAGGGCTACCTTCCTCGGCAGAACCTCCGACAGCTATTCTAACGAGTTCACCGAAGTATTCGCGCCACCATACCGGGCCTTGAACGGTGGCAAATTCCGGTAAGAGGGGTTTTTCCTCGGTATCACGCTCCGGGAGACGTTCCGGCGTGGGGGATTCCGTCGGTTCGACATCACGTTCCGGGGAAGAAGATTCCTTGTTCGTCTCATCCTGCACGGCAGGGGCTCCCGAGAGTATCTCTGAGAAATAACCCACCCAAGTCTGCGCCTGAGCGGGGGGGTTTCCCTCCACATCGCACTCGGGCAACTCAACAGCAACTTCCGTGTCACGCTCTCGTTCCGACAGGCTTTCCGACCCCATGTTGCTCGCGTTGTCCGATTTTAGGGTCGAAAACGTTTCGGGAAGAGTTCGCAGTCGCGTTATCGTGGATTGTGACACGGATGCCGGAGAGGGTGATTCAACGACACACGCTTTTTCAAGCTTCGCCTTCACGTCCTCTTCCGCCTGCCGGTTGTTCGTCTCCACGGCATCTTTCCTCGTACATCCACACGTTTCCGCGACAAGCTCTACGCCACCCCCTGCGCAATCTTTACACATTTCTTTCGTGCATACCACACCCCCTCCCACCAGAAGTGCCCCGACAGTCGGCACAGAGGTAAGAGACACTCCCACCGCAAGCCCCGTAGTACCGCCATATACCGCTCCCAATACCGATGCCAATGCCACGGAAGGCAACCCCACAGCCAAGGTGGCCAAGAGAATACGGAACCCGATTCTTTCCTTTCTCGTCGTCATCCAAGCGCCTCTCTCGATAGTATCCGGATGCACGTCGAGAATTTCGCGGGAGATATCCGTGACTTGAACAGCGACATCGATCCCCTTCTTCGAAAGGGAGACGGGAGTACCTACATCGGACACTTTCGTAGCCGATTCCGAGACAACAGGAACACCGGATTGAGTGGCCATAGTGCGCTTTCCTCCAAAATTTTGCTATTCCTCGGGAGGTAGCGTACCACAAACGGCACGGTCAAGCAACCATAAAGATACCTCCTTCGGGGATACGTCAAAGAAAGAATGCAGTGATCGGGTTCGCCTCTCACTTTGCCCCCTTCCTTACGGTAAGCTCCTCTTCTTCCGGGCCGATCCTCTCCATGTGGGTGGACGGACAAGATGTCGAGAAGTTTCTCGCTTGGGCCGTAGAGCACTTGGTCCGTGAGGTGACCGCGGGGAACTGCGAAAACGAGCTTAAGGCTCTGCACGACGTCCGCATCACCCTTGTTCACCGTTCGCACGAAACGGGAGAGTAGGTTCGGCTCCTGCTTGATTGGGGTGTTTCTTACCTCCTGTGGTACGCTACACGAATCGATTCTTCTCGGGGTCGTCGCTTTTCTCTCTTTCCACGGCGGGAGACATGCCCGGCGGTTTCACTTTATGGTGGTCCCGTTTTACGGCTTTCCTTTTTTATGGCGTATTAACCTGCCGGTCCATGTAGGGGGTCATGTGAGGGGTAATTGGCAACTCCGACTTTTCGATCTCCGAATTCGCATTCCTTCCTCTTTATCGCAATGGATAAGGGGTAGATGTAAAGCCTATCAGATTTTTCGGGCTTACATTTAGATGCCCACACCCTGCGAACAATCGACTACGGAGAGCTTTTGGCGGACCTTCAGTCCGGAATAAAGTCGGTTACTATTTCCGACTACATCGGGGACTTAAAACTCTCCGTTCAAGAGAATGTGCTAAAGCCGGGGTTGGAAAGTGTCCCTGCGCAAGAAGAAGTGCGGGATGGCCACCCCTATTTCTTGTCGCCGGGGAAGGGGAAACGGCCTGTTTTCACCGAAACGCAAAAAGCAAGGGCGGTAGACTACCGGCTGTACGAGTTCGATGAAGAATCAATCTCGAAATGTGCTCGGAAGTGTAATCTCTCTATGAAGACCCTAGTCAATTGGACGTCTGAGCGTGACTCGAAGCAGACCTCTCCGGTGTAAGGTCCGTCACCGAGCAACCGAAGTCTACCTCACCCGAGTCTGCGCCGACCGTGCCCGGGGAGAGTCCCGCACCAAGAAAGACGGAAGGTCACAAGGTTGAACAGCCGAGGAAAAAAGTACAATGCGAGCTTGAAGAGATAGTCACCGACCAACCGAAGCCCGAGTTTCCTTCACCGGAGCCTAAGCCTGCCACATCGGTGTGGTTGATGTGGGAGTTCGTAGATAAACCGGTTTACCTTTCGGCCGATATTGTCGTTCGGGTCACCGGAGTAGGAGAGTCATAACCTTCCCACGGTTTGTCCGACTTCCACGTTTCGGGTGGGAGTACTCCTACCTGTTTTGTTCCCAATCTATTAGGTAGTATCGTGAGGACTTTTTTTAGTGCTCATTAGACCCGCAATACCACAAATTATTTTGCATTGCCAAGGGTTATGGATAGGTGTACAATGCAATGACACCTAACATATAAGGGAGAAACAACTATGCCGACACCGCCGACACCTTCCGAAACCCTTGCACGGGCGAGATTCTTTATCAACAACTCCCCCCCGGTCCCCAACGAGGGAAAAACCGCTACGGAAAGTGATAGGACGATTCGCAAAGTAGTTTGCGCAGTGGGGACGGTATTGTTCAACGTAACGATCTATTCTTCTTTGTTGGGAGGGGGTTTCTTTCTGGGTCGTGTGCTCTTTCCCCTCATTCCATTCCCTTACCGGAGGACCGGCTTTCTTACGGGAGCTGTCATAGGGGCGATAATGGGTACGTTGCGAAGTCAGATAGACCTGGCGATGAATGTCGCCGAACTGGAGGTCGGGGTGGAAGAGTTCCACCGCCAACATCTTGCAATGGCCGCTTTGGTAATAGAGCAGGATAAGCAGTTAAGGTCGGGTGATTTGAGTGGGCGGCCTTTCGGACAAGGTGAGGTGACCGAGGCTGTGAGCGAATCGTCTGTTTAGATGCAAAATTCCGGAGGAAAGTACATTATGGCAACCCAACTTGATGCCACTATCATCTTGGGGTCGGCTTGTGTGTGTGGGGGGGTTGCGGATGCTTCCGTACCATTTCCCGCAAAGGATGCTAAAGTTGTTCGCAGAGGTGACGGGGTATCCCGAGAAATTTTCGGCAGGATGAGTTCGTAAGATATAGAATACAAGGCGCTTAAGGGGTTTGCTATTGCCACGGGTGTTGCTGTTGCCGGCGGTATCTTGGGGATGCCCTTCCCTTCGTAGTCACTGTAGGGACTCTTGGTGCGGTTTATGGTGGAGCGATAGGGTTGGCGTTGGGGACTTGTTTTACGGCCGTTCCGACTACCGATCTATGGGGGTAGTTTGCGGGAGCCTGCTTCCGTGTGGTTTGTTCGAGAGGGGGACGTGGGGTGTCTAAGGAGTTCTTTACGGCAAGGTGTGGGTGTGCGCAGCGTTGTCGGATCAAACGGTCGAAGGGAGAAGCAATTCCCGAGCTTGAAGAAGTTGTTGTCGGACAATCGCAGTCCCCTTCGCCCGAATCTGCCGTAAACTTTTCTCTTTGATTTGTCCGAGTTCGGTCGCGGGAGAGCAAGCTCCGGACCGGTAGTCACGCGGAGGCGAGCATTCGGCCCGGAAGGCGAGGGGCTTACTACGAGAGCTGATAGGATGAAAGCGAGTTGTTTACGCGCTCCCCCTTTTCGCCACCGGGAAGGCAGTCCGGTATTTGGTATTGTCTTATGTGAGGTTTTATAAAGAAACCTTTTATTATGATTCCGCAGACCGGATGGAAACTCCCATATTGTTTGCGGAGTTTGTTTTTGTATTCGGTACCGTCCGTTGCCATTAAAGATCGCACGTGCTATTCTTGCCTAATCAACACCACCACCCCGTAGGAGGAGAAGATGTCTTTTATCTGTTGTTGCTTGCCTTACCGAAGGTCGGCCTCTCGCACCCGCGTCATAGCCGGGCGTGAGGAGGGCGGTGTGGCATTTCCGTCTTCCGAAGTGTCAAAACGCATCCTTGACGGAGCTTCCCGGGAGTTGGTCGAGAGAAAGGATGGGGCGAGCCTCTCTTCTCGTGTAGCCGGAATTGCCCCTTCTCCATCCGAGCAATCAGTCGGTAATGCCGATTCCCCGTCCCCCGTGGTGCAAGCGGATCCGTCCCCCGTGGTGCAAGCGGACCCGTCCCCCGCGGAGCAAGAGGAAGAGAGACGTGCTTTAGGAGTCGGCGAGCTTATCATCGAGCTGGAGCGGGCGAGGAAGATGTTCTACCCCGAGGGGTCGGACGCCGGCTCCGGTGCACCGCCTCCCCCGACTGCGGGCAGGAGACCGCCGGTGCACAACTATGAGTTCCCGAACAGTGAGGAGGGGAAACGAGAGAGCCACCGGGCCATAGGACGAGGTGTTGTGGCGACGGTAGCCATACGATTGGCGTCTGCCGTTATCCCTTAACTGACTTGTCTCGCATACCCCGCGTGTGATACCCCCCCCCCGGGACGGACCGACCCCGGGGGAGGGGGGGGGACGGTGTCTAGTTTTGGCTGTGTTAAAAGTGCACGGAGTGGTTCCTCGACGAGGGTAGTTGAGGAGCGAGGAACGAGATGTGCCTTTCCGGGGGGAGAAGTGTCTGAAAGGATCATGGGCTTGGTCGGAGACTCGTTGGGGCCCGGCAAGCAGATTGTCTCCGTAGCGGTTTCTTCCGAGGGGCTTACGACGGTGCTCTGATCGACGATCCGATGGGTATCTCCGACAAGACGAATCAAAACTGTTTGCTCGGGCCGTTACGCTGTTGCTACCGCCCGGGGATGAATCCGAGGTTATTGAGAGGTTCGACGGAGCTCTTGTCGAGTTGAGGGGAGAGGAAGATTTAGCTGAGGGGCTTACGACGGTGCATCTTAAGACGCCTGAGGTGGATTAAGACGCCTGAGGTGGAGGTGGAGACCGATACTCCGGCTGTAGATTGTCCGCTCATTCCCGCTCCCGTCGTTCCGCCTACCGTTCCGGTCACCAAGGAGGAGGGGGTCAATCAGTCCGAGGAAGAGAAACAGGTATTATCGGCGATGACCGCAAGATTTGACGCTTCTAAAGGCACGCTTGTCGTGCAGTTGCCACCGGAGTGTGGAAGCATTCCCGATGAGATCGTGCGGGACGAAGAGCCTGCGGATGAAGTGATTGGTGAAAGCGAAGATGATCGGGTAGATGCCCTTATTGAAGGTCTGTTGAAGCACAATGAGGTCAAGGCTTTCAAGGACGTAGTCCGACAGTTTGCTCGAGAGAACCTAAATTGAGGTAACCGAAGACGTTCGCCGGAGGCATCAGCTATCGGACAGGTGCGACAAATTTTTTTCTTGCATAAAAGATGTCCTACATAGATAGTGATCCCTCTTTCCTGAAACAGGGGGTGTTGATGTCTGTTGTTTTCTCAAGCTCAAGGTTAACAATGCCTAGGGTGCGTAGCTATCTCGGGGGTTTGAATCGGATCACCAAGATTGTGTCGGTTGCTCTGTCCGTATTACACATCTTGTCCGGCGTTTGGGTGGGGCGACCGCGCTTGCTTAGCGGAATCGAGTTG
>JAPOVA010000031.1:16020-23478 GCA_026708385.1 Simkaniaceae bacterium | reverse complement strand
ACGGACACCCTTATTTTCCTTTGGCAGGGAAAGGGGCAAAACGAACCTTTACCGAAGGTCAAAAGGAAAGGACGGTGAGCTATTGGCACTCCGGGCTTGGTGGCGACTCGGTCAAGAAGTATGCCCGGGAGTGCGGTCTTTTCCCATCGACTCTGTACGCATGGATAGACGAGGTGGGGGAATGTGACTCGGAGGAGCCGGTTACCCCCGCACTTTCCGGAGATCGGTCATTGCCGGAGAGGTCGCCGAGTGGTGAATGTGAACCTTTACGGGATATGTCTTTGCATGATGTAGAGCAATTGTGGCCTATAAACGCAGAAGAGGGCGCGGCTACACGGCTTGACGGGGACATAGGAGGGGTGTGCCTTCCGAAGAGACAAAAGCGGGGATGCTGCATGAGAGGGGGACTTGGGACGGCTATATGGCTTGATAATCGTCTTGGAGGCCCACCCCTTCGGTTTGATCCCCTTCCCAAAGGAGAAAGGAGGAGATACACTGAGACGGAACGAAGTGCGATTATCAACTATGTCGTAGAACAGAGGGATGTGAAATGTGCCGACGAGTGCGCTAAGGAGATCGGCATCAATGCTAGCTGTATTTCGTGCTGGCTAAGAGAAGAATGCAAAACGTATCGGGCTTTCTCGGAACTGGGCCCGGACGAAGAAGATCTACGGGCAGTTGATTGCAGAAAGCTTTTGGCGGACCTGCGGGTAGGAAAGGCTCCGCTCCGCATTCACGACTATACCGGAGAAAAGTATTCCAAGGATCAGCGGGGCCGAAAGTTGACGGATGTCCGTGCAAGGGAGCAGACTCGCGACGGTCATCTCTATTTCGCGTCGCCGGAAAAGGGAGAACGGCGTGTTTTTACTACTGACCGGAAAGAGGGGGCGGTAGATTATTGGCTTAATGGGTTTGAGGGAGAGACAATCTCGCATTGTGCTAGGGAAATCAATCTTCGTGTGCACACCTTGTGCGATTGGGTAGATAGGTATGGACGTGGCCGAAGACGGCGTCCGTTGCATGCGCCGGAACCGTCCGGGGGCTGTTCTGAAGAGGTTGCTTACGATCCGATTGGAGGCCGTTTTTTTCGGCGTGTTGTGGCAGGACGTAGCAACCTTGTCTCCGGAACACCCGTCGAACCTCGAGTTCTGAATTTCTTTGAGAAGTGAGACGACCGTTTAGGCGTTCTCCCTAGCAAACTATTTCTCTTTGATTTGTCCGAGCCCGGTTCGTAGGTGTTTCCAAAGGTGATGGCGACGTGGTGTGCTCTTTTCCCGTTA
Organism: Simkaniaceae bacterium; assembly: GCA_026708385.1. Classification (GTDB taxonomy): domain Bacteria; phylum Chlamydiota; class Chlamydiia; order Chlamydiales; family Simkaniaceae; genus JAPOVA01. The sequence continues at coordinate 22,198 of JAPOVA010000031.1, read as the reverse complement.
GTGGGTTGTAAAAGGGGAGAATGTCGTGGCATCCGGCAATAGGTGGAGAATGGAGCGTTGTGTGGTCCGATGGCGAGGAGGAGGGTATGGCTACACGGCTTGATGGGGGCATGGGAGGGGCACCCCCTCCGAAGAGACGGAAGCAGAACACTACATTAAGGAGGAGAAGGGGACGGCCGTATGGTTTGATAGCCGTCTTGGAGATCCGCCCCTTCGATTCGGTCCCCTCCCACAAGGTCGGAAAAACAGAGTTTGCACCGATTCCCGTGGCGGTGAACGGTGAGTACGCGGGCATTCTCGAGTCTATTAGCGCGGAGATTAAATCCGCTCAAGCGAGAGCGATGAAAGCCGCCAACAGCGAACCGCTCAACGTTTACAAGGGGATCGGCGAGATCATTTTCGTTCAACAGAGCAAAGGTCCCGTTGAGAGGGAATTTTACATCACAATGCCTTTGCGCAATGGATGGAGTTCCGGGGTTGTAGCTCACGACATAGAGGGTGGGACTTTTGAAGCGACGATGGTGGCCGAATCGCACTTCAAAGAGCGGTTGCCTACCCATTTGCACCCGGAAGTGATTCTGACGGCTAAGGATGAGTACGCCTTAGATTTTCTCGGCTTGGCGGAACCCCACAGCGAACGGGAGTTTGAGAGGGCCATCCTCCGCAATCTCGATGTCTTCTTGCGGGAGGTAGGTCCGAAGATGCCCTTTGTACACTCTCGGTATCGCATTGCGATCGAGGGGTAGGAGTTTTTCATCGACCTTCCGTTCCACCACCGCAAGCTGAGGTCTCTTGCGGTCGTCGAGCTAAAGGTTTCGGACTTCAAGCCGGAGTACGTGGACAAGATGTAGTTCTACCTCGCCGTGTCGGATGACATGGTACGACTCAAGGACGAGAACCCCCTCAATCGGGATCATCCTTTGCAAAAGCAAAAACAAGACCGTTGTTGAATACGCATTGGGGGACACGAGTAAACCGACCAACGTCGCTTCGTACCGCTTGGGGACCAAGTTGCCGGAGCCGAAGCCGATGAATGTGCAGGCAAAAGAGTGCACTCGCGACGGCCACCCCTGTTTCCCGTCGGCGGGTGAAGGAGAACGGCGCGTTTTTACCGAGAAGCAAAGGAAGAGAACAGTGAGCCGTCGGCCTCATGAGTTTATGGATGGATCGGTTTCGGGGTGTTCCCGGGAATGTAATCTTGGTGAGCAAAACTCCATGACGGGTCGGGCTTAGGAAAAGCGGGGTATCACCTAAAGGCATCTCTCCTCGTTGTCGCAAAAACCGGGATAAAGTTCTCGTCGCACGGTACCGTTCCTCCACCGCAAGAGCGATGTCCACACTTCGACCTTTTCCCTCTCGGTCCGTCCCGGATCACGAAAGAGTAGCACGTGCGACCTTTGACAGCAACGAACTCAGCAATCAACTTGCTTTTCCACGACCGAACTCAGACAAATCAAAGAGAGAACGGAGAGCGATGATTACCTATAGATCCTCAATCACCGTAAAGTCTACCTTACTACAAGGAGTAAATACAGCATTACGGCAATACAGCGATACAGCACGCCACAGCCTGCCTCGTTCCATGCCCTGCCGTGCCCGGCCCCGCCGGTCCCGAACCTTGACTGAAATGTTGGGGGAGAACACACTGTTCTTTCGATGACACAGAAAAATAAGGAGAGGATTATGGTAGGACCAATACCCCCGGCCACGGTCGTCGTCGGCCAACAGCCGATAAACGTCGCTCCCGTTGTGAATCAGCCTATCGGTGCTCCCTTCGTGGCAGACCACATTGCTCCCGCCGTTGTAGCCAATAATGTGGCTCAAAAGTGGTCGAGAGAGGATAAGTCACCGGCCGGTATCATAGGGGCTGAGGTTGTAGGGGGCGGTTGCACGGTGGGAGCGACACTCGTTGCAGTGCTGAAACTTGCAGAAATGGGGGCATCGGATGCTGTCGTGGGTGCGGCGGGTGCGGGAACAGGATGTGTGGGGCTTCTCCGTGTAGCGGGAAGTATGTTTGGAATAATAGCGTATTACGTCAAGAGTACGAGCAAGTGAGCCGGTGTCATTTAAACCGGTGATTCATCCACGGACTCGTCCGTTTCACTCGGCGAGGCAAACCAGCTACTCAGATTCCACCATCCCTCCTTGGCAGGCTCCGGCTCAGGTGACGGGGGCTTGGACTTCGGTTGCTCGATGACAACTTCTTCAAGCTCGGGAATTGCCTTTACCTTCGGCAGTTCGGACCTACAGCACCTACAATCTTTTATATTTTCACGAAACGTAAACACACATCCCCCTACGGCAAGACCGAAAAATGGGAGAAGCGTGGAAAACCCCGCACCGACCGCCACTACCGGTCCTCCGAAGACACCTCCGAGAACCACTGCGGTGATGGTGCAAGGAATGCCTATAACACCACTAGAGTTCACAAGGGTTAAGTTCACCTTATCAACCATAGATAGCCTTTGAAAGACTTCGTAACAACCAACCTTGTCAGCCTTGCGAGCCACTTCAGTCTCCTTCTTGGGAAACCGCACGGGGGCATCGACATCGGACTCTTTCGAAACCGGTTGTGAGGTGATGGTAGCATCAAGTGTAATTGACATGGTTTGCTCTTCTCCTCCTTATGCTTTACCCTGAAACATCGTAGCAGGTGGGGCAATTAAGCGCTACTATAGACTTGCTTTTAGCTTTTGAGAACGATAGAGAAAATGGTCAACGGAACGAGCAGGGCGGGGTGCATCAGCCAATCGAAACAATGCAGGTCGAACCCGACCCTCAGTAGAGAACCGAAACATAGGGCAACGACCTTCGCAAAACTCCCCACGGTCCATATGGCAAAAAGCCATTCTTTTACCCCGAGTGTCGGCTCGGTGACGGAAGTGACAAGTTCCCGCATCTCGTCGTCCGTTTTGCGGACCATCTCCATGTCCGGACCTTCGGTCTCTACCCGCTCGTAAAGGGGATAAGGGCTCCGTTCAATGACTTTCGTACTCATCTCCTTCTCCTTTTCTCGCCCCATGGAGGGGGGGGTGCCCCTGCATCATCGACCGGTTGTTCGGGTGAGGCAGGGGCAATCTCGGTCACACGAGAAGGGAGCTTTGCTTCGTCTTTCCCCTCTCTCGACCGAGCTCCGAAGAATCTCATTCTAAGGATGCGCCTCGACTCTTCGGGGGGTAAAATCTTCACGCCACCCTCTCCATTCAGGCGCTTTAGCGTGGTACTGATACAAATTTTTCGCGTCCGTTCACACTGCGGGCGGCACAAAAAAGTGTCAAGTTTCCCGTAGAGTCACAGATTCTGCCCGCCATAAGAATGGCTTGCCATCGTACCGTAATGCGAATGCCGGCGCTTCGCATAAACACTCGCTACGAATAGACAACCCTACATCTCCGCAGAGAGACAGCGATACGGCATTACGGAAAAAGCCTTTTCCACACATGCCTCCATATTGCGGTACGGAGAGACAAAGGAGGACGCGACGAAGTTTAGCATGCCACAAGGACGCTACGTACCGTAGTATGGCTCGCATGATAAATGCCTCACACAGACCGCATCGCATCTCGTAGAAACAGCCGTCTTTACAGACATACACCGATACGGCAACACTCATTTACCACTCCTACGGCAAGCCACCACGCAATCTTTATGGTAATACTGCATTCCCCCCCACACAACAAGAGAGAGCCTTTACACCCCCTTTGAAAGCTCTCTAGCCACCAACGAGCAAACACCTTTCCTGACACACACCAACGCAATATCGACAACCGCCACACTTGCCCCGATATCCTCGTTCGGTATATCGTTGCCTCATTCTTGCAAACCGGCGAGAACGGCCCCCATGGTTGCAACTCTGCGATGGGGGTCGGGGATGCGTCGTCCTGAGAACCGGCGTGCCCCGTATTTGTGCAGTCACTATCCGTACGATTTTAGCGCTCTCCGAGTCCGTTTGACCGGAAAGACCGTTTGTCGTATCCTTGTATTACGCAGCGAATTCGCGCAAGTGATTGAAGAGGGAGAAGAGAGACATGGTAGGACCAATACCAATACACCCGGCTACGGTCGTCGTCGGCCAACAGCCGGGAAACGTCGCCCCCGTTGTGGTGCACCAACCCGCCGTTGCCCCCGCCGTTGCGGTCAATAACGTGGTTCAAAGGGCGTTGACGCTTCGTAAAAAGGAGAACATTGGCATGGGGGTCCTCATTGGAGAGGGCGTCGTAAATGGCTTTTGTGCGGTGGGAACCGGAGGCGGTGCGCTGGGGATAGCCGTACACATGGGGGCAACGTCTGCCGTAGCGATAGGAGTAGGTTTGGGGACGGCGTTCTCGGTGGCTCTGTGTGGGGCGGGAGGCATAGTGGCAACGGGGGTGTATCTCTGCGTACACTTGCGCAAGTGAAAGGAAAATCGGGGAAAAGAGAGACATGGTAGGACCAATAGCGCCACCCACCGTCGTAGTCGACCAACAGCCGGGAAACGTCGCTCCCGTGGTTGCTCCCGCTGAGGTGAATCAACCCGCCGTTGCTCCCGCCGTTGTGAATCACATTGCTCCCGCCGTTGCGGTCAATAATGTGGCTCAGGAACGATGGAGAGGCTGTAACAAGGAGGACATTTGTATAGGAATTGTTGTTGGAGAGAGCGTGATAGGTGTCTGTTGTCCGGCAGGGGCCGGAGGAGGTGTCGCGGGGGTACTTGAGCACATGGGGGCAACGTTTGCCGTAGCGATAGGAGCAGGCCCGGGGACGGTAGTCTCGGGCACTCTGTGTACATTAGGAGGCATCATCGGGACAACAGGGTATTACGTCGCGCATTCGCGCAAGTGATTGAAAGGGGAGAAGAGAGTTGTGGTCAAGGAAGGAATCGCACGGACGGTCCCCAAGATCGTCATCACACCGATGGAAAACATAGACCCCACCCCCGTCGTAAATCAGCCTGTCTTTGTCCCCGAGGGAGCTAATCAACAGCACTTCGGAAATGCATTCTTGGCACCCGCCGTTGCGGTCAATAATGTGGCTCAGGGACAGTGGGGGGACCGCAAAAAGCTGGGCGTTTACTTTGGGACCGTGGTTGGAGCGGGTGTCATAGGTGCGGTGACGGGGACCGGTGGGACGGAGATAGCTATGCAGTTGGGGGTGTCGGTTGTCGTGTCGACAGGAATAGGTTTGGGCGTGGCACTCTTAGGAACCCTTTGCACCGTGGGAAGCGCAGTGGCAACTGCGTATTACTGCGCAAACCGATAAAACACAGAGACTGATTGGAAGAGGGTGCCCAAAATACCCCCGCGATGTAGATGCCATCGGTCGGAGTCCCGGAACAAAACCCGAAAATAAAAGGCACCCCCCATTCAATATTTGAGTGCCCCGCAAGTAAAACTCCTGATTACCGGGCCTTATCCCCGCATGCGCAACACAAACGCAATAAAACGGGATTAATATTAGCGTACCCACCGCCGTCAAGGAAGTACCGACCTACAACCCCGGCGATCGAGACGAATTACTCTTGAATTCCCTCTTCAGGCGGATATACGGCCTCAGACTGTTTAGAAACACGTTCCCCGTTTGCCGAACGATGATCACTTCTCCCACGTTGGTCCGCACCGCCTCGGTGATGTGTCCCGCACGTGGAGAGTGTCCCGAAAAGTCGCCCTCCAAACCCGCTCGCTTGGCGAGACGCTTGACCATCCGAGCCACCGACTGTCCCGACAATCGCGTGTCGCCAAGGTGCCCACCTCTTCGTCCCGAGCGGAAAAGCGGGACCCGACGTGTATCCCCTAGCATTCAACAGCTGTCTTACGGCACGAATAGGACAGCGATCCGCCCGCTCGGCATACGCAATGTCCACCCGACGACCGTGTCCTTCCTGATCGGTCTTGCTCTTGCGAATGTGTATCGTCGACCCCTCGGGAGCAAACGACAAATCTTCCACGTCAAGAGCAACAGAGCCCGCCCTTGCAAGCCCGCCGGCGTATCCTCGGTAGCCCGTAGCATCGCCACGACATGCTCGGTCCGCAACGGGTCCTTCCCCTTCGGTGGTCGTCCCTCTCGCCGTGTTGCGGAAGGCAGTTTGCGGATGTTCGGGTGACCCATGTCGACCGTCAGCCCCCGTCCCTCAAAAACCCGGTGCAGACAAGAGCTATAGGCCCAAATCGTGTTCGGGCTCCTCCCCTCCGCATGCATGTGG
>JAPOVA010000031.1:0-16010 GCA_026708385.1 Simkaniaceae bacterium | reverse complement strand
ATGTGGGTGATGAAGAGAGCAACGGCCATCTCCGTGTTCTTATACGGAACAATGCCAATCATCCTGCTATGTACATCACCCACCCCCACAAGATGGCCATAAAAATTGCGAAAACACGTGCTATCCTTACAGCAAACACATTCACATAGGTAAGCAGAGCGAGAGCACAAAAGCTCCCAATGATGACCCCCATGAGAGAAACGAAGCCCACCTCAATCACCGACGCAGTATCGATTGAGAATGGGCGAAGAAATTGTCAGCGGGACGAGTACCGCGGGATGCATCAGCCAGTCGAAGCAATGCACGCCGAAGCCAAGTCTCAGCACGGAGCCGATGCACAGAGCAACAGCCATCGTGAAAGTGCCGACAGTCCATATGGCAAATAGCCACTCCCGACGTTCGACGCTCGGGGGCATTCGGTTCGCGAGCATCCCTCGCATCTCGTCGTCCACTTTGCGACATATCTCCATGTCATCGGGTTCTACCCGTTCGGAAAGGGATAAAGGTCCCTCTTCAGCGACTCTTGTACTCATCAGAAAATTCTCCATATATTCGGTTCATAAAAAAGGGTAGCAACCCACAAAATATGAGAAAGAGGATCGCCACCCGGGGCGGGGAGCATATCACAAAAGGCAGTAATTGACCCTATGTGACTCTCACCACCGCGTTTTTCTCCAATTTTTGCTTTAATCCATGTAAGACGGATAGTCGGAGTAGTCGTCACTACATCTTGCATTCGGGCGTCTTAGCTCTTTGTTTTCTCTCTCCAACTCTTCAATCTTTTCCTTCAATTCTACTTTCTCTCCATCGATCTCACATATCCGGTATAGAAAGCTTCCCAATGCAAATAGGGCGCCCACGATAATCGTAGTGTGTATAAAACACTCAACGCCATCCATGAGAGCAGTCAGACAAGCGGTAATTCCTGCTACGACACATATTCCTATTTCCTCAATCACCCCACAACAGGCCAATATGAGAAGTAGCGGATAGCATAGTAGGGTCACCCAAAACTCCATCTCTCTTCTTACGGATTGTCATAAAAAAAGTGGACGCGGGTGCGTCACCGGCGAGGAAAAACACCCGCATCCCGGAAAGCCCACAAAGGGCAGAAAATTGTATAAGGGTTCAGAATTATGACACTTCATGCGCTTTCCGAGAAATGTGGTACCACGGAGGGACAATTACGCGCAATTACAGCTTCTTATTTAATTGCGGAACCAACTAAACCGATGACTCGCCCGCGAACTCGGTCTCTTTACTCGACTCGGAAAACCACCCGCGAAGGCTCAACCATCCCCCCTTGGCAGGCTCAGGCTCGGGTGAAGGAGCTTGGGGTCTCGGTTGATCGATGACAACTTCTTCAAGCTCGGGAGATGCTTCCTCTCTTAGCTGTTTGCCCCGACAGCACCTACAATTTCTTATATTTTCACGCCGGCTAAACACACATCCCCCTGCGGCAATACCAAATCATGGGAGAGCTGTGGAACACCCCGCAACAGAAGCCCCTACCGGCCCTCCTCCCGGAACACCTCCAAGAACCGTTGCGGTGATGATGCAAGGAATGCCTACAACGCCACTAAGAACCACAAGGATCGTGTTCGCCTTATCAACACCCTAGAATCCCTCCGAAACCACTCGGGACAACAATCGATAGCGCTACAGCCGACCCTGTCAACCTTTCGAGCAATTTCAGTCTCCTTTGGGGGAAGCGACACGGGAGCATCGACATCGGACTCTTTCGGAACCGGCCCCGAGATAACGGTAGTATCACGTTTAGTTGCCATAGCCTGTTTGCCTCCAAATTTTTATAATTCTTCGGGCGGGCGAATACCACGGAACGGCACGGCGAAGCAACCATGAAGACACGGTCCTCAAGGACAAATCAAAAGGAAACTTCCGAAAATCCCAAGAAAACTATGAAGGCTCGATAGGAAGCAGCCTCTTCAGATCCTCCAACGGTATATCGCTTCGTCCGGATCGAAAGTAGTCGTCTCATGAGGACTCCCGGACGATTCCGTCGTATGCAACAGACACCGTCTTCGGCCACGTCCATACGCATCTACCCAACCGGTCAAGGTGCACACACTAAGATTGATTGTCTTGGCACAATTCGAGATTACATCCCCGTCAAATTCGTTAAACCAATAATCTACGGCCCTCTCTTTTTGCTCCTCACTAAAAACACGCCGTTCCCCCTTCTCCGGTGACGTGAAATAGAGCCGGCCGTTGCGGGTCTCCTCCCTTGCTTGGACATCCTTTAGCTTTTGCCCCCGTTTGCCCTTGGAATATTTTTCCCCCTCGGTATAGTCTTCAACGCAAAGCGAAGGCTTTCCTGCCCGCAGATCCGGCAAGAGCTTTCTGTAATCAATCATTCGTAGAGTGTGTGTGTCTAAATCCAACTCCCGGAAGGCCCGATAGGCTTTGCACGCTTTTCTCATCCAACACGAAATACAGCTAGAGCCGACGCCGATCTCCTGAGCGCACTCGCCGACAGTTTTCATCTCCCTCTGCTCTACGGCATAGTCTACGACCGCACCTCGTTCTTCCTCGGTATATTTCCTTTTTCCTTTGGGAAGGGGATCAAACCGAAGGGGTGGACCTCCAAAACGCTTGTCAAGCCATGTAGCCGTACCCTTCTCCCTACGTCTCTTCAAAGGGGGTGGCCCATCCATGCGTTCGGCAAGTCGTGTAGACACCCCCTCCTCTGCGTTTGCGGGCCACAATTTCTCTGCATCACTCAAAGACGATTCACATTCGCTATTCGGCGATACCCGACCTCCCGGAAAACCTGAGAAACTCGCCACCTCCCGCCGCGATATATCGGGCAAAGGGGCTTCAACCGAATCGCAAGCGGTCGCCCCGGGAGAGATCTCAGGCAACCCTGCCGTATCCGGAGAGGCCTGCTTCGGCTCATGTTCATTCACCCATTTGATTAGGGTATTCTTATAGAGATTACACCTCCGGGCACATTCCGAGAGCGATTCCCCATCGAACTCCTCAAACCAGTAGTCCAGCACTCTTGTCCTTTGCTGTCCGGTAAAAACCCGCCTTTGCCCCTTCCCCGGCGACAAGAAATAAGGGTGACCACCCCGAACCTCTTCCTGCGCAAGGACACTTTCCACCTCCGTCCCCAGCCTACTCTTTCGGGTGGAGTACTTGCCCTCGGTGTAGTCGGAAATGATGACGGATCTTATTCCGGATCGGAGGGCTGTCAAAAGCTTTCTGTAGTCGATTGTTCGCAGAGTACGGTCATCTACATTTAAGCACGAAAAGATCTGATAGGCTGCACACCCCCACTTTATCCAATTCGATAAAGGGACAGGCCCGATGCCGACCTCTTTGGCACATGTATTCATACTCTTAGTCATTCTCACTTCCAAGGCATAGTCTACGACCGCACGCCTCTCCTCTGCAGTGACACCCCTCCTCCGGGCTCCCTCAGGAAGGGGGCCGAATCGAAGGGGTGGGCCTCCCGGAACCTTATGGAACCATATGGCCGTACCCTTTTGCCTAGTGTATCGTCTTTTTCTTGTAGCTGTCTCCTTTTCCGCACTCGCGGGCCACACCACATTCCACCCCTCACCTATTGCCGATGCCATGTCCCTCTCAAGAGTTCAATCGTCTAAAGCGGAAGAGTGTACCATGCTTATCTCTAATGAACAACGGCAACCTTGCGGAAGATAAGATTCGAAACGATCCGTACCGGGATTGAACAAATCAAAGAGAGAAATCGTCGGTCGGGGTGACCCCCTCAGGACACAACGGAAATCGTAAGGGCCGACAAACGCCCGGTCGCTCTCGATATTTTCAAGGAGCTTCCACATTTGCTCGGGTGAGGGCAACTCGTCTTTAACAGGGATACCCACCCGAGTTTCCTTCGCTTCGTCGACTATTTCGCTCGGCGTAATTTGCCGATAGAGCACCGCCGTATGACCTTTGAAAGGAACCGCGATGGAGACAATCTGCTTGTCGGACCCCGATGACTCCCCGACCAAGTCCATGATCCCTTCGGAGACATTCTCTTCGAGAAAAGCGCACCTCGTTTCCCCTTCCTCAACAACTCGTGGTGGGGAGTCACTTCGTGGACTTGAAAAACAGCTAAGATAGGACATTTTTACCTCCTTGGGATTGATAATCCCGGGAAGAATAGCACACTCGGAGCACACTAGACCGGTCAGTAAGGGAAAATGGCAGATGCCAACCGCGTAGCCACCGTTGCCACAACTCCCCGTTGCACGGCCCTGAGACGCTGTCGCTTCCCTTCTTCGCTGTTCGGGAATTCGTACTTGCGTGAGGTCGCGGGCTCGTAAAGATGTGCGGGAGTGTTTGATGCCGACTCAACTTCGGGGCCCGACGTTTCAATGACAAATCAAAGAAATTCGGAACTCAAGGTTCGACGGGTGTCTCAGGATACAACATCGCCGCCTCCTGCCACGACATACCGAGAAAAGGGTCCTTGTCCGGATCGGAAGCAGTCGCCTCAGGAGAGTTCTCGGACAATTCCGTCGCATCCGAACAGGTCCGCTTCGAACGATGCTCATCCACCCACTCGATTAGGGTATTCTTACAGAGATTACATTCCCGGGCACATTCCGAGAACGACTCCCCATCGAACCCGTGTAGCCAGTAGTCTACCACCCTTGCTTTTTGGCTTTCGGTAAAAACACGCCGTTCTCCCCTTTCCGGCGACACGAAGTAGGGGTGACCATCCAGAATCGTTTCCAGCGCAGGAGCATTCCCCCTTCGGGTGAAGTATTTCGAGCCCCCGGTGTAGTCGGAAATGGTGACCGACTCTATTCCGGATCGGAGGTTTATCAAAAGTTTTCTGTAGTCGATTGCTCGCAGGGTATAGGTGTCTAAACTTAAGTCCGAAAAAATCTGATAGTCTTTACACTCCCACCTTATCCAATTCGATAAAGAGGTGGGATCGATGCCGATCTCTTTGGCACATGCCTTAATGCTTTTGGCTCCCCTCACTTCCAAGGCATAGTCTACGATCGCACATTTCTCCATCTCAGTATATTTCTCGTGCCTCATCCCTTTCGGTGTGGGATGAAACCAAAGAGGACGCTCTCCCGGAACCTTATCGAGCCATATGGCCGTCCCCTTTTCGCTCGGTGTATCGCCTTTTCTTGTAATCGTCTCCCTCTCCGAACTCACAGGCCACACCATATCCCATCCCTCACCTATTGCCGACGCCATAGCACTCCCTCCTTCAAGAAAAAAAATCCACTCGTTTAGAGCAGAAGAGTGTACCATGCCTATCTCTAACGGACAACGATAGTCTTGCGGAAGATAAGACTCTAAACGATCCGTACCGGGACCGGACAAATCAAAGAGAGAAATCACCGGTCGGGGAGACCCCCTCAGGACACAACGGAAATCGTAAGGGCCGACAAGCGCCTAGTCGTTCTCGATATTTTCAAGGAGCTTCCGCATTTGCTCGGGTAAGGGCTCGTCTTTAGGTGCTCAGGCAACTTAGCTTTCAAACGGTACGAAGCGACATTGACGGGCTTACTCGTGTCCCTCAGTGCATATTTGACAACGGTTTTGTTTTTGCTCTTGCAAATGATGACCCCGATTGAGGGATTCTCATCCTTGATTGGTTTGTCGGCTTCTCCGGCTTTCTATTCTCGGCTATGATCTCCGAAGCATTGTTTCTCATCTCGAGCGCCTTTTTATCTATTTCAGGCCAAAGGGCCAACATGTACGCGACAAGGCGACCCGGAATACCCTTTCTCTCCCCTTCCTTAAGCTCTTTTAGCCCTCCTCGGCCTTCTTTTTTTAGTGATGATGAATATGATAAAACGGTTCCTCAAAACACCGTCATCTCGAATGGCCGGGGGTAGGTTGATTGAAGCAAAGATCGGCATGTGGTGAAGCCCAAATCTCTTTGGAAGCCCCGAAGGAGTTCCTTGTGAGTGAACACCCCCCGCGCTCATGATTTTTGCCCGCTCGAGCATTTCCGCCATGTGCTTGGCACGACCACGTTGCCCCCCTTTGACGCGAATTCGTCTATCATGAGCACCTTTCCGGTATTTCCGGTGCTCTGACTGACGGCGTGTGCTGTCGTATGATTCAACTTCTTTGCCAAAGGGCCAAGGAAGGTTGCAACAGAGTCCGGCAAGCTCGACTTCCCCGACGAAGTGCTCCCTGCAAGATACGATAGCGGATGTTTTCGGCTACTTCAATTCAGGTTCTCTCGGACACTCTGAAGGAAGAGGGGATCAATCCTGACTACGGTTTTAGAAGTCTCGACCTCACTGCGCTTCAGCGCACCTACGGTAAGGATATCTACCCGATCAGTTTCGTTTTCCCCAATCATTTCATCCGCGAGCTCTTCATCCCGTACGACCTCGTCGGGAATGCCCTCACACCCCCGCGGTGGCCACTGCATAACAAACTTGCCTTTAGAAGCGTCGATACTTGCAATAATCGAAAAATACCTGTTCTCCTGCCTCGGCCTCATTGACCTCCTCTTCCTTAGTACGCGAAACGGTGGGCGGAGCGACGGGACCGGAAGTGGGCGAACGGTCTACAACGGGAATACCGGTCTCCACCCCCACCTCCGGTGCCTTGAGAGGTGTCGTCGTCAACTTCTCGGTCAAATTCTCCTTTCGCCTCAACTCGGCAAGAAGGTTGCCGAACTCCGGAACAGACTCTCCCTCTTCCGGCGACGATAGCTTGACAAGCTTAGCAGGTAGCTTTGATTCGTTTTGTTGGAGACACCTATCGGACTGCCGATAAAGCACCTTCGTACGTCCCCCGGAAGGAACCGCGATGGAGACAATCTGCTTGTCGGACCCCGATGACTCCCCGACCAAGTCCATGATCCCTTCGGAGACATTCTCTTCGAGAAAAGCGCACCTCGTTTCCTCCCCTCCAACATGCCGCGTCGGGGAGTCGTTTCGTGCACTTGAAAAACAGCTAAAACAGGACATTTTTTCCTCCTTGGGATTGATAATCCCGGGAAGGGTATCATGCTCGGGGTAGGCGAGGCAAGTCGGTAGGGAAAAACGGCAGACGCCAACCGTATGGCCACCGTTGCCACGACCCCCCCGTTTTATGGCCCCGAGACTCTCTCGTCTCCCTGCCTCATCATTCGGAAATGCACGGTTGTGCGTCGGCAACCTCCCGCCCGCAGTCGGGGGGAGACGATGCAACGGGGGTGCTTGATGCCGGATCAGCTTCGGAGTCCGACTGCTTGATGGAAAGCATCGCCCTCGTCACATCCGACTCGGCGAGTAGCTCGTCCATTTCCAATACATGCGCCTTCCTCCTCTCTCGATCCATAGGGGGTGGGGAGGGGTCGGCGTCATCGATGGATTGTTCGGGTGGGGTGGGGGCAACCCCGGCCACACGAGAAGAGAGTCTCGCCCCACCTTTCCCCTCGGGCGACCTCCGAGGAACTTCGTCAAGGATGCGCTTCGACTCTTCAGGAGGCGGAGGACCGACTTAGGACCACGGCAAAAACAAGACATTTCTCACCTCTCTACCTACAAAAGACCTTCCGAGACACGGCCCGCCCCTTTGCGAAAAGCGGGACACAAGCCATCCATACTTACATCTCAAGCACTTCTACCGGGGACACGGGAAGCTTGCACTATCACGTAGCTCCATACGCCATGCCCCTCCGGCACATTTCGCCCCGCCCCTGCCGGCGCCGCCATGTTCCGCAGGAGCGTATTGGTACATACACCGGGGGTCACCCCCCGGCATAGCCCTATTCTCCCCGAGAACCGATAAATGTCGCCCCCGGTTTAGTGATTACGGGCTCGGGTGCGACCTCGGGAACCGGAGCGGGACTCGGCCCCGAAGGCCGGCCACAACATCCAAAGCAAGGCATATCACAGGACACGTCTCTCACTTCCGATCGGGACGAGCTTCGGAAACAGGGCTCACATCCCCTCCGGGATACATTTCCTTGCAGAGAACCTGTTCTATGCCCCGATCGATTTCTTCCGGCTTTTCCCTTTCTCTCTCTTCCGCCACTTCGGGGACCTCTCCCACACTTTCTTCCGTAAGCTTGTCCGTGAAAGTTCGGAACATGCCTTTTATCTCCGTTATCTCTAAAGAGAGTTTGTCGATCCGATCATCCAATCTGTTAGACATACGATCCACCAGATTACTAATAATATCTATCCGATCACTAATAGTATCCATCCGACGACTAATAGCATTCATCCGATTGTTGTCTGTGTCCACCATTGATACGGCGGGTTGTCGAACAACGGCCTCGTAATCGTGGGTCGTATCGACGACAGGGGGTGGCGTAGGCTCTCTACGAGCCGCACAACAGAGCATATAAGACATCTTCTCTCCTAAAGGTAAAGATCCTGACCGAAAAAGGGTAGCACGTGCGACCTTTGATGGCAACGGACGGCGCCGAAAACAAGAACAGACTCCGCAATCAATATGGGGGTTTCCATCCGGAGTGCGGAGCCACAACAAAGGGTTTCTTTATAAAACTTCAATTAAGGTGATACCACATACAAAGTTACTTTTCCGGCGCCGGAAGGAAAGCTATGTGTAAAGAACCTCCTTTAATCTTATCAGCTCTCGTAGTAAGCTCCCCGTCTTCCGGGCCGAATGTTCACCTCCACGTGATCACCGGTCCGGAACTTGCTCTCTCACGACCCTATGTGGTGACGGTAGTTATGGGATTGGCGTCTGCCGTTATCCCTTACCGACTTGTCTCGCATACCCCGCGTATGATACCCTCCCCGGGACGATCAACCCCGGGGAGGAAAGATGTCTTGTTTTGGCTGTTTTAAAAGTTCACGGGGTGGTTCCCCGACACGGGGTGTTGAGGAGCGGGAAACGCGATGTGCCTTTCGGGAAGAAGGGGTCTCCGAAAGGGTCACGGACTTGATCGGAGGCTCGTTGGGGTCCGGCAAGCAGGTTGTTGCCGTAGCGATTCCTTCCAAGAGGTGTATGAAGGTGCCCTATCAGCGATCCGATAGGTGTTCCCAACGAGACGAATCAAAACCGTCTGCTCGAGTTGTCACGCTGTTGTTGCCGTCGGGGGATGAATCCGAATCCGAGGCTATTGAGGAGTTTGACAGAGCTATTGCCGAGTTGAGGCGAGGAGCAAACGTAGCTGAGGAGTGGACGACGGCACATCTCAAGACGTCGGAGGTGGGGATGGAGGCCGATGCTCCGGTTAAGGAAGAGGGGCTCAATCAGTTCGAGGGAGAGGAACAGGCATTATCCGGCGATGATTGCGAGTATTGACGCTTCTACGGGCAAGTTTGTTGTGCAGTGGCCACCGGCGGGGGGTGTGAGGGCATTCCCGACGGGGTCGTACGGGATGAAGAGCTCGCGGATGAAGTGATCGGCGAAAGCGAAGCTGATCGGGTAGATGCCCTTGCTGTGGGTAAAAGTTGAAACACAGTGAGGTCGGGGGCCTTTAAAACCGTAGTCAACCGGCTTGTCCGAGAGAACCTGAATTGAGGTAACCGAAGGCATCGGCTATCGGACGGGTGTGACAAATCTTTTCTTGAATAAAGGGCGTCCCACATGGATAGCGATCCCTCTTTCCTGAAACAGGGGGGTGTTGATCTCCGTTGTTTTCTCAAGCTCGAGGCTGACAATGCCCGGAGTGCATAGCTATTTCGGGGATTTGCATCGGATCGCCAAGGTTGTGTCGGTTGTTCTGTCCGTATTACACATCTTGTCCGGCGTTTGGTCGGGTCGGTCGCGCTTGCTTAGCGGAATCGAGTTGGGGGTTGCCGTATCTCCCTTGGTCATTTCGTCCGTTGTGACACCCATCTTCGGTAAACCCGGACTGTCGTTTTAAGGCATCGTTCGTATGGGGCGGGTTTCACATTTGGTTGTGAAGGGCGTTGTAAGGCCGAACGGCAGGAGAAGGGGGTGAAACCCGAGCTTGAGGAAGTGATCATCGAACAACCGAAGTCCGAGTCCCCTTCTCCGGAACCTGCGCCGGCCGTCCCTACATGGTGAGAGTCCTTCGGTGGGTTGTTTGCCGGGCGAGGCGAACGAGTCCGTGGATGCATCGTCAGTTTAAATGTAAAGTTCCGTAGGGGAGCAATTTATGACAACTCAACTTGATACTGCCATTGTCTCAAAGTCGGCCCCGAGGGAGTCCGACCGTAGTGTTCCCGTGTCTTTCCCCAAAGAGGAGGTTGAGGTTGTTCGCAAGGCCGACGGAGTGGGGTGTGGTCCTTTCCGGTTTCTTAGGAGAACCGACAATGAGACCGCTTGCTTTTTGTGTGCCGGTTTTGCCTAGGGGTTCTCTTCGTTGCCGGGACAACGGCGGTGGGGTCGGTACTTGGGGGAGTGCCCGGAACGTTTGCCGGGTGCTGTGTAAGCCATACCTTACATCCGGGAGCTGTTGCCGTATGTGCATCCGTACCAAAGAAGAAGACCGCAAGATTAAGCGATCGAAGGAAGAAGCAAGGGCCGAGCTTGAAGAAGTGATCACCGATGCAAGGACACAAACGAGACCGTTGTCGAATATGCATTGAGGGACACGAGTAAGCCGATCGACGTCGCTTCGTACCGCTTGGGGACCAAGTTGCCGGCACATCCGAAGGGTGAGTTGCCTTCCCCCGAGTACATGCGGAAGCTCCTTGAAAATATCGAGAACGATGAGGCGTTTATCGGCCCTTACGATTTCTATTGTGTCCGGAGGGGATCACCCCGACCGCTGAATGCTTTCTTTGATTTGCCCGGTTCCGGTGCGGTTCGTTTCGAACTTTATCTTTCGCAAGACTGTCGTTGTTCATTAGGGGATGGTGTGGTACACTCCCCCGCTTTAGACGATTGAATGCTTGAGATAGGGGGGTGCCATGGCATCGGCAATAGGTGAAGGGCAGGGGGCTGTGTGGCCTGTGAACGACTGCGATGGTACGGCTGTGTGGACCCGTAAGTTTCCGGGAGGGCCCCCTCTTTGGTTTAAACCTCTTCCGAAGGGTCGGGAGCGAAGGAAGTATACCGAGACGGAGAAATGTGCAATCGTAGACTATGCCTTGGAGGTAAGAAGAACTAAGAGCATTGGTGTATGTGCCGAGGAGATCGGTGTCAACGCTTCCTCTTTATCGAGTTGGATAAGATGGGGATGTGAAGCCTATCCGATTTTTGCGGACTTATATTTAGATGACGATATTCTGCGAAGAATCGACTACAGGAAACTTTTGGCAGACCTTCGATCCGGAATAAGGTCGGTCACCGTTTCCAACTACATCGGGGACTCAAAAGACTTCTCCCGAAAGAGTATGGTAGGGAGAAAGAGGGCAAATGTCCCTGCGCAAGGAGAGATTCGAGGTGACCACCCCTATTTCTTCCCGCCGGAGAAGGGGAAACGGCGGGTTTTTAGCGAAGCGCAAAAGACAAGGGTGTTGGACTACTGGTTTTGCGGGGGCAATCGGCAATCACTCTCGGAATGTGCCCGGAAATGTAATCTCTGTACGAAGACTCTAATCGACTGGGTGAATGCATGTGAGTCGCAGCAGACTTGTCCGGATTCGACGGAATTGTCCGAGAGCTTTTCTGAGGCGACCGTTTTTGATCCGGAGGAAAGCTCTTTACCCGATATGCCGTGGTGGGAGGTAAAGAAGTTTTGTCCGTAGCACCCGTCGAACCTTAAGTTCCGCATTTCTTCGAGAAGGGAGACGACTGTTTGGACGTCCTCCCCAGCAAGCTATCTCTCTTTGATGTATCCGAGTCCGGTTCGTAGGTGTTTTCAGGGAGATAGAGACGTGGTATACTCTTTTCCCGCCGGTAGGTTGAATGGTAAAGAGGAGGGTGCCGTGGCGTCGGCAATAAGGTTGGGAACGGGGTGTTGTGTGGTCCGAGAACGAGGAGAAGGGGACGGCTACACGGCTTGACGGTCGTTTTGGAAGCCCGCCCACTCCGCAACCTGTAGCACAACATGATCCGGTCACGAGTGTCCCCGTAGCCCAAGTGGAAACAGCGCATACCGTCTCTCCCCCATTTCGAAATGGCCCTATGTTCCGTTAAGCCATGTGGTTGGCCGCTACGGCAGGTGCTAAGACTACATCTCCGAAATTCTGCCGATCAGCTCCCCCGGGGGCAACGACCGGCGGCCGGTTTGTGCCGGCGGGGCCCGGGTCTATGTTCTCCATTGGTGTGACACCGTCACATCGGATTGCCATAGCTTGCTCTTTTCCACATTTTACGTTTACACGGACGGTCCGTCTGCGAGATCGCCCGACCGGCCTTTCGTAGTAGAATCTCGCGCCTCCGCTCCTTTCCTAAAACGGAAGTTTATGCCCCTCGTAGTCGTAGAAACCTCCCGTAGGAAACCGGTCTTTGTGCTCGATAACGTCGATGAGGCCTCGGGCGCTCGTATCGGTATCGATGGCGGCGTTTTTGCCCCCCATATCGGTACGCACCCATCCCGGGTGTAGCAGAAGGACGCGTACTCCCCGGTTTTTGAGCTCTCCGGCAAACTCCTGCATGCCCATGTTCAGAGCGGCCTTGCTGATCCGGTAGGCCATAAAGCCTCCGACACCCCGACTGCTATTTTCGATACTTCCGGCATGACTCGAAACGGTAACGATCAATTTTTCCCGTGACCGGAGGAGGTGAGGGGTAAATGCTTCGGTCACCATGAGGGTTCCGACCGTATTTACGTCGATGGTCTTCATGATATCGGTACGGGAAAAAGAACCGATGCGGACGGGGCTTTCCTGCCATGCCGATCCGGTCTCTGCGTAGAGTATTCCGGCGTTGTTGATCAGAATGTCGATCGGGGTACCCTCATATTTTTTTGCAAGGGAGGTGATGGCACCGTCATCGCGGATATCGAGTGTTTCTACGGTCAGGTTATCCGAAGAGGGTCCCTGATCGGATGAGCGACAGGTACCGATGACTTCGTACCCCTTCTCTGCGAAGAGGAGGGCCAAGGCGCGACCGATGCCTCGATTGATTCCGGTGATGAGGACGGTCTTTCGATCCATGAACCTATCACCCCTTGGGTTTTTTGCCGGAAAAAACCGTGGTAACGACGGGTGTTCCCGGTCCGTCATTTGCCCTGTAGGTTAGAAGATCACCCGTCGTTTTCTCGAACATGAGATCGGCTTTCCAGAAGAATTTCTTCAATCCCGATAGGGAGATCGTTACCGGAATCGCTTTATACTCCTTGCCACCGATCCGTACCGGCACGGAGGTTGAAGATTTTGTGGCAACGAGGTGGTGCAAGGAGAGCTTTTCGGGATGTACGATATAAAACTTGAAAGCGGGTGATGAAGAGAGGATGAAGGGGCGCAGACTGAAGTCGAATTCCTGAATCCATGGGGTGCTACCGACATAGAGTCGCTTTTCTACCGTCTGCCCGTTGTCGGTTTTTTTGACCGACACATAAGTGCGATCTCTCTCGATGGCATATCCGGATCCGCTCTTCGTCTCGCGATAGCTGAAACTTTCGGTGTCCGGTCCGGGCGATACGGTCACGTTCGTTTCGCCCTTTCCGTCTTTGCCGTGCAGTCGGAGAAGACCTTTTTCATTCTTTACCGTCCATGTCGTTGTCGTTTTGGCAGTTTGTCCTTCACGGGAGGTGTCGTAGTAGTAGGTTTGCTTACCGTGCTCCTTATGTTTTTCGGTCCCGGCAAAGAGAAAGAGAGAGGGAATGAGCAACCCGGCTATGCGGACAAAAACAATTTTTCGACTGATCATAGCCAAGCACTCCCGTAAGGGCGATTGTGCTTTTCCGTTGCCGACCTTGTCAAGGACGTTCTTCATTGTGAGGTCGATTCCGAACAGGGACATCTTTACTTTGCGTTGACGGAGGTGTTCCTCGGGTTGCTTTCGGTCTTGCGACCGGAATATAATCGGAGGCGATGCAAGGGGTGGTGAGTAGTATGTCCTTTCCTCGAAGAAAGATGCGTGAGATCGTCTTTCGTATGATTTTTAGCGAGAACGTTACCCGAGGGTGTAGCGCCCGGGAGCTCGCGTCGGTCTGCCGTGATGAGTCGGGAGTGACGAGAAAGGTGTTGCGACAAGCCTACGAGAGGATGCGAAACGTATACGATCACATGGCTACGATTGACGGACACATTCAAAACGCATCGACCGCTTATGCGTTCGAGAGGATCTCCAACGTAGAGAAAAACGTGTTGCGACTCGCCGTATACGAACTCCTTTTCGATACCTCCGTCCCCCCGCAAGTGGTCATGGCCGAGGCAATTCGATTGAGCCGGAAATTCGGCACTCCCGAGGGGGGCGAGTTTGTCAATGCGGTTATCGATACCATCTACAAGAGCATGGATAGCCCTTGAGAATCGATGAGACCGAACATCTTACGTGATCGTCCCCTGGCACCCCACACCTCGTTTCGTATAGGCGGACCCGCCACCTACTTTGCCCACGTCCGATCGATCGAGGAGATGGTCGTTGCATACCGCTTCGCCTTGGAGAACACAGTGCCTTTCGTCGTCATCGGAAAAGGGTCGAATGTCCTGTTTGATGATCGAGGATTTTCCGGGTTCATCGCCTTGAACGCGATTGACTTTTGCCACATCAATGGAGGTAGCGTAGAGGTCGGTGCGGGTCATGCTTTCCCGAAACTCAGTGCCAAACTCTCCCGGGTCGGTCTTTCGGGGCTCGAGTTCGGTGTGGGGATTCCGGGGTCGATCGGAGGGGCGATCTTCATGAACGCGGGGGCTGACGGGGGCGATACGGCAACCTGCCTGCAGTCGGTTTCCCATATCGATGAGGGGGGGGAGCTCCGGACAACGGATGTCACACGTAGCGCTTTCGGGTATCGAAGATCCCCTTTTCAAAAAACGGGTGCGCCGATCGTGAGCGCGGTATTCGCACTGCGATCTCTCCGCCGAACCGACTGCAAGAGGGGCGATATCATGAAGCGTCGCAAAGCTACCCAACCGTACGCACTTCCCTCTGCGGGTTGCATCTTCCGGAATCCGGAAGGGGGGCACGGGGCGGGCTATCTGATCGATCGGTGCGGCCTTAAGGGGAAACGGGTCGGAGGGGCGATCGTCTCTCCGGTACATGCCAATTTCATCGTCAATACGGGAGGGGCCCGTTCACGGGACGTTCTCGAACTGATCGAAACCATCGAAGCGTGCGTATGGGAGAAAGCGGGCATCGCGTTGGAAAGGGAGGTCCGGATCTTTTGAGCGATTCTTGCGACACAACTTACGACGACCTGATCGCCACCCTCTTTTCCCTGCGAAAACCGAGGGAAAGAGAGGCGGGGTTCGCCGGGATGCAACGGTATGCGGAACATCTCGGCAATCCCCACAGGCGATACCGGACCATCCACATCGCCGGGACCGACGGGAAGGGGTCGGTTGCTCATAAGATTGCCCACGCCCTGTCCGAGAGCGGTTATAGAACCGGCCTCTTCACCTCCCCTCACCTTTTCCGCTACCGGGAAAGAGTGACGATCGACGGGGAGATGATTGCCGAGGAAGAGGTGGCCTCTCTCCTTCGGAGGCTCTTCCGTTTGGTGAGGGAGCCGCGATTTTTCGAAGTCACCACCCTGCTCGCCTTTTCCTATTTTGCCGAGAAGGGGGTGGAGGTCGCCGTCATTGAAACCGGGATCGGAGGAAGATTCGATATGACGAACATTATCCGGCCGATTCTCACCATCATTACGTCGATCGGTTTCGATCACGAAGAGATATTGGGCCGGACGCGCGACGAGATTGCGACGGAAAAGGGGGGTATCATCAAAGAGGGGGTGCCCCTTATCGTGGGCCCCGATGCCGACCTTCCCCTTCTCCGCGATAAGGCAAAGGAAAAGGGAGCTTCCTACACGGTGGCGAAGAAGAGGGGTTTGGGAAGAGAGGCGGAAAGTATTGCTTTAGAGGCCTTTGTTATTCTTCGCCACCGGTACTCGATCCCACGTAGCGCCGCTCTTGCGGGAAGTCGAAAAAGAGCTCCCCTTCGCTTTGAGAGGGTTTGTGACGGTGTCATCGTTGATACGGCCCACAACAGGGGAGGTATCTCCCGCCTTTTCGCCCTGTTGCGAAAAACATTTCCCGGCCAACCGATCCGGT
>JAPOVA010000027.1 GCA_026708385.1 Simkaniaceae bacterium | reverse complement strand
CAAGGGAGGCAACGGGTCCGACATGGGGATTCTCCTGATAAAAAGGAGCCGGCCAACCTGCCAATATATTTTCTTTGAAGGCAGTGCTGTCAAGCATCCCTCGCCTACCGATTTCTCGGTAGCGGGCAGGAAAGCCGACTCACAAATGGAAACAGCACCCCACTCTACTTCGCCCGTCCATTAATCTCAACCGGGAAAAAAAAGAGTCGACTTCCCCCTTAGGCTACGGATCAGTCATAGAGGAGCTAAGGTCGACTCCCGTCCATTACATCGGTAGGGGTGATTAATAGCAACGGTCTCTTTCAATCGAGAAGCCACCGGAGGTATCCGTGCACCATCCTTCTTCGGCTGTACGCAACCGGGCGCAGACCGTTTAGAAACCAAGTCTTCGCACTTCCCTTTCTCTTGTTGATCTCTTCTCCGCGGAGTCGGACATAGGCGGAGAGCACCTTCTTCTCCTTGGAGGAGAGTTCCCGACCGACAAGAGACCACTGCCGATAGGGGTCATCGAAAATCCCCATAAGCCAAACTTCGTCGACTCCGATCGGAGAGCCCATCGGGACCTTTCGGGTTCGGGTCCCTTTTCGAAATCTGAGCCACTTCAATGAGTCGTCTCCCAAAGCGGAATTCCTTTTCTTTGTATTTCCACAACACCTCTTCCTTACCCCCGTCGTCTACCTGTTCGGGGAGGGAAATCCGGTAGGCTTTCGTGAAAGCGAAGAGCATCTTCATCAAGTTTTCCTGCACCGCCTCGGTGAGAAAAGGGAAGCAGTGGACCATGTACTTGGGCAAATCGGCCGAAAAGACCACGAACCACATGCCCCCTTTGTGACGGTGGGTATACTTTCTTGCAAAAAGGACCCCTTCCCGCATAGCTCTTCCGAGAAACCGGAGTACGTCTTCTTCAAGCCCTTCGGAGAAATCGACCAGTTCGGCACTTCCGTCCTTAATCTCGGCGTTCATTCTACCCGAGAAATAAATCTCCCGTTTCATTTTGATATGTTGGTGCAGCTTTCGCAAGAACATATTGATCTCCCCCGAGAACTTTCCCGATTGGGGAAGGGGGGCGAGATTCCCTTTTTCTAGTTCTTCCGGCAGAGACACTTCTTTATCACTCCTGCAGTCCCTCGTAAAAATTCCAATTCCTCCCACCACCGGTCCGGAATTTTTTTTCCCTTATTATAGACGAGAAAACGCATAGAGCTCCGGACAGCGTCAAAGAAAGCATCGGTATGAAATGACATATCTTTTCTGTATTTAGCTACGGTCTTGGTAGAGACCCCCAACTCATCGGCAAGTAATTTGTTGCTTATGCCTATCGTGGTGATGAAGAGGTCTACGGAATTGCCGGGTTTCGTATCGGGTTCTTTCCTCCACCCCTTCTTCCTTCCCCCTCTGTTCGGATGACTAATTTCTTTGGTTTCCAAGTCCATATCTCTTTAATATTTCGAACGTCCATGGTAAAATGCATACTAGACGATTATCCTAAATAGGGCAAGAGGTAAAGATTTTATGGCAACCGTAGAGGAAGTGAAGACAAAAACGGACTCTCTCAGAGAAAGCGAAAAGAATGATCATCCCCGAGTGAAGTGGGTAGAGGCGGTACTCAAGTTTAAAAAAGAACTTGGACCGTTGGTCAAAAAGGACGAGGTAAAGTTCGGGGCAACCCGATACAACTTCATGCCGTTGGGCAAACTTCTCGGGGTGATCGAACCGCTCTTGGCGAAGCACGATCTTTTCGTCCTGCAACCCCTTTCCTTCGAAGAGGGGGTACACTTCCTCGACACCGAGCTACACCACAAGGGGGGATGGTGCAAGTCGCATCGCATCTCCCTCCCCGAACCCGGAGACCGGAAATACCAAGAGTACGGATCGGCGATCTCCTACCTGAGACGGTACAGCATCACCTCCTTTTTGGGGCTGGGGTTCTGTTCTCCGGATGACGATATGAGAAGTGAGAGAGCTTTCTTCCCGCCACAGGGGGAGGCACCGGCAGAGAGGGTGATGAGACCGCTCTCGGTGGTGAGGAAGTTTCTCGAAACCCACCCCTCACGGGAGGAGGGGTTGCTCGCCTTCTACAACGTCGCTTCGGTGGAAGAGATGACTCCCGATCAACTCCGAGGGTGTTTGTCGATGATCAAAAAAGGGGGAAAAAGTGCAACTGGTACAACTGGTGGGAATAGCTCTCCGTCAGGCAATCCGCAAAGAAAGTGACAACGGGGGAACCTTTGCCTATTTCCCCTTCTTCGTGAGGGGGAGTCACTCCGGGACATGGTGGATGGTCTCGGTCAGGGGAAATATCCTCGGCAGGCACATGAAGATATTGCAAAAAGTGGAGGCGGGGACAAAGCTCTTCATACTGGGGGAGATGGCCCCTCCGCGCAAGAATGCCGTGAGACCGGAGATGACGGTCCGAGCCTTTAAGATGAAAGTATTGGACGGAGCAGGAGAAGAGTTGCCGAATGAGGAATTTATCTTTGACGACGATAATTACGAAAGCGAGTATAAGGAAAGTATACAATAGCAAGTAGGAGAGATGCGGATATGGATTATACGAGACCTAAAGAGAAGATCGTCCTATTAGCCACACTGGTTGCTCTCATTGCGATGGCTGTGACGGGGACCTTTTTTCTTACGAGAAAGAGCTATGCGGCCGACGGCCCCGTAGAGGAGTGGTTCGAGGATCGGCTATGCGACATCACGGGATACGACTGTGACTTCACACCCAACGATGGCCCTGAGCGTAAGGAGGATACAAAGGGATTTGTCGGTGACGGCCTGGTAGAAGAGATGGCCGAAGAGGCTTTAAAAAGAGCAACGGCAACCTTTATTCCGGGAGGCATTGATGTCGACTTTACACCCGGCTCCGAAGAAAAGTAAGGAGCCTTCTTTTCCCGACATCAAAGAGATTCCGCAATCGTTTGCGATACACGACTTTGAGCAGGGAAGCGATAAGTGGTACGGATGGAGACAAGAAGGGATAGGAGCCTCCGACGTCCCCATTCTGATGGGGATCAACAACTACAACACGGTAGCCCGACTCTGGGACGACAAGAAGGGGGAGAATGTCAAACGGCTTGACACTCCCGCCACCTCGTACGGGAAGGAGATGGAGCCCCTTGTCCGGGAGTATTACAACCGGGAACGGGCCGACGAGAAGATAGAGCCCGTCGTTCCGCTCTGCGTCTCCTCGAAGGATAATCCCCTATTCAAGGCCTCTCTCGACGGATTCTGTCCGTACGATCGGAAGCTCATCGAGATCAAATGTCCCGTAAGAGAGTCGGTGCGCTCCCGGTTCGCCTCGGGGGTCATCCCTTCCTCATGGGTCTATCAACTTCAATGGCAACTCTATGTGACCGGAGTGGAGAAGGGCTCCCTTCTCTGCCTCGTCAACGATGTGGTAGAGGGGGAAGACCCGGAGGTGATCGAACGGGCCATTGAGTCCGACAAAGCCATACAAGGGACGCTCGTCACCAAGGCGAAAGAGTTTCTCCTCTCCTTGAAGAAGGAAGAAAACCCGTGGAGGGAAGAGAGAGAACTCCCCCTTGTCCTCGAAGACGACTACATGGCCGACCTGGTCTCTTCCTACAGAGAGATACGGCGAGAAGAAGCCCTCTTGCTACAGAGAAAAAAAGATCTCAGAGCAATGATGGAGGAGCTTCCCGCGGATACCGTCTATTCGTACGGGATGCGGATTGTCAAGCGGAAGACCTCCGGGAGTAGAGGGATCGACACATACAAGATGCGCCAAGACGGCATTGATCCCGCGAAATACACGAAGAAGACCGAGCAGAAGGTCTATGTGCATGTCACCGACTCCGGAGACCGGATACCCTACTCGTGGAAAGATTTCTCGTAGCGGGTTGTACGTAAATAGTTTTTTTTATACCATGGTCCCTCTTTGAAGCAAGACGGACTCCGATGGCCAGCTACGTGGGGAACTGTTCTCACCGTTGCGTATCCGGT
>JAPOVA010000016.1 GCA_026708385.1 Simkaniaceae bacterium | reverse complement strand
AGACATGGTTGGACTTGATGGCCAAGTGCTCCCGCGTCATCGACGAGAAGCTCTCTTCGTGAATCAGTCCGGACAACCGGGCTTTTCCTTTCCACCCCCCTCTCGTAAGGGTAGGGTCCTTATGTCGGCAACACCTTTCTCATACAACAGATTCATCAAACTCTCTCTCGAACGAGAATACGCGCCTTCTTTGATATACAAGGTACGGCCTCTGCTCACCTTCTGAATTACTGCGTCTGCCATGGCGCCGACAGACGTCTCTATTTTTTCCAGCACCAAGCGCAATCGATCAATAGCTTCCAGGAAAGCTTCGCAACATTCATCGTCCATATCCTTTACCGCCTTAGTTTTGCATAGGAACCCGACCATCTTACGGATTACGGGCTTTTGGGGCAACGGAATCGTTCTTCCACTCCTTTTGCCCGGCCAAAACACGGTTGTGAATGAATTCTATGTCTCCCATAGCCCACCTCTTACGTGTCTCCCGACCCAATACGGCCGCCATCTCTTCCTCCTCCCCTTTTTCCAACGTCTCCTCTTCCGAGGAAAGCACCCCTTCGTCAAAAGCCGTCTCATAGGGCTGTATGATCTTCGAAAGGGAGGCCTTTCCGTCGATATGGCAATCTTCCCACGTCTTGGAGACACCGCATCGGAATAGGATTGCCTGAGGGTACTTTTTGAGTAGGGAGACGGCGGCTTCTTTACCGGGATCGTCGGAGTCCATGGAGATGAAAATGAGGCCGATCTTCTTGAGGAGGTTGTGTGTGTACTCGTCGATAGGCTTTCTAGCCCCTCCAAGGCCCACACAAAGCGATCCGGGCGTTTCTTGGTACCATAGCATGGCTCCGAACTCGGACTCGCTTATAATGGCGATTCTCGCATTCCTAGGGCCAATTACGTAGGAGGGTACTTTCGTCGGGCAGGGGAGGAAGCAATACCTGTACTTTGCGTCGTCAAACACCCTGACTTTGATCGTCACTACCTCCGACCTCTTCTCCGGGTCAAAGATCGGTATCGTATAGCCCGGTTGCACCACGACCCACTTCTTTTCGGTCATGCCGCACTCGCACCCCTTCATGAAGAAGGGCTTTTGCACCAACCCTATTCGGAGCATGTGCAATGTCTCGACGTTCAGCCCCCTCATTCCTCGCAAAAGACCCACGTGCGGTGAGTGCACCTCCTGATGCACCCACTCCTTCACCTCCCGGTGCATCCACTTCTTCGTTCGAGAATCTTTCCGTTGCTTCGTCGCATCGCGGAACCCGGCTACCTTGTACTCCAAGAGGTTTTTCTTAAAGGCCCGGCTGATTTCGTCCATCTTCTTCCGGTACCGGAGGACACGACCATCCCCTCCCCCCTCGTGCGCGCGCGTCCTTTTCTCTATTATACCTTTTCCGTTTTCTCGTGTCGTTTTTTCATCACTAGACCGGGGTTCCACCGGAACCCCCTCCGACCGAGCGCGGATACCTAGGTCTCCCCTACACGTGCGCGCGCGCGTCCTTTTCCCTTTTATATCTTTTCCGTTGTCTGATGTCGTTTCCATCCCCCTCTCCGGGGGCGCCACCGGCGCACCCGTCGGAGGGGGAAGGATGGATTCGACTATCTGATCAGACAAATTTAAAGACTTAGTACCTACGTATAATGCTGGGGCATTTGCCCCAAGGGACGTATGCAACTCCTCGGATGAGGATGAGCCTTGAGGGCTCCCCTCCGAGGAGCATACCTCTGAACCGGGTTTACCGGGTTTGGAGGAAGGACACACCGTGTCCTTCTTTTTTTGTTCTTTTGGAAAATGCTCTGTCAAAGAATTAGAGTGGTCCCTTCGGGCCCCCTCTCCGTGTGCCTGCGGGGAGGGCGCTCCTTTCGAGGAGGGCACTCCTTGAAGCGGGAGCTCTTCAGCACTCGCAACCGCACTTGTTGCCGAGGGGGCGATGCCCTCAGCTCGAGGAGGGTCAAGTCGTTTGGAGAGCTCCCCCTCCGCAGGATGCGGGGCGCAGCCCCCGCATGCTTTTTTTTCTGCCTGAGCTTTTGAAATCCCTACGGCGGGGGTAGAGGGGGTGGAACCCCCCTTAGATCCCCCCTTCCCCCCGCGCGCGCGCGAGAAATAAGGATGCAACCTTAGCCTGGAGAGAGCCCTAGCGAACGAATCCCCGAGCTGATCCCTGCAAAAGTTGATGCCGTCGCCTGTGTAGTTGCAACGTCTACACCAGAATCGTCCGCAATGCCCTTTAAACGGCCACAGAATGAATCTATCGACTCCACCGCACCTAGGACATGCCGAAGCGTACTCGACGTCTTCCGACCCCGTTTCCGTGCTTCCGTACCTGTGCTCGGGGAGCAACTTCGCAGCGACCACGGCTTCCAAGAACTCTCTTCCTCCCATGATCTACCTCCCGACGACGCTGTTCTTGTAGGTCCACTTCAGATTGCAGTTCTGTATATCCCATTTACCTGACTTATCCGGACTACCTGCATCACCTACACCGACGACCCCCTGGTTCCAAAGCGACCTCAACCTCTTTTCGATGTAGTAGAGCTCGTCCTTTCCTTGGATGTTGTTGTTGCCGAAGTGTGAATTGAGAACTCCCGATAGGGAGATGTGTGCCGCCTTAAAATGCCAACCCTTCTCCATAGTCTTTAATTCCTCATAGATCAGAATTTCGGCCTCCTCTTCCTTCGACATGTGAGCGATATCCATCGCTACCATCTGTTCGTTGAGGTAGTATTCGGCAAGGGCGCACCCCGCTTCGGCGAAGACCTCCGGTACTTCCATTCCACTAGAGGAAAAAGGGACTTCCCGTTTCACAAAACCGTATGCGACGTCGACCAGATAGCAGATACAGCTCAACTTGGTTGCAAGGGAGACCTCCTTGGCCATAAACTCTTTGGCCGAGGTGAGGTAGCCGCGGTCCGTGTTTCTCTCGAAAATCATCCGATCGAAGGATTTAAGAATATGGGTCGCTCCCTCGGATAGGGGGATCTTGTAGAACATTCCTTCCTGCTCGAGCAACAGAGTCATAGCCGTCCGGTAGGTCAATAAGACGTCGGACGTGTTGGCATTGCCGAAGGGAGACGCCAACAGCCCCT
This sequence comes from Simkaniaceae bacterium, assembly GCA_026708385.1. Classification (GTDB taxonomy): domain Bacteria; phylum Chlamydiota; class Chlamydiia; order Chlamydiales; family Simkaniaceae; genus JAPOVA01. Next base: position 1,125 of record JAPOVA010000016.1, on the reverse strand, counting down.
CATTTCTTGCCGGAGTGACGATGAGAAAGCGTGCTAAAAGGCCCGAATCTTTGACTGCCTTGGTATTGAGGAAGGGGAAGGTTGCCATGGGTTGCCCCATGAGGTGAATGGAGAAGCGATATCCCTCGGGGATGTTTTTTCTGCCCGATGCCCGTAATACATCCGACGACTCCGTCTCGTAAAGGGAGTTGTAGACTCCCAACGCATAAGCCATCCTCTTTTCGTCGAGGCTGTATCCCTCAAGAACACGAATCGCTTCGGGGCTGCATAGAGAAAAGTACTTGTCGTCTCCCGCACACTTCTCGGTGATTGCTTCAACCGTGGCGTCCGACACCAACAACTGCCGGATCGGCTTCTCATCAGTCTCGTCTCTGTTGGCGTTCACCATATCCTGGTAGTCCCTGATGTGTTGAAAAGCCAATTTGTGAATCCGACTCTTCCTCCTTCCGGGACCGCAAATGGTGAGGAAGTAAAGGGAGAGATTCATTCTCTCTCTGAAAGCACTCACCACATCGAATCCCGCCTGAGTCGATATGGCGGAAGCTGCCAAAAATCCGGAGGCTACTGCTTGAGGGTACAACCCCTCCAACTTCACAACCTCCTCAATCGTATCGCGCAACCCCTCCGGAAGAACCTGTGTCGGAAATTCCTCTCTTTGCTTCAGTCTTTTTTCGTACCACTCTTTCACCTTGTCTACCCCTAGATTGTTGAGTTTTTCTTGCTCTTTTTCTTGTGCATCGACCTCGTCTGTCAATTTCTGATTGATAGGGTGCCGATGTACGGGTACATTATTCTCTAAACAGGCATATGTTTCAACCTCAAAGTCTTCGTTTTCAGTATTTTTTTCACAAATTTGTGACATGAAGTCTCTCCTTGTTCGGGCGTTTGTAAATTTTGCCGATTGACGAAAAGGAGGAGGGGTGATATCCTTCGACTGCCTTTTGCGTTGTTGGCACGCGCAATCTTGTGCAACCCGAACCTCTTTGTCAAGGAGAGGTTCGGATTTTTTTTCTTTACGCTTCCAATCACTCTTCAACTAAGAGATTTACACATTTCTTCCTTTGGGACCTCTATCGGTATTGCCCTTAAAAATATCTGTCCGGTAATTTGGGGTCGCCTTCGTAG